>CANNOC010000050.1 GCA_947507155.1 uncultured Collinsella sp. | reverse complement strand
GGTCTCACCGGGCCGCGCGGCAAGGAGATATATTGCCAGACCGGAGGGGCCCCGGTGGCGGGAATCTGGGCCTCCACGGTTCCTACACAAATGAGGATGGGACCCTCTCTGTGAGAGCCTAGAAAGAACAGGGCCGCGGCCCCCCCTATTAGAGCGGCCCTTCGGTTTTCCAACGGTTAAGCTTCGGCCGCATTAATGGCTGTATACCCATTAGAAATGGGACATAGCAGCGTTAACGAGTTCAAAAACGATTAGTCCAATAAGAGCCGCTGCGGCAAACTTGATGGCATTCGCAAGCTGTGGATGCTCGTAAGCCCAGCCCGTCCTCGTCTCTTCGCTGTCCGCCTTCTTTCCGTCCAAGAAGTCGGATATCTCTTGATACGTCACCAAATCATTCTTCTTCTTGATATGTTCCGCTGCAAGCGCGCAGCACATTGCGCCAGCACCAAAGACGCCTGCCAACACCATCGTCGGAACGCACTGGACCATCCCCCACCCGTGGTTTTGTTGCCACATGAGCCAGGCCATAGAGACGGTAAACGCAAGAAGCCCAGCCAACATCCCCGCACCCAAGCGATAGAGCGTGCCCCTATCGCGTTCAACCCTTTCTCTAATTATTGAAATGTCGCCTTTAACAAGCTCGTCAATCGTTACATCCAGTTGTTCAGACAGCAGTAGGAGACTCTGGATGTCGGGGTACGTTTTACCGCGCTCCCAATTACTGATGGTCTGACGTGTTACAAAAATGCGCCTTGCAAGATCCTCCTGGGACAAACCAGCATCGAGTCGATACTGTTTAAGGTGTTTTGGCAGCTGCATGGCGTTCCCTTCGAATGCATCTCAACTCTTATTGGGCGGCTACACAACAGAAGCCGGCAAGCAAAGCGTAATCCCAAAATCAAACCCATACGGATGGCTGCGCGCAGATTAGAGTGTCAAAAATCTTTGACACATACGCTACCTGTTCTTTCTTGCAACTCGGACGCTATCGAATTGATCGGTTTGGCTACGTCCCAAATCGATCACATCCCTAATCAATCAAAAAGGGGCGCTTCCGGATTGGAAGCGCCCCTTTAAGATGCAAGAAGCAATTAAGCCTCGAGAGCCTTCTTGGCAATGGCAGCCAGCTCGTTGAAGGACTCGATGTCCTCGTAAGCCATCTGAGCCAGGACCTTGCGGTCGAGCTCGATACCGGCAACCTTCAGGCCGTGCATGAACTGAGAATAAGAGATGTCGTTCAGGCGAGCGGCAGCGTTGATGCGGGTGATCCAGAGAGAGCGGATCTCGCGCTTCTTGTTGCGGCGATCACGATACTGATACTGCAGGGAGTGCTGGACCTGCTCTTTAGCATGCTTGTAAGTACGCGAAGCGGCACCGTAGTAACCCTTCGCACGGTGCATAACGGTACGGCGCTTCTTCTTGGCGGCAACAGCGCGCTTAATACGTGCCATGTTCTATCAACTCCTAGACGGTAAAACGAAAAACGGGAACGCGAACTTAGGCGAGACGCGACTTGATGACCTTGCGGTCGGCAGCGGCGATCTCGGTCTCCTGACGGAAGCCACGCTTACGCTTGGTGGACTTCTTGCTCAGGATGTGGCTCTTGAAAGCCTTGGCGCGCATAAGCTTGCCGGTACCAGTCTTGCGGAAACGCTTCTTGGTGCCGCTGTGGGACTTCATCTTAGGCATGAAATACTCCTTAATCGGTTACAGAACACTAGTTACTTGGTATCGCTTGCCGCTTTATCCTCATCAAAGGCGCCCTTAATCGGGGCGAGCAGCATAAGCATGTTACGGCCTTCCATCTTAGGCTTGGACTCGACCGTAGCGTAAGGCTTGAGATCCTCGGCGAGACGCTCGAGAACGTTAAGACCCTGCTCCGGGTGAGCCATCTCACGGCCGCGGAACATGATGGTGATCTTAACGCGTGCGCCCTTCTTGAGGAAACGCAGAACGTGGCCCTTCTTGGTCTCGTAATCGCCAACGTCGATCTTGGGTCGGAACTTCATTTCCTTGACCTCGACCTTAGACTGGTTCTTACGAGCGGCCTTAGCCTTCATGGCCTGCTGATACTTGAACTTACCGTAGTCCATGACCTTGCAGACCGGCGGCTCCGCGTTGGGAGCGATCTCGACCAGGTCGAGACCCTGATCGTCAGCGACGCGCTGGGCATCGCGGATGGCGAACAGGCCGAGCTGAGAGCCATCGACGCCAATCAAACGGCACGAAGATGCGGTGATCTCGTCGTTGATGCGGGTGTCATCAGACTTAGCTATTTTCCCTACCTCCATTCATAAAAAAATAACCCGGCGCTTCTTTGCAACCAGGTCGTACACATAGACATCCTCGGTATGAGGAAGGGAATCTAGGTTGTATGACCAGTCAGCTGCTCATTGGCGCCAAAAGGTGGGAACCCTCGGGTTCCTCTTTAGGGCATTGCGGGAACAACGCCTTGCGAATAATAACACGTACAGCGCGCTATCACATTACGTACACGAAAAAGGGGGCCTCGACCCCCTTGAACGCTCGCTTGCATGTATGGTGCCCG
>CANNOC010000049.1 GCA_947507155.1 uncultured Collinsella sp. | reverse complement strand
CCGGCAAACGTCATGGCGCTGTTGTCGCGCAAGCCTCCGCAAATCGGGAAGCAAATCGGTGCCTGGCCGGACCACACGGCGGGATCGCCCTGCCACAAGTACTCGCGACCTCCAGCCTCAATCGAGGTAAACGAGCCGCCGGCCGTGGAGACCTTGATAGAAATCGAATCGTTGGAGAGAGCGTATTTCATTGCCCATCCTTTCGAACAACTGCTTTTGCTCGCAAGTACCTGTCTCGGCCCTGACCAAAGGACAAACCCGCACGTTCACCGATGCGTCCGGTTTCCCAGGCATGCAACGGGGCACCATACAGACATTGATGCAATTACAGCTGAAAGGCCTTCTTATGCGAACCATCATCCTCTATGCCTCGCGCCACCACGGCAATACGAAAAAGCTCGTGGACGCCATCGTCGAGGCGCACCCCGAAATCGATACCCTCGACGTGAAGTCACTCGGTAAAAACGAGTACCCCGACCTGCACGAATACCATCTGATCGGCGTCGCCACGGGCATTTATTACTCCGAGATCGACAAAGATATGGCGCGCGTGCTCACGAACGTGCTGCAGCCGCAGGATAAGGTGTTTGGTCTTATGACCTACGGTGGCAAAAACAAGTGGTACGGCAAGGATATCGATGGCATCTGCCGCATGAGGCAGGCCATCTTTATGGGCGTCTACGGCTGCCCTGGCTTTGATACGTGGGGGCCGTTCAAACTCACCGGCGGTGTCCAGAAGGGGCACCCGACCGCTGAAGAAATTAAGGGCGCCGTCGACTTCTTCGACAAGATCGAAGACGAGTACGGCGACATCATCGTCGAAGAGTACGCCAAGCGCGTGAAGCGTCTAGCCTACGAGAAGGAGCATCCCGCGGGGGGTCTTGTGGCCGGCGTCAAGCGCACGGCAAAGAAGATCGCTAACAAGCTGTAACTGTAAAGGTGCTTTTGAGCGTTTAACCCATACGGCGGGTCCGAGCAGATTCGGGCCCGCCGTCTTTTTCTATCGTTACTCGGTAAAGGCGTTGCCGACGCTCTGACCGCCAACATACGTCTCGACGAGGGTGAGCTCATGGTCGAACACGACAAAGTCGGCGTCGCGACCCGGCATGATGCTGCCGCACTTATCCTCGATGTGCGCAGAGCGAGCCGGCACCTCGGTTGCCATGCGAATGGCGATATCGGCGCTGGCGATGCCCCAGTCGACGATGTTCTTGACGCCCTGGGCAAGCGTGAGCACCGAGCCGGCAATGCTCTTGCCGTCGGCGAGCCAGCACAGGTTGTCCTTCATGATGACGTCCATGCCACCACTGGTGTAGCTGCCCTCGGGCATGCCGCCGCAACCCAGGCAGTCGGTGATGAGCACCGTGTGCTGCCAGCCCTTTGCCTGCAGCAGCGCCTTGATGGCGGCAGGGTTTACGTGCTTGCCGTCACAGATGATCTCGGCGTAGGTCTCGGGCGTGGACATGGCAGCGCCCACGACACCGGGCTCACGGTGATGCAGCCCGCGCTGGCCGTTATAGGTATGCGTAAAGCAGCTGGCACCGGCGTTGATGGCGGCGATGCACTCATCGTAGGTGGCGTCGGAGTGACCGATGCTGGTCACCACGCCCTTGGCGTTCAGAGCAGCCGCATAAGCAGCGGCACCGTCGCGCTCGGCGGCCATGGCGCTCTTGACGATGCGACCGCCCGCAGCCTCCTGCCACTGGTCGAAAACCTCCTCGGAGGGGTCAATCAGGTAAGCGGGGTTCTGCGCGCCCACGTGCTTCATGGTAAAGAAGGGGCCCTCCAGGTAGATGCCCTGAATGCGAGCACCGCAGAAGTCGGGGCCGCGGCCCTCGTCAGCCTGGGCGATGGCGGCGCAGGCATCCTTGATCTGCTCGACGCCATCGGTGAACGTCGTGGGCAGCCAGCTGGTGGTACCGCGACGGGCGAGCTCGGTCGAGCTGATATCGATGCCCACGGGATCATTATCGGTAGTTGAGTGGTTGTAGAAGCCATGGATGTGAGTATCGACCATACCCGGTGCGATCCACGACCCCGTGTAGTCCTTGATCTCGCAAGAGGGCTCGTCGGCCTGCCAGGCGCCAAAGACGCCATCCTCGACCATAAGATAGCCGCCCAGCTGCGGGCCTGCCGGCAAGAAGAACTTGTCAGCCTTAATTGCGTATGTGCTCATATGCACTCCTTGCTTCTTGAAGCAGTTGACCGTGATGATACTTATACCCGGTCCATGTAAAAACAAAAAGCGCCCGCCCGCCGTTATGAGCGGACGGGCGCCCTTACAGAGGGACGCGATTAAGCGGTGAAGGGGTGAATCGTCACGCCCTTGACCACGCGGTTGACCGTGCCGGTGGGGCTCGGCGTATCGGGCGTGTTGCCCACGCGCACGGAGTTGAGCAGGCTGATGGCCTGGGCAAACATCACGAACGGCAGAGCGAGGTAGCCCTCAGGAAGCGCCTCGTAGCCCTTAAAGGTGAAGGACTCACCCTCATAGACGGTGGCACCTTCCTGCTGAACGGCGATGGTGTGCTGAGCGATCTCGTCGCCACCGATCTCGTTGAGGATGTCGATGTCGTACTGACGGGTGTAGGCGTCGTTGTTGACGAACACGAAGACGAGCGTCTTATCGTCGACGAAGGACTTAGGTCCATGACGATAGCCCATGGAGGTGTCGTAGGAAGTAGCGACCAGACCGTGAGCCAGCTCGAGGATCTTGAGCTGGCTCTCCTGGGCAAGGCCACCGAAGGAGCCAGAACCCAAGTAGGTCACGCGGTTGAAGTCGCCAGCGAGGTAATCGGCGACCTCGGACTCGCGAGCGATAACCTCCTCGCCCATCTTGGCGATGGTCTCGACCCACTCGGCCTTCTGCTCGTCAGAGGCAGTGTCGAAAATAAGGGTTGAGAGCAGGGTCATGCAGGTGTAGGAACCGGTCATGGCGAAGCCCTTGTCGTTGGCGCGCGGGATGAGCAGCGTCAGCGCGTTGGGATCATCGGCGGACTCGACGGCGAGCTTGCCCTCGGGAGCGCAGGTGATGTTGAGGAACTTGACGTTGTGGACGAGCTCCTTGGCAACGGCAACGGCGGCAAGGCTCTCGGGGCTGTTGCCAGAGCGGGCAAAGGAAACCACGAGCGTGGGATCCTCGGCGCGCAGGAAGTCGCGCGGGGCGCTCACGATGTCGGTCGTGGCGATGGGCTTAAAGTCGTAGAGATCAGTGTTGCCAGCGTGACGCAGGTACGGGGCGCAGGTATCGCCAACGTAGTCGGACGTACCGGCACCGGTGAAGACAACGGACAGACGACCCTCGCCCATGGCGCGAGCCTCGGCCAGGAAGGCCTCGATGGCCTCCTTGTTCTCGCGATAGATGTTGAGCGTATCACGCCAAAGCTCGGGCTGCTGAGCAATCTCGGCCGTGGTGATCTGGGCGCCGAGCTCGGTGAGCTCCTCGACACTCTTCTCGAACATTT
>CANNOC010000048.1 GCA_947507155.1 uncultured Collinsella sp. | reverse complement strand
ATTTTCTAGGACAACCGTTCGCCGATGGTAAACGGATGTTGTTTATACAGCCTGTGTACAACAGATATACTTATATCCTGTGCGTAAAGCCCATGGCCCGCAGGCCGTGATTCTATTGAACTGGACCGTATTATGAGATTGATTCACAACAGCCGTCTGCCGCAGTTTCGTACTCCGTTTGGCGCTGTGACCACTGGAACTTCCGTTTCGCTATCGGTGATTTTGGAGGATGCCGACCCCAACCAGGCGACGCTCACCCTGCGTACCTGGATCGATGAGATCGGTGAGTCACTGTATCCCATGACGCACGAGGGCGACGGTATATTTACCGTAGAGCTTGAGTGCACTGAGCCCTGTCTTATCTGGTACAGCTTTATCTGCAATATCGAAGGTCAGCCCGAGGTCCGCCTGGGTGCACCGCAGGGTCGCACCGGTGGCGAGGGTGTAACCTACGACTATGCCGAGGTTCCGTCCTTCCAGATTACCGTCTACAAGCACCGCGAAATGCGTCCCGAGTGGTACGAGCGCGGCATGGTCTACCAGATTTTCCCCGATCGCTATGCCCGCGACGAAAAGTGGCGCGAACGTACGCTTGCCGAAGTTGAAAAACCGCGCAAAGGAATCCAGCGCCGCATGGTCGAGGACTGGAACGAACCGCCCGAGTACGAGCGTGCCGAAGACGGCTCCATCAAGACCTGGGATTTTTATGGCGGCTCGCTCAAGGGTATCCAAAATGACCTGCCCCGGATTGCCGAGCTAGGCTTTACGGCCATCTACCTCAACCCCATCTTTGAGGCCGCGAGCAACCACCGCTACGACACGGCCGACTACACCAAGATCGACCCGATCCTGGGCACCGAGCAGGACTTTACCGAGCTGTGCCAGGCAGCCGAGAAGCTGGGCATCTCCATCATCCTGGACGGCGTCTTCAACCACACGGGCGACGATTCGATCTATTTCAACCGCTACGGCAACTATCCCGGCGTGGGCGCCTGGCAGAGCGAGGATTCACCGTGGCGCGATGCGTTTTACTTCCATGAGGACGGCTCGTATGACTGCTGGTGGGGCGTGGGCAACATGCCCGCCATCAATGAGAGCTCCAAACTGGTGCGCGAGCGGCTCCTGGGCAAGGACGGCGTGATCCGAAAATGGCTGCGCGCCGGCGCCCATGGCTGGCGTCTGGACGTGGCCGATGAGCTTTCCGATGACTTCCTGGCCGAGATCAAAAAGGCCGTGCTCGCCGAGAAACCCGATGCGCTGCTGCTCGGCGAAGTCTGGGAGGACGCCTCCAACAAGATCAGCTATGGCCACCTGCGCCGCTATCTGCAGGGCTCTGAGCTCGACTCTGCCATGGACTACCCCTTCCGCGACATGGTCATCGGCTTTTTGATGGGCTACAAGAACGCTTACCAGGCAGCCGAGGATATCGAAACCCTGCGCGAGAACTACCCGCGCGAGGCACTGGCCTGCGCGCTCAATCTGCTTTCGAGCCACGACCGCCCGCGCATCATCTCGGTGCTCGGCGGTGGCCCCGACGAGTCGCAGCTGCCCGAGAGCGAGCGCAGCAAATGGCGCCTGGACGATAACTCGATGGGCCTGGCCAAGAGCCGTTTTTGGCTGGCGACGCTCATGCAGATGACCTTCCCGGGTGTGCCCTCGATCTATTATGGCGACGAGTACGGCCTGGAGGGCCTCACCGATCCGGGCAACCGCCGCACCCTGCCGACCAAAGACCAACTCCACGACTTCGACACACTGGCCATCGTTAAGAACGCGTCTGCCGTGCGCCGTGCGCTGCCCTTTATGGTCGATGGCGAGATCAAGGCCTTTGCGCTCAACGACGAAGTCTTGGCTTACACCCGCACGGGCAATGACGGCGAGGCCGCGACGATTATCATCAACCGCAGCCTGCGCAATTCGCACCGCGTGACGATTCCGGCGCTCGGCGAATGCGCGAGCGACGTGATCAGCGGTCACGAGTGCGAGATCCACAACGGTACCGTCACGCTCGACCTGTACCCGCTGGGCTCTTCGATCATCTATCACCATGCCGAGAAGCGTCTGCAGGAGCCGCTCGATCATGGCGCGGGCGTTGTGTGCCACATCACCTCGGTGCCGACCGATGACGGCAAGCCCGGCACAATCGGTGCGCCCACGCGTCGCTTTATCGACCATCTGGCCGCTATGGGCATGCGCTACTGGCAAGTCCTGCCCGTCAACCCGACGGACTTCTTCCGCTCCCCTTACGCTGGGCCTTCGGCCTTTGCGGGCAATATTGACCTGCTGCCCGAGAGTCACGAGGAGCTGGCCGCCGACTTTGCTGCATGGAAGGCTCACGGCGGCGAGGATGCCGACCCGCTGTACACGGCGTTTAAACATCGCAACGCTGATTGGCTCGAAAAGTACTGCGTCTACATGGCCGTTAAGAAGTACTTTGAGGGCGAGTCGCGCCACGATTGGCCGGCAGATGTAGCGCGCTACAACGAGTATCTGATCGATGACAAGCGCTTCCACGACGAGGCCGAGCTGCAGGCGTACATGCAGTATCGCTTTGACCTTGCCTGGTGCGAGCTCATGAACTATGCGCACAAGAAGGGCATCGAGGTCATCGGCGATATCCCGATGTATGTCTCGGACGATTCGGCCGACGCGTGGAGCGAGCCCGAGAACTTCTGGCTGTCCGATACCGGCAAGGCGATTGAGATTTCGGGCGCGCCGCCCGACAACTTTGCGCCCGAGGGCCAGGTGTGGGGCAACCCCACCTTCCGATGGGATCGCATGAAGGAGAACGGCTATCGCTGGTGGATGGACCGCCTGCGTCGTGCGTTTTCGCTCTACGACCGCGTGCGCCTGGACCACTTCCTGGGCTTCCACAGCTACTTTAGCATTCCCGCCGGTAAGGCCTGTGCCGACGGCCGCTGGCTGGCAGGCCCGGGCAAGGACCTGTTCCAGACCGCCTATGACGAGCTGGGCCCGCTCAACTTTATCGCCGAGGATCTGGGCTATCTGACGCCCGGCGTTCGCGCCATGGCTTCGACCTGCGGCTTCCCCGGCATGGACGTGCTGGAGTTTAGCGACTACGACGTTCGTTGCGGAATTCACCCCACACCGGGAAAGATCCTGTACACCTCGACGCACGACACCTCGACGCTTGCCGGCTGGTGCACGCGCACCTTTGCTGGCGGTGACGAGCCGAGCGGCATTGCATTGGCAAGCGAGCTCATGGGCAACGCCCTGGCCAGCGATGCTCCGCTCGTTATGATGCCGCTGCAGGACGTGCTGGGGCTGGGCGACGATGCACGTATGAACGTGCCGGGCGTGGCCACGGGCAACTGGACATGGCAGGCGCAAGAGGCCGACGTTGCAGCAGCCGAGGAGAAAACTGCGAAGCTCCTGCGCAACACCCATAGATTCTGGGGCGAAGCGTGATAAAACCCCCGATATAGGGTACAGTTACAGCTGTTTGAATTTTTGCGGGCAGAGCGATCTGCCCGCTTTGTGCTGAAAAGGAAGTATTATGGCGCGCTACGATTACAAGTGCACGAGCTGCGGCAACGTGTTTGAAGTTGAGCACCCCATGTCCGAGACGCCCGAGGTCGTATGCCCCAGCTGCGGTGCTCCGGCATCTAAGACGTTCTCGGCCAGCGGCATTAAGTTCGAAGGCAGCGGTTTCTACAACACCGACCAGCGAAGCGGCGGCTCCAGCACCAGCGCCACCAGCGGCTGCTGCGCCAACTGCCCGCATAGCCACTAATAACAACGTGACCCCGCGATCAACTACGATCGCGGGGTCACTTCTTTGCGCTATGGGTCGATAATTATTTTTAAAATTAGTATATTTTAAAATCCGCCCATACCGGCAGCATAAGGATCATCACAAGTACCATCGCTATACCAATGAGTAGATCCGATATAGTTACCAGCTGCATCATATTGATCTAATTGACGAATGACATACTTACCACCACTATTATTGGAAGAAGAAATACTGCTAGAAGATCCACCAGAATTATTATTAGAATAGTTACTACCGCTAGAATAACT
>CANNOC010000047.1 GCA_947507155.1 uncultured Collinsella sp. | reverse complement strand
CTCATGGAAAACCTCCCATTTCCCGATGTCCAAGAAATGGGAGGCAGTTCACTGTTCCCTTTGTGGTGGTTTTGGTCGGTTAGCCTTCGAGCTGGGCGACTTTGTAGCGGTAGGCAGCGGCGATAACGTCTTTGCAGCCTTCGCGGCCCAGCTTGGCGCGGTTGACGACGATGTCTTTGCCGCTCGTCATCTTCCACTTGCCGGCGCTATAGCGCTTGTAGAATGCCTCGCGCGCCTTCTGCTGCTGCTTGACCAGCTTGGCGCCCTTCTTTTTGTTAAGGCCACGCTTCTTGCGCACGATCTCGACGCGGTCCTCAAAGGGCGCGGTCACCAACACGGCAATGTGGTTGGGGTTGTTACGCAGCAGGTAATCGGACAGACGGCCTTCGATAATGCAGCTCTCGGTCTCGCCCAGGTCCAAAATCACCTGGCTCATCTTTTGGAACAACTTGTCCGAGTACGAGCGCGCATCGTAGCGGTCGGGCAGGAACGCCATGTTCTCCACGGCCAGACGTTCGTCATAGGCAGCCATCTTATCGAGCGACTCGCCCGCGCGCAGAGACGCGCGCACCAGCAGCTCGTTGTCGTACAGCGGAATCCCCAACTCGTTGGCGAGGATGCGTCCAATCTCGTGGCCCTCGGCACCAAAGTCGCGCGCGATGGTAATGACCACAGGACTCTTCTTGTTCTCCAGATCGCTCATCGCGATTCCTTTCTCTATGTGACAAAGGGACAATCCCTTTGTCACATTCTACGCTGCCACGATACGACGTTGATACGCTCGGACCAGCAGCGAGATACCAAAGTTGAGCACAAAGTACATCGCAAACACCAGGCCGTAGAGCATAAGCACCTGCGACAGGTCGATCGCATGGGCCATCACGACGTTTGCCGTGTACATGAGCTCGGCCACGTTAATGCCCGAAAGATACGAGCTGTCCTTAATGACGGTCGTGCATTGGCTAAACAGCGCCGGAATGATCGTCTTAAACGTCTGCGGCAGAATGATGTAGCGCATGGTGGCAAAGAAGCCGAAGCCCTGGCTCTGCGCTGCCTCAAACTGGCCGCGCGGAATCGAGTTGAGGCCGCCGCGCACAATCTCGGCCATAACAGCGCTGGTAAACAGCGTAAAGGCGATGGTCGAAATCACAATGTC
Organism: uncultured Collinsella sp.; assembly: GCA_947507155.1. GTDB lineage: Bacteria > Actinomycetota > Coriobacteriia > Coriobacteriales > Coriobacteriaceae > Collinsella. The sequence continues at coordinate 2,895 of CANNOC010000047.1, read as the reverse complement.
CAAACCCTGCACCGTAAAGTAGATAAACAGAATCCACAGCAGGTTCGGCGTGCAACGGAACAGCTCGATATAGGCGCTCACCAAAATACGGAACGGGCGGGGCGCATAGCTTTTAACGAGCGCCAGCACCGTGCCAAAAATAAGCGAGAAAAAGATCGACAGCGCCGAGATCTCGATCGTCTTAACAAAGCCGCCCCAAATGTAGAGCAGGTTGGTCGCGTTGAAGATTTCCATGCGCTAGGCCTCCTCTACGTTGTCGAGCCCCAGCTCGGCCAGGCTCACGCCGCGCGGACGCTCCTTGGAGCGGCGCTCGAGCCACTGCACCAGCATGGCGAGCGGAAAGCAGATGATGAAGTACATAAGGCAGCAGACGATGTATCCCTGCAGGTAACCGTACAGACTCACAAAGTTGTCGGAACGGTACATAAGGTCGCCGCCGGCCACAAGCGCCAGCACCGACGTGTTCTTGACCAGGTTGAGCGCCTGGTTACACAGCGGCGGCAGAATGATCTTGAACGTCTGGGGCAGCACGATGTACCAGTACGCCTGCGCACGGGTAAAGCCCTGGCTCTGGGCCGCCTCCATCTGACCGCGCGGAACCGCCTCGATACCAGTGCGGATGACCTCCGAAATGTAGGCCGCGTGATACAGGCCCACACCCAAGAAGCCCAGCACGAACGGCGCGATGCGCACCGGCTGGTCGGCACCGGTTATGGCCTGCAAAAACTGCGGACCGGCCATGTACATAAAGAGCACCTGCACGGGCAACGGGGTGTTCTGGTAAAACTCCACGTACACGCGGCTTATGGCGCGCAGCACGCGCGAGCGAGTGGTAGAGAACACGCCCAGCAGCGTGCCCAGCACCAGCGACAGCAGCAGACCGGCAACGACCACTTGCAGCGTCACGCCAAAGCCCTCCCAGAAGGGCCCCATGTTTTGAAATGTCGTCGACCAACGGTCGGCGTCAAATAATCCTTCGAGCATTTGATTCCTTCCTTGGACGATGCGCCTATACAAGACCCCAGGTCTTGACCTCTTGGTCGAGCCAGCCATCGGCCAGGCGATCGCAAATCACCTGATCGACCACGGCCGAAAGGTCGCAGCCCTTCTTGGTCGCCACGCCGTAGCCTTGCTCGCCAAACTTGACCTCGGGCTGCAGCAGCTCAACAGTCTCGTTCATGTAACCGGCCAGCGTGGAGCGGTCCATGGCAAAGACGTCGATATTGCCAGCGTCGAGCGAACTCTTGATGATGGGGTAGCCGCTAAAGGCCCTAAACTCGGGCTTGCAGCTAAAGCCGTTGTCCTTGATCATCTGCTCGATCAGGCCCTGCGTGGTAGCACCCTGGCTCACGCCGATGATCTTGCCGTCCAGGTCCTCAATCGAGGTAAAGCCCGAACGCTTCTTGACCATGAGTCCCACGTAGTCGGTGCGGTACGGCGTCGAGAAATCCCAGCTCTTCTTGCGCTCGTCGGTGATGGTGTAGGTCGCCGCGACCACGTCAAGTTGGCCGTTATCGATCAGCGGGCCGCGCGTCTTGGGCGTTACGTCGGTAAACTCGACAAGCTCCTGGGCGCGGGCCTCCTTGTAGCTCACGCCAAAGACGGCAGCGGCGATCTGGTAGCACAAATCGACTTCCATGCCCTCAAAGCGGCCCTTGGCGGTGTCGTAATAGCCATAGCCGGGAACGTCCTTCTTAACGCCGGCATTCAGATGGCCACGCGACTTGATGGCCGCAAGCTTGGACCCCTTGTCAGAGCCCTCGCCGCTGGTGGAGTGGCCGCAACCGGCAAGCGCGGTCCCCGTCAGCGCAAGCATGCCGGCGCCAGCCAGCTGCAAAAAGCGACGGCGCGACACGGCCGCCCTCGTCATATCCGTCATGTCCATCACCGCGCCTAGTGCAAAATCTTGGACAGGAACTCGCGGCAGCGCGGGTTCTCGGGGTTATCGAAGAAGTGCTCGGGCGTGCCCTCCTCCAGAATGCGGCCGTCCTCCATAAAGATGACGCGGTCGGCCACCTGGCGCGCAAAGCCCATCTCGTGCGTCACGCAGATCATGGTGATGTCCTCCTGCGCGAGCTCAATCATAACGTCCAGAACTTCCTGGACCATTTCGGGGTCGAGCGCCGAGGTCGGCTCGTCAAACAGGATGATGGGCTGCTTGGTGCACAGGGCACGGGCGATGGCGATGCGCTGCTGCTGACCGCCCGAGAGATTCTGCGGATACTCGCCGGCCTTATGCGCCATGCCGACGCGCTTGAGCGCGGCGATGGCGATCTCGGTCGCCTCCTCCTTGCTCTTCTTTTGCAGCTTGATGGGCGCGAGCGTCAGGTTGCCCAGCACCGTCATGTTGGGATACAGGTTGAACTGCTGAAACACCATGGAGCTGTACTTGCGAGCCATCTCCAGGTGATTCTTTTTGGTGAGCGGCGTACCGTCGATGACGACCTCGCCCGACGTAGGCTCCTCCAGATAATCGACGCAACGGATGAGTGTCGACTTACCCGAGCCGGAAGGCCCGATCATTACGAGCTTCTCGCCGCGCTTGACGGTGAGATTGATATCTTTGAGCACATGCAGGTCGCCAAAGTACTTGTTGAGATGCTTGATCTCGATCATGTCTGCCATGAATGTCCCTTCCCTGCTTTTACACGAGTTGAACTATTGTACGGAAAGAACCACGTTTCCGCAGCCCACACTACATTCCCGTAAAGAACCCGCAACCTTTAACCCACTCATTGGGTACTCATTTAAGTCTGTCCCCAATGAGCGCCGAAAATAATACAACCGCCCTTGTTGGGCATAAGTCAGCGAAAACCCGTACACGCAAGCAAGGTGACGTGAATCAGAACCACCCTTAAAAAGGGTGGTTTGCTCTTAGGGTATAACCCACGGGCC
>CANNOC010000046.1 GCA_947507155.1 uncultured Collinsella sp. | reverse complement strand
ACTTGATCAAACGCTGAGCCGAAGTAGAGCTTCAATTTCTTATTGAAAGCTTCACCTTTGTTTTGAAACAGCGAAGAGACATAGCTCTGATCGAAATAGTCAAAGCGGAAGGAGCCGTCAGACAGGCTCGTACCCGATAATGAAGTAACGGCGGGGATTTCGGTCCTCAGAAACTCAATCCTTTCTTCATCAACCGGATCCTCAAATCTGGCGTTGTCCAGCGAGAGTGCAATCCTGTCAAGTAGAGCGGATTTGCCGCTGCCACGCCCGCCGATAATTGCGTTGAGTTTTGGGGATAACCCGATTGACTGTTCGCCGATTATTGCTGTTCCAAGATACTTTCCCTTTTCGTTTTCAGGTATGAAAAATTGTGCTGGACGAATTCGGGATAGCTCAGATCCAACCATCTGAATGCCTGAAAAATAGGCAAGTTGGCTACTTGTGTTGCTAATTCGACTAACGATTGTTTAGATAGTGAATCCAGCAAGTAGCCCTTGGCGTCGGACAAGCCCGGTTTAACGGGCCGTCTTTCGCCGCAACTTGCCGCGCTGATGCAGGCTATGCGGGGGATCTCCCGCGCCCCTAATAACCGGGCTTAACGTCCCTTGGCAACAAGCTAATGCGTTTACATGGAATTCTATGTAAAATATGACCATGCATAAAATGGCTGAAAGGTGCACATCATGGCCATAATTCGTCCCGTAACAGAGCTTCAGCGTAAGGTCGGCGAGCTCTCCAGGCTTGCCAAGGAAACCAAGGAGCCGATCTACCTCACCAAGAACGGTGCCGAGCATCTTGTGCTCATCGACTCCGATACCTTCGCCGCGCTTCAGAAGCGCGCGGAAGAAATGCATCAAAACCAGAAATAGCGAAAGCTCGCTAAAATCCACCAGAACAGGGGCTGTTATGAACAGCGATGAATTGATTAAGAAAGTCGGCGTAAACATTCAGGAAAAGGCGGCGCTCATCTGGAACGGGTCGCGTCCCGAATCATGGTGTATCAAGGGTCGTCGCCTGGAATCGCCGGCACCCTTGCTCGGTGAATCTTAGCCTTCGTCCCCCTTCGGGTCAATCGCGCTTCCGATGATCCTGCGGGCCGCCTCCCGGGCGGCGCGCACCTCCTCCTCCGTCGGGGCGGGGCGCTCGGGCGCCTTCCAGGCGTGGGCGAGCGAGGGCCTGGAGATGACGCAGCGCACCGACCACTCCTCGTCGGCCTCGATCAGCGCCGCGCCCACCAGGCGTATCAGCGACTCGCGCGAGGGGAACCCCTGCACGACGTTGGCGCGGCGCTTGATCTCGCGGTTGGCCCTCTCCTGGACGTTGTTGGTGCGGATCCTGATCCTGTGCGACGCCGGGAACGCCAGGTAGGCCAGCGCCGACTCCTCGGCCTCCAGCAGGGCCTCGCCGGCGCCCTTGGAGAGCTTCAGGATCTCCTCGGTCGCCTGCTGGTAGCACGCCCTCACCAGGATCGGGCTCTTCTGGGCGAAGACGGCCTTCATGGCCTCGCGGGCGCGGCGCTGGTCCTCCCTCTTGCAGATGCGCCCCGCCACGTTGCGCATGAGGTGCGTCACGCAGCGCTGCCAGGCGGCGCCCTGGAAGGTCTCGGCCGCCGCCGCCCTGAGCCCCTCGTGCGCGTCCGAGACGACGAGCCTCACGCCCTCGACGCCGCGTGCGCGCAGGTCGGACAGGAACGCCCTCCAGCCCGCGCGGCTCTCCGTGTCGACGCAGTCCACGCCCAGGAAGCGCTTGTGGCCCGTGTCGTCGAGCCCGATGGCGGTCACGACCGCCTGGGACACCGAGCGGCCCTCCACGCGGCACTTCACGTAGGTTGCGTCGAGCCAGAGGTACGCGAAGCGCACGCCGTCGAAGCGCTGGCGGCGGAACGCGGCGACCTCGGCGTCGAGGACCTCGCACAAGCGCGACACCTGCGACTTCGACATCGACGACACGCCGAGCTCGCCGGCGACGGCCTCCACCTTGCGCGTGGACACCCCCCATGACGTGCATCTCGGCCACCGCCGCGACCAGAGCGCGGTCCACGCGGCAGTAGCGTTCGATGAGGTCGTCGGGGAAGAACGAGCCGGAGCGCAGCTTCGGGATCCTGAGCGTCACGTCGCCGACGGAGGTGGCCAGGCCCCGCTCGCGGTAGCCGTTGCGGGAGTTCGTCCGCTCGGGGCTGCGCTCGCCGTAGGCCGCCCCGCATTCCTCGTCGGCCCTCGCCGACATCGCGGCGTTCGCCACGAGCTCGAGCATCCTGCGCCCGAACTCGCGCAGGTCGACGCACTCCTCCAGGATCGCGAGCGCGAGCCCCTTCACTTCGGGGTCGTTGAATAGTACAGTGTCCATAGCGGGCATCGCCTTCCTTCGAATCGGATTTTGTGGTGATTGACGATTCTAGACGATGCCCGTTTTCCTCGGGCGGGCTTCGCCCGCCCTCCAGAAACGGGTTGATACACCAACTTTCGGGACGCTACCCTGGAACGTTGCGGACACGTTGCGCGGTCCCTACAAGCCCCACGAGTACGGCCTCGTCATCTTGCCCATGACGGTCATTAAACGTTTTCACGACTGCCTGCTGCCAACGCACGGGAAGGTCGTGGAAGCCGCAGAGGAGTACAAGAACTTTGCCGTCAAGGACGGTTTCCTCCGAGAGGCATCCGGTTACCCCTTCTACAACACATCCAAGTTCACCTTCGAGACGCTCAAGGCCGACCCCGCCAACATCGAGGACAACTTCAAGGACTACCTCAACGGTTTTTCCGAAAACGTGCAAGACATTTTGGCGCGCATGGATTTCTTCCGCCAGATTGAGCGCCTGAGCGATCCTGATGCACCTTTGCTGTACCAGGTGGTGAGCGACTTCTGCGCGGAGCGCGCCGACATGTCTCCTGAGAAGATCAAGCCCGTTGACATGGGCTACATCTTCGAAAATCTTATCCAGCGGTTCTCCGAATCCTATGACGAGGATGCCGGAGCCCACTTCACAAGCCGCGACATCGTCTATCTCATGACCGATTTGCTGATTGCCGCCGACCCCCATGTCTTCGACGGCGATCGCATCTCCAAGACCGTATACGATCAGACCATGGGCACTTCCCAGATGCTCAGCTGCACCGAGGAGCGTTTGCGCCAGCTTGACGATGACGCTCGTGTGACTTGCTTCGGCCAGGAGTTCAATCCTTTCACCTTTGGCATCGCCAAGGCATCCGCGCTAATTCGTGGAGAAGACGATGCGAATATGCGGTTTGGAGACACCCTATCATCAGACAAATTCGCGGATTATAAATTTGACTACTGTATTTCGAATCCGCCTTTTGGAGGCGACTGGAAGCTTGAAGAAACCGCCGTCAGAAAAGAAGCCAAGCTTACTGGAAGCCGATTCCATGTCGGACTTCCCGCTCGTGGCGATGGCCAGATGCTCTTTATGCTTAACGGAATCGCAAAGCTAAAGGACGAAGGCGTAATGGTGATTGTCCAAGACGCATCGCCTCTTTATAAAGGAAAACCTGAAAGTGGCGAAGACAAGATTCGTTCCTATATTCTTGAAAACGATTGGCTCGATGCGATTATTCGTTTGAGTGGAGACGCTTTCTACAACACAGGGTTAGTAACATTTTTATGGGTCATCAATAAAGGCAAGCCTGAAAAACGAGCAGGAAAAGTGCAGTTGATTGATGCCTCGGGTTGTTGCGTGCCAAGAAATAGACCCATTGGTAAAAAGAGGAATGACATAACCAAATTCTGTCGTGATTTGGTTCTTGAGGCGTTCTCGGATTTTGAGACGAAAGACTACTCGTCTTCTTCAGAAAGCGGCAATGCCATTCATGTACGTTCTCTGGTTTGCGATGCTGCTGATTTTGGCTACAACAGGGTTGGCGTCTGCGAACCCCTGTTTAACCTTGATGGGTCAATTGTGGTCGATAAGAAAGGGAGCCCGGTTGCTGATGCCGAGAGGGAAGATACCGAAGATATTCCGCTTAGTTACGATATTGACGAATACATGGAAAAGAAAGTTCTGCCTTTTAATGAGCATACATGGATAAACAAAAAGAAGCAAAAAAACCAAAAGAGAAACAACAAAAACAAAACACGA
>CANNOC010000045.1 GCA_947507155.1 uncultured Collinsella sp. | reverse complement strand
GTCCCTTGCGGCGTAGCTTTTATTTAAGCCGTCCAAGTTTTGGGGTGCAGTTCAGTGCGCAGCGGGGGTTCTTTCATGTCCGAGGACGTCCGCGAAGGTTAGCCCTCAGATCCTGCGGTGGGAGACCTAGGCCTCGTTGTACACCGTCTTGAGCTTCAGCAGGTGAGCGTAGCGGTCCATAGCGGCCTGCTCGTTCTCCTTGAAGAGCTCCTCGGCGCGCTCGGGGAAGGAACGCGTCAGCGAAGCGTAACGGGCCTCGTTCATCAGGAACTCCTGATAACCGCCCGCGGGCTCCTTGGAATCGAGCGAGAACTTCTTGCCGGCAGCAGCCTCGGGGTTGAAGCGGAAGAGGTTCCAGTAACCGCACTCGACAGCCTTCTTCATCTCGGCCTGGCAGTTCTGCATGCCACCCTTCTTGATGGAGTGCATCTCGCAGGGGCTGTAGCCGATGATGAGGGACGGGCCGTCGTAGGCCTCGGCCTCGTGAATGGCCTTGAGGGTCTGAGCCGGGTTGGCGCCCATGGCGACCTGCGCCACGTAGACGTAGCCGTAGCTCATGGCGATCTCGGCCAGGGACTTCTTCTTGGTCACCTTACCGGCAGCGGCGAACTGAGCGACCTGGCCCAGGTTCGAGGCCTTGGAGGCCTGACCACCAGTGTTGGAGTAGACCTCGGTGTCGAAGACGAAGACGTTGACGTTGTGGCCAGAAGCCAAGACGTGGTCCAGGCCACCGAAGCCGATGTCGTAGGCCCAGCCGTCGCCGCCGAAGATCCAGAAAGACTTCTTGGTGAGGTAAGCCTTGTCGGCGAGGATCGCCTTGGAAGCGTCGCAGCCGCACTTCTCGAGCTCGGCAACGTAGGCAGCGGCAGCGGTCTTGGAGGCCTCGGCGTCGTTGACGGAGTCGATCCAAGCCTGGCCGGCGGCCTTGAGCTCATCGGACGGACCATCGGCAGCGATGATGTCCTGGGTAGCGGCGATCAGCTTCTTCTGAACGGCCTCATAGCCAACGGCCATGCCCAGACCGTGCTCGGCATTGTCCTCGAACAGGGAGTTGTTCCACGCCGGGCCGTGACCGTCCTTGTCCTTGCAATACGGAGCGGTGGCAGCGGGGTTGCCCCAAATGGAGGAGCAGCCGGTGGCGTTGGAGATGAACATGCGGTCGCCGGCGACCTGGGTCACCAGACGTGCATAGGCGGTCTCGGCGCAGCCGGCGCAGGAGCCGGAGAACTCCAGGTAGGGCTGCTTAAACTGGCTGCCCTTAACGTTGGCCGCGATGAGCTCCTTCTTCTCGGAGACGTTCTCGACCATGTAGTCCCAAACGGGCTGCTGGTCCATCTCCTGCTCGGTGGGAACCATCTCGAGGGCGCCCTTGGGGCAGACCTTGACGCAGTTGGTGCAACCCATGCAGTCGAGCGGGGACACAGCCATGGTGAACTTCATGCCCTTGGCCTTGGGGCCCATGGCGTCGAGCGTGCGGGTAGCCTCGGGCGCGGCAGCAGCCTCGTCCTCGGTCATCGCGAACGGACGGATGGTGGCATGCGGGCACACATAGGCGCACTGGTTGCACTGGATGCACTTGGTCTCGTCCCAGTGGGGAACGACCACGGCGACGCCGCGCTTCTCGTATGCGGAGGCGCCCAGCTCAAACTGGCCGTCGGCGCAATCGACGAAGGCGGAAACGGGCAGGCTGTCGCCGTCCATGCGATCGATGGGCTCGAGCAGGTTCTTGACCTGCTGGGCGATAGCGGACTTGGTCTCCTCGGAGAGCTCGACGGGAGCGGCATCCTCGGCGGTAGCCCAGTCGGCCGGAACCTCGAACTTACGGAAAGCGGTAGCGCCGGCATCGATGGCCTTGTGGTTGGCGTCGACGATGGCCTGGCCCTTCTTCATGTAGGACTTGGTAGCCGCGTCCTTCATGTACTGCAGGGCGTCCTCGGCGGGCAGGACCTTGGCCAGCGCGAAGAAGGCGGACTGGAGCACCGTGTTGGTGCGCTTGCCCATGCCGACCTTGGCCGCCAGGTCGATAGCGTCGATCAGGTAGACGTTGACGTTGTTGTTCGCGATGTAGCGCTTGGCCACGGCGGGCATGTGCTCGGCGAACTCCTCGTCGCTCCACTGGCAGTTGACCAGGAAGGTGCCGCCCGGCTTGACGTCGCGGACCATCTTGAAGCCCTTAACGATGTAGCTGGGGTTATGGCAGGCGACAAAATCGGCCTTGGTCACGTAGTACGGCGAACGGATCGGGGAATCACCAAAGCGCAGGTGCGAGACGGTGACGCCGCCGGTCTTCTTGGAGTCGTACTGGAAGTAGGCCTGGACGTACTTGTCGGTGTGGTCGCCGATGATCTTGATCGAGTTCTTGTTGGCGCCGACGGTACCGTCGCCACCCAGACCCCAGAACTTGCACTCGATGGTGCCGGGGGCTGCGGTGTTGGGCGCATCCTCGGCCTCGGGCAGGCTCAGGTTGGTCACGTCATCGACAATGCCGATGGTGAACTCGCGCTTGGGCTCGTCCTTCTTGAGCTCCTCGAAGACAGCGAACGCGGACGCGGGAGGCGTGTCCTTGCTGCCCAGGCCATAACGGCCGCCGACAACCTTGATGCCCGTCTTGCCGGCCTCGTAGAGAGCGGAGACGACGTCCTGGTAGAGCGGCTCGCCGATAGAACCCGGCTCCTTGGTACGGTCCATGACGGCGATCTTCTGGACGGTCTCGGGGAGAACGTCGACGAAGTGCTTGATGGAGAACGGACGGAACAGGCGAACCTTGACCAGGCCGACCTTCTCGCCGTGAGCGTTGAGGTAGTCGATGACTTCCTCAAGCACGTCGCAGAAGGAGCCCATGCACACGACGACGCGATCAGCATCGGGAGCGCCGTAGTAGTTGAACAGGCCGTAATCGGTGCCGAGCTTCTCGTTGATCTTCTTCATGTAGCCCTCGACGACGGCGGGAAGCTCGTCGTAGACCTTGTTGCAGGCCTCGCGGTTCTGGAAGAAGATGTCGCCGTTCTCGTGGCTGCCGCGGGTGTGCGGGTGCTCAGGGTTGAGCGCGTGATCGCGGAAAGCCTGGACGGCGTCCATGTCGCACATCTCGGCCAGATCCTTGTAGTCCCACATGGCGACCTTCTGGATCTCGTGGCTGGTGCGGAAGCCGTCGAAGAAGTTAAGGAACGGGGTCTTACCCTCGATGGCGGCAAGGTGAGCCACCGGCGAGAGGTCCATGACCTCCTGGACGTTGCCCTCGGCGAGCATGGCGAAGCCGGTCTGACGACAGGCCATGACGTCGGAGTGATCGCCAAAAATGTTCAGGGCGTGGGAAGCGACGCAACGCGCGGAGACGTGGAAGACGCCCGGGAGCTGCTCGCCCGCGATCTTGTACATGTTCGGGATCATCAGGAGCAGACCCTGAGAAGCCGTGTAGGTGGTGGTCAGAGCACCGGCACCCAGCGAACCGTGAACGGTACCGGCTGCACCTGCCTCGGACTCCATCTCGACGACCTTGACCGGGGTGCCGAAGATGTTCTTGCGACCCTGGGCCGCCCACTGGTCGACATGGTCGGCCATCGGGCTGGACGGCGTAATGGGATAGATTCCCGCTACCTCGGTGTACGCATACGAAACATATGCGGCCGCCTCGTTGCCGTCCATAGACTTAAACTTACGCGCCATATACCCCTCTCCTCTCATATAGGTATACAGGCCCCGGCGATCGCCGGGATGTTGGCGTGATGGGATTTACGCTGTTGCTTCCAATCATCTGGCAGGCAGGCTCAGCAGCAGGTACGTGGCGTGGAGAGAAGACATGCCGAGGCGAGGGACAGCTGATGCGCCCCACAGACCCGACCGCCCGTCTTGCACATGACCGAGCGCCGCAAAGGCCGCATGCCGGATGCTCCCGGGCACGCCCCGGCGATGGGAAGCGCCCGCAACGGAAATCCGCATGCGGGTTTATTGTACCCCGCCGTCAAGTGTAATTTCGGCAAATATAGGCGGGCGGTAAAGGTTTACCTCGGGTGACCGCCAAGGGCCAAAATGGCCCCTCCATCCCCGGGCGACCGGCTCTGGCGCGCCAAGGAGTGTCCCCAGCCGGCAGAGAAAAGGAACATCCCTATCTGCCGGCTAGAGAGCACCGAAGAGGATGGCGTAGGTAGTGGATTCGCCGAGCTTGAGCT
>CANNOC010000044.1 GCA_947507155.1 uncultured Collinsella sp. | reverse complement strand
ACGCATAAAAAGCCTCCCATTTCTCATGTCCAAGAAATGGGAGGCAGTTCACACTTCGTGCGGCGGGGGTTTCTTGCGTCCTGCGGAGTGTTCTGAAAAGTAACACCAGGGCGGGCCCTACGTTAACTCGGCAGGGGGAGTGCGATTCCCTGATCGCTCGCTTAATCTGATAGGGAATTGTGTGAGGCCGGAGCCTTGGCTCCGGCCTCCCCATATAAGGGCTCGGCAAAGCCGAGCCACTAAATTTGCATCAGCCCTCAAAACATGTTTGAGAACGGTGCCTGGAGTACGTGCCCCTAGGGCAGGAATGAGGTTGCTTTCCAACGCATTCCGCAGGGGGCGGCATTATTTTGTAGCGCGAAGCGCGGATCAAAATAATGCCGCATGCCCGAGGACGCGTTGGAAAGCAACCTCATTCCTGCCCGAACAGGTCAGTCTACCTGCGCATTTACAAATTCGTAAACTTTTTTCAAAAAAGTGCTTGCACAGTTCTCGAATCATAGGTTATTATCTTCCTCGTTGAACGCGCGGGTTCAACAAAGCGAACCGCGAATCAACAACATAGCATGTCGGAGTGGCGGAATTGGCAGACGCGCTAGCTTGAGGTGCTAGTGACCGTTTTTTGGTCATGCGGGTTCAAGTCCCGCCTCCGACACCATCGCTTTTGAGAAGCCTCTTCGGAGGCTTTTTTGTTACCGATAGACGGTGAGGTTCACGATGGAAACGCTTGAGCGCAATGAGTGGGCGGACGTTGCCCAATTGGTCGAGATCACGAGCGATGCTGTCATTATCTGCGAGCTCGACGGAAACATTTTGCATGTAAATAATCGCTTGCTCGACTTGATGTGCGAGGAGCGTTCCGATGTGATCAACGGGGACGTTAAAGACCTCTTGTACTCGTCGGCTTTTGAACGCGCGACAGAGCATCGGCTTCCTTTTGAGACCAATGGAACAAAGAGCGAGTTGATGCTCAAGTTAAGTGACGGATCGTTTATTCCCGTCCTGGTTTGTGCAGGCTCGGTTACGCCGCCTCGAATCTTTGGCCGCCGTGCGCCGCGCGTTCTGGTGGCACTCCATAGCATCGAAGAACAGTATTCGCACGACCGTCAGCTCAAGCGTGCGCTTTCGGAGCTTAGAGTGGCGAATAAGCGTCTCTCGGGTACATTGTCGGTCATTATGAGCACGGTGGGCTCCGATGAGCTGCCCAGTTTGTTAGATACCGTTTTGAACCAGCTTGTAGGAACGCTCGATGCTTCGGGTGCCGCTATCTATTTTTCTGAGAGCGGCGGTTTTAAGCTTCGCGGTGTCTCCAAGGAGCTGCACGACAGCTACCTGCCCGAGTTTTTGCCGTATGGCGCTGGCATTCCGACGTATGTTCTTCGCGAGTCGCGTGCCTGTCGCTTGTCGATTCAACAGGACCTTGAGGGTGATAGGGCTGCTTCCGGTATGTTCATGGACCTGGACAATCGTTCTAAGCACCTGTTGCGCGTGCAGGATATGCCTCCGTACCGCAGCGAGATCTGTCTTCCCGTTTTTTACGGTACGCAGATCCTTGGCGTGCTGGAAGTTGGTTGGAAGCGCCCTCAGGCACCGCTCGCCTATGACGTTAATGTACTCGAGGTCATTTGCGATTACCTGTCTATTCAGCTGGTCGGCATGGCGTCGAGCTTACGTTCGCGCCGCACGGCGGAGCTCGGCCGCTCACTCAATGTCTTACGTGATGAGTTGTTTACCTTTCTAGACGATTCCGCCGCGGCTACCCAGGCGGTATCGTCCGAGATTTGCAATATGCTCAACTGTCATTTTTGCCCTGTTGAGTATGACGCCAGCCTGGGCTCCTATGTCATAAATTTTGAAGGCGGCAGTCGCGTTGCTTTGCCGGACGATCCCGAGAAGCTTTTCTTTTCCACGACGGCGCCAGCGGCACGTTTGGGGGTTGGCTCTGATGGCTTTGAGACATCTGTTTTGGGCGGCACGAGTGCCGAGGATCTTAAACACGTCCGTATAACTCGCGTTGACGAATCGATGCCTATGGGAGGCTGGCTTAGGGCGCATGGTCTGCCTTGCCAGGGTCTCTACGTCGACACCGGCATTGAGGCGGGGCGCCCGCGCTCTGAGGGTGATGGCAAGCACGGCAACGACGCGATCGTTCCTGCTTCTGTTGCGAAAGGCCCGACGACGCGCGCGCTTCTGCTTCGTGACGGTAGTCAAGAGCCGATTGATGACCTTGAATATGACTACTTGGTGCACTTGGCGCATGACTTTGAACTGATCTACGAGGGCGAATCTCAAAAGCGCGAGGAGCGCCATATCGCTCAGACCCTCCAGATTGGCATGAGAAATTCGCTTGGTGACGTTCCGGGTATCGCGACCGATTCGGTATACCTTTCGGCAACGAATTCGGCGTTGGTTGGCGGCGACTTCTATACTCTTGTCCGTCTTCCCGACGATTGCGCCGTTATGATTTTGGGCGATGTATCCGGCAAAGGAATCGAGGCGGCGTCGATGTCAGCGCTCGTCAAGACGGCGCTGACGGCCTATGCCTGGGAGGGTGCTGGGCCCGCCCGTATGGCCCGCTCGCTCAATAGCATGCTCATGGGCTTTTCGAGGGTCGAGACGTTCGTGACGGCGTTTATCGCCAAGATTGATCTTAAAGCGGGTCGCGCTACCTACTGCTCTGCGGGACATCCTCCCACTATGGTCATTAGACCGTCGTCGACGCCGCTTGGCGGCGGAGAAACCCGAGGGGGAGAAGTGGAGCTCCTTGGGTGCCAATCGGGCGTGATCGGTGCCTTTGAGAGCATGGTGTACGAGACAGGCGTGTTTACGTTCGCTCCTGGTGACATGCTATTCATGTATACCGACGGAGCAATCGAAGCACGTGATCGCTCGGGTGCTTTCTTTGGCGAGCAGCGCCTTCGTGACCTTTTGCTCTCTGTCTCGGGTGAGGGTGTATCGGGAATCTGCGGTAAGGTCTTGGGAGAGCTTGACCGCTTTACCGAGTCGGCGCTGGACGATGACATTGCGCTGGTTTCCCTTGAGTTTTTACGGGGTCGATCGTAGACCGCGATACTTGACGGGCAAAATCTGCGCAGCTGCAGATATGTATGCATCGAGCGAGCTCTTTTGGGGAACCATGGTCGTATGAATGAGTGGAATGACATAGCGGTTTTGACGCCACCGGGCGATGTCGACATCGCCTCGGTGTCCGTGCTGCGTCCACGGTTGGATAATCTGATCGACCGGGGCGTGCGTCGCGTTGTCATCAATTGCCAGGCCGTGGGCTTTATCGACTCGACGGGTTTGGCGTTTTTGCTTACACGTGCCAGAGAGCTCATGAGGCGAGAGGGCCTGCTTTCGCTCGTTAACGCCTCCGATGAGGTCATTCGCTTTTTGGAGATTGCCCGACTTGTCGACATCCTTCATGTTGCGGGTCCGGCGCGTGAGTCGATTCCCGCTATTCCGGTGGGAGAGTTGCCACGATGGAGCAAGAGCGTCGAGGTCCGACAGGGTATCGAGAATCTTCCATACTATCGACATCGCATCGCCGAACTCCTTGAATCGCTTCCGTTGCGCCGCGACGAGCGCTACGATGTCGCGTTGGCGTCGGGGGAGGCGCTGGGTAATGCCTATGACCATGCGGGCGGTATCGGGTGCGTCCTGACGGTTCAGGCCTATGGCGATCGCGTCGTCGTTGAGGTGCTTGATCGGGGTGCCGGCTATTCTATCGATGGAGCGAGCGAACCGGTCGCATCTGAGGAACGCGGCCGTGGTATCAAGCTTATGCGTATGCTTGTCGATAACGTGGAGGTTGCTCGTCGCACAGACGGCACCGGCACGCGCGTGCAGATGGTGAAGCTATTTAGCGGAGCACTGGAATCGCGTGCCTAGCCAATCGCTTTAGCGCGTTTAGCCACCAAGAACACGCGGCCGGCAACTTTTTTGAAAAAAGTACTTGCGTCTTTTGGATAACTCGCGTAAATTAATAACCCGCAAGCGGACATGGCTCAGTTGGTAGAGCACAACCTTGCCAAGGTTGGGGTCGCGGGTTCGAGCCCCGTTGTCCGCTCCATTGCATTTCCGGACCGTTTAGGCGGTCCTTTTTCGGCGAAGTGGCCAAGTGGTAAGGCAGAGGCCTGCAAAGCCTTTACCCCCGGTTCGAATCCGGGCTTCGCCTCCAGGCAACATCCGGGCGCTCCGGCGCCCGTTTTGTTTTACATATGCGGACATGGCTCAGTTGGTAGAGCACAACCTTGCCAAGGTTGGGGTCGCGGGTT
>CANNOC010000043.1 GCA_947507155.1 uncultured Collinsella sp. | reverse complement strand
CCTACATATAAGTTCACAGGGATTGTCAATAACCACAATCCATGAACCAAGGTCAAGGCCCGGATCGGGCAATTCAATTAAGTCGACTCTCGTATCTACTTGCTTAATGAGGACGCACGAAAAGCAGCACACATTACAGTAGCCTGCGCCGCTCGGTATTGCATACGATTCTTTTGCAAGGACATCGAGTAAATCTTTAGGAAAGCCCCGCATGATATGGGGGTCAAAAGACGCGCAGGCCCCTTCAAGAAAGTCCTGCTGCTCCACGTTTCCCTCATTCCAAAAATACCCTAGGGTATTCATGTATATATCGCCACGCAAAAACTGCTCAGCCCACTTTTGTTCTTTAAAACCACGGAAAAGACGAATCATAGGGAGAACAGACCGGCTGGATAAACGGTGCATAGACTTCTTCTTTCACATCGAAGGCTAAGACGTCGAATACAAACAAAGTCAACATCCACGCTTAGCCTAACAACCCGTGCGGACAACTCTGAAGCTCCGTATTCTTGTTCAGCTCATCCGTCTCTTCCAGCTCCGACATATCAGGATACCCCTCCTTTCACACTCTTGCTCCGCCATGTACATCAACCTCGTCGTCACCAATGCGAGCGCGGAGCTTTGCAAAATGTCTGAGACGACCCACGCGGAGTTGACACACAGGCTGAGCCACGACTTCGAAAGCCTGTCGGGCTGGATTAAGAGGCCCGACGCAGACGATTGCAGTACGGGCGACGTCCCGTTCTTGGTGCCCAAGGCTAAAAGCAGGGAAAATGGTGTTCGTCGCTTAACGTGCTATATATAACGCGTCGCCCACCAGCTGGAAAAGGAATCAGACTTATACCAAAAGAGGTCATATCGGCGATAGCCGATATGACCTCTTTCTTGTCAATACGCCTTGTAGGCAAGTCCAGAGTCGGGCCTGGGAATCCTCTCCCCTAGTCCCTCTTAAACAGATCCCTAGTGTACACCTTGTCCGCCACGTCCGCGAGCTCGTCGCTCCAGCGGTTGGCCACGATCACGTCGCAGCCTGCCTTGAAGGCCTCCAGGTCATGCGTGACCTCGGAGCCGAAGAACTCCGGCGCGTCCAGCGTGGGCTCGTAGACCACCACGGGCACGCCCTTTGCCTTCACGCGCTTCATGACGCCCTGGATGGAGCTAGCGCGGAAGTTGTCGGAGTTGGACTTCATCGTCAGGCGGTACACGCCCACGACCGGCTTCTCCTTGCCGGCGTACACGCGGTCCCACACCATCTGCAGCACCTCGTCGGCCACGAAGTACTTGCGGGTGCGGTTGGCGTCCACGATGGCCTCGATCAGGTTCTGGGGCACGTCCTTGTAGTTGGCCAGCAGCTGCTTGGTGTCCTTGGGCAGGACGCGCTCAGCTACGCCTAATGTTTGACAAACTAGGTGATTTTAATCCGATTGCTTCTTAAACAATTGAATCTAAAACTTAACGTATGTCAAAAAAATTTAAGAGTTTAGCTGCATTTCGACGTCATTGTTTTCGCTATACAAGAAAAGATAGTGGGTCGTCTGCTAATGAAGGTATCCCTCGGGTCTTGTGATTGTTTTTACAGCCCCCGAACAGCCCGTCATTCTAGGAGCGTCGGCTTTTGCCGAGAAGTTAGTCCAGCAGAAGGCCAGTTTTCATTAACGTGTGAAAACCTGGCCGGAATGCCTACATAAGTCCCGGATACATCTATATCGCGCACAACGACGGCTCCTGCACCTACCATACAGTCCGAACAGATGGACACATTGTTGGTCACGCAGCTCCCGATTCCGAGCCACGTGCGCTCATGGATATCCACAGTGCCCGCAACATGTGCCCCCACGGATACATGAACGTAATTGGCTATTCGACAGTCGTGATCAACCGAAGCACAAGTGTTCACAATCACACCCTTGCCGATAACGGTATCGGAATTAACCACGGCACCAGCCATTACGACGGTGCCCTCACCAATTTCTACGCATCGCCCAATTGTGGCATTAGGATGAACAAGGGTCACCAGTTTGCCATCGATGCTTTCCTGAATCCGTTCTCGCGCCATGGGGTTGCCGATCGCGACAACGTAATCACAGCGGCCTCCGAGCTTTCCGGCCATTGAGGACGTTCCTACAACCGGGAATCCGGCGCATTGCGAAACTGCAGGGTTGTCATCAAGAAAGAGAATGTCCGCGTATCCGCACATCAGCGCGATGTCGGCGATAACCTTTCCATGCCCACTTGCTCCGATTATTACAAGCTTACGTGTGGGGCTGCAGATCGAATGTGACAAAGACACTTCCTAATCCCTCTTAAACAGATCTCTTGTGTACACCTTGTCCGCCACGTCCGCGAGCTCGTCGCTCCAGCGGTTGGCGACGATCACGTCGCAGCCGGCCTTGAAGGCCTCCAGGTCGTGGGTCACCTCGGAGCCGAAGAACTCCGGCGCGTCCAGCGTGGGCTCGTAGACCACCACGGGCACGCCCTTTGCCTTCACGCGCTTCATGACGCCCTGGATGGAGCTAGCGCGGAAGTTGTCGGAGTTGGACTTCATCGTCAGGCGGTACACGCCCACGACCGGCTTCGGCTTGCCCTCGTACACGCGGTCCCACACCATCTGCAGCACCTCGTCGGCCACGAAGTCCTTGCGGGTGCGGTTGGCGTCCACGATGGCCTCGATCAGGTTCTGCGGCACGTCCTTGTAGTTGGCCAGCAGCTGCTTGGTGTCCTTGGGCAGGCAGTAGCCGCCGTAGCCGAAGCTGGGGTTGTTGTAGTGCGACCCGATGCGCGGCTCCAGGCAGACGCCGTCGATGACGTCGCGGGTGTTGAGGCCGCGGACCTCGCAGTAGGTGTCGAGCTCGTTAAAGTAGGCCACGCGCAGAGCCAGATAGGTGTTGGCGAAGAGCTTCACGGCCTCGGCCTCGGTGGTGCCCAGCACGAGCTCGGGGATGCCCCTTGAGCCGTCCGCGTTGACACGCTCGAGCTCGACTGGATCGGCGCCCTGAGCGAGCAGGCCGGCGAAACGCTCGGCCGCCGCGACGGCCTCGGCGTCCTCCTTGGGCGCGCCCACCACGATGCGGCTGGGGTGCAGATTGTCGTAGAGCGCCTTGCTCTCACGCAGGAACTCCGGGCTGAAGAAGATCTTGCTGTCGCCCAGCCTCTCGCGCAGGCCCGCCGTGTAGCCGACGGGGATGGTCGACTTGATGACGATCCAGGCGTCCGGGTTAACCGAGCGCACGGCGGCGATGGCGGCCTCGACGGAGCTGGTGTCGAAGAAGTTCCTGTCGGAGTCGTAGTTGGTGGGCGTGGCGATGACGGCGTAGTCGGCGCCCGCGTAGGCCTCGGCCACGTCCACGGTGGCGTGCAGGTCGAGCTGGCGCTCCCCCGCCTTGGCCTCCGCCAGGAAGCGCTCGATCTCGTCGTCCTGGATGGGCGACATATAGTTGTTGATCTTCTCGACCTTCTCGGGAACGATGTCCAGCGCGTGAACCTCGTTGTGCTGCGAGAGCAGGACGGCGAGGGACAGACCGACGTAACCGGTGCCTGCGACAGCAATCTTCATGTCATTCTCCAATTGTCAAAGAGCAATAATCAGCAAGAAAAATGGCCCCTGTTACAGGGCCATGATTTCCTAAATGTTGTAGTAGCGCTTATACCACTTGGCAAAGGCCCTCAGGCCGTCCTCGAGCGGCGTCGCGGGCTTGTAGCCCAGGTCGCGCTGGAGCGCCGTGGTGTCGGCGTAGGTGACGGGCACGTCGCCTGGCTGCATGGGCACGAGTTGCTTGTGGGCCTCGAAGTCGTAGTCCGCAGGCAGCACGCCCTCCTCCACCAGCACGCGCTGCAGCGTGTCGACGAAGTCGAGCAGGTTCTCGGGGTGAGAGTTGCCGATGTTGTAGACGCGGTGAGCGGCGAGAGGCAAACCGTCCTCGCCCATCTTCACCTCGGGCGCGGCGTCCATTACGCGCCTCACGCCCTCGACAATGTCGGCGACGTAGGTGAAGTCGCGGCGGCAGTCGCCCATATTGAAGATCTTGATGGTGTCGCCGCGACGCAGCTTCTCGGTGAAGCCGAAGTAGGCCATGTCGGGTCTGCCCATGGGACCATACACCGTGAAGAAGCGCAGTCCGGTCGCCGGGATGGAGTAGAGCTTGGAGTAGGCGGCGGCCATGAGCTCGTTGGACTTCTTGGTGGCGGCGTAGAGCGACACCGGCGAGTCCACGCGGTCCTCCTCGGAGAACGGCACCTTCTTGTTGCCGCCGTAGACCGAGCTGGAGCTGGCGTAGACGAGGTGCTTGACCGGGTGGTGGCGGCAGGCCTCGAGCACGTTGAAGAAGCCGACGAGGTTGCTCTCGAGGTAGGCGCGCGGATTCTCGATGGAGTAGCGCACGCCCGCCTGGGCGGCGAGGTTCACCACGACGTCGAAGCCGTTCTGGGCGAACAGGCGCTCGATGAGGGCGGCATCGCACAGGTCGCCGCGCACGAAGGTGAAGCGGCCGTCGGTGTCGGCCTCGGCCAGCATGCGCAGGCGCGCGTCCTTGATGCCGGGGTCGTAGTAGCTGTTGAGGTTGTCGAGGCCGACGATTGTGTCATCGGTCTCCTCGAGCAGCTTCTTGACGAGGAAGGCACCGATGAAGCCGGCCGCTCCGGTGACGAGAGTTTTATTTGACATATCGCTCCTTTGGATGATCGAAATAACTAGTCGCGAATTGAAAGTATTGAATTGAGAAATGATGAAAATGAATCTATATAATTGTCAGATTCAAAGAGTTTTAAGGCCTTTTCTAGCGCAGCTCGTTTCATGCTGGTCAACTCATGGTCAGTTAAATTGCATGCGCTTGTAATTCCGTCAAGAAGAGCTTGATTGCTTAAATCTG
>CANNOC010000042.1 GCA_947507155.1 uncultured Collinsella sp. | reverse complement strand
GTGTGCCTGTCCACCGACAAGGCCGCATACCCCATCAACGCCATGGGCAAGTCCAAGGCCATGATGGAGTCCATCATCTACGCCAACGCCCGCAACGGCGCCGGCCGCACCACCATCTGCTGCACCCGCTACGGCAACGTCATGTGCTCGCGAGGCTCTGTCATCCCGCTGTTCATCGACCGCATCCGCAAGGGCGAGCCGCTCACGGTCACCGACCCCAACATGACCCGCTTCCTCATGAACCTGGACGAGGCGGTCGACCTGGTGCAGTTCGCATTCGAGCACGCCAACCCCGGCGACCTGTTCATCCAGAAGGCGCCGGCCTCCACGATCGGCGACCTCGCCGAGGCCGTGCAGGAGGTCTTCGGCCGCGTGGGCACCCAGGTCATCGGCACCCGCCACGGCGAGAAGCTCTTCGAGACCCTCATGACCCGCGAGGAGCGCCTGCGCGCCGAGGACATGGGCGGCTACTACCGCGTCGCCTGCGACTCGCGCGACCTGAACTACGACAAGTTCGTCGTCGACGGCGAGGTTGAGACCCAGGCCGACGAGTCCTACACCTCCCACAACACCGAGAGGCTCGACGTGGAGGGCACGATCGCCAAGATCAAGACCGCCGAGTACGTGCAGCTGGCACTCGAGGGCCGCGAGCACGAGGCGGTGCAGTAGGGTGCGCGTCCTCGTCACAGGCGCCAGGGGCTTCGTTGGGAGGAACCTCTGCTGCGCGCTTAAGAACATAAGGGATGGTAAGGACCGCCGCGAGAGATTCGCGGGCCTGCTGCCCCTCGAGGTCATGGAGTACGACCTCGACTCGACGCCCGCCGAGCTGGAGGACTTCTGCTCCCGCGCCGACTTCGTCTTCAACCTTGCGGGCGTCAACCGCCCAAAGGACCAGTCCGAGTTCATGGAGGGCAACTTCGGGTTCGCCTCCACGCTGCTGGACGCCCTCGAGCGCCACGGGAACAAGTGCCCCGTCATGCTCTCCAGCTCCGCGCAGGCGAGCCTGTCGGGCCGCTTCGAGGGCTCGGTCTACGGCGAGTCGAAGCTCGCGGGGGAGGGCCTGTTCCGCAAGTACTCGGAGCGCACCGGGGCGCCGGTGCTCATCTACCGCTTCCCCAACCTCTACGGCAAGTGGTGCCGCCCGCGCTACAACTCCGCCGTGGCGACCTTCTGCGACGCCATCGCCAACGGCCGCCCCTACACCGTGAACGACCCCTCCGTGGAGCTGGAGCTCCTCTACATCGACGACCTGGTCGACGAGATGCTGGGCGCCCTGCTCGGCGAGGAGCACCGCTGCGGCTACGACGGACTGGAGCGCGTGGAGGGCGAGGAATTCTGCTACGTCCCCGACACCGACGTGAAGACCCTGGGCGAGATCGTCCACCTGCTCGACAGCTTCCGAGACAGCCGCGAGACGCTGTCGGTGCCCGACCTCACCGAGGGCTCCTTCTCCAAGAAGCTCTGGAGCACGTTCCTGTCCTACTACGAGCCGGGCAACTTCGCCTACGGCCTCAGGCCCAACGTGGACGCGCGCGGCTCGTTCACGGAGTTCCTGCGCACGCCGGAGCGCGGCCAGGTCTCAATCAATGTTTCCAAGCCTGGCATCACCAAGGGAAACCACTGGCACATGAGCAAGTGGGAGAGGTTCCTGGTGGTCTCCGGCTCCGCGTCGATCAAGCTGAGGAAGGTGGGGGAGGACTCAGAGGGGAACCCGTTCCCCGTCGACGAGTACGTGGTCTCCGGCTCGGACATGCGCGCCGTGGAGATGATCCCCGGCTACACGCACTCCATCACCAACCTGTCCGACACCGAGGACCTCGTGACGGTCATGTGGGCCAACGAGCCCTTCGACCCCGAGAACCCCGACACCTACCACGAGGAGGTCTAGCCGCATGGGCAAGGACTATTCCGATATCGCATTCAAGGACGACGGCCGCCTGAAGCTCCTTATCATCGTGGGCACCCGCCCCGAGGTCATCCGCCTGTCCGAGGTCATCAAGAAGTGCCGCCGCCACTTCGACTGCCTGCTGGCGCACACCGGGCAGAACTACGACTACACGCTCAACGGCATCTTCTTCCGCGACCTGGAGCTCGCCGACCCCGACGTCTACCTGGACGCCGTGGGCGCCGACCTGGGCGAGACCGTGGGCAACATCATCGCCGCGAGCTACAAGCTGATGGTCCAGGTCAATCCCGACGCGCTGCTGATCCTGGGCGACACCAACAGCTGCCTGTCCGCCATCGCGGCCAAGAGGCTCCACATCCCCATCTTCCACATGGAGGCGGGCAACCGCTGCAAGGACGAGTGCCTGCCCGAGGAGACCAACCGCCGCATCGTCGACGTGATCTCCGACGTCAACCTGGCCTACTCCGAGCATGCACGCCGCTACCTCAAGGACACCGGCTGCGCCCCGGAGCGCACCTACGTCACTGGCTCGCCCATGGCAGAGGTCCTGCGCGCCAACCTGGACAAGATCGAGGCGTCCGACGTCCTCACCGAGCTCGGCCTGGAGCCCAGGCGCTACATGCTGCTGTCCGCCCACCGCGAGGAGAACATCGACACCGAGGCCAACTTCACGAGCCTGTTCACCGCCATCAACGCGCTGGCCGAGAAATACGACATGCCGATCCTGTACTCCTGCCACCCGCGCTCCCGCAAGCGCCTGGAGGCCACGGGCTTCCGGCTCGACCCGCGCGTGCGCATGCACGAGCCCATGGGCTTCCACGACTACAACTGCCTGCAGATGAACGCCTTCGCGGTTGTCTCCGACTCCGGCACCCTGCCCGAGGAGTCCAGCTTCTTCGCGAGCGTCGGCCGCCCGTTCCCGGCGGTGTGCATCCGCACCTCCACCGAGCGCCCCGAGGCCCTGGACAAGGCCTGCTTCACGCTGGCCGGCATCTCTGAGAAGGGTCTACTGCAGGCCGTCCACACCGCCGTCGAGCTCGATGCGGAGGGGTCGCTGCCCGATGCCCCCGTGCCCGACTACGCCGACGAGACCGTGTCCACCAAGGTGGTCAAGATCATCCAGAGCTACACCGGGGTCGTGGACAAGATGGTGTGGAGGAAATCTTAGCCATGGGCGCTGGGTACAGATTGCTTGATGGTTTCTCGCGAGCTTATAACAAATTGCTCTTGCTCCCTGCCCTACGTCGCTCCTTTGCATCATGCGGTAAAAACGTGACCATCGGTCGTCGTAGTGAAATTCAGGGGATTGAAAATATTTACATGGGACATGATGTATATATTGGCCCAGGAGCAACGTTTCTGACGACCCGTGCGAAGATTCATATCGGCAATTACGTCATGAGCGGTCCTCATCTCACAATTATTACTGGAGATCATCGTACAGATGTTCTCGACCGACCCATGATGACGCTTGATGAGTCGGACAAGCTTCCAGAGAATGACCAGGATGTCGTCATCGGCAATGATGTATGGATTGGCAGCGGCGTAACGATTCTTAAGGGCGTTAGAATTGCCGACCATTGTGTGATTGCAGCCGGTACGGTAGTGACAAAAGACGTTGGCCCGGAGTTTTCAATCTGGGGGGGCTTCCAGCTCGCCGTCTAAGCTTTCGGTAAGAGGAAATCAATGACTAAAGGTTATCCGCACGTCCATGCAAAGGTGTTGATGGTCGGACCCGATCTCTCTCTTCACGGCGGAATCGTTTCAGTCGTGAAAGGTTATCTAGACGCAGGTCTCCCTGAGGCATGCGATGCCTTTGAGTACCTGGGGACGGGCATCGGTTCCTCAAAGCTCGGTAAATCCGTCGCATTTTCCCGAGCGTTGATTCGCTATGCGATGATCATGCCATCCTATGACATTATTCATTTACACATTAGCGCCCGTGGCTCATACAAACGTAAGTCAATTATGGCTCGTATGGCCCACAAAGCAGGCAAGTACGTAATACTTCACGACCACGATGGTGAGTTTAAGAAGGCCTTCGAAGAGGGTGGAGATTCCTACCGTCGTGATGTAAGAAAGACCTTTAGTATCGCCGACCGAGTTGTGGTTCTGTCGGAAGAATGGCTCGACTACTTTGCGGAAAACGTCTGCGACCTTGAGAAGATTAACGTTGTCCATAACGGTGTTAAAGTCCCAGATCAGCCGTGCTCACCTTGTTCGCGTCAAGACGTCCTATTTTTAGGACGTCTTGACGCGCGCAAGAGCCCTGACGTGCTCTTGCGCGCGTCAAGGGAAATCCTGTCGCGTTTCCCCGACACTAAGATCGTATTCGGCGGAGACGGAGAGGTCGAGAAGAATAAATCTCTTGCGGCCGAGCTTGGTATTGCCGAACGCTGCGAGTTCCACGGCTGGGTCGCGGGCGCAGAACGCGAGGAGCTCTTTGAGCGTGCCGCGGTGTACTGCCTTCCCTCCAAAAACGAAGGACTCCCCATGAGCGTTCTTGAAGCCATGGCTAGAGGAATTCCAACCGTCGCCACTCCCGTTGGCGGAATTCCTCAAGTAATTAATGATGGTGTTGATGGAGTTCTGATTCCGGTTGATAACTATCAAGCTCTGGCCGTTGCATTGAATCATCTTCTCGAATCAAGCGAGCTTAGAAAAGAAATGGGAACTTTAGCCCGAAAAAAGATACTCAGCTCATTCGATATCAATCTGCTCTTGAGCGAAATACTCGGCATCTATTGCAATGCTACCAGCGGTAATTAGAGGATTAAATTGAATTCAAAGAAGTTAATACATGAAGCTGGGCATATTGTTTTTGTTCACCCTTCCCTTATGGGTGGCGGGGCCGAGCGTGTCTCGCTTGCGCTCGCGTCGTACTTCGTTGCTCATGGTATTAGGTTTACCTATCTCCTGACTAAAAGTAACATTGTTGAATACGATGTTCCCGAAGGAGTCGAGGTGCGTTCTGAGTTTGCAAGTGCTACGCTCAAGCCATTCGACCAAATTAAGCTTATACGACGTTTTATTTCCGAGCGGCCCAATGCTACGGTAATTTCCTTTTTACCTCATCAAAACATGTATACGCTTATCGCGAGCATCGGACTTCCAAACAAGGTTATTGTTTCAGTGCGAAACGATCCGAGATTCGATTTTCCTGGCAATAAGATCCTCGCATTCATTAGAAACATGTTGTATCGCAGGTCCGATGCAATTGTGTTCCAGACAAATAGCCAGGCAAGTTTAATGCCGAGATACCTTCAGGCGAATTCCAAAATCATTTTAAATCCAATATCTAGTGAACTTCCTGAACCGTATTCTGGGCTTAGAAGAAAAGCAATCGTCA
>CANNOC010000041.1 GCA_947507155.1 uncultured Collinsella sp. | reverse complement strand
ATCGCTTAAAATGCCCAAATTGTTTTAATGAACCAGACAGTATTACTCATAGACTAGAATAACCTATTGTTGCGCTATTGAGAAGGTTAAGTCTGCTAATGCAAAGTTTTTCTTTGCTTCTTTCCAAGGGTCGCAATGCTTTCCCGATTTCTTTTGCCTTCTTCAGCCTCACGGAATCACATTGTCAAAACAAACCGCTACGCTTCGCAAAACCATTGCTTGGCGCTACTCGCTTATCCCTTGGCAATAGCCAGAACCCATGCGCGCTCGGTCGCTGCACTCCCTCGCTTATCGGCAGTCATCAGGGTGCATCCCTTTGATAGGGGTACTACGGAAGATTCCTCGCATGTTGCGGACAGGTTGCTGTGAGCTTGATCCCCCTTAAGAGTCCTCCGTCAGTGGTATACTCTGGTGCTGTAATACAAACCTGCAGAGAATGCCACCGTAAGGAGGGCTGACCGCTCGAAGAGCGGAGCAGGCTTGGAAAATTGAATAGAAGCGGTTCCACTTCCACAGCACCACGGAGCCGCGCCCAATGTAAAGGAGTTGATACTCGTGCGCACGCTCGCAATCAGCAACTACAAAGGCGGTGTAGGCAAAACCACCACCGCAGTTAACTTGGCATCCATATATGCCAGGCAAGGTAAGCGTGTCTTGCTTATCGATCTTGACCCGCAAGCATCTGCGACCGACTATTTCGGCGCATACGATGCTGCCGAGCAAACCGGCAAAAGCAGCATTGGTCTTCTGTATCAGAACAAGCCCGTTGCCGAGGTCGTTCATGCCACCCAGGTCGAAAACCTATTCCTTATTCCATCCACTATCGAGCTGGTGGACCAAAACGAACTTGTGCTGCGAGAGCAACGCTTGAAGTTCGCGCTGGACGACGCATCCGGTGATTACGACATCGCCATCTTGGATTGTTCGCCAGCCATGAAGCGCTTGGCTTTTAATGCCTACCTTGCCGCTGCCGAAGATGGCTGCGTCATCATCCCCGTTAAACTGGATGCAACCGTTATGCGCGGCACAGCACTCACCGTTTCCGCCATTCAATCCATCGCTGATGCCCTGCGCGTTCCAACGCCTAAGTGGCGCGTGCTGCGCACCTGCGTGCCCGGCTTCATGACCAACGCTGAAGCAACGGGCGCGGCCGTGCTCGATCAGCATTTTGCCACGGAGCAATTCGCTATGCAGATTCATGCATCCGCAAAGGTGTGCGAGGGTAGCTGGTCTTGGCAGCCGGTCGTCGCATTCGAACCTAACAGCCGTCCGGCCCAGGACTACGAAGCTCTGGTTAAGGAGATGATGAACGATGTGCGCTAAAGCAACCGCAGCAGCTTCAAGCTTCAGCATTTCCGGTCTCTTGGATTCTCAATCGAAGACGCGCGAGCGCTACCCTGTGGTCGAGATTGAAATCGACACTATCCAAGATCATCCCAACAACACCATCTATTCCATGGATGAAACCGAGATAGAGCGCCTTGCCGAATCTATCAATCACGATGGCCTGACCGATTTGCCACTGGTTCGCAAGCTACCCGATGGGCAATGGCAGATGCTTTCCGGGCATCGCCGCAAGGCGGCCTTCACCATGCTTTCGATCAACGACCATCGCTACGACAAGATGCCGTGCCGCGTGGTTGATTCCATTAGCGATGCGCAGGCGCTCACGCTGTTGCACACCGCGAACCTCTTCACGCGACAGCTTTCCGTCACCGAGCGCGCTGCGGCAAGCCGGGCACTGGGCGTAGAAGTTGAGCAGCTACGTGAATCCAATCCCGAGCTTCGCGGGCAGCGAACCGAGGACATCAAGGCCTCCATCATCAGTCAGCAGACGGGCCGCAAGGTTTCCGGCAAGACCATCAAGCGCCAGGAGGACATGGCGCAAAGAGCCGCCGCTTTGGGTCCCGGATGGCAAAAGATTGCCGACCGTGAGCTTCTTTCCGCTGACGCATTGAAGGCGCTTGAGACCATGGATCCAGCCGAGGCTGACAGGCTCTGCAAAATCGCTGACGCAGCCTGTCCAACCAAGCGCGAAGTCACCGCACTGGTAACTTCCGTCGCAAACCAAGCCACCGACGAGCCTAATCCGCACCTTGTTCGAGCCGAACGGGCACTCGCCGCGTACGTTTCCGGACAAAACTGCCAGCCAAACGAGCGCGAGCGCGAATTACTCGCCTCGCTTCGTCTAAGCCTCTCAAAGCTCGAAGGGGGTGAGTAAGTATCCAAAGCATGGCTCCTCGTCTGTTAGGAGCCAATCGTAGCAAGTAACCTGTTTTGTAATACACGGCCTTGCGGCCATTACAAAACAGACTTGCCCGTCGGGGTGGCGCAATTTGCAAGCAGGTTTGCCGACGGCCTTCAGCCTTAGCACCCTCTGCTGATTTTTGCGCACCCCTGTGGGTAAATTTACGCACAGGGTCTATCGGCCATGTTGCGTAAATTGCGGGGGATGCCCCGCGCCCCTATTGCAACCGCAAGCAATGCCATCTTCCACAACAGGCGTTGCACTGCGTTGACCATGTAAAGGAGATACGACCATGCCTTACCCGAACCTTATCTGCTGCCGCCTGAGCGACGAAGATCGCGACCAACTTCACCAGCAAGCCGAGCGCTTCCAGAAGACGCCTTCGGAATATATCCGCTACCTCATCCGCATCCCCGTCGACGCGAAAGAAGGCGATGGAACGCGCTGCGTCGTCTTGGATACCGACGCGCTTGGCTCGATGTCTCGCGAGCTTACCAAGTGGGGCTACCACTACAACCAGGCCGTGCATTCCATGAACACCATCTCGATGTTCATACGCCGTGGCCGCCTTGATACCGAGTACTTCATCAAGACGATTGGCGAGATTAACGGCAGCCTGGCGAAGATCGACTCAGGAAAAAACAGCCTGGTTTACTCGCTGCAGGAAATCGAGAAATCGACTTTGGTGCGTGATTGGTGATGCCGATTCTAAAGCCGATTGCGGGACATACCAGCACCGCGCGTATCGAAGCGTATCTGGAGAAGAATGGCCGAGCCTTAGCTCGCGACTTCTACAACCTATCGTGGGATGAAAACCAGATGGCCGGATACGACGAGGCTATGAAGGACGGCGTGCATTGGTCTCAGGAAATGGATGAGCTGCGGGCCTCATACGGAAACGATCTTCCCCACGGGGGTCGCCGCGCTCGAACCTTCGTTCACTACGTCATGTCTCCAACGCCGGAAGACAATCTGAACCTTGAGCAGTTGCGCGAGCTCTCGCGTGCCTGGGTGCAAAAGTATCTGCCCGACTATCAAGCCGCAATCATCTACCACGACGACAACCAAAACGGTATTCCCCATGCGCACATCGTCATTAACAACACCAACGTGGTTACTGGTCTGCGCATTCAAATACCAAACCCGTTCGAGCTCAACCGTGGCTTACAAGACATGGCCGAGCAGCGTGGTTTCGGATACTTGCGCGATGAGGTTGATGCGGACGATGGCTTTGGCAAGCTGGCATCGAAGGGCGATGAGCCCGCCACCCTCGGGCTCAGTAAACAAGAATACTATCTGAGCCGCGCTGAGCGTCGCGTACTTGAAAGCGGCGAGTATTCTTGGGTGAACGACATCCGCGATCGCGTTTCTATGGCGAAGAACCTTGCCCGCAACGAAAGCGAGTTTCGCCAAATCTTAGACATGCTTGAGGTGGACGTTGACGACAACTCGCCCAAGGCGAATCGTGCGGATTGGATCTATTCACTGCGCGATCAAGGTGCCAGGCGCGTTGGCGGCGAGCGCTTGGGTTACACCTTTGGCAAAGAAGCGCTACAGTCGCGCTTTGCCCGGTCGAGTGCCGCAAGGCCAACCATCGCAGCCTCCAAGAACTTCATGGCTATTGCGGTGCAGGCTACGGAAATCAACGACCTTGTAGAGTTGCACAACCTGGCATTCACATTGGAACTCAACGGACGCTATGGCATTGCGGGAATCGACGATTATGCCCGTCGTATCAGCAGCCTTGAATCTAAACGGGAACATGTAGAAACGCCCAGACAAAAGGACCGCATTACCGCGCAGATTACGCAGCTAGAGCAGGCGCGCGAATTCGTGCGCGAGAAGGCCCTGCTTCCGCAGCAGCGCCCGGCACGCCCCAAACGGCAACTTACGCCCGCACAGAAGAAGGTTGCGGCACAGCGCAGCCAATCCGGATACAGCTACGGCGATTCGCGGTATATCGATCGTGGCTATGACCAGCCAAGCCGAGACAGTCGAAGCAGATAGGAGTTTGCACTGTGAACATTCAAGTGTTTTATAACAGCGGGCGCGTTGACGAATTTGACGTGGATCGATTCACGCTTCCGCAGCCCTTTGACGGCAACAACATGCTCACCAATTTCGAGGTGCGCTTTGACAACCTGGATACCGAGAGCTTGTGGCTGCAAGCGCATTTCTATGACATTCGAGCTGAATACCGACAAGATGCGCAAGCCGACACAACGCCCGTTGCACGGCGCATGCGTGGATGGCGCTTTCTGCTGGTGGATAAAACCGAGATCAGCCATGTATCCAAGGTCGTGGTGAACAAAGAAATGGTTGCCTGGCGTGTGGGCGAAGACCTTATCAACGGGATCAAGTTCCGCGCGCAGGAGCTTGCCTGCTTCAACAACGACACGGCATCTTCTATCAACAGCAAAGCCGTGGCCGTGCATGACTATCTTGCCAACACAGATCCAGTTCTTGCTGCAAACGAAGACGAGCTGTGCCAGATGTTCGGATACACCCGAAGAGCCTACGAGCAAGTGCTGCTAGCCGAAGGGTGCCAGCCCACCGAAGAGAAGAAGCCCAAGCAGCAAAACTCAGGCACGGATGCCGAACAGGTTCCGGCCGAAGATGAAGAGGGCGAAGAGGATGAAGAGCTTTGGCTCGATAACCTACCCAACATCGATGAGGCGGATGAGCCCGACGACGACGGCTGGGACGACGACTATGACGATTACAACGATGAGGAGAGTGCACGATGAAGTTTGTATTCGGATTCTTCCGCTGGCTGTTTAAGGCCGTATTCCGTTTCTTCATGTAAAGGAGTGAGTTTTCATGAAAGCAAAAGATGCTCTGGCGCAATGCCGGCAGACTATTAAGAGCCACCCCAAGCAGGTAGCTGCCATTGCTGCTATCACAGTCGTTGCGGTTGCCCTTATCTGCGCGTTTTGCTTGCGCGGGTGCGATAGCAACGATGCTGTTGGCGAAAGTTCGACTGATACCGCAAGTCAAACAAGTAATGACGGCTCATTGAACGTTGCAGCTATTGAAGCTGGTCTAACAACCACAGAAGCGGTGCAAAGCGCTTCGTCGAACGAAGAGCAGAATGCCGATGCGGCAGCAGGCCAAAGCGCAGCAGAGAATGGTTTTGTTGGTTCTGATAGCCAACCCACCGGAACCGACTCAACACAGGCACCAAGCTCTGCACCGTCAGACAGCAATAATGTCGGGGCTTCTGGTGGCAGCAATAACGGTTCTTCGAGCAATAATGAAAGTGTGCCTGCAGCACCAAGCAAAAAGTGGGTTGTGGACTATTCGCAGGTTTGGGTTCAGGACTCCGCAGCGTGGGATGAATCCATTCCAACGTATGGTTACGAAGAAAAATCAATCTGCAATGTTTGCGGCTCAGACATTACTGGTAATGAAGTTACTCACGGCAAGGCCCACATGATGGCTGGCGAAGGCAGTGGTCATCATACCGAAATGGTTCAAGTGGTTACCGGCAGCCAAACCGTTCACCACGACGCTACCGGCCACTACGAAACCGTCGAGAGTGGTGGGCATTGGGAGTAAGATTTCAAGTGTAATTACATCTATTTTTACTCAATTTTACTTCTATGCTGTAATTGGGTAAAATATGGTGAAATTAAAGGAGGTGCAGGATATGGATTTGCCCGCAAGCGTTCTTGGCTTTACCGTTTCACAGGGAGAGACGCCGAATCTTGGCAGCTATCCTATCTTCTACACGCTGCACAACGATATCTCTCTCGGCTCCATCGGCGATACCGAATGCATGTTCGTCGCTCCCAAAGGCACTATCAGGTTGCCGATGCTGGTGAATATGATTGGTAAGCTGCAAGCCGGTTTCAAAATGCCGTGCGTCATCGTTTCGCAAAGCCTAAGCAAATACCAAGTTACGCGCCTATGCCAAGAAGGTATAGCCTGGATCAATTCAGAAGACACCCTTTTTCTGCCCTTTCTGGGGCTTTCCTTCTTGAGCTTTTCGGAACCCGAAGGCGCTAAGCCCTTATCGCCGCAAGCGCAGCGTCTGGCAATCCACATCATCAATGGCTCATGGGTAGGCAAGTCAACCAGCGAGGTTGCTCAGTTGCTGGGCAAGAGCTTGGCAAGCACTTCGAACTATTTCAAAGAAATCGAGCTCGTATTACCGCAGGTTATAGGATCCCAGGGACGCAAGCGTTTTATAGCCGAAGTGAAAGATGCGTCTGCAGCCGAACTGCTTGAAACCTTTGAGCCATAT
>CANNOC010000040.1 GCA_947507155.1 uncultured Collinsella sp. | reverse complement strand
CGCAGGAAGCTTGGATACGCCTAGGCGCGGTCCAAGAAATCGTCCGCACCCCCAATCAATCCCTATTTCACCGCAACTTATGGAGTTGAGGATGATTTAGCTAGTTGCGAAGGGCGTTGTCTAGGGTTGACGCTACAACCAGTGGGTTGTCGGTGCCGGCGAAGAGGCGGATGGTACTCCCCTGTTTGCCGCGTGGGGCCGAAAGGCGCGTTATTGGGCCGCCTGCGGGTGAAGTGCGGAATTCATCCGGCAGGATGCTGAAGAATTCACCCGCGGTGCAGTTCATCAGGTCAAATTCAACTGCCGGGCCAAAACCATGCTCGAGGATTCCCGTTGCAACCGCATGGTCGGGATGCGAGCTCAGCCCGGGATAGCACACGTTGCGCACCATCTCGTTGGCGGCCAGATACTCGGCCAGCGCACGGGCGCGGTCGAAATGCGCTTGCATGCGGGTGTTAAACGAGGAAAGCCCGCGCTCCAGCACGTCGGCCTCCTCGGTAGAAAGGTCGAGCGCCGACGAGCCGCACCCCTCAAGCAGGGTATACGCGCACTCGGCAGCAGCATCCACACGATGGCGCTTGAGCTGCGAGCGCGCAACCGATACGGCAACCAACTTGCGTGAAGCATCACCGGCGCACACGCGGTCGAGCGCCTCGAGCGACAGCACAGCACCCAGCCGCAGCGGATCGCAGCCAAAAGCCGACGCCACGGTGTTGTCCACAACAAGCAGCGCGCGGGCTTCACGAGCCGCGCGACCCAGAGCGCGAAGGTCGGGCACGCGCAGACCAAATCCGCCGATAGAGTTCACAAACCACCACAGGTGCGGCCCCTCGGCATCAAACGAAGCATCAAAATCCTCGGACGCGGCAGTAAACGCCGCAACCGACGGCGGGTCCACAAGCACAACATCACAGCCTTCAAAGCCGTGCGCAAACGCATCGGCAAAGTCATCCGCAAAGGCCACCAGACGGTCACCGGGACGCACAATACCCAGCAGCGACAGCGCCGCCGGCACATGCGGGGCCGCAACAAGACGCGCCTCGCGCGCACTGGACCTCAAAGCCCAGGCCTCTTCTAGCTGCTGTACATCCACGCGGCACCGTCCCTTCATAAGCAAAAACCCACGATGCGGGTGTTCCCCGCATCGTGGGCAACGGCTGCAGTATAGCGCCGATATGCGACGAATCGCCTAGATGCTGAGCGCATGATAGTTCACGCTCGCACCCGGAGCGTCAACGGACACGCCATAGGTCTCGGGATAGATGCGCGTCGAAAACACGAGCGCGCCATCGTTCACAAACACCTCGACCGATGAGACATCGCCGACAATGCGCACGTTACGAACCTCGTCGACGGGCTCCCAGCGCACGGTACGACCACAACCGGCAGAAGCGCGACCCTCATCGACAAATCGCATCTCAAAGCGCGAGGGCAGTTCGCCCTCGGC
The DNA here is from genome assembly GCA_947507155.1 of uncultured Collinsella sp. Taxonomy (GTDB): domain Bacteria; phylum Actinomycetota; class Coriobacteriia; order Coriobacteriales; family Coriobacteriaceae; genus Collinsella. The sequence continues at coordinate 5,921 of CANNOC010000040.1, read as the reverse complement.
GGGCACAAACGCCAGCTTCAGCTCGCCATCAACGGTCGCGGTAAACGCGCCGTCAACACCGTCGACAACAACGTCAAAGCAGGTATCGCCGGCAACCTCCAACGAGCCCTCCCCTACACGCACCGAGGCATAATGATACTCAATCTCGCGCGCCGGCTGCTGCAGCACCACGCCGCCAGCACCAGCTGTAAGCTCGCGCGGCACCGTCATGCAGTGCTGCCAGCCGCACACCACGGTCGGTGCGTTGCCATAGGTCGGCTCATCGGGCATGCCCATCCAGCCGATTAGAATATGACGACCATCCTCGGCCGTGAACTCCTGCGGCGCATAGAAGTCAAAACCGGCGTCCCACAGGCGGAACTCGCCCAGCTCATAAGCGTCCTTGCCACCCGTAATGTCGCCCGTTACAGGCATGTAGCCAGCGGCGTATACGTTGCCGCGGTCCCAACGACCGCCCTCGAGCCCCTGGGGCGAGAACGACAAAAATGCAGCGGTATCGCCATTCGCATCGAGCTCAATATAGCCAGGGCATTCCCACATAAAGCCAAAACGCTCGGGCGTAGACACACGGCTCTCGAGCTCCCAGCTCAGCATATCGGCCGAGCCATACACCAGGATCTCGCCCACATCGCGACCGGCGCCCTCGCCGTGCATGGCGCAAAATCGACTATCGACATGCGGACCATCCACGCGACGACGGGCGCCCAGCACCATGTGATAACGCCCGTCCGCGTCACGCCACACCTTGGGATCGCGCACGTGGCAGGTCAAATCCTCGGGATAATCCTCGGACGCCAGCACCACGCGCTTTTGGTTGAACTCCCGACCGGCAAGGCCATCGACGCTCTCGACATAAACAGTATCGGCGCGGCGGCCGGTATTGACGTAGTCGTACGTACCGTCAGCATCGGAAAGCTTAACGTTGCCCGTATAGAGCACGCGAATGCGACCGTCTTCGGCAAGCGCGGAGCCCGAATACACACCATGGCAATCGAACGGCTCGTCGGGCAGCAGCGGGGCGCCAACGTAGTCCCACGTCATAAGGTCGCGGCTTATCACATGACCCCAGGCCTTAACGCCGCCCTCGACATCAAACGGCGCATACTGAAAATAGGCATGGAACACGCCGCCCGCCTGGCAAAGACCGTTGGGGTCGTTGAGCCAGCCAGCCGGCGGCATAATGTGAAAGCGCTGGCCATACGCGCCATGACCGCACTCAGAGGCGGCGGCATCAACAGCGGCGACCAGCTTTGCAAGGTCGCGACCAAGGGCATTAGACATATCAAAGTCCTAACGGATCGAAAGTTACAAGGCGCCAGAGATCGGCACCAGATACGGGAAGCGCCCGCGAGCATACAACCCGCGGGCACCCCTCAATCAAAATCTCTTAGGCCTGCTCGGAAGCCTTGGGCTCGTCCTTATACAGGACAAAAGAGACGGCAAAGGAAACCAGCGCGGCGACTGCAAACATGATCGCGTACTGCACGGGCTGGGCCAGGCACAGCAGGATACCGAAGATACCCGTCACGCCCGTACCGGAAGCGGCAAGCGAGGTGAGCGCGCAGACCAGGGCGCCGCAACCGCCACCGATGCAGCCGGCGATGAAGGGCTTAAAGAAGCGCAGGTTCACACCAAAGATGGCAGGCTCGGTAATACCCATGAAGGCGGACAGGGCCGAAGGAAGTGCCAAACCCTTGATCTTGGCATCGCGGGTCTTAAAGGCAACGGCGAGCGCGGCGCCACCCTGGGCGATGTTGGCGGCACTGGCGATGGGCAGCCAATAGGTCACGCCGTACTGGGCGAGCTGGCCCAGGTCAATGGCGGTGTACATCTGGTGGATACCGGTAACGACCGTGGGGGCATAGAACAGGCCGACGATAAAGGAACCAATGCCGAAGGGCAGGGTCAGCAGAGCCTGGATCAGACCGAGGATGGCGTTCTCGGCCCACACGAAGATGGGGCCGACGGCAACGAGCGTCACGAGCACGGTCACGAACACCGAGACGAGCGGGGTCACAAAGAGGTCGAACATCTCGGGAACGATCTTGTGCAGGCGCTTCTCGAGGAAGGCCAGAATGGCGCAGGCGATAACGATGGGGATCACGTGCCCCTGATAGCCGACCCACTCAAAGCTGTACACGCCGGGGATGACGGTGACCATGGTCTGAACGCCCTCGGAGGCAACCGTGTAGGCGCTCTGCAGCGAGGAGTTGATGAACGCACCGCCGACGACGGCGCCCAGGTACGGGTTGGCGCCAAAGGCCTTAGCCGCGGAGTAGCCGATCAGGATCTGCAGAATGCCGAAGGACGTTCCCGAGACCAGGTCGGCGATCTTGTAGATAAAGTTATTGGTGTCGAGCGCGATAAAGCCGTTGGAGGCCATAAAGTTGAGGGCGCTCATAATGCCCAGCAGCAGGCCCGAAGCCACGATGGCGGGGATGATGGGAACAAAGACGTCGCCGAGCACCTTAATGGCGCGCATAAAGATGTTCTGCTGCTGCGCCGCGGCCTCCTTGACCTCGGCCTTGGTGGCAGCCTCGACGCCACTGAGCGCGATGAACTCCTCGTAGACCTTGTTGACGGTGCCGGTGCCAAAAATAATCTGCAGCTGGCCCTGGGCCTCAAAGACGCCCTTGGCGCCATCGACGTTCTCGATGGCCTCCTTGTTAACCTTGGTGTTATCGGCGATCACCAGGCGCAGGCGAGTGGCGCAGTGCGCGGCCGAAACAACGTTGTCGGCGCCACCGATGTTGTCGAGCACCTCTTGGGCTGATTTGCGGTAGTCCATGACTTCCCTTTCCTCCAACGGGCGCATTTGCACCCGGCCATCTTTGACACTTACACTGTAATCGATTTCAGTTTGATATGTCTGCAATCGTTTTCATAGTAGGGTGAACGGTAGGAAAAAGCCGGTGAATGGTAGTTTTGAGACAAACATAAGGGCTCAGGGGCAGACAGACATGCCCAAGACCTAGACATTCATAAGCTGATGGCCGAGCTTGAGTGTCTTGAGACCGTTCTCCCCCTCCACGCCATCGAGCGTGTTGAGCAACATATTGGTCGCCTCGACGCCACTGGTCAGATACCCATAATGCACGGTGGGAATGCCGCCCGTCAGCGCGCGCAAAAACGCATTGTCGCCAAAACCACTCACGCGGTGTATGCCCTCGCCCATGCCGCGAACCTCATCGATGGCACGCAGCGCGCCCGCCGCCATGGTGTCGGTCGCGCAGGCGATAAACGAAACATCGGGAGCGACGGAAAGCAGTTCACGCGCCGCACCATAGCCCGAGTCGAGCGTAAACGAGCCCTGGCGAATCAGGCTCGGATCAAGCGCCATGCCCGCGGCGCGCAAGCCGGCCTCAAAACCGCGACGGCGGTCATAACCGGCCGCGCGGTCCTCTTCGGTAACTCCAATATAGGCAATCTTGCCGTCCACGCGGCCCGCAAGCGCATGGCCCAGCTCAAAGGCGGCCTCGCAATCGTCGTGGTAGACGCACGCCGCGCCCTCAACATTCTGGCCGATCAGCACGATGGGCACGCGGCACGACTCAATCGCCCGACGGTGCTCGTCGGTAATCATAGTTGCCACCAGCACAATGCCATCGACCGGGTGGTTTTGGAACAGGTCGAGGTATTCGAGCTCACGATCGGGGACGTTGTCGGTATTGGCAAGCAGCATCTGGTACCCGCGGCGGCCAAGCACCTGACCAATACCGGCGGTAATGCGGCTCACGGACTCCGAGTTGATCTTGGGCACGATGACGCCGATGAGCTTGGTGGAACCGGTGCGCAGCGCGCGAGCTTGGCTGGACCGCACGTATCCTGTCAGCTCAATCGCCTTCTTAATGCGCTCGGCCTTATCCGCCGATATGTAGCCACCGTTGAGGTAGCGCGAGACGGCGGCGCTCGAAACGCCGGCCAGCTCGGCCACATCTTTCATCTTTACCACGAGCACCCCTGTCGTTGAAATCGCTTTCACCATGATACCCGTGAGGAGCGACATGCGAACCAAATCGGCCCACTCAGGTCGAGCAAACGCCATCGAGCGCGCGGATGGCGTCGGCATAGGGCATATCCACACCGTCCGAGAACACCTCGACGGCCATCTCGACCTTGTCACCGCGCACGGTCTTGGACTTGACGGTGAACTTGGTGCGCCCAAATGCACGCACGATATCGTCGCCGGTGGTCTGACCCGTGTAGCGGATGACCATCATGTATACGCGCGCCTTGTCCTGGTGGCTCGCAAAGCCGGCAATCATCACCACGATCACCACCGCCGTGAGCCCTACGAGCGCATACATGCCGGCACCCGCAGTAATGCCCGTGGGAATGGCCCAAAACAGATACAGCAGGTCGAGCGGGTCCTTGACCGCCGTACGGTAGCGGACGATAGACAGAGCACCGACCATACCGAGCGAGATGACCACGTTGGTCGAGATCGTGAGCGTGACCGTGCAGGTAAGCACGCACATACCCACAAGCGTCACGGCAAAACTGCGCGAGTACACGACGCCGATAAAGAAGCGCTTGTACACGTAATAAATCAAGATGCCCATGGCGAGCGCCACGAACATCGACAGACCAATCTTGGCAGGATCGACCTGACCAAACCCACACTCGGCGGCACCATATCGCGCACAAGCTGCGGGCAAAACTCGGTAAACTTGACCTCCATCACCAGTTTGCCGGGCTCCAGCACGGACAATGCGGACAGCGTTGCATCAAAAATGTCAAAGCTTCCCACCGCCGCGCGCACGTTCATGTCAGACGTAATGCACACGGTACCTTCGTCCATCACCCACGGCTCACGCTCATAGTTCACGATGACCCACTGGCGCATCATGTTACAGCTACACTCGATGTAGAACTCGCGGCAGAATACTTCAGGGGATCAAAATCACGATATGCTTCAACCGATGGATAGCTTAGATATAGCTGACCCATATCAGTGCTATCGCAGTAATAGTCTTGCATTAGCTCAAGCCGCTTAAAATCGAGCCGATTGTCCTGAGGATCTAAGTCAAATATAAGCAAGGTGTCTGTAAAACTGGATTCGAGAAGCCGGGCCGCATCATCTTTATCCGAAAGAAGCTCTGCGCCAAAGGATTTAAGATCAATGGACTCGAAATCGCAACCGCATTCTTGAAAGAGCTTGTCTAGAAAGTCATGAACATTAATCTCGACATGAACAATTTGATGATCATCTGCGAGGCTAAAAGAATCTAACATGCGCTCCATCAGCTGAGGCTCGCGTTTAGCACCTTCGACAATGAGCAGGACGTTCTTTACGGACGCACTGTTCATGACTAGTCAAACTCTCCGGCACGGAGGAGCTTCTCAATGTTGTTGCCAAGCCTCAACTCGCGATCGGTGGAATCGGCCAAAGTTCGAATGCCTCCTTTTGCAGAGATTTGATACACGCAGTCGGGCCTCATCACACCATTCTTAACAAGCGAGGTATTGTGGGTCGAGCACAGTATCTGACACGATGCCTTTGAAGCAAAGAACTTCAAAAGGCTCTCTGCCATCTCAAAGTGACAAAAAGCGTCAAACTCATCTATGAACAAAAAGCTGGCCGACTCGTTAAGCTCAAGCTCAGAGAACAACTTAACCAAAGTTCTTGTACCGCTAGAACATGCCTCGACAAACGGGATGCAACGCATGGGATGATTGAAATACAGAACAGGTAAGCCGTCGGACTCTTTAATAACGATCAGGGACTCATCGACTCCAAAATTGCGAATAAATGACTCGAATTCCGCGACCTTGTTCTCGCGTATGATCTTGTCGATTACCTTTCTTGTTTCAAACCCTTTCAATCGAAAACTGTCCATGCGAATCAGTCTCATGCGCGAGACAAATCGGCGCAACTCCGCCAAGACGCCTAAAACATTAGTTGGAAGACTGCTCGTTAT
>CANNOC010000039.1 GCA_947507155.1 uncultured Collinsella sp. | reverse complement strand
GCTTTAGATATTTTGCGCTCTTACTCCCGATATGCGTCTTTAATACAAAGATGAGCCTTTGTTGTACTACCTATTTCAAGGTTCTTCGTAAAGAACAGCTGCTCCTGAAGTTGAATATCGTTGCCGTTATTTGCAGCACCGTCTTTTCGGTATTCGGTGTTCTCGCTCTCGATTCACTCGATGCTGTCCTGTGTGGCGCTGTAATCTGCATTATCGGAAGGTCGCTGTGGTCCGAACTATATTTAAATGAAAGGTTAAGTGCTGCGGGTTCGTCCAGGCCGTTCCAGGAGATTTTGCTTACAGTTGCCTTCGTCTTATTTACCGAGCTCATGCCCGGTGGAGTGGCGGCACTCCTGTATTCGATAGTTTATATTGGCTATCTTTTACTTAATCATTCTGAATTGAAAAACGTCGCCTCGCGTTTGAGCAGGCTTAAGCATTAGTAAATGTCATTCAATTAGATTGGATTAGGATATGAAAGGCATCATCCTCGCCGGCGGGTCCGGCACGCGCCTGTACCCGCTCACGCTCGTGACCTCCAAGCAGCTGCTGCCGGTCTACGACAAGCCCATGATCTACTACCCGCTGTCCACCCTCATGCTGGCGGGCATCCGGGACATCCTGGTCATCTCCACGCCGACCGACCTGCCCAACTTCGAGCGCCTGCTCGGGGACGGCTCGCGCTACGGCGTCAACCTCTCCTACGCCGAGCAGCCCAGCCCCGACGGCCTGGCCCAGGCCTTCACCATCGGCGAGGAGTTCATCGCCGGCGAGCCGTGCGCGCTCGTGCTCGGCGACAACATCTTCTACGGCAACGGCCTGTCGCGCCACCTGACGCGCGCCGTGCAGAACGCCGAGTCGGGCCGCGCCACGGTCTTCGGCTACCACGTGGACGACCCCGAGCGCTTCGGCGTCGTGGAGTTCGACGGCGAGGGGAGGGCCGTCTCCATCGAGGAGAAGCCCGAGTGCCCCAAGAGCTCCTACGCCGTAACCGGCCTGTACTTCTACCCGGGCGACGTGGCCGCCAAGGCGCACGAGGTGAGGCCCTCGGCCCGCGGCGAGCTGGAGATCACCACGCTCAACCAGATGTACCTGGAGGAGGGGACGCTGTCGGTCGTGACCCTCGGCCGCGGCTACGCGTGGCTGGACACCGGCACCATGGAGAGCCTGCACGAGGCCGCTGAGTTCGTCCGCGCCGTGGAGCACTCCCAGGACCTGCCGGTCTCGGTCCCCGAGGAGATCGCCTGGGAGAACGGCTGGATCACGACCGCCGAGCTGGAGGGGGCCGCCAAGGCCTACGGCAAGTCGGTCTACGGGCAGCACCTGAAGAAGGTCGCCGCCGGCGAGATCGTCAACAGCCCGCGCGAGTACTAGGAGGAACCCCTCATGTCTGAGATTTTCGAACCACACAATATCATCGTCACGGGCGGCTGCGGCTTCATCGGCAGCAACTTCGTGCACTACGTCGTGAACAACCACCCGGACGTCCACGTGACCGTCCTGGACAAGCTGACCTACGCCGGCAACCCCGAGAACATCGCGGGGCTGCCCGCGGGCCGCGTGGAGCTCGTCGTGGGCGACATCTGCGACGCTGGGCTGCTCGATGAATTGGTCCCCGGCCACGACGCGATCGTCCACTACGCCGCCGAGAGCCACAACGACAACTCCATCGCCGACCCCGAGCCGTTCCTGCGCACCAACGTGGAGGGCACCTTCCGCCTGCTGGAGGCCGTCCGCAAATACGGAATCCGCTACCACCACGTCTCCACCGACGAGGTCTACGGCGACCTGGCTCTCGACGACCCGGCCAAGTTCACCGAGGAGACGCCCTACCGCCCGAGCTCGCCGTACAGCTCGACCAAGGCGAGCTCCGACATGCTCGTGCGCGCCTGGACCCGCACCTACGGGCTTCGCACCACGATCTCCAACTGCTCCAACAACTACGGCCCCTACCAGCACGTGGAGAAGTTCATCCCCAGGCAGATCACGAACATCATAGACGGCGTCCGCCCCAAGCTCTACGGCCGCGGCGAGAACGTCCGCGACTGGATCCACACCGAGGACCACTCCTCGGCCGTCTGGGACATCCTCACCAAGGGCCGCACGGGGGAGACCTACCTCATCGGCGCCGACGGCGAGAGGAACAACATCACCGTGCTGCGCATGATCCTGGAGGCGATGGGCCGCGACCCCGAGGACTTCGACTGGGTCGCCGACCGCCCCGGCCACGACCGCCGCTACGCCATCGACAGCACGAAGCTCCAGCGCGAGCTGGGCTGGAGGCCGGCGCACACCGACTTCGCCGGGGGCCTGAAGCAGACGATCGACTGGTACGTGGAGAACGAGGCCTGGTGGCGCCCGGCCAAGGAGGCCACCGAGGCGCGCTACCGCGCACAGGGCCAGTAAGACCGCATCCCGGCGAACCGCACCGCGGGCGCCCCCGGTTACCCAACCTCTTCGATAGGAGCTTTTCCCACATGGCTGACATCGCATTCGAGAAGGACCTCTCCGTCGCCGAGACCGGCATCGGGGGCCTCAAGGTCGTCGACCTCGCCGTCCACGGCGACTCGCGCGGCTGGTTCAAGGAGAACTGGCAGCGCGCCAAGATGACCGCCCTGGGCATCCCGGACCTCCGCGTCGTCCAGAACAACATCTCCTACAACGACAGCCGCGGCGTCACCCGCGGCATCCACGCCGAGCCCTGGGACAAGTTCATCTCCGTCGCGCGCGGCTCGGTCTTCGGCGCCTGGGTCGACCTGCGCGAGGGCAGCGAGACCTTCGGCGAGGTGTTCACCTGCACGCTCGACCCGTCCAAGGCCATCTACGTCCCGCGCGGCGTGGGCAACTCCTTCCAGGCCCTGGAGGACGGCACCGCCTACACCTACCTGGTGGATGCCCACTGGTCGCTGGAGCTGAAGAGGACCTACACCTTCGTGAACCTCGCCGACCCCGAGCTCGCCATCGAGTGGCCCATCCCGCTTGCGGAGGCCACCGTCTCCGAGGCCGACCTCAACCACCCGATGCTCAAGGACGTCGTCCCCATGGCGCCCAGACGCACCCTCGTCACCGGCTGCAACGGCCAGCTGGGCCATGCGGTGCGCGCGCTGGCGGAGGAGCGCGGCGTGGCGAAGGACTTCGACTTCTGCGACATCGACACCTTCGACATGTCCGACCCGGCGGCCTACTCCAAGTACGACTGGTCGCTCTACGGCGCCGTGATCAACTGCGGCGCCTACACCGCCGTGGATAAAGCCGAGACCCCCGAGGGCCGCGCGGCCGCCTGGAAGGCCAACGCCGCCGGCCCGGCCCTTCTCGCACGCACCTGCGCCGAGCACGGGATCACCCTCGTCCACGTGTCCTCCGACTACGTCTTCGACGGCACCGCCGAGGTGCACGACGAGGAGGAGCCCCTCAGCCCGCTGTCCGTCTACGGCCAGACCAAGGCCGCCGGCGACATCGCCGTGGCCGGGTGCCCGCGCCACTACATCATGCGCAGCTCCTGGGTCATCGGCGAGGGCCACAACTTCGTCAAGACGATGAAGTGCCTTTCCGACCGCGTCGCCGACCCCGAGGACAAGCTAGAACAGGTTACCGTGGTCGACGACCAGCTGGGACGCCTGACCTTCACGCGCGACATGGCGCAGGCAATCTTCCACGTGCTGGGGAGCCGCGCCCCCTACGGCACCTACGACTGCACCGGCTCGGGTGCGGTCAGGTCCTGGGCGGACATCGCGCGCGCCGTCTTCGAGGCCGCCAACGGCAACGGGGAGAAGGTCGTGCCGGTCAGCACCGCCGACTACTACGCCGGCGCCGCCGGCCCCGTCGCCCCGCGCCCGGTCCACTCCGCGCTCGACCTTTCCAGGCTCGAAGCCGTGGGCTTCCGCATGCCCGACTGGGAGGAAGAGCTGGGGGAGTACCTCAAGACGCTCTAGCAGATTAGCGGTTCGTCGGGAAAGCTGGCGAGCCGCTATTTAATTAATCTTTAGCATTTTGCATCTCGACTTAGGGCCTTCTTGCCGACATGTTAATCCAAATCCAGCAGTTTCCGCTGCAGTCAGCATGCTCGATTCGATTTTTGGCCAATCCAAGGTCTATGAGTCTTTTTGCCAATGGTATGTCCCCTGCGGCCCAACAAAGGTCTGGCCATTTGGAAACGCAATTGCACGCAGCGAGTTCAAATAGTGCTGAGTCGCCTCGTCCATATCTTTACCTCCTTTCGGGGCTCGATTTACAACCCATATATTTGGCTATCTGCCAAATACCATCGTGCGGGATTGAGCCACCTTGTGTCCCTCAAATCAATGAGTATGGCGAGAGCGCTGTTGAAAACGACTACAGCGCCCACTCTTCATTTAGGTTAAAGGCTTACAACCCGATCACAAACCTCCAACGCAGCAGATCGATGCGTGACGATGATGACGGTATGGCCGAGATTTCGCATACGATCCAGCATTTCTCGCTCGGTCTTGGGGTCGAGGGCCGATGTGCGTTCATCGAGCAGAAGCACGGGGGAGCCGGAGTAGACCGCACGCGCAACGGCAAGGCGTTGCTCCAGGTCTCCGTACCAGTTGTCGCTGGTGTCGTCCCAGGTTAGGTCCATCTGGCACCATTTGCCGTCGATCTTTACGGCGTTCCAGGTGTGGCCGTTGCCGGTGACGCGGCCGTTGGCGATGCCCGCGGCGTCAAGGAGCTTGGAGTAGATGCGCTGGTAGCTCTCGCAGGTGCCCTGGTGGCGCGTGAGGCCGCTCTCGGCCGAGCACCAGTTGAGGTTGTGGTCGTACTCCAGCTGGTCGAGCGTCCAGTCGTGGAGCCACAGCGCCATATCGTATTCCGAGCCGTCTGTCTCTTGCCTGCATAGGTCCACGGCGTCGTTGACGATCTGCGTGACGCTTGGGCGGGCGGCATCGTTTACGGTCACCTCTGCCGTGGTGTGCAGGTAGTAGATCCCCTTGTCGTTTTGGGGGTCGTTTCTGTCGTTGTCCATAAAGTAGAAGTAGATGCGGTACGTGCCCGATGCCGTGAAGTCAAAGGTAAAGTCGTGGCCCGCGGTGCCCAGGTTGCAGTAGCTGGCCCATGCCGGGCGCGACGGGTCGCAGACGCTTTCATGGCTGCCGCCGTCCCAATAGGTGGGCACGTCCATGCGCGCCTTGGCCTGGGACGAGCCGTTGGCTTGGGTTACGTGGAAGGTCGTCGCGGTGCCCGCGGGGGCGTCGTTCCACGAGACGGTGAAGGTGACGCCGTTTTGGGCTGCGGTGGCGGAGTGGGCGTAGGTGGTTTGTGACGTGGTGGAGATGGCAGTGGGGGTGGGGTTGGCTTGGGCTCGGAGGGATGGGGTGGGGGTGCCGGTTGCGGCGGTGGTGCCGTCAGCGCTTTCCGTGTTGGCTGCGCTGGTGCCGGTAGATGTTGCGGTGCTGTCCCCTGCGGAATCTGCTGTCGCATTTGTGTCGGTGCCGTCTTCGGCCTTGCCTGTGCCGCTACTCATGGCGTCGGCTTGCGCCTGCTGCGTGGCTGTTGCCTGAGGCTGGATGGCTTCCGCAATGGCTGCCATGGGCATCGTCGCGCTGACCATGGACGTGCACGCGATCGCGCAGAGCAGGTAGTAAAGGGGTCGTTTCATAGCGGAGCCTCTCGGTGAGCAGCCAATAGGGTCCGAAGGCAGCTCCAGGCCAGCACTCCGCACATATTTTGTTGGGGTTTATTTTACGGGAACCCCAGTCAACATCAGCGAACTTTCTGGGTAATGTGGGGAGGGGGAGCGGGATGGTTGGTTGCTCGGTGACGTGGTGGATCGCGTTGGGTTGACTATGCAAATCTTGGCAGGGTTGATTCATGAGGGATATTCTGCTCTCATATATTGAATTGACCCTTTGAGGACCAGGGGATACGGTGAACAGCGGTATTGACGTAGTCAACCTACGGGCCTACGACCTGCGGAGTGGCGGCTGTTCTTCTGAATGGCCGTCTCTCTTCAATGCACCCATGATGAGAGACTATATTGTGCCAAGGTTGGCGGGCGCAAAAACGTCAACTTTATTCGAATGGTTTGGATGCTTGAGCGTTATTTGACTGAAAGTGAGTTTAAACGATTTATTAAGAATCTCACTTTTACTGGTCCCGGTCTCCATGTCAGTTGTCGCTTGTGTCGTCCATGGTTAGGTCCATCTGGCGCCATTTGCCGTCGATCTTTACGGCGTTCCAGGTATGGCTGTTGCTCTTGGGCATTTTGTCTTTAAAACTCCGATTGTCGTTCTGGTGGCTTTTTTCGTCCCTGCAGTGGCGGACAATTTTCTTAGATGCTTTACGGCATGTGAGTGCTTCTACACGGTTTATCCTCACATTAATTAATTGTGATGGCGCTAAGTGGTAAGAGGTGTATATGGACGAAGCGGTTTCAAGGGTTTTAGCCAATCTGGGGCTCGACGCTAAGCCGTTCAGGCAGGAGAAGGTAATTGAGCTGGTTAAGAACCCTCTTTCTGGAGCATGGACGACTGTCTATTCGCATCATACTGATGCTAATAGAAGGCCTTCGGTTTTCGCCTGTTTTGCCGACCTTACACGAAAGCAGGAGATCCTTGCAGGCGATGATTGGTTGAAGAACGCCTCCAGTTTCTCACCAGGTTTCTGTATATATGGAGATGACGTCACTTATCATAACGGTCGCGACGAAGGCTATGACTTTATTGTTGCCGAGCAGTATTTCTATCCGCTTGACCAAGCGCAAATTCTGGTCAACCAAGAATTTATCATGCTGTTCGAACTCTTCCGCGACGAAGACGGTTGCTATTACGGCATCGACAAGTGTGCCGAGAGAGAAAAAGTCGTCGACTTTACTGGAGACGAGGTACGCGTCAGGACCAAGTATTTATTGCGCTTCATTGCGGCTAAGCAATGCCTTTTCGTCCACTTTGTGGACGCGCGACTGGCGTCTGCGCCCAGCTTTCCCCTGGGGAGCACTGAGTGCATTGCGGAACGTGATGAAGTCGGGGAGAACTACCATATCAGGCATTGGTACACGAGCGATACTGATGAAAACTATCTGCTGTCAATGATCTACGCTCGAAGTTTTATCGAACCCGGCCACGTCGAGACTTGCGGCGTATGGCCGTACGATGAGAATAAAGAACATTACCCTGAGTTCATTATCGACGAACGGCCTGACGGCTCGTTCGTTCGATTCACATCCGATCCGGATAAGCTTGGCACCTACTTTGATAAGGAGCCTCGCGCTCCACATTATTTAACCCCCGTTTTCTTCAAGCCCGCCGTGCTTGATAAGTACAGGAGCGACCCTCGCTTCGATGTAAGCGAACGTCACATTTCTTGCGGGAGCCAATGGCGGTGCGAGATTGACAATGTCGACTCGGACAGAGTCATGGTGTATCTCGGCGATCTGGGGCGCGACCTACCCGAGAGCGAGCGCACCCATTTCCTCTCTTTTGAGATGTCACCCGTTGACCAGCATATTTCTGATGAGGTGTTCAAGACAGATTTGCTCAATATGTGGGTTAAGGATCCGTCGGGCCCTGTTTCCATGCTTATGCGGGCGCGCATGGAACTTGATAAGGCATGGAGGAAGCGGTTTGGCTTGGCGCTGTTCAGGCCTTTCCACCGTGCAGACGAAGGCATTCTTGAACAAATCCACATTCCATCTGGTAATGGCGAGCCTGAATTTGAGGCCGTGATCATGGCCCTCACGAAAGCCTTTGTCGACTATATCGATGAGAGTTCTCTTAAGGGCATTGATGCGAAGGGAAGTATTAACAAGCTGGAGACCTTTCTCAGCGGGAATGGTATCGTGGCTGACATAAAGCCTCTCCGTGACCTTCAGAACCTTCGATCTGCGGGAGCGGCGCACGGCAAGGGTTCAAAATACGATAAGCTTCACGGTGATGTGGTCACCGAAGACCATAGGGAAGACACGAAAAGGCTTACTGCTCGCCTTACAACTATGCTGAACGAGTTGGCTGAAACTTTAAAATCCGTCGACTGTCGCGACGAATAATTTTTAGGGTGTTGGGCTGTCATACGATGAGGAAATGCGGCTGTCGTTGTTGGCGGATCCAGGTGCTCACGCATCAAGACCTTTCGATTGTTTTGCTGCCAACGCTATAGGTCCGCGCCGCTTGATATTCTATGGGTCTATTCGATTGGGAGGTTCTATGGGTGCTAACAAGATGGACGTTGAGGTTATTGATCGTGACCGTATTGAGGTGTTTGTTAGCTCTTCGATGCGCGATGAAGGCGATTTTAGCTGGCAGCAGCTGAGGGACGAGCTTAATTGCGCTTTGCTGAAATCGGATATCTTTAAGCCCTTTGCCATCGAGTTTCATGCGAGCATTGAGCCATCATCCTCTTATTATCTTAATCGCTTG
>CANNOC010000038.1 GCA_947507155.1 uncultured Collinsella sp. | reverse complement strand
TTTGCTTCCCGATTTGCGGAGGCTTGCGCGACAACAGCGCCATGACGTTTGCCGGACATCATGTGAAGCTCGCCCGCCACGGCTTTGCGCGCAAGCAGGAGTGGAAGCTGTTGAGCCAAAGCACAAACGAGCTGGCTATGTGCCTGGCATCCGAGGATAACGCCGCGCTGCTGAGCGATTATCCGTATCCGTTTAAACTTGTCGCCCGCTATACGCTCGAGGACGCCGCCGTGCGCGTCTCCTATGAGGTTACCAACGAGGGCACCGAGGACATGCCTTTCTTTATCGGTGGACACCCCGGCTTTAGGTGTCCGCTCGACGAGGGTGAGTCCTATACGGACTACGAGTTGCGTTTTGAGAAAGACGAGGCTGCGGAGCTCTGCACCGCCGTTCCCTCGACCGGATTGATTGATGTGGACAGGCGCTCCAAGAACCCCATGGTGGGAAAGACGCTGCCTCTGTCGCATGAGCTCTTCGATTTTGCGGAGACCATCTTTGACGTGCTCGAGAGCCGTCAGGTCACGCTTTCCAAAAAGGGCGAGGACAAGGGCGTCCGCCTGAGCTTTGAGGGCTTCCCATATCTCATTGTGTGGAGCAAGCCCGAGGGCGATTTTGTGGCAGTTGAACCCTGGGGCGGCCTTTCGACCTGCTCCGATGAGGACGACGTGCTTGAGCACAAGCGCGGCTGCCTTATCGCCAAGCCCAAGGAGACCGTCGTTCGCTCGTTCACGATTGAGATTCTGTAATTCCGTTTTGTCGACTCGTATCGCGAGGCACAAGGAGCCTGCGAGATAAGGAGCTAAAAATGATCCTCACCGTTACGATGAACCCGTCTGTCGATACGCGCTATCAGCTCGATGAGCTCATTATCGACGACGTTAACCGCGTGACACCCGAAAAGACCGCTGGCGGCAAGGGCCTCAACGTGGCCCGTGTGCTGGGTCAGCTGGGCGACGACGTTGTGGCAACCGGTCTACTCGGCGGCCACATGGGCGCCTACATGGCTGAGCTCATGGACGCCAACGGGATTAACAACGACTTTGTGCCCATCAAGGGCGAGACTCGAATTTGCCTCAACATTCTCCACGCCGGCAACCAGACCGAGCTGCTCGAGAGCGGCCCGACGATTGCCCCCGAGGAGCTCGATGCCTTTACCGCCAAGTTTACCGAGCTTGCGGGCAAGGCCGACGTTGTCACCATTTCGGGTTCTCTGCCCCGCGGTGTCGAGGCAGACTACTATGCCAAGATCACGGGCATTGCCGAGAACGCCGGCGCCAAGGTGCTGCTCGATACCTCGGGCGCTTCGCTCGAGGCCGCCCTTAAGTCCGAAATTAAGCCCGAGCTGGTCAAGCCTAACCTGACCGAGATCAACGGCCTTCTGGGCACGAACTTTACCACCGACGATGTGGACGAGCTCCGTGCCGCGCTCGCCTCTGACGCCCGTTTCTCCGATATCCCCTGGGTCGTCGTATCCATGGGCGCTGCCGGCTCCGTTGGCTTCCACAATGGCCGTGCGTTCCGCGCAAAGACGCCCGATATCCCTGCCGTTAACGCCACGGGCTCTGGTGACTCCACCATCGCAGGCTTCGCACATGCCATCGCTGCTGGCGCAGACGACGAAACCGTGCTGCGTACCGCCAACACCTGCGGTAAGCTCAACGCCATGGATCCCATGACCGGCCATCTGGTCATGGATCGTTGGGACGAGGTCTACAACGGCGTTGTCGTAACCGAGCTGTAGGAGCTTGGGCGTCGGCCCCGGCATCGCTTGCTAGCTCATGTCGACGACAAGTGCGGTAGCATTATGCTGGGGCGCGACGCCGATTTTGTCGTGTTCAATCCCGACCTTACCCTGGTCGAGACGTATGCGGGCGGCAACAACGTTGGTAGCGCGTTTACCGAGTAGCTGCCAAAGAAACGATCCGAGAGGGGATTTAGATGATTTACGGTGCATTGGGCGATATCGAGGAGTACCGCGGAATGCTCAAGGGCTTCGACGTGCTGATCGACTGGCTCGAGGAGAACGACCCGGCGCAGCTCGAGGTCGGCAGCCATCAGATTCTGGGCGACAAGGTCTTTGCGAACGTCATGGCTCCCACGACGCGTCCCGAGGCCGAGGCTCACTACGAGACGCATCAGCGCTATCACGACCTGCAGATCGACGTCGAGGGTCGCGAGGCCTTTAAGGTCGCCACGGGTAGCCTGACGCTGGTCCAGGAGTTTGACGAGAAGGACGACTACGATCTGGTCGATTCCGACGCCTCGATCGCCGGCGATCTTGCTGACGATAAGTTCGCGCTGTTCGTTGCCGGCGAGCCTCACATGCCCACGCTCGAGTTCCCGGGCGATGGCGCGCAGCCGGTCAAGAAGATCTGCTTTAAGCTGCTTGCAGACGCTTACTGGGAGGAGTAGCGAACTGCTCGGCTGAGCTGTTCGCCTGATGGCGTGATTCCCCTAGGGAAATCACGCTACGACCCCGCCAAGCGTGTTTTCCCTAGGGGAATCACGTTTGGCGGGGTTTTATGTTTATGAATAGGGGAACTGAAGCCGTGACGATGCTTGGGTTGGCGCACGCGCACTCAAATCGGCAACAACAAAGTAGATAAGCATTTGAAGAAATGCGATTGAAGCATAATGTAACTAGTATGAAATAGTGGATAGCTGGTACATACCACCTTTCAAATATAGAATCGTTAGAAATCTATAGTTAAAAAGTAATTTACCAGCGGGTTTATATTTTGTTCATTAAAGCCGTTCATCGTCATTTCGCTACCGTTTACGGACCACTTCAGATTCTGTCTACATAATTGCGTTAATGCGTCCATAATAGGCAAGGCGTTTAGCTGAGGGCCGAGGAACCGGCATCGGCGTCGTAGAGCACGAAGATCGGGAGTAGCATGCATTCGTTTAAGATCACCAATCAATTCCTACTCGATGATGAGCCGTTCACCATCTTGTCGGGGGCGATTCACTATATGCGTGTTCATCCGAGCGACTGGCATCACTCGCTCTATAACCTTAAGGCTCTTGGGTTTAATACGGTCGAAACGTATGTACCGTGGAATCTTCATGAGCCAAAGCCTGGCGTCTTCGATTTTTCTGGTTCAATTGATTTAGCGGCATTTCTTGATGAGGCGGCGTCGCTTGGTCTGTATGCAATTGTTCGGCCTTCTCCGTTTATTTGCGCAGAATGGGAATTTGGCGGCATGCCAGCATGGCTGCTGCGCCAACATGATATGAGACCGCGTAGCAGCGACCCCAAGTTTCTTGCTCACGTCGCGCATTACTACGACCATCTCATGCCGATACTCGTCTCGCGTCAGATTGACAAGGGCGGAAACATCATCATGATGCAGGTTGAAAACGAGTATGGATCATATTGCGAGGATAAGGACTATCTTCGTGCGATTCGCCGCCTTATGGTCGAGCGTGGGGTTTCCGTGCCCCTTTGTACTTCCGATGGCCCGTGGCGTGGGTGTCTTCGTGCCGGTACGCTCATTGACGATGATGTGTTGTGCACCGGCAACTTTGGTTCTCATGCAAAGGAGAACTTTGAGGCTCTTTCTGCTTTCCACAAGGAGCATGGAAAACAATGGCCTCTTATGTGCATGGAGTTGTGGGACGGCTGGTTCAATCGCTATGGGGAGAACGTCGTCAGACGCGATCCCGAAGATCTTGCCTCTTGCGTTCGCGAGGTGCTCGAGCTTGGTGGATCTTTAAACCTCTACATGTTTCATGGAGGCACCAACTTTGGATTTATGAACGGATGTTCTGCACGCCATACGCATGACCTGCACCAGGTGACATCATATGACTACGATGCTCCATTGGACGAACAGGGCAACCCGACCGAGAAATACTTCGCAATTCAAAGGACAGTTCACGAGCTGTATCCCGATATCGCGCAAAGCAAGCCGTTAACAAAAAAGACGTTTTCCATGCCCGATATTTCGGTGAGTGAGCGCGTAAGTCTCTTTAATGTGCTCGATATTCTTTCGGAGCCGATTGAAGCTCAATATCCTATGCCCATGGAAGAGATGGGTCAGTCGTATGGATATACGTTATATACCACGACTGTCGAGCGTGACCGTGCAGATGAAGAGCGTATTCGGGTTATTGACGCCCGCGACCGTGCACAGGTGTTTGTGAACGGTGACAAAGTGGCGACGCAGTATCAGGAGCACATTGGGGAAGATATTCACTGCGTTCTTCCCTGTGAACAAAACCGCCTGGATGTTCTGACCGAGGATATGGGTCGCGTCAATTATGGTCACAAATTGCTCGCTGATACGCAGCATAAGGGCATTAGGACAGGAGTTTGCGTTGATCTTCACTTTGTTACCGGTTGGGAGATGCGTTGTCTGCCACTCGATAACATCGATAATCTTGATTATTCCGCCGGCTGGGTAGAGGGGCAACCTTCCTTTTACCGCGCAAAGTTTGATATATCTGAGCCGGCTGATACCTTTATCGACACTACGGGTTTTGGAAAGGGTGTGGCATTCGTAAACGGAACGAATGTCGGACGTTTTTGGGATAAGGGTCCCATCATGACGCTCTATGTTCCGCACGGTTTATTGCACCCTGGTACCAATGAGCTCGTTATGTTCGAAACAGAGGGCGTGTATGATGCGAAAATCTCCCTTCGCTCTGAGCCCGTTATCCGTACACTTGAACAAGAAGGAGTTGAGTAGAAATGATTGTAGGCGCACGAGTCGACTTTCGCTTGATTCACGGACAGGTGGCAAACCTCTGGTCTAACGCCCGTCAGGTAAGCCGCTTTATGGTAGTTGACGACGAGGTATCGCAAGATGCTACCCAAAAGCAGGTTCTTCGCATGGCTTGCCCGGCAACTGTGAAGTTGTCCGTGCTTCCTGTCGACAAGGCCGCTGCCAACATCACTGCTGGCAAATATGATGCGCAACGTCTCTTTATTGTTGCGAAAAAGCCTGAGGTCTACGTTCGACTTTTGGAGCAAGGTGTTAAGCTTGAGCAGCTCATCGTCGGTAATATGACGACAATGGAGCCGGTCAAGAAGCTGACTCGCAACATTAGTTGCGACCAGGGGGACCTTGACGCATTTGCCAAACTCAAGGCCGATAATCTTCCTATTGTCATTCAGCTGACGCCGCAGGATAACCCAGAGGCTCTCACGCTCTAGTCGAATTAACGCTAGGCCGTGAAGGGGGATGCACGGTTTATATAAGCGTATTGGTATTGTAGAAACTGTTACACCTTAAATAAGGAGTTTACCATGATTGCTTGGTGGCAGATTCTTCTGTTAACCCTGTATGCGGGTTATCAGATTCTGGATGAGCTGAACTGGTACACCTGTGCCGGCTCAGCCGTCTTCTCCGGTATGATTACCGGTTTGATTATGGGTGACCTGCAGACTGGCCTGTTTATCGGCGGCAGCATGCAGCTCACCGTCCTGGGCGTTGGTACCTTTGGCGGCGCCTCTCGTATCGATGCCAACTCCGGCACTCTGGTCGCCACTGCCTTTGCCGTGGGTGCGGGCATGAATCCCGAGACGGCTCTTGCCGCCATCGGCGTACCTGTCGCTGCCATTCTCGTTTACACCGATATCGCCGGCCGTTTCGCCAACACGTTCTTCGGTCACATGTGCGATGCCGATATCGAGAAGATGAACTGGGGCGCCTACAACGTACACTACTTGCTCGGTGCCGTTTCCTGGATGTTGTCCCGCATGATTCCGGTCTTCCTGGCTCTCGCATTTGGCCAGGGCTTGGTCGAGGGCATCACCACCGCCCTTAACGGCGACTGGAAGTGGCTGGGTGACGGTCTGTCTGTTGCTGGCGGTGCCTTGCCCGCCGTTGGCTTCGCCATCCTGCTCCGTTACCTGCCGGTCAAAAAGCACGTCGCCTACCTGCTGCTCGGCTTTGTAGTCGCCGCCCTGTTTGGTACGGCCTTCACGAGCATCATGAACCTCAACGCCAACATCGTCGCTGTGAACGGTGCGCTTGGTAAGGGCGCCGTGGATATGGTCGGTATGTTCAATAACATGTCGATGCTGGCGATCGCTATTATTGGCTTTGCTCTGTCTTTGCTGTACTACAAGAACAACCAGCGTCCCGTCGCTGCTGCTGGCGCTGCGGAGGGAGACGACGACGATGAGCTCTAATGAGAAACTCGCCAATGGCACCACTGGCTACAAGATTACCAAGGACGACCTTGCGCAGATCAACCGTCGTAACCTGCTTGGTTTCCAGGATGGTTGGAACTACGAGCGCATGCAACACTCTGGTTATCTCTGGATTATCCTGCCCACACTGCGCAAGCTGTACGGCGACGGCACGCCGGAGCTAAAGGAAGCCTGCCGCGCCCAGTGCGCACCGTTCTTCAACACCTCAAACTTCCTCAACACGATCATCACCGGTATCGATTTGGCGATCGAGGAAGAGGAGGGCATTGAGGGCCTCGAGGCTGTTGCTGGTCTCAAGACTGGTCTCATGGGACCGCTGGCTTCCATCGGCGATTCCATCTTCGGTTCGCTGCTCCCGACCATTTTCGGCGCTCTGGCTGCCAATATGGCCATGAACGGCAACCCCTTGGGTATCTTCATCTGGGTCGTCGTGAACATCCTTGTTGACTGGTTCCGCTGCAAGCAGACCCACATGGCCTATGAGCAGGGTATGAAGCTCGTCACCACCATGAGCGATCGCCTGAACGCGTTGACCGACGCGGCCTCCGTAATGGGTGTCTTTATGGTCGGTGCTCTGGTCGCAACCAATGTCGGTATCGTTATTGCGGCGAAGCCTGTTATCGGCGGCGTTACCGTTGACTTGCAGAACATCTGCAATATGATTTGCCCCAAGCTGGTTCCTGCCGCACTCGTCGGCTTCGTATACTGGCTCCTCGGTAAGAAGGGCATGACCTCGACGAAGGCCATCTTTATCGTCTTGGTTCTGTCCATTGCCTTGGGTGCATTCGGTATCATTTGCAAGGGCTAAATACCCCATATTGTCACGGCATTTGAGCCTCAATTGAGACGTGGCGCACACCTCCAAGGCGACTTTATCGCCATATCCCCTGGAGTGTGCGCCTCTTTTGTTTTGTCGGGCACCGTTGTTCATAGGCGGTTATGCAGTCATCGTGTTCGATTAATTCCTTAAGGCTGCCTTGAAGGGAATATAGTGCAATGCCATTTTGGATCGTCCTGTTCATTTGTGTTGTAGTGGCTTATTTCGCTGTGACCGAAGGAGCGAAAAAATACTTCGATATGAAATTGCAGGTATTGTTTAACTTGGGCTTATACCAAGATTGCATAGACCTGCTCGATCGCAAACTTGCGCGTATAGTAATGTCTACGTATAAGCAGTATTACCTGCGTTTCACGATCTATGAAGCTGCTGATATGGACGCATATGCAGATCGAATGCTTGACCACTTGCTGGAGATGTCGTGCAGCGATAAACAACGTCGACAGCTTGCGGTTCGCGCCTTTAATTTCTATATCAAGACGGGTGACCGGAAGCGGGCGGCGTCCATGTTGGAAGAGATGCGCCCCATCGTGTCGAAGGGCATTTTGGCGGACAGTCAATTGACCTACGACATAGTCTTTTGCCGTCGGCATGATAAGATCGATGAGATGGAAGCTATGCTGGATACGAACGACCTTGGGTTACGTGGAAAGCTCTATCTGCTGCTTTCATATCAATATGAGAGCAGCGGGAACAAGGGCGAAGCACGTAGATATCGCAACCTTGAAAAGCAGCTTAGAGACGCTCACAGACCTCCCGCGATAAAACAAAATACTCACTAAACTTTAATGATGCAGTGGTCGTAAGAGCCCTTTTGAGGGGTTCTTTGGCTAGAGAAAGCGAACGGTAGAAAGGTAGATAGAATGATTGGATTTGTACTAACTGGTCACGGTCAGTTTGCACCTGGTTTGAAAAGCGCTGTGGATATGGTCGCCGGCGAACAGCCTAATTTTGAGGTAGTTCCTTTTGCGGGCTCGGAGGCGGTTACTTTTGGTGATGATTTGCGAACCTGCATTGCCAAGATGCGTCAAGCTTGTGATGGCGTATTGGTGTTTGTTGATTTGCTTGGCGGTACTCCGTTCAATCAAGCTATCCCAATGACGACTGAGCTCGATAACGTGACCGTTGTCACCGGAACAAATCTACCTATGTTGGTGGAGCTCGTTATGACGCGTGCGTTTGGGGACCCAACGCTTGATGAACTTGCCGAACGCGCACGGGTCGTTGGTCGTGAGGGAGTCGATCTCAAGAAACTCGAGAGTGCTGACATTGATGAAGACGATGAGATGTAGTGTCGCTATTAGCCCATTTATGGGACATGTTGGTGCGTTACCTGAAGGCTGAAGTATTGGTCAATTGCTCATTACGTGGAGAATATCATGACGTGCAAGAGGCACAGACAACCGCTATATGACCAGCTCGTAGATATTCTGATCGAAAAAATTGATCATGAATATCAGCCAGGTGATTTGATTCCGTCCGAACGTGAGCTTGCCGAACGTTTCGGGCTTTCGCGGTCGACTGTCCGGCTTGCAATTCAGGAACTTGAGTATCTTGGTCGGATTGTGCGAAAACAAGGTCGCGGTACGTTTGTTGCCGATCGACTAGCTCAAGCAACAAATCTTACCCAATCGTACAGTTTTACTGAACAGATGAAAGCGATGGGCCGGCTGCCAGAAACAACCATCTTAGAGTTCTGTGAAATGGAAGCAGATAAAACGCTCTCGATGCAAATGGGGATTCATTTGGGTGAAAAGGTATTAAAACTCAAACGTTTACGAATGGCAGATGGTATTCCTATGATGGTTGAGCGTAGCTATCTTCCAGCAAGGCTCTTTATTTCACTCAAGCGTCCTCTACTCGAACAGAAGCCCCTTTACGATGTCATTGAGCAGGATTATCAGCAGAAAATTCGAGTAGCGGATGAGGAGTTCTCTGCGGGTATAGCACGTCCATGTGACGCTCGGCTTCTAGGTATTGGTGAGGGTGCGCCAGTTCTGGACATAGTCCGAACTACTCACAACACCCAAAATGATGTTGTCGAGTTTACGCTTTCGGTGGCTCGTGCGGACAAGTTTAAGTACAGGATTTCTCATTATCGAGATACTCTGTGATCGGATACGAGTGTTAACGAAAGAAAAACAGCCTATGACTACTACCCGATTTAACTTTTCAGATTAAGTCTTTATATATCAGACAATTTAGTAAAGAAAGAGGTATTAGAAATGTTCGAGAAGAGTGTCGAGGAGCTCACCGAGCTCGGCGCCCAGATCACCAC
>CANNOC010000037.1 GCA_947507155.1 uncultured Collinsella sp. | reverse complement strand
ATGATTCGGGTTGTAGATGTTACAGATCAAGACAAACCTTCCGACGGATTTTGAATGTCTCGATCTGTAACACCTAGACCCTTATTTGCCGAGTAACTGTTACAGATTGAGGTGTTTGTGTCCGCGCCAGCCCCGTACCCAGCCGTGGTCCCATATAAACAAACCCCGTGGTAAACTTGACCGGACTGTAATTATTCCGAAAGGTACACCTCAATGTCCAAATACATCAACGAGCTCATGTCGCCGCAGCTTATGGGCGTCGTCTATGCCTTCGTTGGCTTTATCATCGCCCTGTATGTGCTGTCGGTCGTCTATGTGTTCATCGACGCTCGCCGCCGCGGCGCCAGCGCCTACGTGGCATGGGGCATCATCGCCCTCATCCCGTTTGTGGGTCTCATCGCCTACCTGGTCCTGCGCCCGCACTCCTACGCGTCCGACCGCGAGGAGCAGGAGCTGGACATGGCCCTGCGCGAGCGCCAGCTTGCCCAGTACGGAACCTGCCCGCAGTGCGGCGCGCCCATCGAGAAGGACTTCGTCGTCTGCCCGGTGTGCGATACCCAGGTCCGCAACGTATGCCCCAGCTGTCATCGCCCGCTCGATGCGCACTGGAAGGTCTGCCCCTACTGCCGAACTCGCATCCAGTAACGCATCCATCGCCTGGCCGGCCGCAAGCCACGGGTACCGTGCGTCCCGCGCAAGCCACGCGCACCCCGCGCCCCGCCCACACGATGAAGCATGCGTAGAAAATCGCCCGCCGTGCCATTAAGGTGCGGCGGGCGCTTGTATACCAAGGCAACCTGCCTATAATGATGCAAGTCAAAAACGCCGAGCGCATCGCGCGCACTTGCATCAGGCATCCGAGAGGAGAAAACATACCCATGAAGGCACTCTACAATGACGGTTCGGTGGCCGAGCTCCCGCAGGACGAGGTCACGCACGTCATCCGTCACTCCGCCGCGCACATCATGGCGCAGGCCATCAAGCGCCTGTACCCCCAGGCCGACTTTGCCTACGGCCCCGCGACCGACAACGGCTTCTATTACGACGTCGACCTGCCCGAGGGCGTCAAGATCAGCGAGGACGACTTCCCCGCGATTGAGGCCGAGATGAAAAAGATCGTCAAGGAGAACCTCAAGTTCACCGTGTACGAGAAGCCCCGCGCCGAGGCCATCGCACTTATGGAGGAGCGCGGCGAGAAGTACAAGGTCGAGCACATCGGCGACCTGGACGACGACGCCCGCATCACCTTCTATCAGCAGGGCGACTACATCGACATGTGCGTCGGCCCCCACATCTGCTACACCAAGGCGCTGAAGGCCTTTAAGCTCACCGGCGTCTCGGGCGCTTACTGGAAGGGCGATAAAGACAACAAGATGCTTACCCGCATCAACGGCGTCGCCTTTGCCACCAAGGAAGAGCTCGAAGAGCACATGCACATGCTGGAGGAGGCTAAGAAGCGCGACCACCGCAAGATCGGCCGCGAGATGGACCTCTTTATGATGCGTGACGAGGCCCCCGGCTTCCCGTTCTTCCTGCCCAACGGCATGATCCTTAAGAACACGCTGCTGGACTACTGGCGCGAGATCCACCACAAGGCCGGCTACGTGGAGATCTCCACGCCGCTCATCATGAACAAACAGCTGTGGAAGACCTCGGGCCACTGGGATCACTACAAGGACAACATGTACTCCACTGTCATCGACGACGAAGAGTACTGCATTAAGCCCATGAACTGCCCGGGTGGCGTGATGGTGTACGCCTCCAAGCCGCACTCCTATCGCGAGCTGCCCATCCGCGCCGGCGAGATTGGCCTGGTGCACCGCCACGAGCTGCGCGGCGCCCTGCACGGCCTGTTCCGCGTGCGCTGCTTTAACCAGGACGACGCCCACCTGTTTGTGCGTCCCGATCAACTGACCGACGAGATCGTGGGCGTGGTCAACCTTATCGACTCCGTGTACCAGAAGTTTGGCTTTAAGTACCACGTTGAGCTTTCCACCCGCCCCGAGGACTCCATGGGTTCCGACGAGGATTGGGCTCGCGCCGAGGAGGGCCTGCGCACTGCCCTGGAGAAGCTGGGCATGGACTACGAGGTCAACGAGGGCGACGGCGCCTTCTACGGCCCCAAGATCGACTTCCACCTGGAGGATTCGCTCGGTCGTACCTGGCAGTGCGGTACCGTGCAGCTCGACTTCCAGATGCCGCTCAACTTTGATCTGGAGTACGTGGATGCCGACGGCACCAAGAAGCGCCCCATCATGCTGCATCGCGTATGCTTTGGCTCCATCGAGCGCTTCATCGGTATTCTGATTGAGCACTTTGCAGGCAAGTTCCCCACTTGGCTGGCTCCCGTGCAGGTCAAGGCGCTTCCCGTCTCTGAGAAGAGCCGCGACTACGCCCACGAGGTATGCGCCAAGTTGGAGGAGGCCGGCATTCGCGTGGTCTGCGACGACCGCGACGAGAAGATCGGCTACAAGATCCGCGAGGCCCGCAGCATTGACCGCGTGCCCTACATGCTCATCCTGGGCGAGAAGGAGGTCGAGGCCGGCAACATCTCCGTCCGCGATCGCTCCAACGAGACCGTTCAGATGAGCGTTGACGAGTTTGTTGCGAAGGTGACCGAGGAGATCAAGACCCGCGCTTAAGGCAAACTTCACAACAATTAACAAAGGCGACCGTCCACATAGGGCGGTCGCCTTTTTTCATGGCCAAATAAGAAAAGCCGCTGGTTGAGCGGCTTTTTTTGTTGCACAAAAAGGTACAGGTTTTTGTAGAGGGGTATGGAGATGCATCTACTGGCAGTACATTTTGCGTAATCTGGGCAATCGCTGATTAATTGCTCGTATAATGTCGCACGTCGGAAGATGCAAAAACCTGTACTTTTGCGACTGCGCCTAGCTGCGAGCGAGAAGCCTGTTCTAAACGCCCCTGCATTTGCGTGCATCGCAAAGCCAAAAGAGGGGGGGCGAGAACATGGAACAGACGGCACGGCGCCAAGAGCAGCTGCCGGGCGCATTTAACGGCGTCACCACCAACAGCCGGCACGGCCGCGTCCGCTGGTATCTGGTCCACACCCCCCATGGAAAAGAGCGCGAGACCTGCGAAAAGGTCCGCCGCATAATCCCGCACAACCTTATGCAGGACGCTTTTGTGATGCAAAAGGAGTTCTGGTTTAAGCGGGACGGCGCATGGTCGCTCCAAACCAAACCCATGTACAAGGAATATTTCTTCGTCGCCACGCACGATGCTGCCGCGCTCGATAGGGCTTTGGCTCAGTTGAGCTTTGGCTGTCGCATCGCCGGCAGTAGGGAGCGGGCGTACATGCCCATGCCGGACGATGCGCAGGATTGGTACCGCAGCGTTCTGGATGACGACGGCGTGGTACGCAACAGCGTCGCACGCATAGAAGACGGCATGTTGCACATAGAGCAGGGTCCCTTGGTGGGGCAAGAGGCCCGAGTTAAAAAGATCGACCGTCATAAACGCTGGTGCCTGGTAGACGTGGGCGATGGCGATTCCGTTTTTAGGGAGCTGCTACCGCTCGACGTTCCCAGCAAAACGTAAGGGAGACGTTGCATCAGCTATTCGTTCGCATTTTTGAATTTATCGATTGGGGATTCCTGGGGAACGGGGACGTAAGTTTGACTGTGGCTGCTAAAGAAGTAACAAAGACAAATAAGCCCTCGGGGGCGGCGCTGATTGCTCAGGCCATGGACCGGCGTGAGGGCGCCGGTCGCTACAAGGCCATGCAATCCGTCATGGACTGGGATAACTCGCGTCTGGCCTACAGGGCGGTGAAGCGCGCGTTTGACATCGTTTTCAGCGGTGTCGTGCTTGCGATCATCGCAATTCCCAGTCTGGTGCTCGCAGCCGCAATTCGCCTAGAAAGCGAAGGCAACCCGTTCTACAGCCAGATCCGAGTCGGTCAGACTCACCCTGACGGCAGCCTGTCAACCTTCCGCATGTGGAAGTTCCGCTCCATGTACAAAGACGCCGATGAGCGTCTCGCCGAGCTCAAGGAGCAAAACGAGATCGCCGGCGCCATGTTCAAGATGAGGGATGACCCCCGCGTCACCAAGATCGGCAAGTTCATTCGCAAGCACTCAATCGACGAGTTCCCGCAGTTCCTGAACGTGTTCCTGGGCCAGATGTCCGTCGTGGGCCCGCGCCCGCCGCTGCCCAACGAAGTGACGGAATACACCGAGTACGACCTGCAGCGACTGTCCGTTAAGCCCGGCATCACCGGCTGGTGGCAGGTGACGGAACGCAACTCTACCGGGTTCGACGGCATGGTCCGCCGTGATTTGGAGTACATCGCCAAGCGCGGCCTCATCACGGACTTGAAGATTGTTCTCCTCACGGTCGTTGAGGTCTTTACCGGTGGAGGTGCTTGCTAAATGACTGAACCGGTTAGGGTGGCTCAGGTTGTTGGCAAGATGGTTGGCGGCGGTGTTGAGGCTGTCGTCATGAATTACTACCGCCATATTGATCACAGCAAAGTACAGTTTGACTTTCTTGTCGATTCCGATTCGACGCTTGTTCCCCGTGACGAGATTGAATCGCTCGGCGGCAGGGTTTTCGAGATTCCGCCCTACCAACATGTTGTCAAATACCAGCGAGAGCTTCAGCGCCTCTATAAACAAGAGGGCTGGAATATTGTGCACAGTCACATCAACGCGCTTTCTGTCTTTCCGCTTCGTGCTGCAAAGAAGGCGGGCGTACCTGTGCGTATAGCCCACAGCCACTCTACGAGCGGTAAGGGCGAGTTTGCTAAAAACGTTGTCAAAGGCTTTTTGAAGCTTTTCTCAACAAGGTATCCGACTAATTTGGCCGCCTGCACCGAGCATGCTGGAAAATGGCTATTCGGCTCATCCCGTTTTACTGTTTTTAATAATGCTATCGATCTGAACGTCTTTTCTTTCAATAGATCGATTAGGGATGAGCGACGTACTGAGCTTGGAGCGAAGGACGATACGCTGGTATTGGGAAATATCGGTAGGTTCATCTCCCAGAAGAATCAGTTGTTTTTGCTTGATGTTTTCAAGGCGGTGCATGCTCAGAATCCCGACTCCATTCTTGTTATTTGTGGCGATGGAAAGCTGCGACCGCAGGCGGAGGAAAAAGCGTGCTCACTGGGCATTGCCTCGGCGGTGCATTTTCTCGGCCAAATCTCTGATGTACAGGACATCTATCAGGCGCTTGATTTATTCGTACTCCCCAGTCTGTACGAGGGTCTCGGAATGGTCGCGATTGAGGCTCAGGCTTCCGGCCTCCCGTGCATCTGCTCTGAGAGGGTCCCCAACGAGGTTGCGTTATCTAGTCGGTGCAGCTTTGTTCCGTTGAGCACGGGCGTCAAGGGCTGGTCCGACGCGATTCTTGCCGCTCACAGGGATGTTGTTGATCGCTCCGACCCTCATACATCTCGGGCGTTTGAATCTTATGACATCTTTAAAGCAGCGCCCAAGCTTGAAAAGTACTACCTGAAGCTATCAAAGACGGTGAATTAATGAAAATTTGTATTTTAACGTGGCTGCATAATCAAAATTTCGGCACGCTGCTTCAGGCTTATGCCCTGCAGCGCTTTTTGAAGTTCGAAGGGCATGACGTTGTTGACGCTGACTATCTTCCCAGCGTCAAAGAAAAGCTTTTGAACTGGGCTATCAACCGGAACTCCTTTGATTTGTTTGCCGGTAAGGCACACGAGCTGCTCAATCGTAAGAAGGAGCACGACGACTTCGGCTCCTCGACGGCTGACGTTTTCAGTCGCTTTTTGAGTCAGAATATCGAGACCACTGACAGGATTACCGATACAGACGGGCTGGTCGGTTTGCGGGGTAAATACGATGCGTATGTCTGTGGATCGGATCAGATTTGGTCGCCTTATCTTTTGAACAGGAATTTCTATCTCTCCTTTTTGGGCGACAGTGATAAGCGAATCGCGTATGCGCCCAGCTTCGGTGTCACTAGTACCACACAGAGGAAGAAACAGATCATTACCGATCTGATTAAAACGTTCAGCTCCGTGTCTGTTCGTGAAGATGCAGGTGCGGATTTCGTCGAATCCCTCGGTCTCGAGCGCCCTTCACAAGTTGTGGACCCTGTCCTGCTCCTGTCGAAAGAGGACTGGGCCCCGCTCATCAACGGTAAATGTCCTGAGCCCGGAAAAATCGTCTGCTATTTCCTTGGGAATAGGTCGTTTTACAGGAAAGCTGTCGATTCGATTTCAAAAGAGCTCGGCTGCGAGGTCGTGACGCTTGTCGGTTCAGGTAAAAATGCTGTCGACGAGCAGCTCAATCCGCGTTACGGGCTTGGTCCCGATGAATGGCTCGCGTATCTGGCGAGCGCGCGGTTCGTGTTAACCGATTCGCTGCACGGTACGCTGTTTTCTCAAATTTTCCGCAAAGACTATTACTGCTTCAAGAGATTTGAGGAGACCGACAAACGCTCTCAAAACTCTCGAGTTGAGAGCCTCTCGAGGCTCTCGAATACCGAGGATCGTCTGCTAGATGGCTATGACAGCCACATGAACGCTACGGAAATCGAGGGCTATGAGAAGCGACTGTCCGACGTGGAGTCGCTCATCACGTTTTCGAAAAAATGGCTCTTGGATGCTCTTGAGCAATAGGGGGAAGTTAGCTTGAGCAAGAACATCGACACAGTTTCTCACCGGGCCTGCTTTGGTTGCGGAGCTTGCGCGGCCAAATGCCCTTTTTCCGCTATTACTATGCGTACCTCGCCCGATGGTTTCGAATACCCCGTGGTGGACGCAGCGAGATGCACCTCCTGCGGTCTTTGCCTGCGTACCTGTCCGGCGGAAAACCAAGTCGACGCGGACTCGGAGACCATTCGCGCCGCTGTCTTGCAGAGCGATGACCCGGGCGAGCTCGCGCAAAGTTCGTCCGGCGGTGTCTTCTCCCTTCTTGCGAAACGGATACTTTCGGACGGCGGGCGCGTTTACGGCGCCGCCTGGGATGGCGTCGATCACGTCAGGCATATCGGTATATCCGAGCTTGCCGATATCGCGCTCCTGCAAAAGTCCAAATATGTCCAGAGCGATGCTAGCGAATCGTATCCCGAAGTGCTCAGCGATCTCAAATCCGGCAAGCATGTACTGTTTAGCGGTACTCCTTGCCAGGTTTCGGCACTGCGTCTCTATTTGGGTAAACCGATGGATGGGCTGACAACCGTCAGCGTTGTTTGCCACGGTGTACCAAGCTCTTCCATGTTCCATTCCTATGTTGACTGGCTCGAGCTTCGTGAGAAGTCCGATGTCACCGCACTGACTTTTAGAGATAAATCGAAATTCGGTTGGGGCCATAACATAAAGTTTGAGTTGTCCGACGGCAGGATTATAAAGAGGCCCGCCGCATTCGACCCGTTTTATGGGTCCTATATCAAAGGCCTGATCAGCAGATCGTCTTGCTATAGTTGTCCCTTCAGAGGGTGCGAAAGCCCCGCTGACCTTATTCTCGGTGATTCCTGGCGTTCTGATTCCGCCAAAGACTGCGCACATCCTGAGAAGGGCATCTCAGCCGTTATCGTGAAGACCGAGCGCGGTGCCAAGCTGATTGATGAGATAGGCGATTGCGCTGCCTATTCTAACAACGACGTTGCAGCGAATGACGTGCTCCTGCATGAAGACCCTAATAAGCGCTCAGGCCTTGAAGAGAGGCGCGATGCGGTCATCGCTCAGTACGAGGCACTGGGTTCGGGGATCTTTGATTCCGTCTTGGTTCCCAAAGTGACCCTTTTCGACCGTGTGAAAAAAATGCTTCCGCCTTCGATGCGGTTGAGCGTAAAACGTTTGGTCCGATCCATTAAACCTGGGAACGCACATGAGTAGCCTTACCACAGCGATTACGATTTGCGACCGTCCCCATATCGGGGGCGGAGCTTCAAAAATCGCAATTGAGACAGCTTCGGCATTGGCAAAGATGGGGCTTAACAGCTATTTCTTCTCAGCGCTGGGAGATCCCGATCCGGCTTTGGCCGAATCGGGAGTCATATGCGTTAATTGCGGGCAGGGCGATGTTTTGAACGGTGGCGTCTCTGGTGCTGTCCAGGGCATCTGGAACCGACGATCGGAAACGGCGCTGGATGATTTGCTCAAGCAGCTTGACCCAGAAACGGCGGTCGTTCATGTGCATTCTTGGACGCACTCCCTTTCTCCCTCTATATTCAGGGCAATAGGGCGACGGGGCTTCAAATGTCTCATTACCGCCCATGAGTACTTCCTTGTTTGCTCTAACGGCGGGCTCTACGACTATGTGAATCATTGTAACTGCGGAATCGCCCCCGGTTCTCCGAAGTGCCTGCTGCATAACTGTGACAAGCGCTCGTATGCCCAAAAATTGTACCGGTCCGTTCGTTTTTCCGTGCAGAACCATGTTTTAGGCTCGCTTCGCCCGGCGGTCGCCTTTGTCTCCGACTCCAGCCGTCGGTTGATCGAACCTCATCTAGCGTGGAATTCTGAACGGTATGACTGCTTAAACTATGTTGATGCGGCTAAGTCTCAAGATGATTCCGAAGGAGATTCTTCGGCATACCTATTTGTCGGCCGTTTAAGTCCAGAGAAAGGCTGTGACTTGTTTTGCGAAGCGGTCTGTCGGGCGGGCGTGAATGCGATCGTCATTGGCGACGGTACCGAATTGAAGAGGTTGTCGGATAGCTATCCAGATATCAGATTCATGGGTTCCTTGCCTCATGATGAAGTTCTTTCCGTCATGAGGCAATCTCGCGCTATCGTCATGCCTTCTGTTTGGCGAGAGACGTTCGGGCTCGTCGCTTATGAAGCAATGATTGCCGCCGGCCTGCCGTGTATTGTTTCGGATGTCGGCGATGCGGCCTCCTTTGTTATGTCAAAAGGTCTCGG
Organism: uncultured Collinsella sp.; assembly: GCA_947507155.1. Lineage (GTDB taxonomy): Bacteria > Actinomycetota > Coriobacteriia > Coriobacteriales > Coriobacteriaceae > Collinsella. The sequence continues at coordinate 602 of CANNOC010000037.1, read as the reverse complement.
CGAGATCTTCAGCGCAGGTAGTGTGGAGTCGCTATCTGACGCAATGGTCAATATGCTCGATTCTGATGTTTACTCGCGTTACAGGGAGGCAGTTGAGAAGGCGGACTTCAGCTGCCTCGAAAAGACCGCGTATGTAGAACGTCTTATCGCTATTTACGATCAACTAATGGTTGAGCTTTAATTGGATGAAGGTTTTTAATGGTTACGGTTGTGATGTCAGTTTACAACGGCACGCGATATCTTACTGAGCAGCTAGATCGCTTAAGACTCCAGACAGTGTCTCCGGACCGAGTACTAATCGCGGATGATTGCTCGACGGATGGCTCGTTCGATCTTATTTGCAGATACATCGAGAAATACAGTCTCAGTAATTGGACCCTCAGCAGAAACTGTTCGAATTTCGGCTGGCGCAAAAGTTTCAAGGCACTTCTCGACCTTGCGTCTAAAAACGACTGTATCGTATTTCCGTGTGATCAGGACGATATCTGGGATTCGGATAAAATCGCTGTGATGTCCTCGATTCTCCAGAAGGATCCTTCGATTGACGTCCTATGCTGTGCCGTCGAGCCGTTTTATGAAGATGGCGGTAAAAAAGTAAGAGT
>CANNOC010000036.1 GCA_947507155.1 uncultured Collinsella sp. | reverse complement strand
CGCATAAAGAAAGCCTCCCATTTCTCATGTCCAAGAAATGGGAGGCAGTTCAATGGGAGATCGGGCTTTCGAGGCTCAGTCAAACCAAACCAACGCAGTCAAACGACCAGCGCTTACATCTGCTCGGGGGCAGAAACGCCAACGAGGGTAAGCACCAGGGCGAGCGTGACACGGACGGCGTCGCAGGCGGCCAAACGGGCGCGCGAGAGCTCAGGGTCGACGGGACGGCCCTCGCTCGGAAGGACCTGGCAGGCGGCGTAGAAGCCGTGGAAGTCGCCAGCGAGCTCCTCGGCAAAGTGCGTCAGGCGGAACGGGGCGCGATCGCGAGCGCAGCTACCGATGAGGTCGGTGAGCTCGTTGAGCTTACGCGAAAGGGCAAGCTCGGTCGGGTCGGTCAGCAGCGAGTAATCGACGTTCTCGCCAATAGCCTTCTCGGCGACGGCCTTCATGCCCATCTCGGCGGCCTGCTCGGCGGTAACGTCGGCGGCACGACGCAGGATGGAGCACACGCGAGCGTGAGCGTACTGCACGTAGTACACCGGGTTGGAGTTGTCGCGCTTCTTGACGGCCTCAATGTCGAAGTCGACCATCTGGTTGGAGCTCTTGGAGATGAGCGTGTAGCGAGCGGCGTCGGAGCCGACCTCGTCGACGAGTTCCTGCAGGGTCACCATGGTGCCCTTGCGCTTGGACATGCGGACGGGCTTGCCGTTGCGCAGCAGGTTGACGAGCTGGCCCAGCAGAACCTCAAACTTGCCGGGATAGCCAAGAGCGTCACAGACGCAGCGGACGCGCTCGATGTAGCCGTGGTGGTCGGCGCCCCAGATGTCGATGACGTGGTCGACGCGCTGGAACTTATCCCAGTGATAGGCAACGTCGGAGGCGAAGTAGGTGTACTCGCCATCGGACTTGATCAGGACGCGGTCCTTGTCGTCGCCCAGGTCGGTGGAGCGGAACCACAGGGCACCGTCCTTGGTGTAGAGGTAGCCCATCTTGTCGAGCTTCTCAAAAGCGCGGTCGACGGCGGAGGTGCCGGCGGTCTCGCCCTCGGTGTCCTTCACGTACAGGGAGCGCTCGGAGAACCAGCGGTCAAAGTCGCAGTTGACGGCATGGCAAAGGTCGCGCATGTTGTCGACCATCTTTACATAGCCGCGCTCGCGGAAGCTCTCCATGCGCTCCTGCGGATCGGCGTTGACCCACTTGTCGCCGTCGGTGCGCCAGAACTCGGCAGCCTCGTCGATGATGTAGTCGCCGCCGTAGGAGTCCTTGCCCAGAGTCTCGGCAAAGTTGTCCTGATACGGATGGGTCTCGGGGTGCTCGTCGCTCTCGTCGGCAACAAAGGCGTCGCGGTCGGCGATCAGAATCTTGTGAGCCTCGTCGATATCCACGCCCTGCTTGGCGATGATGTCGGCAAGCTGCATATAGCGCGTGCTGATGGAGTTACCGAAGGTGTTCATCTGAGAGCCGTGGTCGTTGATGTAGAACTCACGCTGGATGTCGTAACCGGCGTGGTCCATCACACGACAAAGGGAGTCGCCCAGAGCGGCCCAGCGACCATGACCGATGTGCATGGGGCCGACGGGGTTGGCGGAGACGAACTCGACCTGGGTCTTCAGGCCGCCACCGACGTTGGACTTAGCGAAGTCCATACCCTTCTCGCGGGCCTCGCCAAAGATGGCGTTCTTGACGGCGACGGAGAGGTAGAAGTTGATGAAGCCAGGACCGGCGATCTCGACCTTCTCGATTGCGGGGTCCTCGGGCATATGGGCGACGACGGCCTCGGCGATCTTGCGCGGGGCGCAGTGAGCCAGCTTGGCGGACTTCAGGGCCATGGTGGAGGTCCACTCGCCATGAGAAGTATCAGCCGGTCGCTCGATAGCGCAATCGTCAAGTTCAAATGCGGAAAGGTCGCCGGCCTCCTGGGCCGCAGCAAGCGCAGCGCGTACCAGCTCTTCAATCTTCTCGGGCATAGATCCTCCTTGTGTTAAAGCCCCCGAGCTCTTGATCACTCGTAGGGCAAAAGCCAGAGTTTGTAGCACTCTATCACAAGCGGTAACTACTGTCGCAGGGTAAAGCTAATAGATATTGCATATGCACAAAAATGACTACCGCTCTTGCGCGGCGGTACAAAGTTGGCGGTTTGCCTGCTGTTTATACACGTTCTAGAAATGCATAAACGTATGAATAAGCCGTTCTATTTATCGAATACTCTTACCTATCGGGGTTGTGTGCTTTTCCTGCATAAAGTGATGGTTTGCGCACGTCAGCGTGGTATTCTTAACATACGTAAATTCGTATAAGTTGGAGGTAGCATGTTCTCAATCGGTCAACACGTCATTCATCCGGGTCAAGGAGTCTGCACCGTCGTCGGCTTTAGGGACGACACACCGCAGCCCATGTTGTTGCTCGAGACCAAACAGGGACATGCGCAGACGATTCTCATGTACCCCGTGGCGCAGGCCGACCGTCTGCATGCCGCTATCTCCCAGCAAGATGCAGAGCACCTGCTGAGCCACTACGATGAGCTGGAGTGCGACACCTTTACCGAGCGCAATAGCTCGCTCGAGGAGACGCACTTTAAGCAGCAGCTCAAGCTGGGCGCGCCCGAGACGGTTCGCGTGGCAAAAACCATGATGCACCGTATTCGCCAGGCCGAGGAAGCAGATAAAAAGCCCAGCTCCTACTACATGCGCGTACTCAAGGAAGCCAAGCGCCGCTCCATCGAGGAGTTCGCCGTGGCCCTGGGCGTCACCGAAGAGGCCGCCGAAGCCCGCCTAGCCCAAGCCGCCCTCAACTAACCTGCCAAAAAGGGACAGGTTTATTTTGGCAGGTTTTATCTGGCCAAACGTCAACAAACAATCAGTAAATGGCCGGGTGCTCCGTTTTGTTTGTGAGCGCCCGGCCATTTTTCTATATCCGTAGAATACGTGAAGCCCATTTGCGATGACATCACGCGGGGGCCGTCCAGATCGACGCAACCAACGGCCGCATCCACAACAAGCGCGCCTGTCTTGCTCAATTACCATTAAAAAGCATCAATTTGAAAACGCAATAACATTTCGGCAGGTAGCAGCTATAGTCGGTGAACTGAATCTCGACAACCGAAGCCTCCGAATGAGGTATCTTCAGCCCATCCAAGCTAAAGGAGGGGCCATGCCGAGAAAACCTCGTTCAAAGTCACCAACCGGTTATTTCCACATCACGTTGCGTGGAAACGGAGGGCAATTGCTGTTTGACGATACCGAGGACCGAATCGCCATGCTTCAGATCCTCGATGCGATCCTCCCCAAACACAATATCGAGCTTATCGCTTGGTGCCTTATGGGAAACCACATTCATCTGCTCATCGACGATCCGGACGACCGCAAGAGCGACGCGATGCACGCGGTAGCAGTATCGTATGCGGGCAGGTACAATGCGCGGACGGGGCATATCGGCCACGTGTTTCAGGAGCGGTTTTGGGATTCGCCCATTAAGTCAGAAGTATATTTACTCGAGGCAATTCGATACATTCATCTGAATCCACAAAAAGCGGGACTGGCGGCATACGACGAATATCCCTGGAGCAGCCATCGCGAGTATCTAATGAGTGCCAGGTCACGGCCGCATGTTACCGGCAGCGTTGTCGGTGTTTTATTCCCAACACCTCGCTCATACCTTCGGCTCATGGAAAGTACGCCGTCGCTTCCCTATCGCCCCAGCGCAACAGCCAAGGTTCGCGAGGAAGATCTATGCGAATTTGGCACGGCAATCGTGCAGAGTGTCGCAGGATGTGCTCCGACGGAACTCAAATCCGTCTCCAAGCCACTTCGCAATGAGGCGATTCTCGCGCTTCGAAAACAAGGGCTAACGGTTAAGCAGGTTCAGCTGCTGACCGGACTGGGAACATGGATTATCAAGAACGCGTCATAGCGTCGCGTTTGCCGAGTTACGGATACGGCGAAGCGCAGCTGTCTGCCGCGAGGCGCCGCCATTCGCCAGCGTCACCATGTCAAACAGAAAACGCTTCCGCTGAATAACATCCAACGGAAGCGTTTTCCCAGATAAAACCTACCAAAATAAACCTGTCCCTTTTTGGCAGGTTAGGCCTGGAAGGTGTCGCGGTCGGGCGCGAAAGACTGCATGGCCGCGATGGTGCGGTCGAAGAGCTCGGGAAGCTCCCAGCCCAACATCTCGGCGCCCTGCGAAATCACGTCGCGCGAGCAGCCGGCGGCAAAGCGCTTGTCCTTGAACTTTTTCTTGAGCGACTTAGTCGTAAAGTCCATGACGCTTTTGCTCGGACGCATGATCACGGCAGCACCGATCAGGCCGGTGAGCTCGTCGCAAGCAAACAGGATCTTCTCCATCTGAAGCTCGGGCTTGGGCAGCGAGGCATTGAAATCGGACGTGTGCGTCTGAATAGCGCGAATGAGTTCGGGCGATGCGCCCTCGCCCTCGAGGATTTCTGCCGCATAGATGGTGTGGTTCACGGGGTCGTCCTCATGCTCCTCCCAATCCAAGTCGTGCAGCAGGCCGACGATGTCCCAAAACTCCTCGTTCTTGGGATCGAACTCGCGCGCAAAGTAGCGCATGGTGCCCTCGACCGTCTCGCCGTGGGTGATGTGGAACGGGTCTTTGTTGTGCTCGTTAAGCAGTTCGAACGCACGGTCGCGGGTGATTCCGGCGGAAAGCATCTGGGACATGGCAATACCTCCAGGTGAGTCGGTGCTAGGACACGGTGTCATTATCGTATATCGCCGTAGCTCAAGCCGAAAGGCAGAAAAGGTATACGGAGAAAAAAGCCGGGCAAACGTGTCGCCCGGCAAAACCGCAGATAAAACCTGCCAAAATAAACCTGTCCCTTTTTGGTAGGTTTAGGGGCGGACCTGGCCGGTGCCGCGAAGCTTGTATTTGTAGGTGGTGAGGGCCTCGGCGGCAAAGGGTCCGCGGGCGTGGAGCTTTTGGGTCGAGATGCCGATCTCGGCGCCCAGGCCAAACTCGCCGCCGTCGGTGAAGCGCGTGCTGGCGTTGGCGTACACGGCCGAGGCATCGACCGCATCCAGGAAGCGCTCGCAGGCATCCTCGTCCTCGGCGATGATGGCCTCGGAATGCATGGTGCCGTAGCGGTTGATGTGCGCGATGGCCTCGTCCTCGTTCGCCACGACCTTCACGCTCATCTCGAGCGCCAGATACTCGCGGCCCCAGTCCTCCTCGGTTGCAGTAACAAAGTCATCGCCCTCGGCAAGACCAGCATCGGCGCATGCGGCGCACGTGGCCTCGTCGCCGTGAATGAACACGCCGTGGTCATGCAGCACGGCCACGACCGCAGGCAAAAACGCATCGGCCACAGCACGGTCGACCAGCAGCGACTCGGCGGCATTGCACACGCCTACGCGCTGGGTCTTGGCATTAACGATAATGTTGAGTGCCTTATCAAAGTCGGCGGATTCATGCACGTAGATGTGACAGTTGCCCGTACCCGTCTCGATCACCGGCACGAGCGACTCGCGCACGCAGCGCTGGATCAGCCCTGCACCGCCGCGCGGAATGAGCACATCGACGATACCGCGGAGCTTCATGAGCTCGCCAGTGGCCTCGCGGTCGGTGGACTCGATCATCGACACGGCCTCGCGCGGGAAGCCCTTGGCCTCGAGCGCATCGGCGAGCAGCTCGGCGATCATGGCGCACGAGTGATAGGCCAGCGAACCGCCGCGCAGAATGCAGGCGTTGCCAGTGCGGATGCAGATGCCCGCAGCATCTGCCGTCACGTTGGGACGAGCCTCATACACCATGGCGACCAAGCCCAGCGGCACGCTCACGCGGGTCAGATCCACACCGCTTGCAAGCACGCGGTGGTCGAGTACGCGGCCGACAGGATCGGGCAGTTCAGCGAGCTTCTCCAAACCGGCGGCCATACTCTCGACGCGCTCGGGCGTCAGCAACAGGCGATCGAGCAGGCCAGCCGAGGTGCCCGCATCGCGCGCGGCGGACATATCGAGCTCGTTGGCGGCAACGATGGAATCGACGCCGTCGCGCAGCGCCGCGGCCATGCCACGCACGGCCTCCTGGCGCCGGGCATCGCTCGCCGTGGCAAGCGCGCCCGAAGCGGCCTTGGCCTCAACGGCAAGATCGTGAACGTAGGTGGCTATATCGACCGACATGAACGGCCCTTTCTCTTAGATGTTTGCCAACCATGGTAGCCGATTTGCACGCATCCTCGCAGACGGCGGTAGAATTGGTCGACCCGAAACACCGCAACGAATGGAAGCATCACATGGCCCTCATCACTTCGTACCACGTCCCCGGCCTCTACGTCGAGGACCACAGCATCGACGTCCCCCTCGACTGGCGCGGCCTGGAGCCCATGCTTTTGGCCGTCGGCAGCACCATGCGCCGCGGCGCCATGCCGGCGCCCATCACCGGTGCGCCCGAGAGCATCAAGCTCTTCTACCGCGTGATTTGCGCGCCCGACTGCATTAACGACGACTTGCCGCTCCTCCTCTTTTTGCAGGGCGGCCCCGGCGGCGAAAGCCCGCGTCCGCTGTCGCCCACAAGCGATGGCTGGATCGAGGAGGCCGTCAAGCATTTCCGCGTCGTGCTGCCCGACCAGCGCGGTACCGGGCGCAGCAGCTGCGTAGACGGGCGTACGATCGCGGCTCTGGGCGATCGCGCCGAGGCAGCAGGAGCCGATGCCGCACGCTCGCAGGCGGACTTTCTCAAGCGCCACCTCGCCAGTTCCATCGTGCGCGACTTTGAGTACCTGCGCCTGGTGGGCTTTGGCGGCAAGCCCTGGGTCACACTCGGGCAGAGCTACGGCGGCTTTTTGACGTTGAGCTATCTATCGCTTTTCCCCGAGGGCGTAACGGCAAGCTTTACCTGCGGCGGCATTCCGCACGTGCCGGCGAGCGCCAGCGAGGTCTACGCGCACACCTTCCCGCGCATGGCGGCCAAGACCCAGCAGTATTATGACCGCTACCCCGCCGACGTCGAACGCGTGGCGGCCCTGGCAGATGCCCTCGAGGAGCAAAAGCCCGCACTGCCCGACGGCTCGCCGATGACGGTCGAGCGCCTGCAGCTCATGGGCAGCGACTTTGGCATGAAGCCGAGCTTTGAGCGCATGCACTGGATTATCGATCACGCGTTTGTTGATGGCGACGGTACACTGAGCTGCGGTTCCTCGGTATCCGACAGCTTTTTGATGCGCGCCTTCGAGCGCACCAACACACGAACGAATCCGCTGTACTGGACGCTGCAGGAATTCATCTACGCCGACGGCGACACGATGCCCATTCACTGGGCTGCAGCCGAGGAAAAGGCCCATCGCGCCGAGTTCGACACGCTCACGCGCCCGCTCATGTTTACCGGTGAGGCTATGTTCCCGTGGATGTTTGAGCAGATGCCCGAGCTCAAGCCCTTCAAGCTCGCCATGGATCTGCTGATGGAAGACACCAGCTGGGACAAGATCTACGACCCGCAGCGCTTGGCCTGCAACGAGGTGCCGCTCCAGGCCGCGGTGTATTTCGACGACATGTACGTAGATTCGGGCCTGCAGCTCGATACGCTCAGCCGCGTGGGCAACTCGCACGCCTGGGTGACCAACGAGTTTGAACACGATGGCCTGCACGGCAGCGTGGTATTCAAACATCTCTACAACGAAGCCCTCAACCGCGGAGACCTGCGCCAGATCTTCTAGCAAAGGAGTGTCCCCGTCCACCGGCACAAAAAGAGCGTCCCCTAGTGCAGAATAAGTGCCGGCAACAACAATGCCGCAGGTAGAGGTCGGAAAGCGAAAACGCCCCTAAGCGAGCAAGGTGACGTGAAAGAGGAGGGCATTGACCTTTTGGTCATGCCCGACGATTGAACGTCAGATTGCCGCTTAGGGGCGTTTGCAGCGTCAATTGGTTAGGCGAAGACGATCAAATTATCTCGATGAATCGCGGGCTTTTCGGCCAGGTCTGCCAGCAGGCGGTTGCCGGCAATCTGGTCCTGGCGACGTCCTGCTGCAAGCTCCAGCACGTCCGAATCGGCCTCGGCAATACCACGCGCGACAACCATGCCGCTCGGGTCGCAAACGTCAAGCACATCGCCCTCGCCAAACGTGCCATCGACCTCGCGAATACCCACCGCGAGCAAGGACGAGCCACGGCTGACCAGCGCCTTCGCGGCGCCGTCATCGACCGTCACCGAGCCATGCGCCTTGTCGCCCAGCGCGATCCACAGCTTGCGGGGCGCAATGTCCAGACGCTCCGCCGGTGGATCGAACAGCGTGCCCACACTCTCGCCGCGAGCAAGGCGCACGAGCGCATCGGGCTCCTCGCCCGAGCAAATCACGCTCTGAATGCCCGCGGTCATCAGAATGCGGCTCGCGCGGATCTTGGTAATCATGCCGCCCGTGCCCACCGATGTGGAAGAATCGCCCGCCGAGGCGATGATCTTGGCATCGATCTTATGCACGACCGGGACAAACTCGGCCGTGGGGTCCTCATGCGGATTGGCGGTATAGAGGCCATCGATGTCCGAGAGCGTCACGCACAGATCGGCAGAAACCAGGCAGCTCACAAGCGCCGCCAGCGTGTCGTTGTCGCCAAACTTGATCTCATCGACGGTAACGGTATCGTTCTCGTTGACGACCGGCACCACGTCAAGCTCCACAAGGCGCAGCAGGGCGTCGCGCGCATGCAGGTAGGATGTGCGGCGGGCCGTGTCGTGGCGTGTGAGCAGCACGAGCGAGGTGAGCAGGTCGCGCGCATGAAACTCCTCGTCGTAGGCCGACGAGATGATACACTGACCGGCCGAGGCGCAGGCCTGCAGGCTCGGCAGGTCGCCGACCGGCTTGCGGTCGAAGCCCAGCACGGGATAGCCACAGGCGATAGCGCCCGAGCTCACCACGACCAGACGCCAGCCGAGCTTGCGCAGGGCTGCGGCCTGGTCGGCAAGCCCGCCGATAAAGGCGCGGTTGACCTTGCCGTCGGCACCCACCACCGTGGACGAACCGATCTTTACCACCATCGTTTTATAAGAAGTCGTCATACGTCAAACCAATCGAATGTTAAGCAGGCGGGCGAGAAAATGATCCGTTTTCCTCCGTCGCATGCGGATCACCGGAGGAGCCGCAAGGCCAACTGATCCGTTTTCCTCCGTCCCCAAGGGATCATTCCCAAGGGATCATTTTGCCCAGGGGAAGGCCGAAGCCGCGGCCATGTTCTTGCGCACGAGCTCGTCGCGCACCTGTGCCAGGCCCTGCTCCATGCCCACCACATAAGTCTGCGGGTACAGGAAGCGCTTGTAGACCGGATCCAGATGGTCCAGTGCCCAGGTGCAACGCTCGCGTGCGTCCTCAATGCTCTCGCGCGGGGCAACGGCACTGCCATCGCGCACGATCGGCGCCAGCAGCTCGCGATACTCAAGCTCGGAAACGTCGGTCACCAGGGCGGCATCGTTCACGGCCACGAGGGTATTGCCACGCGCGGCGCCCTCCCCCGCCAGATGATCCTCGTCATAGATCATGTCGCAGATCGGGCCGCCAAAGCCGTCGTAATAGCGGCGCACGCGCTGCACGCCCGGGATCGTGCGCTTGTAGGGCTGCTCGGAGAGCTTAACCACCGGCGTCCACGGGTCCGCTTCACTCGCACGGCGGGCGGAAAGCTTGTACACGCCGCCCAGCGCCGGCTGGTCATAGCAGGTCGCGAGCTTGGTGCCCACGCCAAAGCTATCGATAGGCGCACCCTGGTCGAGCAGTGACTGAATCGTGTACTCGTCCAGGTCGTTGGACACCGAGATCCCCACATAAGGCAGGCCCTCGGCATCGAAACGACCGCGGACATACTTGGAGAGCTTGGCCAGGTCGCCCGAGTCAATGCGAATAGCCGACAGGCGTTCGCCCGCTGCCTCCATCTCCTTGGCGACCGTAATGGCATGCTCGCAGCCCTCGCGCACATCGTAGGTGTCAATGAGCAGCGTGCAATTCTTGGGGCTCGACTTGGCAAAGGCGCGGAAGGCCTCGAGCTCGGAGTCGAAGCTCATCACCCAGCTGTGCGCGTGGGTGCCAAAGACGGGGATGCCGTAACGGCGCCCGGCAAGCACGTTAGACGTGGACGAGCAGCCGGCAACATAGCTCGCGCGGGCGACGGCCAGACCGCCATCGGGACCCTGGGCGCGGCGCAGGCCAAACTCGGCGACGGGACGGCCGTCCGCCGCCAACACCACACGTGCCGTCTTGGTGGCGACGAGCGTCTGGAAGCCGACGATGTTGAGCAGCGCCGTCTCGAGCAGCTGGCACTCCAGAGCCGGACCGGTGACGCGCACCATGGGCTCGCGCGGAAAAACAAGCTCGCCCTCGGGCACGGCGTCAATGTTCACGTGCGCGCGGAAGTTGCGCAGGTAGTCGAGGAATGCGGGCTTAAACATCGCACCGCCGGCGGGAGCCTGAAGCGAGGCTAGGTACTCGATATCCTCGGGCGTAAAGCGCAGATTCTCGACGAGCTCGGGAAGCTCGGCGGTGCCGCACATGACGGCGTACGCGCTGCCAAACGGATGGTCACGGTAAAACGCCGTAAAACAGCCTTGCTCATTGGCTTTGCCGCTCTCCCACAGGCCCTGGGCCATAGTGAGCTCGTACAGATCGGTGAGCATTGCGATGTCGGTGGGATGCGAGATGTCGGTCAAAGCCATGGGGCGACCTTTCGAATATGTTGTACAGCGGTTGAGGGTTGGGCGGGGCGGAATACGCGAGCGGGGCGCCGGGTGCGGCTCGGTTAGTGCAGCCCCATGCTGCCCGTGATCGTGTAGCCCATAAAGACGATAAACCCAATCAGGGCGAGCGCGATGATGAGCTTTTGAGCCGGCGGCATGCCGGGGATATCGTCCTCGTCCACAGGCTCTTTAGAGGTGACCATGCGCTGGGCAAACGTCATCTCGTCACGGCTCGGCTTGGAATCGACGGGCTTGGGACGAGCGGCTTTTTTAAGCTGAGGTTTGGGCGCGGCGGGCGCCGGCTCGGATGCGGCCTTGGTGGCGTCCTCCTCGGCCTTCGCACGCTCGGCGCGCAGGGCGGCCAGCTCCTCACGCTCGCGACGAGCTTTTTCCTGCTCCTCGCGGCGGGCCTTCTCGGCGCGGAGCTCTTCCAACTCGTCGCGCTCCTCGTCAGACAATGGTTGGGACTCAAGCTCGGCCATAGTTCAGCCCTTTCTTTTAAAAAAAGCCGCCGACACAATGTCAGCGGCTTATCAAATCCAAGGGTGGAGACGAAGGGAGTCGAACCCTCGGCCTCTGCCATGCGACGGCAGCGCTCTCCCAACTGAGCTACGTCCCCAGGACAAGTTGATATTTTACCTACGGCTCGCCAACTGTCAACGCCCATTACCCAGTCTTTTTGAACTGCACCCCAAAACTTGGACGGCTTAAATAAAAGCTACGCCGC
>CANNOC010000035.1 GCA_947507155.1 uncultured Collinsella sp. | reverse complement strand
GACGGAAAGCACATTAAGTGCTTTCCTTTGCGTGCGGAACTCGCGACAAACTTAACCCCCGCCCTCAGCCCCGGAGACCCTCCCTGCCGTCACATTATTCAACCAGTTTTGCGGGCGTGCGCCGCTGCGCGGCTAGCCCGCGTGCTCCTCGGCGGGGTTGGTCTGATGGATCTTGTTGAACTTCTTACTTTGGCTCAAAGAAAAACGGGAGATGCGTTGTGCATCCCCCGTTTTTGTTGCGGTTAGTCTAGGTCAATAAACTTGGTGCTTAGGATCTTGCCGTCTTTTACTAGCATTCTGGCCATGGTGGGGCCTCGGATGCCTCTGGGGTAGCTGGCGCTGCCCGGGTTGAGGACTAAGCAACGGCCCACTTGGGCTTCTTTGGTTACGTGGGTGTGGCCGTTGATGGCTACGTCTACGGATCCCACCGGAAGGTCTTCGCGGTAGTGGGCTACGGCGAATTTAAGGCCTTCGTAGGTAAAGAGCGCAAGACGGTCTACATCGGGGCCGTAGTCGCGGTAGTAATCGTTGTTGCCCAGTACGGCCCGAACGGGGGCGATGGTGCATAGGTGCTCGTAGTCCATCTCTGACGTGAGGTCGCCGGCGTGGATAATCAGGTCTGCGCCCTCAAGCTCATCCAGGAGCGCAGGCGAAAGATAGCCGTGGGTGTCCGAGATGATGTCGATGCGCTTGGCGCTTGCACTGTTCATGGGATCCCTTCCGCAAAAAACGATTCGGCAGATACATGCAAAAAAGGCCCCACGGCTCCGCAGACGATGGGTCTACAGGGCTGCGGGGCCAGTGTGCTAGAGACTCAGGGCCTTCTTGAGCGGCACGACGCGGCGGCGCGAAACCGGCACGCGTTCGTCGACGCCCGTAATGCCCAGCTGGATGGCACCCGAGGGCACCGTCTCCACGTCCGTGACGCACGCCAAGTTGACGATATAGCGGCGGTGAACACGGAAGAAGCCAAAGTCGCAGAGCTTGGCCTCAAACTGCGCCAGCGAGGTCGTCGACAAAAAGCGATCATCGACGGTATAGATGCAGGAGTAATCGTCCTTGGCCATGATAAAGCGAATGTCGTCCACGGGAATGAGCACCTTGCGGCCGCCCTTTTCCACCGGGATACGCTCGATGGTCACCTTGCTGTCCGTAACCGGCTTGGTGCGTTGCATGACCTTCTCGATCGCGCGATCCAAGCGAGCTTCCTCGACCGGCTTCATCAGATAATCGACGGCATCCACGTCGAATGCCTCGACCGCATGGTCACTATACGCAGTCACAAACACGATCGCCGGCGGATTTTTGAGCTTATGCAGCGCCTCGGCAAGTTGCAGGCCCGAGGCACCGGGCATCGAGATATCGAGAAACACGACATCCACGCGACTTTCCATAAGCATCTCGATGGCGGAGCGGACGCTCGACGCCTCCGTGATCGTGCCGATCTTGCCCGTTTGCTCGAGCAGGAAGCGAAGCTCCGAGCGAGCCGGCGCCTCATCATCCACAATCATCGCACGCAGCATAGGGATAAAACCTTTCGTCAACTAACTACGCCGGGCATCCGTCGCATGACGTTGAGCCCGTAGCCTTTTATTTTACTCTTGAATGTCAAAGATGCTCTCTGACAAATCAAGATGAAGGAGCACTTTGGTGCCCTTGCCCGGCGCCGATTCGACACGCGTATAGGAGTGCGGCCCATAAAAGCGATGGATGCGCTCCGAAATATTGTGCATGGCCACACCGGCGCCGCCACCCTGGGGAGAGCTGGCGTCGGGACGGGCAGAGCGCTCGTCAAACAGTCTGGCGGCGGTACCCTCATCCATGCCCACGCCATTATCGGCCACGGCAATCAAGATTGCATCCTCGCCGTCTTGGTGAACGGTCACGTCGATCCTCAGGGCGTCGTCATCGCCCATACCATGACGTACGGCGTTCTCGACAATCGGCTGGATCACGAACGCCGGCACCAGCGTATCTTCCACGTCCTCGGACACATCGAACGTCGCAAGCACGCGGTCCTCGCCAAAGCGGGCCTTCTCAAAGGTAAGGTAGCGCTTGGTCTGTGCGACCTCGCGCGAGACCGGAATAAGCGATCCCGAGTTGTCGAGCGTGGCACGATAGAACGATGAGAACTCACGAAGCAGTTCGCGGGCCCGCAGCGGGTCGGTGCGCGTAAACGATGCAATGGTGTTCAGCGTGTTGAACAGGAAGTGCGGGTTAATCTGCGCCTGCAGCGCACGCACCTCGGCGCGCGCTGTGAGTTCCTTTTGCACCTCGAGCTCGTGGATGGCGAGCTGCGTGGACAAGATCTCGGCAAAGCCCGAGGCAAGCGCGTACTGGGTACGGTCGACGGCGCGCGGGGTCTTGTAGTAGAACTTGAGCGTGCCGACGGTACGATCGCCCACCTTGATGGGGGCGATAATGCCGGCGGGAACTTGGTTGTGCGAGCCGTCCGAGCCCACGACATCCACCATACGGTTAAACGACTGCACGATGCCATGTTCGATAACGTAGCGTGTGGCAAGCGTGTGGATGGGAGAATCTGGCAGTAGTTTTTCCTCAAACTCTCCCGCGCAGGCAAGCACGTTGCCCTCGTCGGTGATGGCCACCGTCATGGCGCGCGTCTCGGGCAAAATGCGCCGGCACACCAAACGCGCCGACTCCTGCGTCAGACCGCCCTTAATGTCCTCGAGCATGGCCGAGGCCACCGAGAGCGTCTCCTCGGTGTACTGGGAGCGCACCGAATCGGGATTGAGCGTCAAAAAGATAAAGATGCACAGAAAGATGCACAGTAGCGCGCAGGCAATCACCGTGGCGATCGGCTCGATACCGGTCACCAAGGCAAAAATAAAGTACACCAGCACGCAAATGGCGCAGGCAACGGCAATGATGCGAAAGATTGATATTGAACTATCGCGCTGGGCGCGGCGGTCGATCATTCGGCCCCCTCCAGGATACTGATCAGTTGTACGTCGCGCCAAAGCCCGTCCATGATCTTGGGCCAAAAGCTCTGGAAACGCAGGTAGCTTGCAGCGTTTTGGCGCGCATAGGCCTTTGCCTCACCGATACCGTGGCGCCAAATGCGCAGGTAGCCCTCATGCTCGCGGGTAAACACGCTGCGGACCATAGCGGTCTTGCGCACACGGTCGTCGAGCTCGCGCGAAATCCACGGGCCCGGGTAGGGCATGAGTGATGCCGCCGTAACGGGAATGAGCTCCTTTTGATGCGCGGCGAATGTCAACTTGGCCCGTTCGTAGTACCAACGGTATACATCCTGCATAAAGCGCGGTGAGCGCTTTTCGGACTCCGGAGGCAGATGGCGCACGGTCCACTCGTTATCGAACCACACGTCGTAGCCAAACATGCGCATGTTAAAGAGGTAATCCAAGTCCTCGCCGCGGGTGATAAACGGGTCAAAGGCCACGCGCGTAAAGGCGCGGGCGTGCAGGGCCATCAGACCGCCGCACACGTAGTTGGAGCGCGAGATGCGGGTGCCCGAGAGCGCCTTTTTCATCCAACGGTTGAACTCGATGCGCTTGGTCCACCAACGATGGCAGATGCCCGCCTTGTCCGTGGGAGCCAGCGGCGAGCCGTCGCGATCGTAGAAATAGCCGCTCTTGACCAAGATCGGCAAGCCCTGACGCGTCTGCTGCCCCAACGCATAGGTCGCGCGCTTCATAAAGTCGGCATCGATGACAGCCTCATCGTCATCCAAAAAGATAACCGCGTCATGCCCCAGCACAGCGGCACAGGCTAGCCCCATGTTGCGGATGGCACCGTAGCCTCGCAGGCTCACGCACTCGCCCGAACCCTTGGGCGCGATCTGAGCAACCCGGTCTGCGATGCGCGAGGCCTGGGTGTTGGTGACAACGGTGACCTTGAGCGTGGGATGCGCGTCGACAATCTCGCGCACGCGCAGCGACACATCGGCTGTGGCAGAAACGGGACAGACCACCAAAAGGATGATGCGCGGGATGTCACGTACCTGCTCAAGCGAGGCCAGACAGCGGTCGAGTTCGGGATTGTCGGCGTTGAGTCGGGTCGAATGGTCATAGGTGCCAGGGGCGTTTGCGCGAGCGTCATCGCCCGCCCAATACGTTGGAATCACGACTGTGGCGTTCATGCCTTACCCTCCCTGCAACACAAAAACGGGACGCCGCCAAACACAGGCGACGCCCCGCGACCTAGCTGATTCCATCATACCCACTTGGGCAAATCATTGCTCGCAAGTCGCAATGTTTATTGCGGATAACCCCAAAAGAGTACCGTGGACAGGCACAATAGCCGCTCGCTCCTATGCGGCATGCTCTGCCGCCCGAGTCATGCGGGACAGGCGGACCAGCAGCATAAAGCCAACGACCAGCAGCACACCAATGGAAAGGACGCCCAGCGACGGGTTGCCGGTCAGCGAGGTGACAACCGACACCAGGAAGGTGCCCATAACGCTTGCATAACGACCAAAGATGTCAAAGAAGCCGTAGTACTCGTTGGACTTTTCCTTGGGGATAATGCGGCCAAAGTAGCTACGGCTGAGCGCCTGCACGCCGCCCTGGAACAGGCCGACCATAATGGCAAGCACCCAGAATTCAAAGGCGGTCTTTAGGAAGAACGCGGCGAACAGCACAATGCCCATGTAGGCGGCGACCGCCACCAGGATCATGTTGAGCGTGCCCACGCGTCCGGCGAGCTTGCCGTAGATGATGGCGGACGGAAAGGCCACGAACTGCGTAACGAGCAGCGCCAGCACCAGCTGCGTCGAATCGATGCCCAAGGCCGATCCGTAACTGGTGGCCATGGAAATGACCGTGTGCACACCGTCGATATAGAAGAAGAACGCGATCATGTAGACCAGCACGGTCTTGTTGTGGGCGATCTCGCGCATGGTGTGTCCGACCTCGGAGAACACACCGCCCACGATGTGGCCGATAGTGTCCTCGGGACCGCGCTCGCGACCGTACTTTTGCTTATAGGTGCGAATGAGCGGCAGGGTAAAGATGAGCCACCAGGCACCAGTGATGATAAACGACAGACGCGTTGCCAGCATGGTGGGGACGCCAAGAGCGGGGCCACCCATGATGAGCGCCAGGCAGATGACGAACGGCACGGTGGAACCGATATAGCCCCAGGCATAGCCCGAGCTGGACACGGCGTCCATGCGCTCGTCGGTGGTAATGTCGGGCAGCATGGCGTCGTAGAACGTCATAGAAGAGTTAAGGCCGATGGTGCACAGCACGTACACGGTCAAAAATGCCATGGCGGACATTGGGATAGCCTGCGCCAGGCAAAGCACCAGGCCCGTGAGGAAGAAGCCCAAGAAGAACTTGATCTTGTTGCCTGCGTAGTCAGCAAGCGCGCCTAGAATGGGCATGAGCATGGCAATGACCAGCGAGGCGATCGTCTGCGCATTGCCCCAGGCGACCACCAGGTCGGCCGAGGAAGCGCCGGTATTGATGGCGTTAAAGTAAATGGGCACCACCGAGGTATTGAGCAGCACGAGGGCCGAATTGCCCACATCATACATAACCCAGTTACGCTCGAGCTTGGTGTATTTCATGGACAGGGCCCCTTCGTATTCGCCCGATATGCAGTTAGTTCATCGTACCCCAATTGTCCAGAAGCGCCGGTAAGGATTCGGCAAAGGGGCACGCACGAGCCCTACTCCTCGCGGTCGAACTCTTCGTCGGCGCCGAGCACGCGACCGCTGTAATTGACGTGGTTGGTCACGGCTTCCATATCGCCGGTCTCGATAAAGCGGGCGACGGTGAGCTCGTAATCGAGCAGCGCGCGGTCAAAGACCTCGGGGAAGCTCTCGGTCGAGACTTCATCGGTAAAGGGGTTCTTCCATGCCAAGTGGCCCAGGTTGCCGGTACGCTCGGGCAACTCGGTCGTCACGCGGTGCGCAAGGCCGTCGAGCAGCGAATAATCGTGCACCAAGCCCTCGAGCAGGGCAATCGCGCGCGTCTTGGCCGAACCGGCCGGCTCGATAGTGCGGTAGAGCATCTGCATGTCCGAGACGGCGCCGGCGTACTCCCCCGCCGGGATGTCGATACCGTACACGCGCCCGGCGACGTAGCTCATCAGCACGCCGGCAACGCGATTGATGCGGTCGGTAGTGACGATCTCGCCCGCCGGTGGATAATCCTCGACCGTGGCCCCGTCACGTTTGAGTTGCAGCATCAGCACGTCCAGGTCGCTTTCGAGCACGGCGTGGACTTGACTGCCCGAAGCCTCGAGCTCGGGGTCGGACTCAACAATGCCAAACTGCTGCTCGTAGACAAAGGGGTGGGCATTGCGATCGAGCACATAGTGCGACAGCAGGCCCAGCGCAAAGGCGCGACCCAGATTGGCATCGCGCGGCTGTAGGTGCGACACGCCGTCGCGCAGACACGAGAACTGGCGCGACATGCGCGAGCGGTGCATGACCTGAGCAAGCGACATACAGTCGGAAATGCGCGGCGTGAGCATGTGGAAGAAAAACGGGTCGGGACCCTGGTTGCCCAGGATAAAGGCGATGCGCTCCTCGTCGGACGTGATAACGCCCTGCGGAAGACGGTCGATGCTTTCCTCGCCAAACAGATGATGCGTAATGAGCGCGGGCATAATAATCCTTTCGATTTCATTCGATGCAATCCATTATGCCCACCGCACAGTCATGCCAAACCTGCAACGGCAAACGATGGCACACCGACCCTTACGCAAGCCCCAAGTGCGATTTGACCTCGGCAGCGCGACGGCGGGACACGGGCACCGTCGAGGTTACGCGATCGAGCCTGAGCTCCATCAGGCCCGTGGAGCCGATCTCGACATTATGTACGTCTTCCAAATTAACCAGATAGCTGCGGTGGACGCGGATAAAGCCCTCGGAGGCCAGGCGACGCTCGAGCGAGGAAATCGACTCATTGATCAGGTACGTCCCCTCGGCGCAGACGGCGTTGCAAAAATCGGCGCGCGCCTCAAAGTAGCAGACATCCGCCACGGGAATGAACACCTTTTTGCCCCCGCGATCCACCGTCAGGCGCAAAGGCTGGCGCGGAGCATGGACGACACGGCGAGCGCCCAGGGCAGTCTCGATCTTGTCGAGCGCCTTTGACAAGCGGGCATCCTCGACCGGCTTGACGATGTAATCGACAGCATCGAGGTTATAGGCATCGGCCGCATACTCGGCAAATGCCGTCACAAACACCACGACCGGCGGCGTCTTTAGGTTCTGCAGCGTCTCGGCAAGCTCAATTCCCGAGCGACCGGGCATGGTAATGTCTAAAAACAGCACGTCGGGCTTGTTCGACAGAATCGACTCCACGGCTTCGGTGACATTGCCCGCCTCGGCAATCTGACCCACACGCGTATCCTTTTCCAACAGATAGCGTAGCTCAGCCCTAATGGGAGGCTCGTCATCAACCACCAAGATGTTCCAGCCTTCGGACATATGCGCTTCCCCTCTTTTTCTCTCAATCCAACCGCGTGCTACACCGTTAGCGGCGCCGGCTCATGCGGCTCGCCGTTCAACTCTACGATGACCTGCGTTCCCACGCCCTCCTGGGACTTCACGCGCATGCCAGAATCTTCTCCGTAAAAGAAATGGATTCGCTGAAGCACGTTGAAGAGCGCCAGGCCGCAACCTCGCTTGATGGAGCCGTCGGCGGTAATGCTCTCGGGCTCCTCTCGGCGATGCTGCTCAAACAGATGCGCGCAGACTTCTTCGCTCATCCCGATGCCGTCATCTTCGACGATGATCTCCAAGCCGTCATCGGTCTCAAAAGCCCTAACACGAATAGAAAGCGGCTCGGTCTCGCGCTGCGCATGCTTGATGCAGTTTTCGAGCAGCGGCTGCAAGATAAACGGCGGTACCAGGCTGTCGCGCACCTCAAAGTCGATGTCGACCGAAACGCGCAAACGGCCGTCGCCATACCGGGCCTGCATAAGATTGATATAACGAGTGCCCTGTTCCACCTCGTGCTCGAGCGTGGTGAGCGTATCGGAATCAGAAAGCGTCTGACGATAGTAGTTGGAAAAGTCGATCAGCAGCGATCGCGCCTTGTCGGGCTCGGTTCGAACGAGCGACACGATCGTGCTAATGGTATTGAATAGAAAATGCGGGTCGACCTGCGACTGCAGGGCGCGAAGCTCAACGCGGGCTGTGAGCTCGTCCTGGCGCTCGAGCTCAAAGCTGGCGAGCTGCGTGGAAATTAGGTCGGCAAAACCCGAGGCCAACGCCGTCTGGCGCATATCGATGCTGCTCAGGCGAGGGTAATACAGCTCGAGTGTGCCCACGCAATGCCCGCGCACGGTAAGCGGCGCGACGATGCCGGCGCGCAGGCGGGGAAAATAGCCGCCCGTCTCATTGGAGGTGTCACGCGAAAACACGCTCTGCTCGCCCGTCTCAATCACACTGAGCGTGGTCTTGAGCACGACCGGGGTGCCGGCGGGGCACTTTGCCGAGTCCTCGCCCCAGCTTGCCAACACCTGCTTGCCGTCGGTAAAGCAGATGGCAGAGGCGATGGTCTCGGACAGGATAATTTTAGAGGCGCCCAGGGCCGCTTCGGGCGTAAGGCCGCGCGACGTGTAGGCGAATATTTTTGATGCGATGGCGAGCGTACGGTCGGTTGCGCTCGATGTGAGGTCGTCGGGGACCACAAAGACATACGAGAAAAAGAAGCACAGCATGACCATGCCGGCAATAACGACAACGCCCGGAACGGGATTGGGGTTATCGGTTAAATCCCAGATAAGCAGCAGGATAAGCGCCGGAACGACAACACCGAGCAGGATGGCCTGGACCACATGCTGGGCCGTACGAAAGACCTTGGTAGAGTTGTAGCTCTTGCCCAGAATCAGCCTGTTTAAATCCACCGTCATCCCCTTTTATCTATCGCACCCATAGCAATAAAGAGGGCCGCAAGCGACCCTCTCCATTGCATTATGCAATCAAATACTGTGTTTTACATCCAGTCGTCGATGAACGGTAGTTTAGGCGCTGTATTTGTTGGCCTCGCCAAAGGTGCCAGCCTCGACGATCCAGCCGTCCTTCATGATGACGTCCATGTTGTCGGTGTTGAGCACGTGGATGTCGGCGGCGACGTCACCGTTGACGACCAGCAGGTCGGCGCACTTGCCGGCCTCGATGGAACCGGTCTCGTCCTCGATGTGGCACATCTTGGCACCGTTGAGGGTGGCGCAGGTGATGGTCTCGACCGGGGTGAAGCCGATCTTGTCGACGAACTCGTACATCTCCTCGATGGAGCAGGTGCCGTACGGGGTGACGAAGGAGAAGGAGTCGGAGCCGATCGTCATGACGACGCCGCGCTTCTTGGCCTCGCGCAGGCAGTCGTAGTTGCGCTGCAGCTCCTTCTCGACCAGGGTGCCCTCGTACTTGTCGTGCAGCTCGGGGACGTAGACGGGCGGATAGGTGGCGTACCAGGTGGGCAGGAAGGCGATCGTCGGGGTGAAGAAGGTGCCCTGCTCGGCCATGAGGTCCATGGTACGCTCATCGATATCGAAGCCGTGAATCAGCTGCTCGCAGCCAAAGCGAACGGAATCGTAGGCAGCGGCGTGGTTGTTGTAGCAGTGGCTCCACACGGGGATGCCGACCATCTTGGCCTCTTCGACCACGGCCTGAATCTCCTCGGAGCAGTAGTGCTGGTCGCGGCCGGAGTCCCAGCGCCAGATGCCGCCACCGGTAGCCCAGATCTTGATGGCATCGGGGTTCTCGCGCAGGCGACGACGGACGGCCTTGCGCAGATCCCAAGGACCGTCGACCTGATCGCCCCAGGGGTGCGATTCCTTGTTGAGCTCCTGGCTGCAGTGGTGGGAGTCGCCGTGGCCGGCAACGCGGCAGAAGCCAAGGCCGGTGGCCAGAACGCGCGGGCCCTTGAAGACGCCCTTGTCGATGCAGTCACGGATCTGGATACCAAAGCGACCGATCTCGCAGACGGTGGTGAGGCCGTGGGTGAGGCAGTCGTAGGCCTGCTTGACGGCGACGGCCTGCTTCTCGAGGAGCGGCTGCATGACCCAATCGGTATCGTCGTCGGTCAGGTTGCCCGAGAAGTGCAGGTGGGTGTCGATCAGGCCGGGAAGGACGGTCTTGCCGGCGGCGTCGATAACCTCAACGCCCTCGGGAAGGTCCTGCATAGCACCGGCGTACTCGATCTTGCCGTTGTCGTCGACGAGAACGAGGGAGTTCTCGACCGGCTCGGCACCGGTACCGTCGATGAGCTTGCCGCCAACGATTGCATACTTAGTGGACATGGTTCCTCCTTATGGATCCATATAGTGGGCGAGGCCGTGTTGGGTTAAGGCCTCACAAAGCTACCCAAGTGATGCCGGGTTCGGTGCGCGGAAGAGAGGGTCCCGCGCACCTGGTCCGCCCCGGCTAGGCGTTACTTTTTGCGGGAATTGGTGAAAGCCATGAGGGCCAGGCCAATAGCCAACCAGCCGATCACGATGCTCCACTCCACCATGTTGAGGGAGGCGGGAGAGAACGGAATCACGAGCAGGCCGATAATGATGGCGCAGGCACCGATGGCGAGGCAGATACCAAACTTGCCGCCGGGCACCTCGTAGGGACGAGGCAGGTCGGGCTCGGTGAAGCGCATGCGCAGGCAAGCGAGGGCGACCATGCCGCAGGAGAAGATGAAGGCGAGAGCCGACACGTTGGTCAGAGGGATGAGCATGTTCTTGCCCAAAAACGGTCCGACGACGGTGATGACGCCCAAGACGACGCAGGCAAGCTTGGGAGCGCCGGACTTGGGGTCGACCTCGGCGAACTGCTCGGGCAGTTGGCCCTTGCGGCCCATGGCGAGCATGATGCGGCTCGTGGCGCCGTAGAAGGAGTTCATCGGGCCCATGGGTCCAAGCGTGGCGATGACGAGCATGGCCAGGTACAGGAGCATGTTGATGCCCTTGAGGCAGGCAAGCGCGGGAACCGGGCTCTTAACAAACTCATGCCAGTCGAGGATGGTGCCGAACGAGTAGATGCAGACCATGTAGAAGCCGCCGGCGGCTAGCAGGGCCAGGGAGATGATCTTGCCGAACTTGTTCCAGTTGAGGCCCTCGGCTGCTTCCTCAGCCTGCTGAGGAATGGTGTCGAAACCGGCGTAGAAGAACGGAGTCAGAACCAAGACCGACACGATGCCGGCGAACAGGCTGGTGCTTTCGGTAGCGGCCTTGCCGCCGCCAGCGCCGGTGACCTGGGAGAACACAGGCATGGCATTGTCCGGCGAGCCGGTGAACAGCGAGACGCCCATGGCGAGCAGCATGCCGCAGAGCAGGGCCTTGGTCAGGAAGGCCTGGAGTTTGGCGGCCGAGCTGGCACCGCGGAAGTTGAGGAAGATGACGTAGACTGCAAAGCCGAGCGCGATCAGCGTCGGGAACAGGTAAACGTCGGCCCCCAGGATGGTGTAGAGCTTGACGGCGCGCAGCCACTCAAGGCCGGGCAGGCTGCCGAACATCTCGGACACGAGGGTCGAAATGGCGATGGCCTCCCACGGGCACAGGATGCCGTTACCCAGGGCCAAAAGCCATCCGGTGATGTAGCTCAGCGTACGGCCAAAGCTACGATCGACATACTCGACGATGCCGCCCGAGATGGGGATAGCAGCCGTGAGCTCACCGAAAACAGCTCCGACGGGCACGAGGAAGATTGCACCCAAGAGGAATGCGATCATAGCGGGAACGGGACCGCCGCCCACGACCATCCAGTCGCCGACCTGCAGAACCCAACCGGTACCGATGATGGCACCGAAACCGATGGTGAAGAAGTTCCAGAGCGAAAGCGTTTTCTTCATGCCGCCGTTATCCTCGACTGCAACTTCTGCGTTCTTGTCCGCCATTGTTCCCCTCCTTTCCTATTTGACGCCCTTGGCGTCACCCCTTGCGCGGTCCGTTTTGCCGCGCGCTTTTATTCCATGGCTTTAAGATACGGCCTTGGCGCAGCAGCGCCGCTCGCAGCTCGACCGAAGGCAGAACTGCAAAACGAGCGGCACCGTTTTTGGGACGAACGGCGGGAGACGTCATTCGTCTTGGACGCTTTCATCTTGTCTGCTTTTGAATACCTGTTGCCGTGACGCTTGGCGCGCGGCGCGGTAACGTTCATACCATTTGTCAGGCTTTTGGCGCACATACCCATGTGTCGTGCATCATTTTATGTAGGATAGACAAGTTACACATGAGGCAAGGTGATTCGAATGGCATACGGATACAATGACGGCGACCAACGGCCACAAAGCGTGCGCCTTGCCGGCCGCACCATGCCAACACCCAGAAGCACCTCCGACAACGACAACCCGCAGCGCCCCCAAGAGCAACTCGGGGCTTCTTCGCGGCAACAAAGCCGTACCGTGCAGCAGTCAGACCGCGTGAGTACGAGCACACGCCAACGCCAGACCGACACATCGCAGCCACGCCGCTACGATCGACATAAGACCGACTACTACGTCAAGCGCTCCTTTTCGCGACCTCAACGCGATCGCGGCAATTCCGCCCCTCACCCCGCGTCGCACACCACAAGCCACGCGCTTCCGGCCCGCCGCCTACGCCTTGCGCTTTGCTCCATCGCCGCCTGCCTCGTCTTTGTGTTTTTGGGATCTTGTATCTCCCACGGATCAGCCGGTCTTGAGCCCACTGCCGAGGACAAGCTGCTTAAAGCTCCCGTCGCACCCGGCTACTCATTTGCTTTTTCGACCCCGCGTTCGCAGTGGAGTGTCGGCACCATGCCCCACATCTACCAAATTGACCCCGCATGGTCGGAGCTGCCCTATGCCGGTGGCACTATTCGCGAAAACGCTTGCGGTCCCACTTGCCTCACCATGGTCTATATCTTTAAGACCGGCCACACCGATAAGACGCCGGTCGATATATGCGCACTGGCCGAAGCCGGCAACTACGCCCCCACTGGTGCCACCGAGTGGTCGTTTATGACAGGCGGCGCGTGGCAGCTGGGGCTCAACGGAACACAGCTCTATAACGATCGCGAATCGATTACCCAAGCACTTCGCTCGGGTGCGCCCGTCATCGCCGCAGTGCGCCCCGGTACGTTTACCAACGTAGGCCACTACATCGTGCTCTACGGCATCGACGATGCCAACCAGATTGGCGTCTACGACCCCAACTCGGCCAGCCGCAGCGCCCGCCGCTGGGGCGTCGTAGAGGTCCTCAACGAAGTCGAAGCCATGTGGGCCTACTACTAGTCATTGGGGACAGACTTAAATGAGTGGTCATTGGGGACGCTCTTGTTTGACTAGTCATTTAAGAACGTCCCCAATGACTAAGAACGTCCCCAATGACTAGGTGAATAGCAAAAGCCCCGCAGTCGGAGCGGACTGCGGGGCTCATGAAGAGAGGCTAGTTTGCGGGCGCTTTGCCTGGCGCCCACCAGAGAGGCGACAGAGTAGAGACTACTCGTGGATGCGGGTACCGGAGAGGCCGGCCATGGTCTCGGCAGCCTTGTCCAGAGCGCCGATGATGCAGGTGCGGCCCTTGCGGGAACGGGCGAACTTGATGGCAGCGCGGACCTTGGGCTCCATCGAACCCTTGCCGAACTGACCCTCGTCGGCCAGGCGCTCGGCCTCGTCGGCGGTGAGGTCCTCGAGCTCCTCCTGGTTGGGCTTACCAAAGTTGATGGCGACATGCTCAACGGCGGTCAGCAGGAACAGAACGTCAGCATCGCAGTCCTCGGCCAGCAGCTCGCCGCCCAGGTCCTTGTCGATGACGGCGGGAACGCCCTTGTAGCAGCCCTTGTTCTCGTAGTCGCGGACGACGGGGATGCCGCCGCCACCGCAGGCGATGACGATGAACTCGTTGTCGAGCAGGTTGAGGATGGAGTCAGCCTCGACAATCTTCTTGGGATCGGGAGAAGCGACGACGCGACGCCAGCCGCGGCCAGAATCCTCGACGAAGACCTTGGAGGGATCCTCGGCCATGAACTCCTTGGCCTGCTCCTCGGTGTAGAAGGGACCGATCGGCTTGGTCGGGTTCTTGAACGCGGGATCGTCCGGGTCGCACTCGATCTGGGTGACGACGGTGGCGGCGTGCCAACGCTTATAGCGCTTGTGCATCTCGCGGCCAATGCCCTGCTGCAGGTGATAACCAATGTAGCCCTGGGACATGGCACCGCACTCGGGCAGCGGCATCTCGGGGGTACCGATGGCATCGTGGGCAGCGGCGAAGGCGTTCTGGATCATGCCGACCTGCGGGCCGTTGCCGTGGGTGATGATGATCTCGTTGCCCTGCTCGATGAGGCCGAGGAGGGCATGGGCGGTGTTGCTCACGGCCTCGATCTGCTCGACGGGGTTGTTGCCGAGGGCGTTGCCGCCAAGGGCGACGACAATACGATCGGGCTTGCCAAGAGGCTTAGACATTGCTGGAATCCTTTCTGTAAAAGGCCTACAACCCATTAATAACCCGCGTCCGTGCGATACGCGAGTTTATTAAGGTTTATATTCTCTTTATCGCTCATTTTATTCATTTTGAAAATAGCGGAACGGTGAACGGTCGTTTTTATCCGCTCAGCGTACAGAACCCCAGCTCAAGCATATCTACGCCATTTACGTGCAACTTTATTTTAATAGAGCAGGGATTAGACCAGATTATGCAAACTATATCTTTGCTAAACACAAAACAGACAGCGCAATATCTTACTCGCACTATACGAGATTCTATGCACATATAAGTCGAGTATGCACCCCTGCAAAAACAAGGGGCTTTTCATCCAACAAAAGGAATAAAGAAGAGCTCCGAAAAAGCGGCAACGGCCAAGTCCCCCATCCATCCCCAAAGTGGCGCGAGGTTTCGCGGCAAAGCCGCGAAACAGCGAAGGGGACGGAATACCCGACCAACTACGTCCTTCATCCGCCCACACAATCCAAGGACGTAGTCGTAGCAGGATCTGAGGGCTAACCTTCGCGGACACTCCGCAGGACGAAAGAACCCCCGCCGCACGTAGTGTGAACTGCCTCCCATTTCTTGGACATGAGAAATGGGAGGCTTTTTATGCGT
>CANNOC010000034.1 GCA_947507155.1 uncultured Collinsella sp. | reverse complement strand
TGGACTTGCCCATGGCGTTGATGGGGTATGCGGCCTTGTCGGTGGACAGGCACACGACGCGGTCCACGCCCTCCTCGATGGCGGCGTGGAGCACGTTGTCCGTGCCGATGACGTTGGTGCGCACGGCCTCCATGGGGAAGAACTCGCAGGAGGGCACCTGCTTGAGGGCGGCGGCGTGGAAGATGTAGTCCACGCCGTGCATGGCGTCGCGCACCGACTGGGCGTTGCGGACGTCGCCGATGAAGAAGCGCACCTTCGAGGCGAGCTCGGGCGACTTCTCCTGCAGGCGGTGGCGCATGTCGTCCTGCTTCTTCTCGTCGCGGGAGAAGATGCGGATCTCGGCGAGGTCGGTGTTCATGAAGTGCTTGAGCACGGTGTTGCCGAACGAGCCGGTGCCGCCCGTGATCATGAGGGTCTTGTCTTTAAAGGTGGTCGAATCGTTCATCTATTTGCCTTCCTTACGTTTGGCTTTTGTAAACTGGTAAAAGAGGAATTTCGTATTGGTTACGAGGTATCGTTTGAAAAGCCGTTTTGGCTCTTGAATTAGTCTGTATAGCCACTCGAGACTCAGGTTTTGCATCCATATCGGCGCCTCTGGCACCACGCCAGCGAGGACATTGAACGCTCCGCCAACACCGATCATCAACGGCTGTGGCCCTCCCTTGAGCTCGTGCATAAGAACTTCTTGACGGGGCGCGCCAAGAGCAATCCATGCGAAGTCTGCATCCGAATCAGCGATACGTCGCGAAAGGTCTCGCTTCTCGCTGTCGGAGAGCGGTCGGAAAACCGAAGGCTCCATGCCAGCGATTTCCAGACCTGGATATTCCTCTTGAAGTGAATTTTTGAGAGCGTCGAGATTCTTCTGCTCGTTACCGTAGAAGTAATGGCTCCATCCTTGCTGCAAGGAAATATTGAATATCTCTCGCATCAGATCGGGTCCAGTTACGCGCCCCATAGACTCTATTGTTTTACGTCCGACGACAGATAAAGGCTTGCCGTCGGGAACGGACATGAGGGAGTCAGCTTGGCAGGCCCAATAGGAAGGGTCGTCATGGGCCATAACCGAGGTATGAGCATTGGAAACGCAAATATATTCGCCATGTAGCTCATCTATATGGCGAGTGAGAAACTCGACACACTCAGACATATTGGTCCCCGTGATCGGAACATCGATTACGGGAACGCGCTTGAGCTCAACGAATTTAGAATAGTCCTGAAGCATTAGCACGCACCCTTACCGGTGATGACCTCGATCACCGTGAGGACAACGATCTTGAGGTCGGTAAAAATGCCCCGGTTGGCGATGTACTCCAGGTCTCGGCGGACCATGCCGTCGAACCCGGTAGAGTTGCGTTCCGTCACCTGCCACCAACCGGTGATCCCGGGCTTCACGGCAAGGCGCTGCAGGTCGTACTCGGTGTACTCAGCCACCTCGTTCGGCAGCGGCGGGCGCGGGCCGACGACCGACATCTGGCCCAGGAACACGTTCAGGAACTGGGGGAACTCGTCGATGGAGTGCTTGCGGATGAACTTGCCGATCTTGGTGACGCGGGGGTCGTCCTTCATCTTGAACATGGCGCCGGCGATCTCGTTCTGCCCCTTGAGCTCGGCGAGGCGCTCGTCGGCGTCTTTATACATGGAGCGGAACTTCCACATGCGGAAGGTAGACAGGCTGCCGTCGCGGTGGGTCTGGCCCACGCGGATCTGGCTGTAGAACGGGTTGCCCTCGCTCTCCAGGCGGATGGCCGCGGCCAGCACCACGCTGGGTATCGCGATGACGGCCAGCACACAGCCGCTGAACACGATGTCGAACGCGCGCTTTACGGCCCTGTAGCCCAGGCGCGTGCGGTCCCAGTCCTTCACGGCCTGCATGACCTTGTAGCGCACGGTCACGCCGCCACCGCTCATGGCCTGGGCAACAAGCGCGGCCCCCACCGGCGCTCCTTCTGAATATTCAGTTTTATCTGACAATATTTCCTTCAAACCTACGTCCCCGCCCCCCGGGGATCCTCCCTGTCCCGTTAAACAGTCGCCCGCAGCTAGGCGATCGCCTTTTTAAGGTTTCGCATTACGCGCTGCTCGGCTGAAAGCACGGCAAGGCCAACACGGGTTGTTACGCGTCGGCCGCACAGGTCGAGCTCCAAATAAGCAGTGCTCTTGCGTCTGTTAATGGTTTTGATAAGGCCTTCGTGGCCCAGCAGCGGACCTGCCGTCACTACGACCTGGTCACCGTCTTTAAGGGCCTCGCTCATGGGCACTACGCGGTCTCCCCTGTGCGTAAAGCCGCCAATAAGCTGAACCTCTTCTTTTGCCAGCGGCAGAAACTGACCGTCCTGGGATAACACCCGGGCAAAGTCGTCCATGCGTAGCAGGTACTGTTGCACGGTACGGGGATCTGCCGTATCGCAGATAAGATAACCGGGAAAGAGCGGCTTGGTCGTGTTGACCCATTCGCCGTGTACCTTAATCTCGGTTTGAAATTGGGGGTAAAAGAGCTCCTGCATGGCGCTAATTGGCACCATGCGCTCGATGCGCTCGCGCATTACGTCTTCGCGACCGTTAATGACCTGGATCACATACCACACGAGCACCACCCCCTTGCTGTCTTACGTGTGGCTCACGGGGTTTAGGTATGGCTACGCCAGGGCGCTTATGCGCGAAGGCGCTCCATATTCAAACCCTGAGCCCAGTTAGACAAGCACGTGGCTCTGCCCCACCGTGAACGGTATGTATAAGCGCAGTGGCTAGAGTCGCGGACGTGTATCGCAAAATGACCGCGACTCCAGCTAGCTGCGTGCGGCCCAGTCAAGCGGGTACAAAACTGGACCGCACGCAAACAGCTGTAGGACTGCTGCGAATTGTCATGAAACATCGATTCGAATGAACAGCTTGCACAAAGACAAGAACAAAGTCATTCGATGCGATTCGCATGACGACACTATTGGAGCTCGTGGTTTTTCTGGCACCGCCGTTACGGCCGGATGCTGATCTGCCCTGTGCTTCACGACCGGTTAAGCCGTGAGCGCAGTTGAACCCATGTAACGATAGATATGTTAGCACAAGCCGGCTAGAAACCGATTTAGGCCGCCCGCGGCAACATATCATTCATTTGTAGTGCTTAAGGGGGTTATTTTGCAAACTTGTTCACATTGACGCAGGTTTATGCGGGCGTAACTCTTGGTGCGAGCTGCCCAAGCTACAACGATGACGGTGTGAAATGCAAAAAGGAATTATGTTGGGTTAACAAACTATGTACAGAAGTGGTAAATAAATTGCGCAACTTTTTGTGGTATGGGTGTTGGTGTGGCGTCACTTTGGTTTGCGCGGTGGCTACATATGAAAAAAGCCTCCGGTTTTCCGGAGGCTTCGCATTCACGGTGGTGGAGACGAGGGGGATCGAACCCCTGACCTCTTGACTGCCAGTCAAGCGCTCTCCCAGCTGAGCTACGCCCCCGTGACGAGGAGATACTATAGGGGAAGATCTTCGGGGATGCAAGGGGGAATTTTGGGGTTGTTGGTCTTATTTACGGGTTTTCCTGGGACGGGGCAGAAATAATCACTCTTCGAGCGATTATTTCTGCCCACCGTCCCGATAAAACCCTGATGCGATGGTCCCTACTTGTAAAGGTACCCGATGGCGGTGCCGGTGTGGACTTCGATCTTTGCGGTTGATCGTACTACGTTGCTAATGCCCGTGTCGGCCAACAGGCCTAGGGGGCTGTGATCTAGTTCCCATTCTAGGCCGTGTTCGCTTACCTTGGTGTTGGGAGCGATGGCGATGATGGAGAAGGTTTTGCCCTCGGCGCCCTCGATGGTCCAGCTCTCGTCCTGGTGCAGGATTCTGGCCGTTACTTCGTCTTCATCGATCCAGACAGGGGCGTCCTCGTAGCCTGCGAGCAACCCCAGTACGGAAAGCGCCATGTCGGGACGGCCGCCGGTGGCGCAGGTCGCAACCACCTCGGCACCCGGCCAGCGACGGCGGACGGAATCGAGCGCCAGCGCCAGATCGGTATAGTCCTTGTAGGGGTCGTGGCGTTCTACCTCAAAGGCTTCGGCGGCATCGACCAACGCGCGACCCGCGTCGCTCACCGTATCGGCATCTCCTACATACACATCGCAGCCCAGACCGGCGCCCAGCAACGCGTCGAGCCCGCGGTCAACGGCGACAACGTGGTCGCACTCCCCCGCCAGCTGACGTAGCAGATCCGCGCTCGCCACCACGGGCGAGCCGCAGACCACTAATACCTTGCAAGCCACAGCTCTCGCCTATCCCTCAAAAGCAAGCACGCGGGCCAAATCCAGGTCCTCATAGCTATCGATAAAGATATCGCAGTTGTCGCGAACCTCGTCGCGCTCCATGCGGCCGTGTGAGTCATAGATGCCCACGCGCTTAAAGCCAGCGGTGCCAGAGCTCTTTAGGCCAAAGACGGCGTCCTCAAACACCCACGCGCGCTCAAACTGGTGCCCGTGGCGCTCCTCCAGACGGCGCAGCGCCAGCTCGTATACGTCGGGGAACTGCTTTGAGCGCCCCGCCTCGCCCGTGGTGGTAATAAAGTCAATGTAGGCATCGAGACCGGCGCCCGCAAGCGCAGACGAAACCAGCTCGGCGGGCGTGGACGTGGCAACGCACATGGCAATGCCGGCCGCCTTCGCCTGCTTCAAAAATGCAAGCAGGCCCTCGCGCGGCGGCACCTTGGAGTAGCCATCGATCAGGATGTCGCTCAACTCGCGGTAGAGCTCCTCGCCATTTTCGCCAATGCCCCACGTGTCATGGTAGGCCTGGCACTCGTCCTCGAGCGACAGGTGCTCAAACTGGGCAAAATCGTCGACCGTCACGTCAACTCCGTGGCGGTGCAATAACTCGGGCTGGGCATAGGCCCAAACGGGGGTGCTGTTAACCAGCGTGCCGTCGCAATCGAAAATAAAAGCAACACTCGGGGCAGCGATGTGGTCCATAAACGAGCCTTTCGATGTCAAAGGGTAAACAACCTGCTAAAAACGTTTTACCAAACGTCAACCCAACTATCTTGAAACCCTAATTGGTAAAACTGTCAAGAGTTTTACCATCGCAATTCTGCCAGTGGTATAAACATGGCGCTTACCGATTAAACGCGCCCGCAAATCCTCTTTCGTCCATAAAAGTAACGTACAGGTGTTATCGTAGTTTTTGCCGAAAGTTCCACCGAGCACGCGAGGTGGAACGAATCATAGAACTATCGCCGTCCCTTCGATTCGTGCAGCCTTGGACCTTTCGCATCTAGTCACCAAGGCAACACGCTGCCGCGTCATGATGGGATCAAACGTGAGCGATACAAAGCTAAAGCCAGCAACCAAAAAGCCTGCTACCCGTAAAGCCGCCCCGCATGCGCCGGAGCTCACCAAAGACGATGTCTATCTGTTTGGCATCGGTACGTGGGAGCGCAGCTGGGAAAAGATGGGCGCGCACCCCGACACGCAGAACCGTACGCGCGGCTGGCGTTTTTGCGTTTGGGCGCCCGACGTAAAGAGCGTCCATGTCATTGGCGAATTTAACGACTGGGATGAGCAAGCCAACCCGCTGGTGCCCATGCATACGAGCGCTATTTGGGAAGGCTTTATTCCTGGCGCCGAGCAGGGCCAGCTCTATAAGTACCTTATCGAGACCAACGAGGGCGAAAAGCTCTACAAGGCCGATCCATACGCCTTTAAGGCCGAGTGCCCTCCGGGAACGGCGAGCGTGCTGTGGACCCTCGACGGCTACCAGTGGAACGACGCCGCATGGCTCAAGCGCCGTGCCAGCCATAACCACATGTCTCAGCCCCTTAACATCTACGAGGTGCATATTGGCTCGTGGAAGCGCCACGGCGACGCGCCGCAGGGCGAGCCCGACGAGTACGGCAACTACCCCGGCCCCATGGATCCCTTCCCCGCGCAGCGCGGCGAGTTTTACACCTACGACGACCTATCGGTGGAGCTCGTGGACTACGTGCGCGACATGGGCTACACGCATATCGAGGTCATGCCGCTTATGGAGCATCCTTTCGACGGCTCCTGGGGCTACCAGACGACCGGCTACTATGCCGCCACGTCGCGCTACGGCAACCCGCAGCAGCTCATGCACTTTATCGATGCATGCCACGAGGCGGGCATCGGCGTGATCATGGACTGGGTGCCCGGCGGTTTTTGCGCCGACTCCCACGGCCTTGCCACCTTTAACGGCCACATGCTGTTTGAGCACGAGATTCACCCCAACTGGGGCACGCACAAGTTTGACTTCGCCCGTGGCGAGGTCCGCTCCTTCCTGGTCTCCAACGTGCTGTACTGGCTCGAGAACTTCCACGTGGACGGCATTCGCATGGACGGCGTGTCCAGTATGCTGTACCTCAACTTTGGCATCGACGACCCGGGCCAAAAGAAGTTCAACAAGTACGGTACCGAGGAGGACCTGGACGCCAGCGCGTTTATCCGTCAGGTCAACTGCGCCGTTGAGGCGCACTACCCCGACGTGATGATGATGGCCGAGGAATCCACCGCGTGGCCGCTCGTGACCTATCCGCCGCAGGACGGCGGCCTGGGCTTCCACTACAAGTGGGACATGGGCTGGATGAACGACACCCTGCACTACATGCAGACCGATTTTCCGTGGCGCCCCGGCAACCACGGCCTGCTCACGTTCTCCATCATGTATGCCTTTACCGAGAACTTTATCTGCCCGCTGAGCCACGACGAGGTCGTTCACGGCAAGTGCTCGCTCATCGGCCGCATGCCGGGCGACTGGTGGCGCCAGTTTGCCGGCCTTCGCACGTTGGCTTTCTACCAGATGACGCACCCCGGTGCCAAGCTCAACTTTATGGGCAACGAGATCGGTCAGTTTATTGAATGGCGCTACTACGAGTCCATTCAGTGGTTCCTGACCGAGCAGTACGAGACCCACCGTCATCATCAGGCGTTCATCAAGGCACTCAACCACCTGTACACCGCCGAGCCCGCCCTGTACGAGCGCGGCTACACCGACGACGGCTTTACCTGGATCGACGCGGACAACTCCAAGCAGTCCATCGTGAGCTTTGTGCGTCAGGGCGAGGACGTCGATGACGACCTGGTGATCCTGATCAACTTTGACCCGGCGAGCTACGAGAGTTTCCGTGTGGGCGTGCCGCGAGAGGGCGACTGGGAGGTCATCTTCGATTCCGACCGTCCCGAGTTTGGCGGCAGCGGATACGCCGGTGAGGAGCCTTACACCTGCTCGAGCGAGCCCTATCCCTGGAACGGACAGATGGACTCTATCGAGATGAAGGTGCCCGGCCTGGCAGGCGTGGTGCTTAAGCGCCGCGGTCCCAGCAGCTATAAGCCGCCCGTGGTCGAGAAGCCCAAGAAGGCGACGCGCAAGCGTGCGTCCTCGGTGAAGCCCAAGACCGCAGCAGCAAAGAAGGCTCCGGCTAAGGCGAAGGCTGCCAAGCCCGCTGCCAGGGCTTCGGTCAAGTCCACCACGGCCAAGAAGGCGGTCACCAAAAAGACTGCTCCCAAGGCCAAGGCAGCTGCAGCTAAGGCTTCTGCCAAGAAAGCGTAACAAAGCCGTTACAGCTGTAATTACCCGCCCCGCGGGGGCTTAGGATACAAGTCATAACCGTTCCGGGAGAAACATCCCCGGGGGAAAGGAACGTATGAATAAGATCTTCGACAACAAGCAGGAGTTTACCGAGCTCTATCGCGATGCCGTCATGAGCATCAGCGGCAAGAGCGTCGAGGCCGCCAGCGACCTCGACCGCTTTAACGCCCTGGCAAAGCTCGTGGCCGAGAAGGCGCGCACCGTTGCCACCAAGAGTGACGCCCGCGCCACCGCCGAGTGCAAGAAGCGCGTGTACTACTTCTCGATCGAGTTTTTGATCGGCCGCCTGCTCGACAACTACCTGCTCAACTTTGGCGTGCGCGACATGGTCGCCGAGGCGCTCGACGACATGGGCTTCGACCTGTCCGTCATCGAGAACCAGGAGCCCGATCCGGCGCTGGGCAACGGTGGCCTGGGCCGTCTGGCTGCGTGCTTCCTGGATTCCATGGCAGCCGAGGGCATCGCCGGTTACGGCAACGGCATGCGCTACCGCTACGGCCTGTTTAAGCAGGAAATCGTCAACGGCAGCCAGGTCGAGGCTACCGACGAGTGGCTCACCCACGGCTATCCCTGGGAGGTCCGTCGTCAGGACAAGGCCGTGACCATCAAGTTTGGTGGCCATGTTGAGGGCTTCGAGGAGAACGGCCGCACGTTCTACCGCACGGTGGACACGCAGGATATCCTGGCCGTCCCTTATGACATCCCCGTCGTGGGATATGCCGGCGAGACCGTCAACAAGCTGCGCGTCTGGGCCGCCGAGCCGGTCGAGGAGCACTTTGACCTGGAAGCCTTCAACCGCGGCGACTACGCCCTGGCCGATGCCGAGCGCGCCGAGGCCGAGGCCATCAGCGCCATCCTCTACCCCAACGACGCCGGCGAGCACGGCCGCCTGCTGCGCCTGAAGCAGGAGTACCTGTTTGTTTCGGCCGGCATCTACAGCCTGCTCGACACCTTTGAGAAGGAGCACGGCAAGAACTGGGAGCTGCTGCCGCAGTTTGTGGCCATCCACACCAACGACACCCACCCCGCCATGTGCGGCCCCGAGCTCATGCGCATTCTTATCGACGAGAAGAAGCTCGAGTGGGATGACGCCTGGAACATCGTGACGCAGGTCGTGAGCTACACCAACCACACCATCCTGCCCGAGGCTCTGGAGAAGTGGCCCATCGGCACGTTCTCCAAGCTCCTCCCCCGCGTGTACCAGATCATCGACGAGATCAGCCGTCGTTGGCACGAGTCGTTCGACACCACGCAGGAGGGCTGGCAGGAGCGTCTGCGCCAGACCGCCATCCTGTGGGACGGCGAGATTCGCATGGCCAACCTGTCCGTGATTTGCAGCCACAGCGTCAACGGCGTGGCCAAGATCCACTCCGACATCATCAAGAACATCGTGCTCAAGGACTTCTATGCCCTGACGCCCGAGAAGTTCAACAACAAGACCAACGGCATCTCGCACCGTCGCTTCTTTGCCGAGTCCAACCCCACCTATGCCAAGCTCGTGACCGAGGCCATTGGCGACGGCTGGCTCAAGGACGCCTTTGAGCTGGAGAAGCTCAAGGAGTTTAAGGACGACACCGAGTTCCTGAAGGCCGTGGGCGCCTCCAAGCGCGCCAACAAGGAGCGCCTGGCCGCCTACGTTAAGGCCGAGACCGGTCTGGTTATCGACCCCAACACTGTCTTCGATGTTCAGGTTAAGCGCTTCCATGCCTACAAGCGCCAGCTCATGAATATCATGAAGGTGATGGACATCTACAACCGTCGCATCGCCGATCCCAACTTCCACGTGACGCCGACGACCTTCATCTTTAGCGGCAAGGCTGCCTCGAGCTACACCTTCGCCAAGGAGACCATCCGTCTGATCAACTCGGTGGCCGACGTCATCAACAACGACCCGCGCGTCAACGAGGTTATGAAGGTCTGTTTTATCCCCAACTTCCGCGTGAGCAACGCCCAGCTCATCTACCCCGCCGCCGAGATCTCGGAGCAGATCTCCACAGCCGGCAAGGAGGCCTCGGGCACGTCCAACATGAAGCTCATGATGAACGGCGCCATTACGCTGGGCACCCTCGACGGCGCCAACATCGAGATCGCCGACCTGGCCGGCCGCGAGAACGAGGCCATCTTTGGCCTGACCGCCCCCGAGGTCGAGCAGCTCTGGGCATCCAACAGCTACTTTGCGTGGGATACGCTCAACAACGACCGCGAGCGTCTGGGCCGCGTGATGAACGAGCTCAAGGACAACACCTTTGCGGGTCTTTCGGGCAACTTCGAGAGCATCTACAACGAGCTCATGAACAACAACGACCCCGATCTGGTCATGGCCGATTTCCGCAGCTACGTGGACGCGTGGGAGGCGCTCACGAACAGCTACGGCGACCAGGAGACCTGGAACCGCAAGGCGTTGCTCAACACCGCCTCCTCCGGCTGGTTCTCGAGCGACCGCACCATTCGCGAGTACCGCGACGAGATCTGGCACGCGTAAAGGCGCACGAGCTCCCCTATGCCAGCACGGCATTACTCGACGGGCGTGACGTTGCGCCGCGCCCGTCGCTAATGGGTTTAAGAACATCGATGACAGAAGGAGAAATCGATGAGTAAGAAAGAATGCATCGCGATGCTCCTCGCAGGAGGACAGGGCAGCCGATTGGGGGCACTCACCCAAAAGATCGCTAAGCCGGCGGTTAGCTTTGGTGGCAAGTTCCGCATTATCGACTTTTCGCTCTCCAACTGCTCCAACTCGGGCATCGACACGGTGGGCGTTCTGACGCAGTACCGTCCCTACCTGCTGCATGCCTACGTGGGCTCCGGCGAGGCTTGGGATCTGGACAGCCGCGACGGCGGCGTGTCGATCCTGCCGCCGTACGAGACGCAGACCGGTGGCGCCTGGTATGCGGGCACGGCCGACGCCATTACGCAGAACCTCGACTACATCAAGGCCAACGACCCCAAGTACGTCCTGATTCTTTCGGGCGACCATCTGTATCGCATGGACTACCGCAAGATGCTCAAGACGCACATTGAGAACAACGCCGACCTCACGGTGAGCGTTATGCCCGTGCCGTGGGAGGAAGCTAGCCGCTTTGGCATCCTGACCACCGACCCCGAGGACGGCCGCATCACCAAGTTTACCGAGAAGCCCGAGAAGCCCGATTCGAACCTCGCGTCCATGGGCATCTACATCTTCTCGGCCGACGTGTTGATCGAGGCACTCGAGGCGGACGCCCTGGACCAGCGCTCGAGCCACGACTTTGGCAAGGACATCATCCCCAAGCTGCTCGGCGAGAACAAGCGCCTGTACAGCTATGAGTTCCACGGCTTTTGGAAGGACGTCGGCACCATCGCCAGCTTCCACGAGACCTCGATGGACCTGCTGGGCAACAACCCCGAGTTCGATCTGTTTGACAAGAACTTCCCCATCATGTCCAACATCACCACGCGTCCGCCGCACTACATTGGTCCGGACGGCCGCCTGGACGACTGCCTGGTCTCCAACGGCTGCAAGATCTACGGCACCGCTCGCCACTCGATCCTTTCGACCGATGTCATCATCGAGGAGCGCGCCGTGGTCGAGGACTCCGTGCTGCTGCCGGGTGCGCACGTTAAGAGCGGCGCGCACATCTGCCGCGCTATTTTGGGCGAGAACTCCACGGTCGAAGAGGGCGTGAAGCTCGGCTCTGTCGATACCACCAAGGATACGGCCGTCGTTGGAAATGACGTCGTTATCGGGAAGGGGGAATGATCCGATGATCAATCGCAAGGCCATCGGTTATATCACCGCTAACTACTCTTCGACCTACGGCAGCGTGCTGCTCAAGGACCGCCC
The DNA here is from genome assembly GCA_947507155.1 of uncultured Collinsella sp. Taxonomy (GTDB): domain Bacteria; phylum Actinomycetota; class Coriobacteriia; order Coriobacteriales; family Coriobacteriaceae; genus Collinsella. The sequence continues at coordinate 3,753 of CANNOC010000034.1, read as the reverse complement.
CATCGCGTCCGTTCCGTTTTTGGGCCGCTACCGCCTGATCGACTTTCCGCTGTCCAACATGATGAATGCCGGCATCAAGACCGTCGGCGTCGTCATGCCGGGCAACTATCGCTCGCTTATCGACCACGTGGGCTCGGGCAAGGACTGGGGCCTGGACCGCAAGAAGGGCGGCCTGTTCATGGTGCCCGGCAACGCGTATGGCACCACCAAGGGCGGCATGCGCTTCCTGCTGCGCGACATCATCTCCAACAAGACGCTGTTCCAGCGCTCGGACAAGCCCTATGTCGTGATGATGGGCACCAACATCATCTTTAACATGGACCTCAACACCATCATCGACGCGCACGAGAACTCCGGCGCCCAGATGACCGTGGTGTACTGCAAGGCCACGCGCAACGTCGATGACGAGACCAAGCTGCAAATCAACGAGAACGGCCGCCTGACGGGCGTGAGCGCCGGTGTCGTGTACGGCGACAACGCGTCCATGGACTGCTGCATCGTCAACCGCGAGACGCTGCTCGAGATCATCGACCACTACCAGGCCGCCGACTATCTGGACCTACTCGAGGCACTCCAGGGCGACTTTGGCAACATCGACGTGTGCAGCTACGAGTACAAGGGCGAGGTCGTGGGCGTGTTTAGCGAGAAGTCGCTGTATCGCCGCAGCATGGACCTGCTCGACCAGACCGTGGCCGACCAGCTCTTCGATCCCGAGCGCCCGATCCTGACCAAGGCTCACGACGTGCCGCCTTCGCGCTATGCGACCGGCAGCCACGCGTGCAACTCGATCATCTCGGCCGGCTGCATCATCAAGGGCACCGTGCGCAACTCGATCCTGTCGCGCGGCGTCGTGGTCGAGGAAGGTGCCTCGGTGACCAACTCGATCATCAACCAGAGCTGCATCATCAAGAGCGGCGCCCGCGTTGAGAATGCCATCCTGGACAAGAACAACGTGGTTCCCACCAACACCGAGCTTCGCGGCACGCCCGAGAACATCCTGGTGCTGGGCAAGGCCCCGTTAACTCCCGATACCACCATCGTGCATTAACGTAGGCATCGCAACATCGCTCGTAACATGTAGAATAGCCGCCCGGTTTGTGCCAGGCGGCTATTCTCGAATTGCAACAGGGAGACAATATGGCAGATTCCAGCAAAAAGATGCAGATCGTGTTTGCCTCGGCCGAGTGCGCACCGTTTGTAAAGACCGGTGGCCTGGGTGACGTGGCGGGCTCGCTGCCTGCGGCGCTTGTGCGCGCCGGCGCCGAGGTCATCGTGATGGTGCCCAAGTACGCCACCATCAAGGACGAGTACAAGGCGCAGATGGAGCACTTCTCCGACTTTTACGTGAGCCTGGGCTGGCGCAATGAGTACTGCGGGCTGGAGAAGCTCGAGCGCGACGGCGTCACCTATATGTTCGTGGACAACGAGCGCTACTTTGCGCGCGACTATCCGTACGGCTTCTTTGACGACGGCGAGCGCTTCGCGTTTTTCTCCAAGGCCATCACCGAGAGCCTGCAGCACCTGCCGGCCGGCTTTGAGTGCGACATCCTGCACTGCAACGACTGGCAGACGGCACTGGCGCCCGTGTTCTTGCGCGAGTTCTACCAGGGCCTGCCGCTGTACGACCGCGTCAAGACTGTGTTCTCGATCCACAACGTGGCATTCCAGGGCCAGTTTAGCGACACCGTGATGGAGGACATCCTGGGTGTGGCTCATATTCCGGCGGCCGCCTCGCAGTTGCGCTGCGACGCCTGCAGCATCAACTACATGCTGGGCGCGCTGCACTATGCCGATGCCATCACCACGGTGAGCCCTACCTATGCCAACGAGATCCAGACGCCCGAGTTTGGCGAGGGCCTGGACGGCGTGCTGCGCGAGCGCTCCTACGCGCTGCAGGGCATTTTGAACGGCATTGACGTTGCGGGCTTTGACCCGGCGACCGACAAGCGCATTGCCGCTAACTACACGGTCGAGGACCGTGGGGGCAAGGCCGTGTGCAAGGCCAAGCTGCAGGAGGAGCTGGGGCTCGAGGTTCGCGACGACCGCCCGCTCATGGTGATGGTCACGCGCCTGACGCGCCAAAAGGGCATGGACCTGGTCATGTACGCGCTCGACCGCATCCTGTCCGGCGGTGTGCAGGTGGCCGTGCTGGGTACCGGCGACCGCGACTACGAGGACGGCCTGCGCTACTTCCAGGACAAGTACCCCGGCACCATGGCCGCACGCATCGAGTTCGATCCGGCGCTGTCGCAGCGCATGTATGCCGCCGCCGACATGTTCCTGATGCCTTCGAAGTTTGAGCCCTGCGGCCTGTCGCAGATTATCGCCATGCGCTACGGCACCCTGCCCATCGTGCGCGAAACCGGTGGCCTGAAGGACACGGTGATCCCGTATAACGAGTTTACCGGCGAGGGCACGGGCTTTTCGTTTACCAACTTTAACGGCGACGAGATGGGCGACGCGGTCTTCCGCGCGGCGCGCCTCTTCTGGGATAACCGTGAGGCGTGGAACCAGCTGGTCACGCAGGCCATGAGCCAGGACTTTAGCTGGACGCGCTCGGCCGACAAGTATCTGGACCTGTACTTCTTTATGCACCCGGAGATCGAGAGGCCGGCGGCTGTGAAGGCTTCGGCTGTCGATGAGCCGGTTGCTGCTGAGGCCGAGTCTGCGGCGCCCGTTAAGGAGCCCGCTGCCGCTGAGGAGCCCAAGGCCGAGGAGAAGCCGGCGGCCGAGGCCGAAGTTAAGCCCGCCGCGAAGCCTGCCGCCAAGAAGACGACGGCCCGCAAGACGACGGCTAAGAAGGCCACGACCACGAAGGCCGCTGCTAGCAAGACTAGCGCCGCTAAGGCAACTGCTGCCAAGGCATCGACTACGCGCAAGCGCACGACCGCCGCTGCCAAGAAAGCTGCCGAGGCCGAGGTCGCTCCCGAGGTAAAGGCCGAGCCCGCGGCAAAGGCTCCGGCCAAGACCGCTGCCAAGAAGACGGCCGCGACCACCAAGAAGGCAACGGCAGCCAAGAAGACCACGGCAGCGAAGTCGACGAACACGAAGGCTGCTACGACGAAGGCCGCCGCGAAGACGACCCCGAAGGCTGCTGCAAAGCCCGCCGTCAAGGTCGAGGAGGCGCCCTCCGAGCCCAAGGCCAAGGCAGCTGTCGAGGCAAAGCCGACCGCCAAGACCACCACGCGCAAGCGCTCTACGACGACGGCCAAGAAGACCACGACCAAGGCTGCTGCTCGCAAGGCAAAGGCCAAGGTCGAGGAAAAGCCCGCAGTAAAGGCCGAGCCGACGCCGAAGGTCGCCGAGGTCAAGACCGCTCCCAAGGCTAAGGCAAAGGCCGAGCCCACCAAGGAGACCCCGGTCTCCCCCGCCACTCCGGTCGAGGAAAAGGCCCCGACCAAGAAGACCTCTGTCCGCAAGGCAACGGCCACCCGCAAGCGCCACTAGTCTGGACGATTAAAACTTAATCCAATGCAAAAGAGGGCGCCCCAACCAGGCGCCCTCTTCTTGGTTGAACTTCTGTATTAAAAAGAGGGCCGGTTTACTACGACAAAATAGCTCTGGCCGACCACGGCGTGCAATCTACGAAATTGGCAACGCTTTTACCTGCGGTTTTAGTATCACAAAAATGACTGTGGTTGAGATCATTCAATTCGTCGTAGTAAACCGATGTACTTTTGTTTGACTACAAATAGTATCCGCCTGGGCGTTTTCGAATATCGCAATAATTTGGATGGTAAAACGATTTTCTAG
>CANNOC010000033.1 GCA_947507155.1 uncultured Collinsella sp. | reverse complement strand
GGCGTAGTCGCTATTTATTCAGTCCAAGTTTCGGGGCGCAGTTCACAGGCACCTTCGTGGTGGTTTTAGGCGAGGAGATCGGGGAACCAGGTTGGCTTAGGCTGGTTGGGCGTGCGCTCGGCAAGGACCAGCTCCATCCAGCACATGTTGTACCAGCGGCCGAACTTTTGGGCGCAGCGGTCAAAGGCACCCACCAGGCGATATCCCATATGGGCATGGAAATCCTGGCTGTTGTGCGTCAGGTACTCGTCGTCCTTATCGTGCGGCACGGCGATGAGCGCACACATGTTGGTGATGCCCATCGCGATCAGACATTGCTTGAGCGCATCGTGCAGCTTGCGGCCCAGCCCGCCGTGGCGCACGTCGCGCGCCAGGTAGATCGATGTCTCGACCGACCAGTCGTATGCCTCGCGGCTGTTGAGCGGACTCACATAGGCATAGCCCACCGGACGCCCGTCCAGTTCCATCACCAGATACGGATAGCGCTTGAGCGTGCGCTCGATGCGCCCGGCGAACTCCTCAACGCTCGGCACCTCATATTCGCAGGTAATCGCCGTCTGGCGCACATACGGCTCATAGATGGCAAGCAACGCCGGCGCGTCTTCGGGCGTCGCCAGGCGAATCGTCGGCTCGGACATCTCGGTCATACAACCCTTCTCCCCAAAAGCAAAGGCCACCCTGCGCCAAACCCAGCGCAAGGCGGCCCCTCGTCATTACATCAGGCTACAGGACAGCCGCCAACGCGTCGATGTCCTCCTGCGTCGTGGCCCAGCTGGTGCAAAAGCGCACCACCGTGTGGGTCTCGTCGTACTTTTCCCAGTACTCGATCGAGGCATGCTCGCGAATGCGGGCCATGTCCTCGTTGGGCAGAATCACGAACTGCTGGTTGGTCGGCGTTTCCAAAAAGAACTGGTAACCGCGCTCGTGCAGCACGCGACGCAGCGCCTGAGCGGTCTCAATCGCCTGTCGACCAATCTCAAAATACAGGCCATCGGTAAAGAGCGCCTCAAATTGGACGCCCGTCAGGCGGCCCTTGGCCAACAGCGCGCCGTGCTGCTTAATGCGCGGAATGGGATGCGCCGGAACGTGCATACCGCAAAACACCACGGCCTCGCCGCAGAGCGCGCCGCACTTGGTGCCGCCGATGTAGAACACGTCGCACAGCTGCGCCAGCTCGGGCAGGGTAATGTCGCACTCGTCGGCTGCCAGCGCATAGGCCAGACGGGCGCCGTCCACAAACAGCGGAATCTCGCGCTTCTGGCACACTGCGTGAATCGCCGCGAGCTCGGCCTTGGAGTACAGCGTGCCGTACTCGGTCGATAGGCTCACGTACACGGCACCCGGAAACACCGTGTGCTCGTAGCTCTCGTTTTCGTAGAACACCTGGATATAGCTCTCGAGGTCCTCGGCGTGCATCTTGCCCTCGTAGCCGGGGATGGTGAGCACCTTGTGGCCGCCAAACTCGATGGCGCCCGCCTCGTGACAGGCGACGTGGCCAGTCTCGGCGGCAACGACGCCCTCGTAGGGCGCAAGCAGCATGTCGATCACCGTCGCGTTGGCCTGCGTGCCGCCCACCAGAAAAAACACGTCGGCATCGGGGGCCTGACAGGCCTCGCGGATAAGCTGCTTGGCACGCTCGGTGTGTGCATCGGTACCGTAGCCGGGCTGCGGCTCCATATTGGTGTCGACGAGCGCCTGCAGCACTGCCGGATGTGCGCCGTGGGAATAGTCGTTGTTAAACGCGAGCATGGCAATCCTCTCTTACCGGGCACGGGCCCGATGATTCAAACGGGGCTATTGTACGCCGTTGGGATAGGCAATGCGCGCGGCAAGGCACTCAAGCGCCAGCACCAGGGCAAAGCCGCAGCTCACGTCGCTCAAAAAATGCGCTCCGATCACGATACGGCCAAAGGCGACGAGCGCCGCGACCACAGCCGCCGTCCAAAAGACCACGCGGCGGCGCGACGGCTTTTCCTTAAAGGCCGCCGCGGGAAGCCCGGCGAGCATAAGGCCGATCGCCGCGTGCGCCGTGTGTCCGCTCGCAAACGACTTAAAGCCGTCCTTGATCACACCAGCGGCAATATAGGCCCACTTGTCGGGGTTGCCGATCACCCACCACGGCTGAAAATTGAGCCCTGGCGTGACCTCGATCACGCGCATGCGTGGGCGCGACCACAGCGGCTTGACGACCACGTTGAGGATAATGGCCTGAGCGACCCACACGGCAAGTACCATCAACGCCCAGCGCGCGAGCTCATCGGGCTCGGTCGCGCGCGTGAGGCGATAGACGATAAGGTTGGCGGCGATCACCAGCACAAACGTCAGCACCAACTGAACAGCGATGAGTTTGCCGCCAACCTTCAGGGACGAGACGATCTCGTAGCCAACCAGACCAACGTTGACGAGGATGCCGAGCACGGCGAGCCATTTGCTCCCCCTGGAGTCGGGACGCACCGCGCGCACGAGCATAACGCCCGCGACGCTCGCCGTCAGTTCAAACGGCAGCTCGCCGGCGGCCTCGATAAAGCGGCCGTACATGCTGCCGACGTTGAACAGCGCACTCGAGATCTGATAATCGAAGAAACTGCCCACGCCCAGGCAAAGGGCAAGGATAACCACGATAATGGCGACATCTTTCTTATAGATGTATCCGAACATGCTTTCCTTTCGATGGGACCGGAATCAACTCGCAACATGGCGGGACAAAGATGACTTCGTTCCACCACGCCCCCTACTTGTTAGTCATCGTCGCTCGCGCCTAATTGTTGCAGTAGCATGAGCGCCGCGGCCACCGGGCCGGTGCCGTCGTTGGCATCGAGGCCGCGACCCAGGCCGCTGCCCGCACCGGCGCCCGCCTTGTAGGGCACCGACAGCTTGCGGCTCTTGGGGAAGTTCACCGCGCCATAGCGAGTCTTTAGCTCAAAGGCCACCTTCTTGGGCACGTCGACGCCCAAAAACGTGATGCGACCGCCACTGAGCGTGACGCTCTCGAGCCCCAAGCGCTCGCCGCGAATGCGGATGCGCGCGCGGTTGAACAGGTTGAGTCCCGCCAACGGCAGCTCGCCATGCGCGGCCTCGGTCTCTTCCTGCACCTCGTCGATGCTCTCCAGGTCCTCGGCCGCTGCGAGCTTGCGGTACACGAGCACGCGCTGGTCCACCGCCGGCAGGTACTCCTCGGACAAGAAGTAGTCGGCCGGCAGATTAATACCCACGCTCGCCGCTTCCACGCCGGCGTCGTCATCGCCGCGCGCCTCGGCCACAGCCTGGCCCAGCATCTGCGTAAACAGGTCAAAGCCCACGCTCGACAGGTTGCCGTGCTGCTCGGCCCCCATAAGCGAGCCGGCGCCGCGAATCTCCAGGTCGCGCATGGCAATGCGCATGCCGCTGCCCAGGTCTTGGAACTCGGACAGTGCGGTCAGGCGCGCCGTCGCCTCCTCGGTGAGCGGCAGCTCGCCGGGGAACATAAAGTACGCGTATGCCTGCGTGGCAGAACGGCCCACACGGCCCTTGAGCTGGTAGAGCTGCGCCAGACCCAGGCGCTGCGAGTCCTCGATGATCAGCGTGTTGGCGGTCGCGTTGTCGATACCGCTCTCCACGATGGTCGTGGCGATGAGCACGTCGATCTTTTTGGTAGCGAACTCTATCATCACGTCCTCGACCTCGCGCGGGCTCATCTTGCCGTGCGCCACGCCCACGCGCGCCTCGGGCGCGGCCTCGTGCACGCGCGCCACGGCGTCGTCGATGGTCTTGACGCGGTTGGACACGTAGTACACCTGGCCGCCGCGGCCCACCTCCAGGCGAATCGCCGCACTCACCACGTCGGGGTCGTACTCCCCCACGTGCACGATCACGGGACGACGCCCGGTGGGCGGTGTGGTGATCAGGCTCATGTCGCGCACGCCGCTCGTGGCCATCTGCATGGTTCGCGGAATCGGCGTTGCCGAAAGCGTGAGCACGTCAATCTGCTCGCGCAGGTTCTTGAGCTGCTCCTTGTGCTGCACGCCAAAGCGCTGCTCCTCGTCAATGATCACCAGGCCCAGGTTCTTGGGGTTCACATCGGCCGAAAGCAGGCGATGCGTGCCGATGAGCACGTCGATCGTGCCCTCGGCAAACGCCTTGAGCGCGCGCTTTTGCTGCGCCGGCGTGCGGAAGCGGCTGAGCACCTCGACCTCAAGGCCAAACGGGGCAAAGCGTTCAAAGAACGTCTCGTAGTGCTGCTGGGCCAGAATGGTCGTGGGGCAGAGCACCATGACCTGGCGGCCGGAGTCAACGCACTTAAACGCCGCGCGCAGGGCGACTTCGGTCTTGCCAAAGCCCACGTCGCCGCACAGCAGGCGATCCATGGGCTTGGGCGCCTCCATGTCGGCCTTAATGTCGGCGATGGCCTCCAGCTGGTCGCGCGTCTCGTCGTAGGGAAAGCTCTCCTCCATCTCGATCTGCTCGGGCGTATCGGGCGGACAGGCGATACCGGTAATCGATGAGCGGCGCGTATACAGATCGACCAGGTCGAACGCCAGCTTTTTGGCGTTCTTGCGCGCCTTGTTGGTGGCGCGCGTCCAGTCGGCTGTGTTGAGCCTGGTCAGGCGCGGCTTGTCACCGTCGGGACCAACATAGCGCGTGATACGGTCGACCTGCTCGAGCGGCACGTAGAGCTTGTCGCCGTCGGCATATTCCAGCAAAAAGTAGTCGCGTTCCTTGCCGCCCACTTCCTGGCGCGCGATCTCGCTAAAGAGCGCGATGCCATGAGTGGCATGTACCACGTAGTCGCCCGGCTTAAACGGAAACGTGATCTGCGTAATGTCCACCTTGCGGCGGCTGCGCGCGCGGTTGGCGTCCATGCGGGCGTTGAGGTCGGCGATCGAGAACACGGCCAGGTTGGCATCGGGCACCACCACGCCCTGCGGCAGGGCGGCATCGACAAAGGTCACGCGTCCGCGCGAGATGGTGGGCACGGCGGCACCGGCGGCAGCCTGGGCCGCGCCCGCCTCGAGCGAGCGGGCGTTGAGCGCGTCGACCTTACGCTCGCGAATTGCAGCATGGGCATCCTGGCGGGCAGCACGGTCGGCAGAATCTGCCGCTGCCACGCGCACGTGGTCGCCAATGACGCCGGCGTTTTCGGGCGCGGCCGTCAGCGATTCCTCAAAGGTAATGCCCTCGTCGCCAAAGGTGAGCTCCATCGACTCGCGCGCGCCGCGGTCGGGAATGGCGAACACGCAGGCATAGCGCTTGCCCACGACCTCCTGAATGCGCGTCATAAAGCGGTTGTCCGAGCCCGCAATGGCCGGCTGCTCAATCTTGAGCTCTGCCGTAACCGCGCCGCCGGCGCGAATCAGGCTCACATAGTTCAGGCGCTGCTGAGCACCAAAATCGAGCTGCTGGGCACGTACATACAGGCCATCCAGTCGGTCAATCCCTGCCTCGCCGGCACGCGCCTCGATATCCTCGTAGGCGCGCAGGCAGTCGTCGAACAGCGAGCGCGGCTCGGACAGGACCACGAGCGCCTTGCCGCTCACGTGTGCCAGCGGGCTCACGGTCTGGCCGTACATCACCGGCAAAAAGCGGTCAAGCTCGGGCGTGACGATGCGTGCATCCACCATCTCGAGCAGCGCCGCCAGCTTGCTATCGTCCTGGCTGGCGCGATAGAGCGCCACATGCATGTTATGGACCGCATCGTCGGTAAGCGCCAGCTCACGGCAGGGGAAGATCTCGATACTGTCCTCGTTGCCGATGGTCTGCCCCGTTGAGCTCACCATGCGGCGAATGCGATCAATTTCGTCGCCGAAGAACTCGATGCGCACGGGCGCCTTCTCCTGCGCGGGGAACACCTCGACGGTGTCGCCGTGCACGCGGAACAGACCGGGCGCGTCGGCTGCGCCGGCATTGGTGTAGCCCATGCCCACCAGGCGCTGCGGCACCTCGTCAAAGGGAATCTCCTCGCCCACCGCAAAAGTGGTGGACTCCCAATAGCGACTCTCGACCGGCGGCACGCAGCGCAGCAGCGCACGGGCCGAGGCGACCATAATGCAGTTATCCCCGCGCACGATGCGCCCCAGAGCCTCGCAGCGCTGCGCCACCACGGCGTCGTCGGGCGCCTGTTCGCGCCACGGATAGTCCTTGCGCTCGGGGAAACGACACACATGTGCCAGGCCCACGTAGGCGGCAAGGCTGCGCGCGGCGCGATCGGCCGCGTCCTCGCCGCTCACAATGTAGACCGTGGGGCGCGGACGGCGCGCAAACTGGGCTGCCGCCATAAGCGTGCGGCCCGACTGCGACACAGCCAGCGTCACGTCCTCGCCGGCATCGAGTCCTGCCTCGACGGTCTGCAAGGCCTCGGCAGTGTAGAGCTGCGCGGCTATACGGTGAATGAGCATGCTGTTCCTCCGGCATTGCAACGCCAAAAGCCCGCCGGGGCAAGCTCGGCGGGTATGCGGCAGATTTCATTGCCTGACATGGTAGCGCATGAGGTGGACACGCCAGCGCACGCCAAGCAGCTACCCCAAAACGCGCACGCTGGGACAAAGGTCTGCCAGCGGGCACTCGTCGCACTTAGGTTTGCGGGCGTCGCAGATCTCGCGGCCAAAGGTGATCCACTGATGGTTGACCGACTCCCAATACTCGTGCGGCAAAATCTTGAGCAGATCCTGCTCGGTCTTGAGCGGCTCCTTGGCATGTGTCTTGGGACTCAACATCAGGCGATGCGCAATGCGGTTGACGTGCGTGTCCACCGCAATGCCCTCCACGATGCCATACCCCACGTTGAGCACGATGTTCGCCGTCTTGCGTCCCACGCCCGGCAGCTTCACGAGTTCCTTCATGTCGGCCGGCACCTCGCCGCCATAGTCGGCGACGATCATCTGCGCGGCCTCCACGGCGTGCTTGGCCTTGCTCTTATAAAATCCGAGTGACTTGATGGTGTCTGCCACGTCAGCCACACTCGCCCCGGCCATGGCCTCGGGCGTGGGCCACTGGGCAAACAGCTTCGGCGTCACCTTGTTGACCTGCGCGTCGGTCGTTTGCGCCGAGAGCAACACCGCGATCAGCAGGCGGAAGGGATTCTCGTGGTCCAAAAAGCACTCGACCGGGCCATAGCGACGGTTGAGGCGCTCACACACCTCAACGGCGCGCTCGCGTTTGGCGGCATTGGTCTCGCGTGGCATAACGACTCCTCGGCTCAACGGCACAATAAACTTATGGGCACAATTGTCCCACGTCCGAGACGCTTACGCCTCCAAGAATGCGCCGGTCTGACGGCTCCACAGGCTCGCGTACTCGCCACCCGCCTCGACGAGCTGCGTATGCGTGCCGTCCTCGACAATCTCGCCATCGGCCAGCACCACAATGCGGTCAAGCGCCGCCACGGTGGACAGGCGGTGCGCCACCACAATGGAGGTGCGGCCGCGCATCAGATTCTCGAGCGCCTCCTGCACCAGCGCCTCGGACTCGCTGTCCAAGGCAGACGTCGCCTCGTCGAGCACCAGAATCGGCGCGTCGGTTAGGATGGCGCGGGCGATAGCCACGCGCTGACGCTGACCGCCAGAGAGCTTGACGCCGCGCTCGCCCACCATAGTGTCAAAGCCACGGGGCAAGCGGTCGATAAACTCGGTCGCATTAGCCAAGCGAGCCGCCTCGCGAATCTGCTCATCAGTGGCGTTGGGACGACCGTAGGCAATGTTTTCGCGAATGGAGCGGTGGAACAGCAGCGCCTCCTGCGGCACGTAGGCAACCTGACGGCGCAGGCTCTGCTGCGTGCAGCGCGAGACGTCCTGGCCGTCCACGAGCACGCGGCCGCCCTGTACATCGTCCAGGCGCAACAACAACTTGGTGAGCGTCGTCTTGCCCGAGCCCGATTTGCCCACCAGGCCCACGCGCTGGCCCGCCGCCACATGAAGTGTCAGGTCATCGAACACGCTCTCGCCCGCCGCAGCGTCACGGTACGCAAAGCTCAGCTGCTCAAAATCAATCGCGCCCTCGGTCACTTTGAGCTCGGGGGCGTCCGGGTCATCTGCCACCAAACGTGGCTCGTCCAGCACGCGCGTCATCTCGGCCGCATCGCCGAGCGCGCGGTTGATGCGCTGCATCATGGAGCTTACGTAGTTCAGGCGCATGGTGAGGTTATAGGTGTAGGTAAAGATCATGACGAGCGAGCCGGCCGAGATGCCAAACCACGCGTTGCCTCCCGCGACGAACACGCTCACCACGGCCATGGTGATGACGATAAGGCCCGAGGTCGTAAAGTTGCGCTGCATCATGGCGTGCATCGAAACCGTCTCGGCGTCGCGCGCGGCGCGGTCGGCGGCATCGAACAGGTCGCGCTCAAAGTCCTCGCGCCCACAGGTCTTGACGGCCAGGATGTTCGTGACCGCGTCGGACAGCACACCCGACAGCTTGTTCTGCGCGGCGGACGTCGCGGCCGAAAGCGGCATGATGCGCTTATACATAAGCCAGACAAACGCGATGTAGACGACCATGATGCCCACCAGGATCACGGTAAACGTCGGCACCACCGGAGCGAGCGCCGCCACCGTGCAGACAACCGAGGTGATAGTGGGAATGAGCGAATACACCGTCACGTCCACCAGCCCCGTATAGCCGCTCATAAAACGGCTCGTCTGGCTCACAAGCGATCCGCCAAAACGGCTGGTGTGAAATGTCATGGATTGATTGGAGAGCGTGTCAAAGCACAGGCGCGCCAGGTGATAGTTGCCCGCAATCTCGAGCTTGTAGACGGTGTAGTCCTGCAGCTTGGAGAGGATTTGGCCCACTAGGTTAACGAGCACCAGCGCCAGAATGTAAGGGCCAAAGACCTCAAACACCTGGTCGCCCGCCACGGGGCCGGCCTGGACGCGGTCGACGATAAGGGCCATCACGTAGGTGTTGGCAAACGTGAGCAAAAAGATGTAGCCCGCCGACGAGAACACCGAGAGAAAGACGATCAGCGGCTGCGTGCGCGTGACGTCCCAAAAACGCTGCAGCGTGCGGCGCACGGTGGAGCGGCTGAGCGGGCTGGTGCTTCTCTGAGACATGGACTTCCTTTCGCATCTGATTGGGCGAAACGCCATTGTTGCACATTGGAGCACGCTCCAGACAAGTGCGATACGAAAAGCGGTAGGGCGCCCGCGTTTGCACCGGTGCCCCGCCGTCTTGTTGCAATTAGTCCTCGTCTTCTTGGTCTGTGGGAAGGCCCGCGGGCGTGAGTCCCAAGATCTCATCGACTTGGTCGGCGTCTTCCAGTGCGTCGATGTCCTTGAGCTTGCGCTCCATTACGTTGGTGCGCGTGGTAATGATGCCCTCGACCGTTTTGCCCGCGGTCTCGATCTGCTGCTGGGCGCGGCGCAGCGCCTTTTGATAGCGCGGCAGCTCGGCCTTGACGGCGGAGAGCACGCGCAGTACGTCGTCGGTACGTTTTTGCAGCCTAAACGTCTGGTAGCTCATCTGCAGGCTGTTGAGAATGGCGGCCATAGTGCTGGGACCGGCAACGTTGACATGATAGTCGCGGCCCAGGGTTTCGATGAGCCCGGGTCGGCTGACGACCTCGGCGTACAGCCCCTCAAACGGCACGAACATGATGCCAAAGTTGGTCGTTGCCGGCACACTCAGGTACTTTTCGCAGATGTCCTTTGCCTCGCGTTTCACCATCATATCGAGCGTCTTGCGCGCTGCGGCAACGGCCTCCGCATCGCCCGACTCCTGGGCGTCGAGCAGATGCTCGTACGCGTCGCCCGGGAATTTGGAGTCGATCGGCAGCAGCACGGGATCGCCCTCGTCTACCGGCAGCTTGACGGCAAACTCAACGCGCTCCGAGGCACCGGGCCTGGTGGCAACGTTTTCCAGATACTGGTCGGGTGTGAGGATGTCCGTCAGGATCGCACCCAGCTGTACCTCGCCCAAAATGCCGCGCGCTTTTACATTGCCCAGCACACGCTTGAGGTCGCCTACGCCGGTGGCGATAGATTGCATATCGCCCAGGCCCTTGTACACGGCCTCGAGCTGGTCGCTCACCTGCTTAAACGATGCCGAAAGTCGGTCGTTGAGCGTGCGAGAGAGCTTCTCGTCCACCGTCGCGCGCATCTGATCGAGCTGCACGTTGTTGTCTTCGCGGATGGCACCCAGCTGAGCATCGACCGTCTCGCGCACCTTGTCCAGGCGATGCTCGATGCCCTCGCGATTGGCGCCGAGCTGTTGGGCGGTCTCGCGGCGCAGATCATCCATCCGGTCACCGGCTTGCGAGAACTCGCGCGCGATGGTCAGGTAACGTTGCTGCTCTACGGCCGCATCGGTCGTCTGCTGCTGCGCGATGGCATTGGCCGTGCGACGGGTTTCGGCCAGCGCGACGTTCAGGGCATCGAGCGCTTTGTTAGCCTGCTCGAGTGCTGCCAGCGTTTCCGCGCTACTGTCGCCACGCTCCCGCAACTCGGCACGCAGGCTCTTGAGTTGGAGGGCGCAAGCCACAGCAACCCCCACCGCCACCAAGGCGATCACAACAAGCACAATATCAATAGCAGACATAAACTCCGCCCAACAAACCCAATCGAGCACCAATCAAAACCGCGATCAATCTTACCCCGCCATACGCACCGGGCGCCCGGTCCCTTCTTGGGCGCCCCTCTCCTCCGCATATTCCATAATGCGGCGCGCCGTCTCCCTGCTCACCTTTGAGTCATCACCGGCTAAATATGCGTACACGTTTCCCTTATTCAGATTCAAATCGCGGCAGAGACCGTAGCGCGTTACGCCCGATTCCTCTAGCGCTCCCAACGTTCTTTTTCGCATCAGGGCGTTGATCCTTCTGTCCGCCACTGGCTTTTCCTTCACCGCTCTATACGCACGCCAAACGTTGGCATAACGATTAGGAAGTTTATCCTCGGCGCATAGAGATGCCAGGCTACCCGTTTGGGCGTACAAGGACAAAACGCCTCGGTAACCCTCTTCCATCCACGAACCCTCGGATAAGCCCAGAACGTATTCGGCTTTACCCTGTGCCAAAGCGAGCAAAAACAGGGGCTCCGCCACGCGCGGCGCAACCGTCGTCGCTTGCTTAACCAGTTTTCTAAAACTGAGCGACTGCTGTCCGGATAGCTCTCGGCAATAGCCTTTTAAGAATCCCTCAAAGGTCAGATTCAACCGAGCACCTCCTTTTTGTATTGCCTGTATGCACAGACCATCTCTTGATAACTCCGCTCCGAAGGCGACGACGCCAGTGCTTCTCCCTCGTCGAATATAAGCCGTTCGAGCAGCCCCCAATCAAGTCGGTCGACGAATGCCTGACTATGAAGATCGATGATGTCGTTCGGACGGAAGGCATAGAGCTTCATTACCGCCAGATCCTCCAAGGATGGCGTAAAGTACCTGATAAAACGCGCCCCAATATCCAAGGGGATCAAACGATCTTCGTAATTGAATGGCATCTGATTACAATATGCCACCGCCATACCATTCACCTCGGGGTATCGAGCTATGATCTCGCGGAGGCACCTGTCCGCCTCAAACACATCGATGTCATGTGTAACCGAACGATTCGTCACATCGTTTAGCATGAAGGCGCTTCCTCCCACCAATACAACGCTCGGCCTGTCGTCTCTTGGACCTATTTCCAGCTCTGCCTCTTCGTCAATGCCCAACAGAGTCTGCTCTAAATCCTGCTTATACATAACAAATCCTATTATTATTCAACTTCAATAATACTATTCAGTCGCACGACAGGACCAACAGGATGCAAGAATTCCGCTCGTGGCGATAATCCCTACACCCTAGAAGTCCTAATGTTACAAACGCTAGCTCTCCCAGCCGGCGCGGATGGTTGTTATGACGTCGCCTAGGCGCTGGCCCAGGGCCGCTAGATGTTGGAGCACCTCGTTGGGCGATGCGCCGTTGAGGATGCACGTGAGGGCATACGACGCCAGAAAGATAACCGCAAGCCCCAGCGGGATGAGCACGATCATCGCCAATGTGCGCAGGCGCTGGCCCACGCGGCGACGACGCGTGCGGCGTTTGTCGAACGCAAGCTCCTGCGCATATGAATCTTGTTGTACGGAATAGTTCTCTGGCGCCGATCCGCCCGCAGGCGAAACCGCGGACGTAACGTTTTGCGCAAAGGGCTGGACTGCCGCCCCTTGCATTTGCATCTCCATGAGTCGTTGCTGCTGACGCAGCATGCGCTCAGCTTGTTGCTGCGGGGTCTCAAGAAACAGATCCATGCTGGCCTCCAAAATCGGAGCATTCGACGCTTACGACCAGCATCCCGCACCACCATGACCGCGACAACGCAATCGCCGGCAATAGCCACAAAGTTTCTTTTGCTCAAAAGCTGTCGAAAAGCTCAACAACTCCCCTACCAGCACTTTCTCTGAGCTTTTTTCGCCAGCAATCTTTTGGCCTTCCACCCTTACACCAACTGACCAAAATCTAACCAAAAGCTTGACGGAAATTGTGGAGACCGGGACCCCACACAAAAAGTGCCGCCCCAAAGGGGCGGCACACAAACTTATTATCAGCTTTTCTGTAACGAGCATGCGACGACTCAACGCCGGGGCGCAGGGCGGGGAAACCTTTGCCTCGCGCGACCCTGCGAAGCCGTGAGCGAGAGGGGAAGGTTTCCCCGCCCTGCGCCCCGTGGTCGGTGAGAACAGACTACATGCCTGCGAGACCGCGGGCGGCGGTGGCGCACAGAAACGCCAAGGCTAGAATCACGAGCGAGCCCGCAATATCGGCCACCACGCCCGCAAAGCGACGCTCAAACAACCAGCTCTCAAAGTGCGGGGCGACGTTGCGCCAAACACGCCACAGCAAGATGCCCATACCGATGACGCCCGGGATATTGAGCAGTAGGATCTCGGAGCACAAAAGACCGATCAGGTTACCGGCGGCAAAGCCCGCATCGCCCTCGCAGTATTTGCGATAAATCATGTACAGCATGTACGCCACAAACGGCTGCAGGCACGCAGAAATAAACGTGACCACCATCGAGGGCTCCTGCGAGAAGACCTCGGTGAGCTTATCCACGCTCGTGGCATCCTTAGAGGCCAGGAACAGGCCAATGACCACCACAGGCACCACGCCCAAGATGACCTCGACCATCGTAAACAGCTTGGCGGTCAAGTCCTCACTAGCCGAATTCAAATGGGGCGCCCACTCAGGATGAGCATGCGCACCGACCTTCTTGTCCTTCTCAGCACGATCGGCCTTTTTACCCTCGGCAACCCGACGACCAGGATCCTTGCGAGTTCCCGCCGCAGCAACCCGAGCCCGAGACTTCTTACCCATAACCAACACCTCACAAGAGGAAACGAATAGCCAACGCTACCCAGTGTACCCTCTAAGCAACGTCACCGCCCCAACCGGCCCCCACAAAAACGTGCCGCCCCATAAGGGGCGGCACACAAACTTTTTTATCAGCTTTTCCGTAGCGAGCACGCGACGACCCAAAGCGGGCCGGGAGGGCCGGTCTACCTTCCCTCAACGCGACCCTGCGAAGCCGTGAGCGAGGAGGGAAGGTAGACCGGCCCTCCCGGCCCAGCTCACGCTAGCGCCAAGCGCTAGTAGTTCACCACCTGCTCCTCAAAGTACGCCTTCGGGTGGTTACACACCGGGCACACCTCAGGCGCCTCGGCACCAACGTGCAGGTGCCCGCAGTTCAGGCACTTCCACACCTTCACGCCCTCACGCTCAAACACCTCGCCCGACTCGATGCGCTCGACGAGTTTGTTGTAGCGCTCCTCGTGGGCCTTCTCGACGGCGGCGACGCCACGGAACTTCTCGGCGATCTCGGCAAAGCCCTCCTCCTCGGCGGTCTTGGCGAACTCGTCGTACATCGTGGTCCACTCGTAGTTCTCGCCCGCGGCGGCGTCGCGCAGGTTGTCCAGAGTGCCCGGAACGGCGCCGTCGTGCAGATACTTAAACCACAGCTTGGCGTGCTCGGACTCGTTGCCCGCCGTCTCGGCAAAGATATTCGAAATCTGAACGTAGCCATCCTTCTTGGCCTTAGATGCGTAGTAGCGATACTTGGTGTGTGCCTGGGACTCACCGGCAAAAGCGGTCTCGAGGTTCTTCTTGGTTTGGGAATTCTCAAAATCCATAGGTGTACTTCCCTTCAACGCATGCCGCCCGTAGGCTTCGAGCGGCCTCGTCTTTAGGATGCCCTCATGCCGAAAATCTAAACCTTACAATCCTGTTCTTCAGATTTGCACAGGCTAGATGCTCAGCCAGCGATCGCCCTCAGCTCGGCAAAAGCCCTCACGCTCCAGGTCGGCTAGAATGCCCGCGATCAAGTCGCACTCGACCGGCCCGCGACCGGCTGCCGCTTCCATCTCGTTAACGCCCACCACGGCATCAGCAAGCGTAATCCCCGCCGGCTGCCCATCGCGCGCTGCCAACAACATACGCACGATATGCGCGCGCTTTTGGCGGCGCGAGCCCTCAAACTTGGACTGACGACTATAGCCCGCCGACCGCCTGGACGGATTGGGCAGTGTCTTTTTAAGATACGCGCCGTAATCCAGCAATGCGTAATACCACGCGCGCGGCGTGTCGGCATCGTCTTGAGGCGCGGCAAAGGGCGCGATCTCGTCCGCCGCCGCACCGGGAGCCGCCGGACAGGCGGCTTGGATCAGCGGCACCAGCTCGCGATCGGGAACAGCCGGTACATCGGGAAAGAAGTGATGCAGAAAGACTGTGCGCACATTGGTCTCCAGATACACGCCCGGAAGATCAAACGCAAACGACCGGATACCCTGCGCCGTTGCCGGGCCAATACCAGGCAGAGCGACCAAGTCACGCGTCTCACGCGGAAACTCCCCGTCCCAGTCCTCTACAACGCGCTGAGCGGCCCCATGAAGCGCCAGAGCGCGTCGGTTGTAGCCCATGCCCTGCCAAGCGTCCAAAACATCGGAAGGCGCGGCCTGGGCAAGCGCCTGCACAGTCGGAAAACGATCGAGCCACACCGGCATGCGCGCCTCCACACGCGGCACCTGCGTTTGCTGCAGCATGACCTCAGAAAGCCAAATGATGTACGGATCGCGTGTGCGGCGCCACGGAAGGTCACGATAACGCAGGACCCCTTCCGAACGAATCATCGAACGAAAGGGGTCCTGAATCATGGCTATGCTCCTTATGCGGCGTTATTCCTCCCGGTAAGCGCACTCGCAGGTGGCGTACTCGGGAAACGCTTCGCGGTCGGCGAACTTGGGATCGACGGCTGGGAACTGGCGGTGAGCGACGATGTCGCCGAGCGAAACGGAATCGAGGTAGTCGCGCATCAACGCCTGGGCTCCGGCCCACAGGGGATGATAGCAGCACGCGCCCATGCGCGCACAGTCACCATCGGGCGCGGTGCAATCGTTCATAACCATAGGACCCTGAACGGCCTCGACGACCTGGCGGATAGTGACGTCGTCCGGACTGACCTTGAGACGCATGCCGCCGTGGACGCCACGCAGGCTCTCCACAATACCGGCCTGGACCAAACCGTGCTGAATCGAGCGGGCAAACGAATACGGGACATTGACCTCTTCGGCAGCGGTGCGAACAGAAAGCAAACGCTCCGGATCCTCGGCAAGCATCGCCAGCATACGAAGGGCGTAATCAGTCTTCCTCGATATGTCCATTTTTCCCCTTTCAAGGAATACGAACGGGGGTGCGGACAGAAAGTTGGACCGCGGGGCGGTCCGGACTGGAGGTTCGCAT
>CANNOC010000032.1 GCA_947507155.1 uncultured Collinsella sp. | reverse complement strand
GTCGAACTGATAAAATCCCTTTAGGAACTAAAGGGCGCACTTCTATACTCTCCTATCGGGAGTATGTGCGTCCTGCGGAGCTTCATTCCCGGTCAGCAGAAGAAACCTGCACGACCGAGAATGTTTCGTCACTTCGTTCCGTCAAGGGAGCTACACTCCCTTGCGACGCTTGTGCGTCTATCCCTTGTAGACTTGCTGTCCGCGAACAGCAAGTGAAAATACAGCGTCAAGGCTTCGCACGTAGCTATCGAATCCGGGATGCTGTTCGATTGGTCGTGCACGACGACGGGCGTACAATAGGTGGAAACCAACAAGAACCTGCCCTCCATGCCAACTCCGCCACCTGACGTGATGGGCGATCCGATTGCTCTTCTGGATTGCCTTGAGAAGAACGCTGGCGGAATCACCGAGCAGGACTCCAAGGGGACTGCATTTCTTCATGTGGTTCCTATTGGCAAACCCCGCCCCCAGTTGGAAGCCATCTTAGGCATATCAGCCTTGGGGACGGTGTTGTGACTCATATCGGCCAGTCTTCGCTCGACGGAGTCGGCGTTTACGTTAGCGTCGAGTTCGGGAGCGCATTGAGGTCATTCGCATTTCCTCATGCATTTGAAAGTGGAATCGTTGAACTCTTGGGTGGATAAGCCACCTGCGACGATTCTTTCGGTCATCGCTCTTGTGCATCTCATCTGACCTGCGGAAATGCAAGGCGGCAAAGCCGCTGGCTATGATTCACTTTGCTAAACAGGCGTCAAAAAGGGAAAACAGCCGTTTTGGCACCCCTTTCGAGCGGTTCCGGGCCTCAAAGCCTTGTCGTTTTTGTCCCCGGGACAAAAACGAAACTGTGGGCTTGCGGTTTCGAAATAGTTTGCGAATTTGTCCCAGGGTTTGTCCCAAACGCCTACGCGAGGACACGCGGAGGGATTCGGCGGCAAGGTGGACAAATCGACAACCAAACTAGACCCAATTGGAATGTCGCCACGGCAAATGGACTTGAAAGAGTTGGAATAGAACATACGTTCTGTATAACGTTATAGCACCAGGTGGCAGGCGTAGTTTCAATC
The DNA here is from genome assembly GCA_947507155.1 of uncultured Collinsella sp. Taxonomy (GTDB): domain Bacteria; phylum Actinomycetota; class Coriobacteriia; order Coriobacteriales; family Coriobacteriaceae; genus Collinsella. The sequence goes on along the minus strand of CANNOC010000032.1, from coordinate 15,951 downwards.
GAAGCTACGCCTGCTGCTATATATACTGGTCGATAGCGGTATCAATGACCGCGATGCTTCTGTTTGCGCTTCAGTTTTCGCTGCTCGAAGCGCGCCTCCGCCTCATCCGCGCGACGCTGGCTTCTTGCTTGGGCCGATTCCCGCTTCATCGTCTCCCGCTGATTCGCGAGCGCCTGCTGCGCCTTGGTGCTCATCGCCGGCTGCTTAAGTGCTTTCGCCGCCTCGCGAGCGCGTCGCTTGGGGTTCTTCGCGGGCTTGCTCGCCTCGGTCGAGTCGTGGCCGAAGAACGAGAGCTTCGCCCATTTGTTGACAACGAATCGCAGGATCTCCTCATTGGACGGTTCTGCGCCGAAGACGATGCGGGCGGCGCCGTATCTGCCGCCCTCGACGTGCTCCGCCAGCCCGACCCAGAATTGGCCGTCGTGATATACGGTCAGGGTGGACGACACGCTGATCTGCATGGCTGGTTCCTCCTTTATGTAGATGACCATGCAGAGAAGGGACAACCAAGGAGGCAGGTTACTGATGCGGACTCCCGCACGCCCACGACTACCCGACGGGGACTGTGTTTTCATCTCTGGTGCCCGCATTGTAGCACGCGCGGATTTACGATGTTGATTGCCGGCGCCTAGACGGAGATGAAGGCGGTTCGATCTAGGTCAAGCCGGTCGCTCGTTCATGAAGCGGCCGATTCCCTGAAAATAAAAGGCGCCCACGAGGACACCTACAGGCTATCTTCGAACTACTTGGTTTGGGGCAGACGGAGGAAAAAAATAGGGCAGAATCGCTCTCACGATCCCGCCCCGCAAACCCGAGGGTTTCTAACTGGCTCCATTATTCCGGGCTTCTCAGTTCTGTCATTGACCCAGGTATCACCCGTCTCCTATAGCGAGTGAATATAAAAATAGGGCAGAGTCGCTTGCGCAAGTCCGCCCCTAAAACCGTGAAGGTTTTGCTATCTGCAGGCTATTCTACCAACCCGAGCGATTCTGTCAACCTGCGAAGGAACTCGAGCGCGGAGCGAGCTGCGGCGTCGGGCCCCTTGTCGGGCAGCGCCTCGGTTTCGCCGTCGGCCCTGGCGAACATCTCGGCGAGCTCGGATGCGGCGCGCGAGCGCGAGGAGCCCTCGGGTACCAAGCCGGAGTGCGCCACGAGCACGGTCGCGACCTCCTGCATGGCCGTGTTCCCCATCCACTTCCTCCTGGTCGCCTTGGGAATTCCCACGGCGGCGACCCTTCGGGAGACGCCGCTGGACGCCGAGCCCCGGGCGGCGCCCCTCTCGGCGAAGCAGTTGATCAGGCACGAGCCGTGCGCGGCGCAGTTGCGGACGGACTTCACGCGCTTGAGGTCGTAGTGGGAGGCCTCGAGGCGCCTGTCGCCCCATCGCCTGGCGCAGAAGCGCACGAAGTCGATGAGGGTGCCGAACGAGGTGAGCTCAAGGAAGGCCCAGGCAGGCATGTCGCCGGAGTACTTCGCGTAGAGGCTCGAGCTGTAGGGGCTGCGGCCGCTCATCTTGAGCTCGCGCAGGCGGTACTCCCTGTTTGCAGTGGTAAGCGATGCCATGTAGTCGGCCACGATGGCGTAGCCGTCCTCTCCACGGTCCTCCATCTCGCGAAGCAGTGTCACCTTCTGGAAATGCTCGATGTCGAGCGTCATGCCGAGCAGGGCGTGGCGCAGCTCCTGGTCGAGCGCCGCGAGCAGGCGCAGCTGGCCGAAGTCGAGGTCTACGTAGCGGCCGTCGCGCGGGCCTCCCTCGTATTTCGAGAAGAGTTTGCGGTAGGATGCGAGCTTGAAGAAGTTGCACTTGTCGCGCAGGTAGTCCGCGGCCTCTTCCTCGGAACACAGTTCGAAGGCTACGCCCTTCTGCTTGAGGTGCTCTATCTGCTGCTCGATCGTGAGGATCGGCTTCCTATCGTGGGGTTCGGCCATGCTCGGTCTCCTGTCATTGATTTGAGAATCCTATTCTACCAGCATGTTTGCCCTGAATCCTGAAGGCCCGTTCGCCAACTCATAAGCAAGCCACCTGAGACTACTCACTTTGTTCACGAATGGCGAAGACCTGCGACCTGGGGTTTTGCAAATGGCGCGCAAGCCACCCGCGTTAATTCACTTGCGATTGCAGCTGGCGGCTTGCGGGCAAAAGGGCGGTTGAGTTTCAAAACGGGCGTTTTCGGCGCCATCGAGCCTCCAAAGGCGGCCCGCTGCGCCCTTTGGGACAAAAACAAAAACTCAAACCCCTGAGTTTGAAAAAAGTTTTTGAGGTTGTCCCAACTTTTGTCCCCGAAGCCGACGAAGCACGACATGGCGTTACCTGGCGGCACTCGGCTCGAGACGGAACCGAAAACTGGGTGCAACTGGAATGACGGGACGGCAGAGCTGAAGCCATCGAGTGGGAATAAATAGCGATACAGTAACGTATCGGTTTGTGACAAGCAGAACCCTCCTGAAAACACCAGCTCAGGAGGGTTTTCCTTTTGGTTTTACGCTCAAATAAACTGCTTGTATTACAGAAAAATGGCGTCATCGGTGACAAAGAATGTCACCAAGAAACAACGCGGTTTGCAAGTGTTTCGCATCTTTTACCTGCGGAAACGCTTTCTGTTCGATTATTCCTCATGCCACGGGGCGCACCGCCTACTACACCGCCCCCATCAAGGCGCTCATGTCCGAGAAGTTCTTCGATATGGTGGACATCTTGGGGCGCGAGAACGTGGGCATGATCACCGGAGACTCCACCATCAACACCGAGGCGCCCGTCATCTACTGCACGGCGGAGATTCTCGCGAACCAGGCCCTGCGCGAGGGACCAGCCTCAAAGGTGGGCTGCGTCGTGATGGACGAGTTCCACTTCTACGCCGACCCCGACCGCGGCTGGGCCTGGCAGGTGTCGCTGCTCACCCTGACCGGTGCACAGTTCCTGCTGATGAGCGCCACCCTCGGCGACGTGAGTGACATCGCCGCCATGCTCCAGGAGCGCACGGGGCGCCCCGTGGACCTCGTGACCGACGCGCCGCGCCCGGTGCCGCTGTCCTACGACTACACCCTGGAGACTCTGGAGGCCACGGTGGAGCTGGGCCTGCGCGCCGGCGAGGCGCCGCTGTACATCGTGCACTTCTCCCAGGACGAGGCCCTGAAGAACGCCCGGTCGCTGGCCAGCTACGGCGTATCGGAGAAAGACCAGCGTGAGGCCATCAAACAAGCCATGAAGGGCACGAAGTTCACCACCCCCTTCGGCAAGATCCTGCAGCGGCTGCTGGCGGCGGGCGTGGGCGTGCACCACGCGGGCATGCGCCGCGCTACCGGCTTTTGGTGGAGCGCCTGGCCCAGCAGGGGCTCCTGCCCGTCATCTGCGGCACCGACACCCTGGGCGTGGGCATCAACGTGCCCATCCACACCGTAGTGCTCACCCAGCTCACCAAGTTCGACGGCACCAAGATGCGCCGCCTGCGCAGCCGCGAGTTCCACCAGATCGTGGGCCGGGCGGGCCGGGCCGGCTTCGACACCGAGGGAATGGCCATCGCGCTGGCCCCCGAGCACGAGATCGAGAACCACAAGGCCCTGCTGAAGGCTGGGGACGACCCGAAAAAGCAGCGCTGCGTGAAGAAGAAGCAGCCGCCCGAGGGCTTCGTGAGCTGGAACAAGCAGACCTTCGAGCACCTAATCGAAAAGCCGCCGGAGAAGCTGACGCCCCGCATGCGCATCACCCACTCCATGGTGCTGTCGGTGGTGAGCCGCGGAGGCGACGCGTGGGCCAACGTGCACCAGCTTATTGCCGACTCGGCCCAGACCCCCGAGGAGAAAATCAAGCTGAACGCCCGGGCCGACGAGATTTTCGGCACGCTGCTGGAAGCGGGCGTGGTAGTGCGCGAGACCGACGCCGAGGGCAACCCGAGCTACGTGCTCACCGTGGACCTTCCCGAGGACTTCGCCCTCGACCAGCCGCTCTCGCCGTTTTTGCTGGCGGCGCTCGATCTGCTGGACCCGGAGAGCGACACCTACGCTCTGGACGTCATCTCGCTCGTGGAGGCCACGCTGGAGAATCCCGCGAAGGTGCTGCGGGCCCAGGAGCGCAAGGCCCGCGACGCCGCCATGGCCGCCATGAAGGCCGACGGCGTGGAATACGAGGAACGCCTGGAGCGGCTGGCCGAGGTCACCTATCCCAAGCCCCTGGAGGAGCTGCTGGACCGCGCCTTCGAGCTGTACTGCCAGGGCGTGCCCTGGGCCCGCGACTACTTCGCCGAGCACAACGAGATCCGCCTGGACGGTGACGCGCGGTCGGCCGCCTACCTCTCCATCGACGAGAGCCCCGAAGCCGAACAGCACCTCTGGCATGTGCGCCAGATCTTCCTGGGCGAGAACGCCGACGGCGACTTCCGCATCGAGGCTGACGTGAACTTGGACGCCACCCAGGAGGAAGGCGAGGTCATCTTCAAGAACTACCGCGTGGGCTTCGTGGAGGATTTGGCGGAATAGGATAGGTTTTCCAGGCCAAGAAACTGGTACAGCTCCTGTTTGCTGTGGACACCCAATTTTTTATAAATGTTGTGAGCGTGGGTCTTCACCGTAGCGAGGCTTACCACCAGATCGTCGCTAATTTGCGCTAACGTTTTTCTCTGGGCGAGGAGAAGGAGTACGTCTCCCTCGCGCTTAGTCAGAGAGCACTGCATGGCGACCGATGTGCAGGTTTCGGCGAGTATGGTGTAATAACGTGCCGGATCGACGTACTGCGCCTTTGCTGGATCGGTGCTCCTCTCGAGACTTCCATCTCTGAGAGGAGAAAGATAGACGAACGCAATGGCTCCTAATCCTGCGAGTAGGACGAGGGGCAACGCATGCACGCCAGGCCCTATCATGCCCGAGAAAGCTTCTCCTAGAAAAGCGGCGAGTTGCTCTGCAAGATAGGCAAGCGAGAAGACAAAGACTGGGTTGTTTCCTCTTCTTTGGCAGAGATTGCACAGTATGGTGAAGAAGAATGTCGAAAAAGTCATATAGGAGGCATCGAGAAGAATCGAAGCAATTTCGTAGGAACACCCAGCTCCTATAGCGAAAACTATGATTGCCAATTCCAGAATGGCGAGCGATGCGTCATAGAGCTGCTTGATGCGAACGATTCTTCCGTTTACCGCGAGGGCGATTGAGGTAACCGCAATGGCGATAAAGAGCCCGAAGTAGGAAACACTAGCTACGGGCGTGGGGGCAAAGCCTTGTAGCGTTTGAATGGTGAAGATGATAAGCGAATAAATGAGCAGCAAGCGCGCAATGGGAAAGAAGCTGCGCGGCTCAATTTTGCCGGCCTCTTCCGAGGGCGAAGTAGCCGTAGGGTTTTCGCGCCAGAGCGCAATAGAGGTCTTTCTCGTGAGGCAGAGGGCGATTGCGAGGGGCGCAATACAGGATATGGCAAGTGGCGGAAGCAAAGTGGAGAGTGCCCGCAGTATGCCTACAAAAAACTGCCAAGCAATGAGCGTTAAAAGGCAGTCGACGAGGGGGAGCCCCGCAAGCGCCTTGAGGCACGAGATGAGCAGAGAGGCTCGGCAGAGCGCCGTTACGCAAAGACAAGCGAAGGGTAGAACTCCCTGGAAAGTTTCCGGCTGCAATGAGCACGCCCAGGCGCCAAAAAAACCGAGAAAGCACAGTGAGCAGGAGGCAACAACGAACGCCTTACTGCTGAGGAAGGTGCTGGTTTGGCGGTGAAACAGGGCCAAGACGCCGAATGCGAGCGACGTTACAAGGAGATGGGGGTATTGGGAAAAGGATACGAGTGAAGCGAATCCTGCCGGAATTGCAGCAGAAGGGTCGAGCATCCAAGCGCAAGCAAAAGCCAGAGCGAGAGCAAAAGGCACGTTGCGAATCTGATTTACCGTCACGGCCTTGGCCATGTTCGACCTCCCGAATGGTTTCGTATGATAGAACTGCCTCCCGGTCTATTTTATACCGATTAAGCCTGGAAAACCCGAGGTAATCGCACTTTGAGGAAGTGGAGTGCGGAGGCGAGGAATAGCTTGAAGTGCGCAATGCGCTTCATCAACCGTTTTTTCAACCCTTCCGTGCCTGCAATCAACCTCAATCTGCATCCTCAAGATCCAATACCTGCGTTTTCATACGTAAGTGCGATTTCGAATAGGCGCCGTCAACGTTTTGTCGATAGACGAGTTGGGCGATGGCCCATGAGCCCAAAATCGCACATGCAATAACTCAGTTAGGAAAGAGGAGGATCAAAAATGGACAAGGTGATATCGCGCAGAGATTTTATTGTTGGGGGTGGAGTATTTGGTGCGAGCATGGCAGCGGTCGGCCTCGCGGGATGCGCTCCTTCAAATGCTGGCCTGCCGTCGACTGATACCGACGCATCGGGCACCAGTACGCATAAGGGCGCAGATCGCCCTCTTTCTTCGCGGCTTGTCGAAGTGGATGAAGGGGATGTGGCCCGCACGGAGGAGTGCGATGTCGTAGTGTGCGGCTCAGGATCCGCTGGAACCTATGCCGCCATTAGAGCAGCTGAGCTTGGTGCTCGTGTAATCTGGCTTGAGAAGACAAGTCTCAAGGGAGGAACTTCAACGATAACGGAGGGTACGCTTGCGTACAACACTCAAGAGCAGCTTGATGCGCAGGGGCCCACAGACTTGCAGGCCGAGTTCGAAGCTTACATGCAGTGGCACAATTGGGGTGCTTATGCACCAGGGATTTGGTGCTACCTGGACAATTCTGGAGAAGCCCTCGATTGGGCCATAAGCCATGGGGCTTCGATGTCAACTGGTGGCCAGGGTGCCCTTCTGAGCTGCTTTGACGAGGCAGGCAATTGGGTAAACAACGGCGAGGGTATGCTCAAGCCGCTTTGGGCCTATGGGGAGACGCTCGATAATTTGGATTTTCGCCTAGAGTCTCCTGCCGTGAACATCATTCTCGACAATGAGGGAGTTGGGGGTGTCTACGCAAAAAGCGGCGGCGATCTCGTGCGCATTAATGCCAAAGCGACGGTGCTCGCTACGGGTGGATTCGGGAAAAACCCGGAAATGTGCGCCGAGCGGCTTCGCATTCCTAGTGAACGAGTTGTATTTCTGGGGTTCGATGGTCAAGATGGCGACGGTATCAATATGGCGCTGACGGCAGGCGCGCTTCCCCAGGCGCCGTCTGCGGTAATGTACGGACTTTCGAAGGCGTGCGGAGAAAGTTGGAGTAGCATGCTGTCGATTTTCACTCAGTGGCCGCCCACTTATCGGTATCCGCTAGAAATAGGCAAAACGCTCCCCATGGTCAATCAGAGCGGCGTGCGCTTTTACAACGAGACACTTGCAGAAGACGCCGACACCTCCCGCCTCAACACGGCAATCGCTTCTCAGTCGAAGGTCTTTACCTTGTTCGATGAGGCGCATGTTGAAGCCTACGAGGGCGAGGATAAACTCAATGAGTTCGTTGCCTTCATGGGTGTTGGGAGCGGAGAGTTCCGATCCTTGGTTGAAGGCAGCGACTTTGTTTGGAAGGCCGATAGCTTCGAGGAGCTTGCCGAGCTTATGGGGGTTGACTCGGAAGCATTGGCTGCAACGATGGAAGACTACAATAATAGAGCGAAGGGGGACGGCTCTCATGACCCCCTTGGAGCCGACCCCGCGCTCATGACGCCTCTAGAAAAGAAGCCATTTTATGCGGTTCAGGTCGAGGCTTGCGCCTATAGCACCTGTGGCGGCGTGCGAGGAGATTATGAGGCGCGGGCGATCGGACACGACGATCTCCCCATCAAGGGCTTGTTTGTGTGCGGCATCGATAACGGTTCCATGCAGTTTAACGACTATCCCTATGGGCTGCATGGAGGATCGGGGCAGGGTGCTGCTTGCACGACGGGATATGTTGCTGCGAACGCAGCTTGCAAGGATCTGGGTCTTGCCTAGCGATCATTTAACAGACGACCCTCATCCCCTTCTGCAGCAACAAGGGGATCGAGGGTCGTCTTAAAGCGCACGAAGCAGGGTTATCGCACCTTCTCTTTCAAATAGTCGCTAGGAAGCTCGCAGCTGTGGTAGTTACGAGCTTCTTGCTTTTAGCGGTTGTTGGGGAAGTCCCCGTCGCTTCCTTATTCGCTTCTCAGAGCTTCGACCGGGTCTTTTTTCGCCGCTGCGCTTGAAGGAATGAGGCCTGCCAAGAATGTGAGCAGTACGCTTATGCCAATCAAGGCAATCGCGGCTTGCCATGGCAGAATCGCGATGTTTTCCACATCGAACAATGAATAGACAATCGTGTTGGCGGGAATGCAGGCCAAAGCCGTAAGTCCGATGCCAATAACGCCGGCTGCGAAACCGACGATGATGGTTTCGGCGTTGAACACGCGGCTGATATCGCCTTTGCTTGCGCCAATGGAGCGCAAAACGCCAATTTCTTTCTTGCGTTCAAGCACACTGATATAGGTGATGATGCCAATCATGATTGAACTCACCACGAGCGAAATCGCCACGAACGCCATCAGCACATAGCTGATCATATTAACGATGGTGGTTACGCTGCTCATGAGCGCGCCCACAATATCGGTGTAGCTTACGACCTTGTCTTCCTCGCCGGCGGCGTTCATCGCTTCGTTGTAGTTGTCAAGGATATCGATCACGCTTTGCTTGCTTTCGAAATCCTTCGGGTAAATGTCGATGCTCGCCGGCTTGGCGTAATCGGCCCAACCGAACTTTTTCATGTTGCTGTCGTAACTGCTTTGTTCGGTCGACATGAGACTCGCCGATTCTCTCCCTGAAAGAAAGCAAGCAGGAAGGCGTTGCCGAAGGGATGAAGAGCTCGATGCTTTCGTACATGCTCGACCAATGCGGAAACTGCCAGGTCATAATTGTCGAAAACGAGATCCCGGACGATGTCGATTTATCTGCTGCGACCCTTATCGAATTCACCAAAAACGAGAGCATCGGGCGCTACGGCTTTCTGCTTGACCAGCTAATCCTATAGCGTTGCGGTGCTTAGCACGAGATTGCCAAATCCAACAAGGGCGCGTACGATACGTTTCGATGGCCCGGGACGACCGCTGATTCAAGTCACCGGGCCTAAATTTGTTTTTACAGGAATAGCGTCTTTCCAGGCGTCTTCGCCTGATGGCCATGATCTTCCTTTTGATTATTAGACACATTTAAGCTACAATTCGTGTCCAATAATCAAAAGGAGGGTTATGAGCAGAAGTGAGGAGATAGCCGAATTCGTAGAAGACTCGGGCGGCATCGCGAGCGCGGCGCAAATCGCGAAAGCGGGCTTTCTGCCGGGCTCGATTTCCTACGCCCTTGAATCGGGCGCTATAGACAAGCTTACCCGGGGCGTGTACTGTCTGCCCGAAGTCTTCGATGACGAGTTCGCAGCGATATCCTACAGGTGGAGCAAATGCGTGCTATCACACGGAAGCGCGCTGTACCTCGCCGGCCTTTCCGACAGGGTTCCCGCCGCAATCGATGTCACCGTCCCACACGGCTACAACCCGCGTGGCCTTACCCAAGAATATCCCGATACGAAAATCCACCGTCTCTCTCCCGAGCTCTACGAGCTCGGCATCGTTAAGGCAAAGCCCCAGGAGGGGGTACTGTGAAAGCCTATTGCGCCGAACGGGCCATAGCCGACCTCATTTCGCAGAGAGTTTCCGAAGGAGCGGACCCCCAGCTCGTCCGCGACGCGGTCGCGGGTTATTTCAAAAGGAAAGGCGCCGACCTGCCTAAGCTCGCACGGATGTGCAACGCGCTCGGCGTCGAGAAAGAGTTCAGGATGTATTTGGAGGTGCTCACATGATGAGGAGCGATGCAAGCCTCAAGGGCAAAATTAAGGCCCTGGCCAAAAAAGCAACCTGAAGCCCCAGGAGCTCCTGCAAATGTACCTGTTCGAGCATCTTTTGGTGCGGCTCGGAAAGAGCGGCTACGCCGAGGCGTTCGTTCTGAAGGGCGGCCTCCTCATCTCCTCGATGACGGGCGTCGCCCAGAGGACCACCATGGACATGGACACGACGGTGATAGGCATGGATATGGACGAAGGCATGGTGAGCGAGGCCGTCGCCGCCATCTGCGCCGTGGACGTCGCCGACGGCATGGAATACTCCTTCGAGCGGATCGAGCCCATCCGCGAGGGCGACGAGTACGCGAACTGGCGCGCGCACCTGCGCGTGAGGTACGGCAAGATAGACGCTCCCGTGAAGATCGACATCACGACCGGAGACGAGATAGTGCCTGGGCGCATCGAGTACCGCTACCCGCTCATGTTCGAGAAGGGCTCGGTCAGGGTGCTCTAGTACCCGCTCGAAACCGTGTTGGCCGAAAAGCTCGAGACGGTCGTTTCCCGGGGAATCGCCAACACGCGTGGACGCGACTACTACGACATCCACACTTTGCTCCGTTTGAAGGCGGGCGAAATAAATCGGGATTCCCTGCACGAAGCCGTTGTCGCCACCGCCTCCAGGCGCGGTTCACTCGGCACGATGGGCGACTACGAGGCCGTGCTCGGCGAGGTCAGAAGATCCGATATGATGCGGGGCATCTGGTCCTCTTACGTCTCGGCATCACCCTATGCGGAAGGCCACAAGACGAGGGGGAGGCGAAGCAGGACGCGTTCAAATACATCGAGCTCTACTACAGCAGGCAGAGGATGCGCTCATCGATCGGCTATAACGCCCCGTGCGACCTAGAGCGAGATGTTGCCTGAAGAAGCTTATTTTTCCGTCCAAGAAACCTTGACCAGTCCAAAAACCTCCCATTTCTCGTGTTCAAGAAATGGGAGGCAGTTCAAACGTGCACGGGACCCTTTCCTTTTAATGGCTGGTTTACGCTGCGGTCCGTTTTGGAAGGGTCGTGAGCATGGTGGCCCCGTTCTCGGAACTTGCTTCGACCTCAACCGTGCCGCCGTGCAGCGCTGCAATCTCCCAAACAAGCGCTAGCCCGAGTCCTGCGCCGCCGTATGCCCTGCTGCGGGATTTATCCAGGCGAAAGAACGGCTGGAAGATGCTCTCACGGTACTGCTTGGGTATTCCCGGGCCCTGATCTTCGACTCGCAGGAACACGTGACTGTCGTTGTCGCAGATGGAGACGTTGACAGTGGAGCCGGGGCGGCTGTAACGGATGGCATTTTCGACCAGGTTAAACACCAGCCGATAGAGGAGCGTGTCGCTTCCGATTATCAGAGCGCCTCCACTGCAATTGAGGACGATGTCTTTATGCTCGGCAAGCGGAGCAAGGTCGGTGAGGACTTCTTCGGACAGGGGGCCAAGCTCAATATCGTCCTCGCAGGGAACGCTGTGGAGCTCACTCATCTCAAGCAGCACCTTGGTCATTCGCGACATCCGCTCGGTTTGTTCTTGCAGCAGGCCGAGCAGCTCGGCTGTTTGGGGTTGCGATGTGGGATGCTCGGAGGCGAACAGTTCAATCTGCGCCTGCATAAGGGCGAGCGGGGTGCGCAGCTCGTGTGCGGCGTTGCCGGTAAACTGACGCTGTGCGGAGAACCCTTCGTCGAGCCGACCGATCATATCGTTGAATGAGGCGCTGCATCGTTGCAGTTCGGTGGGCACATCTTCGCTGAGGTTGATTTCGCTTAGGTTGTCAGGCTGCACGCGCTCTACTTGAGCGGCAAAAGCCCGTAGCGGCTTGAGCGCACGACCGCTCACAAAGTATGCCAGCACGCCACCAAGCAGCGTGACTCCAGCTGTGATGCACCAGGCGGTCGCGCCAAAAGACTCTTGTGCGTTATTCACGACGACCGTGACCTCGTCATCGAGGGCCACGTTCGTTGGGTCAAACGCCTGGGGCGTATCTTCGTCGGCTGTGCTAAGAGCCGAGATGCCACTGCCAATTGCGTCCATGTAGCGCATGCCCGTATAGCCGACCAGGCAGTTTGTCAGCATGCACGCCGCGCACGTCAGAAGTGCCGTCATGATCGTTATGCGCCATTGCAGCGAAAGCCTTTTCATTCGCTATCCTCCATGACGTAGCCCTCTCCAATCCGATTGCGAATCGGGTCGTATCCCAAAGCGCTGCGCAGCTTTTTCCTGAGCGACGAGATATGAACACGGGTTGCGTTGCTAAAGCTGTTCACACTGCTATCCCAAACGTGCTCGATAAGCTCCTCTTGGCTTACCGGGCGCCCCTGGTTAAGCATCAGGTATTCCAAGATTCCCGTTTCTTTGCGCGTGAGAGACAGCGCTTCGCCGCCTACGGAAGCGATGCGCGCCTTGGTGTCAAAGCTGAGCTTTCCGCAGGTTAAAACTATGTTGTCTTGTGCGAAGCGCCTGAGCGTGAGGCTGCGAATTCTCGCCGCGAGCTCGTCCAGATGAAACGGCTTGGTGAGGTAATCGTTGGCGCCGGCATCGAGTCCGGTGACTTTATCGAATACTTTGCCACGTGCGGACAGAATCAGCACTTTGGTCTCGCGGTCGGTTTTCCGAAGTGCCTTGAGCACGGTCATGCCGTCGATACGGGGAAGGTTGAGGTCGAGTACCACGAGGTCAAAGACTTCAACGCCTAGTAGGTCGAGCGCCTCCTGCCCATCATGGCAGCAGTCGACGCTGTATGCCAAGTTTCGCAAGCTGCGCGCGATTGCGTCACATAGAGCTCGCTCGTCCTCGACGATTAAAATACGCATAACAATCTCCTTGCACATTTCAAATCGCGCTTAACACGGATTTTATGGTCGATATGGTTCAATGGTTGCGTAACGAAAGGAGTGGTCAGGTTGTTCAAGGCGGTAAAACCCATGGTACAGGTCGCTTTGTTGATCGTCGGAATTGCCATGGTGTGTTTTGGCGTTATGCGTGGCGAGGCGGATGCCGTGCTGGCCAAAGCAATTAGGCTGTGCTTGGAGTGTATCGGAATTGGATAAAAGAGAAAACACTGCGTCGCATATTTTGGCCCGATTTCGCGGATTCATTCAGGCGGTAGCAACGCTCATTACGAATATCCATCTGCCAAACTTCGCCAAAGGCGGCATCTACCAAGGCGCGGAAAAAACGGTTTGCGTGCCGGGGCTTAATTGCTATTCGTGCCCTGCGGCTGCGGGCGCATGTCCTATCGGTGCATTTCAGTCGGTGGTGGGCTCGTCCAAGTTCAGCTTTTCCTATTACGTCACGGGCACGCTCATCTTGCTCGGCGTGTTGCTGGGGCGCTTTGTGTGTGGGTTCCTGTGTCCGTTTGGATGGCTGCAGGAGCTGCTCCACAAGATTCCTTGCAAAAAGCTCTCAACGAAAAGGCTCAAACCTCTCACGTATATCAAATACGGCGTGCTGCTGCTTGCCGTGGTATTGCTGCCCGTGCTGGTGGTCAACGATGTGGGGATGGGCGACCCGTTCTTTTGCAAGTACATCTGTCCGCAGGGTGTGCTCGAGGGCGCCATTCCGCTGGCGGCTGTCAATGCTGGAATCCGATCTGCGCTGGGGCAGCTCTTTACCTGGAAACTTTTCGTTCTCATTGCCGTGGTGGTGCTGAGCGTTTTGTTCTATCGCCCCTTCTGCAAATGGATTTGCCCGCTCGGCGCATTCTATGCGCTCATGAATAAGGTGTCCTTACTGGGGATCCGGGTCGATGCATGCAAATGCGTCTCGTGCGGCACGTGTTCAAAGGTTTGCCAGATGGACGTCGATGTGGTCCGCGCACCCAATCATGCCGAATGTATCCGGTGCGGAAAGTGCATCGGGGCCTGTCCCGTCGATGCCATCAGCTATCGCTATGGCCTGGATGTGTCGGAAGAAAAGCTCCCTCTGACCGCCGATAAAAAGTAAGCAAGTTTCGACAAAACGGAGGAATGACCATGAAACTATCTAAGATTGCGGCCCTGTTTATGGTGCCGGTGCTGGCCCTGTGTCTTGTGGCGTGTTCGGCGCCCGGTGGCAACGCGAGCGAATCTACGGGCTCCGATCCTAAGATCGCGGAGCTCATTGCGCAAGAGCCGGCCAACGCCGACGAGGCCGCCGAGCTCTATGCGAAGCTCATGCAGAAGCAGAACGATATCCTCTCGAGCGATAATGCGCTGTGGGAAAAGGTGTTTCTTGCCGCCAATAAAGATACGCCGATGATCGAGGACGGCAGCAATTATGGCGATTTCCTGCTCAAGACCATCGACGGCGCCAAGGATGAGTTTGCAGCGGATGAGTTGAAGACGCTCAAGGCCGGTGCGCAGCAGATCAAGGAGATCGAGGACAAGCTCGAGAGCCTGGAAAAGGAGTTTCCTGGCTGTGGAAGCACGCCGAGCGCAGGCGAGAGCGTCGACGCTTCGGCCGCTGGCATGACGGCTGGCGCCGATGCTTCGAGCGAGGCGACGAAGTTCCCCAGCTTTACGGGCAAGGACTTGGACGGCAACGACGTGAGCAGCGACGAGCTGTTCTCTAAGAACAAGGTCACCGTCATGAACTTTTGGTTTACCACTTGCAAGCCGTGCGTGGGCGAGCTGGGCGATCTTGAGAACCTGAACAAGGAGCTTGCCGAGAAGGGTGGCCAGGTCGTGGGTGTCAATTCCTTTACGCTCGATGGCAACAAGGACGAGATTGCAGATGCCAAGGACGTGCTGAGCAAGAAGGGCGTGACATATAAGAACATCTGGTTCAAGTCGGATAGCGAGGCCGGCAAGTTTACGTCAAATCTGTTCTCGTTCCCGACAACCTACGTTATCGACCAGAACGGCAACATCGTAGGGGAGCCCATCATGGGCGCCATCAGCTCCGCCGAGCAGCGCGCGGCGCTTGACAAGCTTATCGACCAGGCGATTGCGAAGAGCGAACAGTAAACAAGCTGAACTATGTATATTGAGGAGGTCTCGGGAATCCCGGGGCCTCTTTGTTTTCGATTCTTCGAGATGCGAATCCGCTCCTGCCATGAAGGGTTTCAGAGCGGGAGCGGATTACCAATGTTGGCAAGACGCGCGTGAGCGGTTGTTAGCGGTCAATCACAAAATCGTCCATTTCGACGAGCTTGCGGGCCTTCTCTTGGCCTTCGATCGCCTCGCGGAGGCGCTTGGTGTAATACGTCATGCCGTTGGCGATGTCGATGCGCAGGCCAATCTCGGTGCGCTGATAGAGCGTCAGCGCGTAGGGGATTACGGTCGATGCCGCAGGAGGGGGCATCGGGGTCAATGAGCATAGCGGCTATGCGAATGGCGGGCTGGACAAACTCAACATCGTCGCGGACAAGCTCAAGACTGCGTTCGTACAGACGGTATGCTTTTGACTTGTCTTGTGGCACGGCGCGACCGCGGCCGAACATGTCGCCGAGTTTGTATACCGCTTCGCTGGAGGGCGCAAGCGCTGCGGCGAGCGAATACCACTGATAGGCCTTGGTGTGGTCGGGCTTGCCGGTCCTTCCGTACTCGTAGATATAACCGAGGTTGATGATGCTCTGGAAACAACCTGCGTCAGCTGCCATTTCGTAGAGTTCCGCGGCTTTGGCGTAGTCCTGTTCAACAAGGTCTCCCATATAGTAGAGGGCACCTAAATCGTTCATGCAGGCTCCGCTGCCGGATGAAATTCCCAGTCTGTAGCCCAGTCCATGCTGGAGCTCAAAGGTATTTGCGCGAAGACCAGCTGCTACCGATGCTGCATTCGAGGGATAAAGAGCCGACGCCAGCAGGCTTGATGCTCGACGCGGAGGAGCTCACGTCGGCCTACATCCTGCCTAGAAAGGACGGCGAGAGACTCTATTTGGACTTGTTCGCCAAAGGGGAATACCGCCCCGAGCTCCTCTTCGGTGAGTGCGCCATCGCCCAAGCCGCTGTCGCGAGCCCGGAAGCGCAATGGAAGCTTGCTAACTTGAAGAAGATGAAGCGATAGCGATATGTGCGGGTTGGTCTCCGAATCACTCTGTTTTAAGCCATCCGCTACGAATCCTGGCGGAAACCCGGGAATGATTAAAGGAGCGACCTGCGATTTCGCGAATCAGTTGAGTCATTCCCGAAATCGCGAATCAAGGGGCTGATTCGCCTAAATTGCGCACGAATCAGCCCTTAGGCGGTATGACGCGG
>CANNOC010000031.1 GCA_947507155.1 uncultured Collinsella sp. | reverse complement strand
ACCTACAACAGCGCGGTTAACAGCCGCGTGCTCTACCATTGAGCTACCGAGGAATAGGTGCGTGCTCTCAAGCAACGAAGTTTATTATACGGACGAATCAGCTCAGGGCAAGAACTTTTTTGAGAATTTTTCCGACCTAGTCATTGGGGGCGTCCCCAATGACTACATGAAAGCGCCCTCAAGCGGATGTGCTTGAGGGCGATTCTTGCTTGACTAGCTTTCAATATAGTCTTTGAGCTTGCTGGAGCGGCTGGGGTGGCGGAGCTTGGCCAGGGTCTTGGACTCGATCTGGCGGATACGCTCGCGCGTGACGCCAAACTCGCGGCCGACTTCCTCGAGCGTACGGGGATGTCCGTCGACAAGGCCAAAGCGCAGCTCGATAACCTTGCGCTCACGATCGGCAAGCGAGTCGAGCACCTGGGTGAGCTGCTCCTGCAACATGGAGAAGCTGGCGGCATCGGGCGGAACGATGGCCTGGGAGTCCTCGATGAAGTCGCCCAGCTGGGAATCCTCTTCCTCGCCGATAGGGGTCTCGAGCGACACGGGCTCCTGCGAGATCTTCTGAATCTCGCGGACGCGGTCGGCACTCATGTCCATCTCGGCACCGATCTCCTCGGGAGTCGGGTCGCGGCCCAGGTCCTGGAGGAGCTGGCGCTGCACGCGAACCAGCTTGTTGATGGTCTCGACCATGTGCACGGGAATACGGATGGTACGGGCCTGGTCGGCGATAGCACGCGTGATGGCCTGGCGAATCCACCACGTGGCGTACGTGGAGAACTTAAAGCCCTTCTGGTAGTCGAACTTCTCGACGGCGCGGATCAGACCGAGGTTGCCCTCCTGGATCAGGTCCAGGAACAGCATGCCGCGACCAACATAGCGCTTAGCGATGGAGACGACCAGGCGCAGGTTGGCGCTGATGAGCGCCTGCTTGGCCTCGAGACCAACGTTCTCGATACGGGTCAGGCGACGCATCTCGGAGCGGGTGAGCTCAATCTCGCCCGCCTCGGCGGCCTCGAGCTTCTCGGTGGCCTCGAGACCGGCCTCGATCTTCATGGCCAGATCGACCTCTTCGGAGGCGGTCAGCAGGTCGACCTTACCGATCTCCTTAAGGTACATACGAACCGGGTCGCCGGTCAGCATCACCGTGGAGGCATCGATGCCACGCACGCGCGAACGCGAACGGGACGTGCGCACGGTGCGCTTCTTCTTGCTCTTGGAAGAACCCATCTCGGCGTCGGCCTGGCGGGCCATCTTAAGCTCGTGATCGTCGAGCGAGCCGGAATCGTGCTCGTCGTCATCGAAATCGTCGGTATCGCTATCGTTATCGTCATCGTCGACGTCCATGGGGGCGTCGTCGTTTCCGCTCGCGGAGATAATCTGGATGCCGCTGTTGCGCAGCGCGGAATACACCGCGTTGAGCTGCTCATCAGTAACATCGATATCCTTCAGGGCGACCTGAATCTCGTCCTCGGTTACCGAAGTCCTGTTTGAGCCGTTGCCCATGAGCTTTGCAACGTAGGATTCCAGCCCAGTACCCGTGCTCTCACTCTTATTTGGCACAGATTCTCCCTTCATAGTCCACAGGACTCATTACTTTAGCACACACATTGATGTCTATACCCAAAATTCAGACTGGATATAGGCGTAAATACGCTGGTTGACCACAACATCTAGGCCTGGTCGCCGCCCGCCGTCTCCAAACCGATCAAACGGAACGGATCCGCCACGCCACCGATCGACTTTTGGAGCTCGCGCTGGCGCTGAGAATCTTGCATCGCTTGCATCGTCAGCACACGGCGCGCCTCATCGTCGAGCGACCGGTCCTGACGTAGCTTGGCCTGTGCGGCGCGCATGCGGCGCTTGATGGTGTAGAGCTCGAGGGTATCGAGCATAAACACGATGTTCGTCTCGGTGGGGTGCTTGCTCGTCGACGAAATACGCCCGGCGCTGACAAGCGACGCTGCCTCGGGACACACCGCGCGCGCCGCATCCATGCACGCCGTGGGGTCGGTGCCCGGCGGCGTCGCAAGCACGGCCCACGCGATGGACTCGTGACGCGGATCCACCCACTCGATCGAGCAGATGCGGTCGGCATACGTGCGGAACAGGTCGGGGTAGCTCGTGAGCATCGTCAACAGCTCGCGCTCCCCCGCCAAAGACTTTCGCTCTAGGTCGGTCAGCACGATCGGCATCGTCGGTGCCGTGGGCGCGCCCGTTGCATCGGTTACCGGCGCCGCGCCATCCAACCCAACCGGCACATCGATCGGAGGCATGTCATCAACGACCTCGACCGGCGCGGCCCCGTAGGCCTCGAGCGGCACGTAGTCGTACGGCTCTTCCTCGACCGTTGTAGACACTGCCGGTGTCGCCCCCGACGCCCAGGCGCCGCGAGACGTACCCTGCGAACCAGACGCCCGACCTCCCGTGCTGCCTGCACGCTCGGCCTGCGCCCGCTGACGCTCGTAGTTCTGCTCGCGACGACGCTCGGCATCCTCGCGCTTGGCAACATCGCGAAACACGCGTCCCGAGCTCGAACGCACCGTTTCCAAGTCCAACCCCAGCAGGTCGGCAATCTGGATAAAGTACGTATCGATCATGTAGCTATCGCGCAGCGGATAGATGAGCGTCAGCGCATCCTCGAGTGCCTTGGCACGACCGCCCGGTGTGGTAATGTCGCTCGACTCCTGCAGTGAGCGGTACACAAAGTCCATGAGGGGCTCGGCGGCATCGATGCGCGCCTGTAGTGCCTCGCCACCATGCGCGGTGATGAACTCCATGGGGTCGTTGCCGTCAGGGAGCACCACGCAGCGCAGGTCCATCGAATCCTGCTCGATAAACTGAATCGCACGTCGCGCAGCCTTTTGACCGGCGGCATCGCCGTCGAACATATACACGATGCGCTTGGCAAAACGAGTGAGCGTCTTTACATGATGTTCCGTCAGCGCCGTGCCCAGCGTGGCGACGACGTTTTTAATCCCCGCCTCCCAGCAGGCGATACAGTCGGTATATCCCTCCACCACGATGGCGGTATCCTGCGCGACGATAAACTCCTTGGCCCAGTTAAAGCCGTAGAGGTTTCGCTTTTTATGGAACACGCTCGTCTCGGCGGTGTTGAGGTACTTAGGCTGGCCATCGCCCATAATGCGCCCGCCAAAGGCGATGTTATGACCCTGCTCGTCAAAGATGGGAAACATCACGCGGTCGTAAAAACGGTCGGCAAGCTGCCCACGTCCACGGCTCACGGCCACGTTGGCGTCGATCATCTCCTGCGGGGTAAAGCCTGCCTGCGACAGATGCGACACCAGCGTGTTGCGGCCCGGCGCAAATCCCAAACAGTAGCGGCGGCAGACATCGCCACCCATACCTCGGCTGGCGAAATACTCGCGCGGACGGCTGTCCTTACCACGCATAAGCATGGTGTGATAGAACTGGGCGGTCTCGGCACACAGGTCATAGATGCGGGCGCGCTTGGTGCCGCGCTCGCGATAAGCACCGGTATCGTGCAGCTCAATACCGGCACGGTCGGCCAGGTAGCGAATCGACTCGGGGAAGCTCAGGTTCTCGCGCTTCATGATGTAGGTGAAGACGTCGCCGCCCTCGCCACAGCCAAAGCAGTGCCACACCTGCGTGGCGGGGATGATGTGAAACGACGGGGTCTTTTCGCCATGGAAGGGGCAGCAACCCCAAAACTCATGGCCGCGGGGCTTGAGCTCAACCGTTTCCTGCACGATGGCAACCAGATCGGACGCAGCGCGTACCTGGTCTTTTTCCTCATCGCTAATCACAGATGCTCACCCCCTGATCACCCAAATGATGACGGATATCGTCAATATTACCCTCGACGGTCGCGATAAGCTCGTCCAGCGAATCGAACACGCGCGACGGGCGCAGCCAGCGCGTAAACGCCAGCGACACCGAGGCGCCGTACAGGTCGCCCGCATACCCGATCAAGTTGGCCTCGAGATGCGCCGAGGCGGCATCGTCGGCATACGTCGGCGGCAGCCCCACGTTGACGGCAGCAGGCCACACGGTATCGTCGACAAGCACCAGGCCCTCGTAAACGCCATCGGCAGGCACCTGAATGCCCTCGGGCACCTGGATGTTTGCCGTGGGAAAACCCATGTCGGAACCCTGATGACGACCGCCGGCAACAATACCTCGCAGCATGTACGGGCGACCGAGCAGCTCGGCGGCAAGCTCAACATGTCCCTGGCGGAGCTCCTGACGAATACGGGTGGCGCAGATCGTCTGTCCATCGACGCACAGCAGCTCGTGGCCATAGACGTCAACGCCGCGCTCGGCTCCCCATGCCTGCATCTCGGCAACGCCCGAGGCGCCGCCGCGACCCAGCCTAAAGTCGCTGCCCACGCGAATCGAGCGGATATCGACGACGCGCGACAGCAACTCAAGAAAGCCCACGTGGTCGAGTGCCGCCACCGCAGGCGTAAAGGGAACGGCCACGACCGCGTCGACCCCGGTGAGAGCCAGGGCATGCAGGCGGTCGTCCGTCGTCATCAGTTTTTGGGCGGGCGCGGGGCTCACCACTACGTCCGGGTCGGGATCGAAGGTGACAACAACCGCCTTGCAACTGTGGTCACGCGCATCGCGAACGACCGCGTCGATCAGTTCGTGATGCCCCCGATGCACGCCGTCGAACACACCGATGGCGATCGACGCGGCACCCAGGCACGCGCAATCATCAAATGCATCGGCGGCGACGATGCGGGCCTCATCCGACTCGCCCGCGAAAAAAATACGCGCGAGCTCGTGGGAGGCCAGCATCATCGAACACCGCCGATCGCCTGCGGAAAGACATGCTCCATAACAAAGCGGCCGCCCTCGATACGGGCAAGCGCCTTGAGCCCGCCATCGAGAACCAGCGCAAACGGCGCCTTCGACACATCGAAGCTCGCAAGCGCGCGCTCAATAGGAATACGACGTCCGCACAGCAGATCGTCGGCAAGATCACCCGGCAAGTCGACGCGCGTGGCGCCCAGTGCCGCAATGGGATCCAGGGCAAAGCCGGCAGCGGACTCGGCAGAAAGTTCCTCGACCGCATGGCAGACACCGATGGAAACAACACCGGAGGCCGTACGGCGCAATGCAGAAATATGCGCCGCGTTGTCGCAGGCACGACCCAGGTCGCGAGCGAGCGCACGGATATAGGTGCCCTTACTCACCGAAAACGCCACGGTCCAAACGCAAACGTCGCCCTCGCCGCTCACGGCAATCAGGTCAGCGGAATATACCTCGACCGGACGCGGGGGCAACTCAACGGCGTTGCCTTCGCGCGCAGCCTTATAGGCGCGCACGCCGTTGACAGAAATGGCCGAAAACGCCGGCGGCACCTGCATCTGCGGGCCCAACATGGCGGACAAGCGCTCGCGGGCATAGGCCGGATCGCGCAAGTCGGCGGCAATGGGCACCGTGCGAACGGCCTCGCCTTCCGCATCATCGGTATTGGTCTCGACGCCAAACGAGATATCGGCGACGTAGCTTTTGGTATCGAGCGTGAGCATGCCCAGCAGACGCGTTGCCTGGCCCACGCCCACCACCATGACACCCGATGCCATGGGGTCAAGCGTTCCGGCATGACCGACGCGCCGCTCATGGAGGGCGCGCCGGCATTGCGAAACCACGTCGTGGGACGTGCAGCCCACCGGCTTATCGACGGCGAGCAGCATATTAAGTTGAGAAGGTGTACGACGAGCCATGTACCATCCAAAAAGTTAGAGCTCGACGGTCACCGAAGCGGGATCCTCCCCTACCAGCTCGGCCAGCATGGGAAGTGCCGCGGTGAGCGTCTCGGAAATCGTTCCGGCGTTGGTAAAGCCGGCGGCAGCGTGGTGCCCACCTCCGCCAAAGTTGGCCGCAATCTCGGAAACATCAAGATCGCCCTTGGAGCGCAGGTTGCCGCGCACCTTGGTATCGCCCTCGATGCCCTTAAGGAACAGGCAGACCTCGACGCCCATCACCGCGCGCACCACATCGACCAGGCCATCGCACTCGTCCGAGGTGACGCCGCAGTCCTTAAGGTCGCTCTCGTACGCGTAGCTATACGCCACGCGCCCGTGCGCAACCGTCTTAATGCGACCCATGACGATGGACTTGAGGTGCAGGAACTCGACACGCATGCTCTGGTAGACCTCGAGCGCGACGCGCGCCGGATCGGCACCGTGCGCCACCAGGCGTGAGGCAGCATGAAACGCGGCGGCGTCGGCGTTCTGATACTGAAAACGACCGGTATCGGTGACCAGGCCGCACAGCAGGCAGGTCGCGATGCTGTCGCTTGCGGTAATGCCGCAATCGGCCAAAAAGCGGTCGATAATCATGGCGCAAGCAGCGGCATTAACACACCTGAGGCTGACCTCGGCAAACTCCTCGCGTGCCGGGTGATGGTCAAAGCACGCCACGTGAGCCGATCGACGCAACACCTCGGCGGAATTATTGAGGCGCTCGACGACCGGCACGTCTACCGAGATGAACAGGTCCGGGTTGCCGGCGTAGGCAGATGCCGGCACCAGCAGATCGGCGCCCTCCATAAAACGGTAGATGCGCGGAACGGGATCGTCGTCTGCCAGCAGCAGGGCGATGTCCTTGTCGGGGAACACCTTCATAAGCGAAAGGCCCAGGCCCAACACGGAGCCCAAGGCATCGCCGTCGGGAGAGGTGTGACCCGAGATCGCAATGGAGGACGCACCCTCGATAAGCTCGAGGATGCGTCGTTTAATATCTGCAGACTCGCACGAGGCGAGGTCGGCGGAGTTAGTCATCTAAAGCTGCCTCCTGGGCGGCATCCGCTATGGGGTAGCCGTCCTCGTCCTTTTCGATCGCAAGCGTGGCCGGAACGTTCTCCAGCGCACGCGTGATGCGCTCAGCCTCATCGGTCGAGCGATCGATGCGAAAATCGAGCTCGGGCGTGACGCGCCAATCGAGCGAGCGAGCCAACAGGCTGCGAATACGGCCCTTGGCGCTGGCGAGAGCCTCCATGACCTCATCGTAGCGGCTCGCATCGCACGACACGTACACGCGTGCGAACGAACGGTCCACCGCGACCTCGACCGCAGTCAGGGTGACCAGGTCGAGACGCGGATCGGAAACCTCAAAGAGCAGGATATAACCAAGCTTCTCGCGAAGCTGCTCGCCCAAACGGCGGGTTGCCTGCGTTTGCTTCATAGCGCTACCCCCTACTCGGTACGGGCAACCTGGTCGATGCGGTAACCCTCGATCTGATCGCCGGGCTTGATGTCCTGGAAGTTCTCCAGGCCAATGCCGCCCTCGGAACCGCTCTTGAGGCTCTTGGCCTCGTCCTTGTAGTGGCGCATCGAGGCGATCTTGCCGTTGAAGACCACAATGCCGTCGCGCACCAGGCGCACGGAATCGGTCGCGGCGATCTCGCCCTCCTCGACGCGGACACCGGCGGCGATACCGACTTTGGGCACCTTGAAGGTGTCAAGGACGGTCGCGGTACCCGTGGAGACCTCGACCTCGGTGGGCTTAAGCATGCCGATGCGGGCAGCGTCGAGCTCCTCGAGGCACTTGTAGATAACGTCGTAGCAACGAATCTCGACGCCCTCGCGCTCAGCGGCGGAGCGGGCCTTGCCGTCGGGACGCACGCCAAAGCCGATGATGATGGCGTTGGAGGCGTCGGCCAGGACGACGTCAGTCTCGTTGATGGCACCGACAGCGGAGTGGATCGTGTTGATGCGGACCTCGGACTGATCCATCTTGTCAAGCGAGTCCTGAAGGGCCTCGATGGAACCCTGGACGTCGGCCTTGATGATCAGGTTGAGCTCCTTGACCTCGGCGTCGGCGATGGTCTCGAAGAGGTTCTCGAGCGTGACGTGCTTCACGCGGCTCTGCTCCTCGATACGGGCCTTGAGCGAACGCTCATCGGCCAGGGCGCGAGCCTCGCGCTCGTCCTCGAACACGCGGAACTCGTCACCGGCGTTGGGCACGGACTGCAGGCCCAAGATCTCGACGGCGTCGGAGGGGCCGGCCTCGGTGACGGCGTTGCCCTTAGGATCGAGCATGGCGCGGACGCGGCCGTAGGTAAGGCCGGCGACCAGCGTATCGCCCACGTGCAGGGTACCGCGGGTCACCAGCACGGTAGCGACCGAACCGCGGCCCTTATCGAGCTTAGCCTCGAGGACGTTACCGGAGGCAAAGGTGTCGGGGTTGGCCTTGAGCTCGAGCACGTCGGCCTGGAGCAGCACGGTCTCGAGCAGGTCGTCGATACCGATCTTCTGTTTGGCCGAGATGTTGACGAACATGTTCTGTCCGCCCCACTCCTCGGGGATGATGCCGTACTCGGTGAGCTCCTGGCGCACGCGGTCGGGGTTGGCGCCCGGCTTATCGATCTTGTTGACGGCGACGACAATGGGTACGCCGGCGGCCTTGGCGTGGTTGATCGACTCGATGGTCTGAGGCATGACGCCATCGTCGGCGGCGACGATCAGGATGACGATGTCGGTCACCTTGGCGCCGCGGGCACGCATAGCCGTAAAGGTGGCGTGGCCCGGGGTATCGATGAAGGTGATCTTGCGGTCGTTGATCATGACCTGCGAAGCGCCGATGGCCTGGGTAATGCCGCCCGCCTCGCCGGCAGCGACGCCGGTGTGACGGATGGCGTCGAGCAGGCTCGTCTTGCCGTGGTCGACGTGACCCATAACGGTGACGACCGGGGCGCGCGGCTTAAGGTCGGCGGGATCGTCGTAGAACGAGAAGGTGTTCTCCTCCTCGGGGGTGATGATCTTGATCTGACGGCCCAGGTCGTCGGCAACGAGCTCGACGAGGTCGTCGGACATGGACTGCGTCATCGTGAGCGGCGTGCCCAGCAGGAACAGGCGCTTGATGATGTCGTTTGCCGGAACGTCGAGCGCCTCGGCGAGCTCCTGGACGGTAACGCCCTGGGAGACCTTGATGGCGTCGAGCTCCTCGGGGTTCACGCCCTGGGCCAGCGCCTCCTCAATCTTGCGCTCCTCCTGAGCCTTAGCAGCCTCGCGCTCGCGCTTCTCCTTGCGCTTCTTGCGGCGACCGGTGGACTCGCGAGAGGCCTCCTCGACGGCGGCACGGGCCTCCTCGAGCACCTTCTCGCGACTGTACTCCTCGGCCTCACGAGCCATGCGGCTGTAGTGGTCCTCATCGTTGCCGTGACCGCCCTTGCGCTTCTTACCCTTGCCCTGCTTATCGGGGTTGGGGAAGTCCATACCGGCAGCGACGTTGTTGCTGGCGTTGGTGCGATGGCTGTGCGGACGGCTCTCGGAGGCGTTGCGCTCGGAGTTGCTGTCGGAGGCGTTGCGATCGTTACGACGGCCACCGCGACGGTCGTTGTTGCCGCCACGACGGTTGCCGCGCTCGGAGGCGCGCTCGGCCTTGGCCTTCTCCTCGGCGTCCTTCTTCTCCTTGAGCACGGTCTCCTGTGCGGCGATCTGGTCGAGCAGCGAACGGAAGCGCGAACCGGAGTCGGAAGCGGGGACGGCGCGGCGCTGGGCCTCGCGGGCAGCCTCCTCCTTCTCGCGGGCAAGGCGCTCCTGCTCGGCCTTCTTCTTGGCCTCGGCCTCGGCACGGGCGGCCTCCTCGGCAGCCTGGGCGGCAGCGAACTGGCGGCGCTCCTCCTCGCGTGCCTTCTCGGCGGCGATGCGCTCGCGCTCGGCCTCGGCAGCGCGCGCTGCCTCCTCGGCGGCGGCTGCCTCCTCCTCGGCCTGCTTGGCGGCCTCGACTTCCTTGGCGCGGGCCTCGATCACCGAGGCGAGCTGCTTGCGGACCATGGCGACGTAAGCGTCCTCCAGGGCGGAGGAAGCGGACTTAGCGGGAATCTTCATTTCGGCGAGATGACCCATCAGTTCCTTGGAGGTCATGCCGAACTCTTTGGCCAGGGTGGACACACGGACTTTTGCCATATGACTTCACCTACCCTTTCTGGCACCTTGGGTGCCTAGAGACTGAACGAGCGTGGGAGATGCGCCAGGACCCGCCCGACGCGACCACGCGCTAGATCAGGTCCTCCGCATCATCGAAGGCGTCGGTGTCGTGGACACCGCAGAAACGGGAGCCGGGGCGGGCCTGGTTGCGGCACTGCACGCCGTCCTCGGACACGTACTCGCAGCGACGGACGTCGTCGTCCTCCTCGTCACCGATCAGGTCGGCGGCGGGCTCCTCGTGAACGGGGACGTTCTTGAGGATGTCGGCGGCAAGGGTCTCGGACTTGATATCGATGTGCCAGCCGGTCAGGCGAGCGGCGAGGCGGGCGTTCTGGCCCTCCTTGCCGATGGCGAGCGAAAGCTGGTCGTCGGGCACGATAACGCCGGCATAGGCCTTCTCCTCGTCGATGAGGACGCGGGTGACCTTGGCAGGCGACAGGGCGTTGGCGACGTAGACGGCCGGATCGGCATCCCACAGGATGACATCGACGCGCTCGCCGCGGAGCTCGCCCACGACAGCGCGGACACGGCTGCCCTTGGGGCCGACGCAGGCGCCCACGGGATCCAGGCGGTCGTCGAGCGAGTGGACGGCGACCTTGGAGCGCTGGCCGGGCTCGCGGGCGATCGACTTAATCTGGACGGTGCCCTCATAAATCTCGGGCACCTCCTGCTCAAACAGACGACGCATGAGCTCGGGGTGGGTGCGGGAGATGACGATCGGCGGACGGCTGTGCTCGCCGCGAACCGGCTGCAGGTTGGAGTTAGGATCGCGGACGTCGATGATCACGGCCTTGATGTGCTGGTTGTGCAGATAGCGCTCGCCCATCGGACGCTCGTTGCGCTCGTTCTCGTAACGGCGCTGGTCAAAATGCGGCAGCTCGGCCTCGACGCCATCGCGGATCTTGACGATCGTGAAGTCGGGCGTGGACTGCAGAACGGTACCGCTGATGAGGTCACCGATACGGCCGGAGAACTCCTCGTAGATCTGCTCGCGGGCGGAGTTGCGCACGATGGCGTTGATCTCGGCCTTGGCGTGCTGGGCGGCGATGCGGCTCGTGTTCTTGGGGGTGACGTCGATCTCCTCGAACTCGGTGAAGTTGCCCTCCTCGTCCATGGAATCGTCGATCGGCTCCAGGCGGTAGACGTAGATCTTGCCGGTGGTGCGGTCGATGGTCACCTTGGCGCCCCACTCAAGATGCAGGATCTCGGCATAACTCTTGGCGAGCGACTGCTCTAGGCGGTCGATCAGGTAGAGCTGGTCGATGTGCCTCTCCTGGCAAAGCTCCATCAGGGCGGACATCATGTCGGATGCTGCCATGTTAGTTTCCTTCCTTCGCGGGCTTGAAGTCGTAGGTGGGCTTCAACTTGCACTTTTTAACATCAGAGAAATCGAGGGTGACGGACTCGCCGTCCTCGAGCTCGAGGGTCACGTTCGTCTCGGTCGCGGCGGCAATCTTGCCGGAGTACTTGCGACGGCCCTCGGTGGCGGTGGAGGTGAGCTCGCAGTCCTCGCCCACAAAGCGGGCAAAGTCGCGCGGACGGCGCAGCGGGCGCGCCATACCCGGGCTCGACACCTCGAGCGTATAGCTCGAAGAAATGGGGTCGAGCTCCTCGATCACGTCGCCGACCCACTTGGTATTGGCCGTGACGTCGTTGAGCGACAGGCTCTGACCCTCGGCACCCTCGATACGCACGCGCACGCAGGGGGCCTTGGTGGCGCCCACGAGCTCAACGTCGACAATATCGACATCGTGCTGGGGAGCGACGGCCTCGAGCGCGTCGATGATCGCCTGCTCGGTCTTGGTCTTGACCATTGCGGCACCTCCATCCATACAAAAAAGAAGCGGAGCCGAAACCCCACTTCTTTCAATTACAACTTCATTTGCAAGCAAACTATACCAATACCTGCGAAAACGTGCAAGCGTCAAAGAAATTCGCAGGTCAGCGCGCCCACAGCTTCTCCACAAGAATAGGACAATTAGGCGAGGACTCCTGTGCGGTGCTTCCCAAAAGCCCCAAAACGGGCCATGCGTCCCAGCGCGCCGACCGAATCGGGCCCTATGGGCATTCCATCCCTGGTCACACATCGGCCAGACTGCTCGTAAGGGACATTCTGGAACAGATAAGCCGTATTCACGCATAGACCGCACAACCTTCCGGATCCTCTACGGCAAGGAGACACCATGAAACGCCTAGGCACCCTCTGCGCGACCGCGCTCGTCGTCGCTGCCTGCTCGTTCGCTCTGGCGGGCTGCAGCAACGTCGATGGCAACACCGGACCATGCGAGCCGGATCTCGGCAGCGCCAAAGCCGTCGAGAAAACGACGCCTTCGGAGCGTTTCGACAAAATAGACGAAGA
The DNA here is from genome assembly GCA_947507155.1 of uncultured Collinsella sp. GTDB lineage: Bacteria > Actinomycetota > Coriobacteriia > Coriobacteriales > Coriobacteriaceae > Collinsella. Next base: position 5,647 of record CANNOC010000031.1, on the reverse strand, counting down.
TAGAGTCGACCCCCAGGGCTTAGGTCCCGACCTTCAAGAACAGTTCCCCATCGACCTTGAGGCAGACGAAAACGTCCATGTTACCTGCGTGGGCAAGGACACGGATGGCTACGGCGACGCCGTGTTGGTCTTTGCGGTGACAAACAACACCGATGTCGACATGATGTTTGGCGATGTCGATGCTTATGCCTACGTCAACGGTGTCGTCCGCGACGTGCGCATGCGCCAGCCCGTCGCCGCAGGCGAAGAAACGACCGCGATGCTCACCTTTGTAGGCACCTTCGACGATCCGGACTTTGACGTGAACAACGACCTCAACGACATCTACCTCAACATCTGGATGTTTGAGGAGCAAACCGGCAACGTCTACTTTAGAGACTTGGTACACATTCCGTAGAGGGTGACGCTAAGCACCAGCCGAGCAGGGCATATAGCGCAAGACGAGGGACGACCCAGCTGGATCGTCCCTCGTCTTTTATGCGTCAGTTATGCTCGCAGTGATTACTTAACCACCAGGTTGACCAGCTTGCCGGGTACGCAGATAGCCTTGACGACCGTCTTGCCCTCGATCCACTTGGCGACAGCAGCCTCGGCGGCAGCCTGCATTTCCTCGTTGGAGGCATCGCGGGCCACGTCAATGCGGCCACGGACCTTGCCGAGTACCTGGACGACGATCTGCACCGTGTCCTCGATGGACTCGGCCAGGTCAAACTCGGGCCAGGCGGCGGTGTAGGCGTTGCCCTCGCAGCCGAGCGCCTCGTGCCACAGCTCGTCGGCCCAGAACGGGCAGATGGGCGCCAGGACGCTCACGATGTCCTTGGCCACGCCGTAGCACAGGGCCTTGTCGCGGTCAGTACCCTCGGTGGCATTGAGGTAGGCGCTCGCCGCGTTGACGAGCTCCATGACAGCCGAGATCGCTGTGTTGAACTGGCCGCGATCGAAGTCCTCGGTGCACTTGGCGATGGTGCGGTGACGCTCGCGGTAGAGCTTCATCGCGGTCTCGTCGAGCACGGACTTGTCAAAGGCCACGTTGGCGTCACCCGACTGGACGAGCTGCCATACGATACGCCAGGCGCGCTTGATAAAGCGGTTGGCGCCCTCGACGGCCTTGGGATCCCAGTCGAAGTCCTTCTCGGGCGGGGCGATAAACAGGATCGCCAAACGCATGGTGTCGGCGCCGTAAGGCTCGATGACCGAGCTCGGGGGCACGACATTGCCCTTGGACTTGGACATGGTGTCGCCGTTCTCGTCCTTGACCATGCCCTGGCACAGCAGGTTGGTGAAGGGCTCGTCCACACTCAGCAGGCCCAGGTCGCGCAGGGCCTTGGTAAAGAAGCGGCTATAGAGCAGGTGCAGAATGGCGTGCTCGATGCCGCCGATGTAGTTATCGACGGGCATCCAACGGTCGGTGGCCTCGCGGGAGAAGGGCAGCTCGGTGTTGTGCGGGTCGGTATAGCGCAGGTAATACCAGCTGGAGCAGGTGAAGGTGTCCATGGTATCGGTCTCGCGCTTGGCCGGGCGGCCGCAGACCGGGCAGGTGGTCTCGTAGAACTCCTTGCACTCGGCGAGGGTTTCGCCGGCGCCCAGATCCAGGTTCTCGGGCAGCGTCACCGGCAGCTGATCCTCGGGCACGGGCACGATGCCGCAGTGCTCGCAGTGGATGGCCGGGATGGGGTTGCCCCAATAACGCTGACGGGAAATGAGCCAGTCGCGCAGACGGAACTCGACCTTGCGACGACCGCAGCCCATGGCCTCGAGGTCGGCCACGATCGCAGCCTCGCCCTCGGAGTGCTTGCCGCCGCGCATGCCGGTGTACTTGCCAGACTGGACGAGCGTGCCCTCGGCAGCGTGGGCGCAATCCCAGTCGACGGTCTCGGCATGGAAGGTATCGATGGTCTCGCCGCTGGCCTCGACGGCAGCACGGTCATCGTCATCCAGGATAATCGGCACGATGGGCAGATCATACTTGCGGGCGAACTCAAAGTCGCGCTGGTCGCCGCAGGGAACGGCCATGACGGCGCCGGTGCCGTAGTCGGCAACGACATAATCGGCAACCCACACGGGGACCTTCTCGCCGTTGACGGGGTTTACCACATAGCGGCCCGTGAAGGCACCGTGCTTCTCGAGGGTGCCCTGGGCACGCTCGACGGCAGAGATATGCTTGGAGTCCTCGACGATCTTGGTGACGGCCTCCTCGTACTCCGTGCCCTCGACGAGCTCGTGCAGGCCGGCGTACTCGGGAGCCAGGACAAAGAAGGAGACGCCAAAGAGCGTATCGGCACGCGTGGTGAAGACGGTGATCTTGCCCTCGTCGCCCTCGATGGGCTCGCCATCCTGGTCGCACAGGGTAAAGTCGACCTCGGCGCCCTCTGAGCGACCGATCCAGTTGGCCTGCATCTGCTTGACGCGCTCGGGCCAGCCGGGGAGCTTCTCCAGGTCGTCGAGCAGCTCCTGGGAGTACTCGGTGATCTTGAAGTACCACTGCTCAAGGTCGCGCTTCTCGGGCTCGGTGCCGCAGCGCCAGCACTTGCCCTCGGTGACCTGCTCGTTGGCCAGAACGGTCTTGCAGGTGGGGCACCAGTTGACCGGGTTCTTCTTGCGGTAGACCAGACCCTTTTCCCACAGCTTCTCAAAGATCCACTGACCCCAGCGGTAGTAGTCGGGGCTGCAGGTCTTGACCATGCGATCCAGATCGTAGGAGAAGCCCATGCGCTTCATCGTGGCGAGCGCCTGGTCCATGTTCTTGTACGTCCAAGCGGCAGCCTGCGTGTTGTGCTTGATGGCGGCGTTCTCGGCAGGCAGACCAAAGGCGTCAAAGCCGATGGGATGCAGCACGTCGTAGCCGCGCATGCGGGCCTGACGGGCCATGGCATCGCCAATGGTATAGTTGCGAGCGTGGCCCATGTGCAGGTCGCCCGACGGATACGGGAACATCTCGAGCACGTACTTCTTGGGCTTACTGTCGTCGGTGTCGACGGCAAAGAGGTCGGAGTCCTCCCAGGCCTTCATCCACTTGGACTCAATGGCCTGCGCGTCGTAAGCAGGGATCTCGTCCTTATGATCTGTGCAATCGCACATATCAGCTCCTTTGTTAGCTGGGTTGGGGCGGGGCGTTCTTACCTTTGCTCGCTGCTGCGGACAGTCCTGCGCAAGACGAAGAGCACATTTAGTGCTCTTCTTTGCGTGCGGAACTTGCAGCGAGCAAAGGTAAGAACGCCCCGCCACATCGTTAACTCGCATGATGATAGCAAATACGACAAGCGAGATGCCTGCGACTTGCAGGCATCTCGCTTTATCTAAATAACGTGGTTGTGAATCAACCGCTAATTGTTACCCGCCCAAATATGGTCGGGTTTTCCAAGTGCCGCAGATTGCCGTGAAAGAGGAGCGACGCGTACTTTGGTACGCGAGCGACGGTTTGAACGGCAAGGTGCGGTGCTTGGGAAAGCCGCTTATCGATAGGAAACGCTCTGCTGAGAATCCTTCACGACAACGTCGTGGGCGCCGCCTTCGACGATGGAGGTGGAGCTGACCAGCGTTAGGCGTGCCTTTTCCTGGAGCTCGGGGATCGAGAGGGCGCCGCAGTTGCACATCGTGGACTTGACCTTGTAGAGCGTACCGCCCACGCCGTCCTTGAGGGAGCCAGCATAGGGAACGTAGGAGTCGACGCCCTCGACGAAGCTGAGCTTCGCGGCGCCGCCCAAGTCGTAGCGCTGCCAGTTGCGGGCACGCGCAGAACCCTCGCCCCAGTACTCCTTCATGTACTGACCGTTCACATTGACGCGCTCGGTCGGGCTCTCGTCGAAGCGGGCGAAGTAGCGGCCCAGCATCATAAAGTCGGCGCCCATGGCAAGGGCGAGCGTCATGTGGTAGTCGTAGACGATACCGCCGTCGGAGCACACGGGCACGTAGACGCCGGTCTCCTCGTAGTACTCGTCACGGGCGCGGCAGACGTCGATCAGCGCGGTGGCCTGGCCGCGGCCGATGCCCTTGGTCTCGCGGGTAATGCAGATGGAGCCGCCGCCGATACCGACCTTGATGAAGTCGGCACCGCAGTCGGCCAAAAAGCGGAAGCCCTCGGCGTCGACGACGTTACCGGCACCGACCTTGACGTCCTCGCCGTAGTTGGCGCGAATCCACTCGATGGTGCGCTTCTGCCACTCACTGAAGCCCTCGGAAGAGTCGATGCAAAGGACATCGGCGCCGGCCTCGATGAGCAGCGGCACGCGCTCGGCATAGTCGCGGGTGTTGATACCGGCGCCGACCATGTAGCGCTTATCGCCGTCGAGCAGCTCGTTGGGGTTGGTCTTGTGGCTGTCGTAGTCCTTGCGGAAGACAATGCCCATGAGGTGATCGTTGTCGTCGACGATGGGCAGAGCGTTGAGCTTGTTGTCCCAGATGACGTCGTTGGCAACCTTGAGGCTGATGTTCTTGTCGCCTACGATGAGCTGCTCACGCGGGGTCATGAACTCAGAGACCTTCGTCTGGTGGTCATCGCGACTGGGGCGATAGTCACGGCTGGTGACGATGCCCAGGAGCTTGCCCTTGGGAGTGCCGTCGTCGGTAACCGGCATGGTGGAATGACCGGTCTTCTCCTTGAGCTCGATGACCTGCTCCATGGTCATGTCGGGGGTCAGCGTGGAATCGGACTGAACGAAGCCGGCCTTGTGATCCTTGACGGCCTTGACCATAGCGGCCTCGGACTCGGCGCTCTGGGAACCGTAAATGAAGGACAGGCCACCCTCGGTAGCGAGCGCGACACCCATGTCGACGCCCGAAACGGACTGCATGATGGCGGAAACCATGGGGATGTTCAGGGTGATTGCCGGCTTCTCACCGCGCTTAAAGCGGGTCAGCGGCGTCTTAAGAGAGACGTTGTTGGGGATGCACTGCGAGGACGAGTAACCAGGGACCAGCAGATACTCCGAAAACGTGTGGGACTCACCGGGAAAGAACGTAGCCATGTTTCTCCTTTTTCCATGCGACCGGTCGGCTGCAGGCCTCGTAGGACCCAGCCCAACCTTGGGCGCCCAATACTGGGGAAGTATCTTAACGCACTTTGACTGCTACAATGCATGATTTAAGAAGAGCACACGAGGGTTTGACGCAGGCTTTGCGTTTGCCCAGCAAACACTTTAGCGGGGAGACGTGAGGTGTATGAATTACAAGACGACGGCAAAGTTGGTCATTCAAGCGTGCGACAAGGATTTGCCGGGCGTCTTCGGCCACGGCTGTGTCTTGCTGCTGCAAGGTATCGCCCGCGAACACTCGCTCAACCGTGCCGCCAAGAGCATGGGCATGGCGTATTCCAAAGCCTGGCGCATTGTGAACGAAGCTGAAGGCCAGCTAGGCTGCAAGCTCATCGAGCGCGACGGCGCCCGCGGATCCACGCTCACCCCCGCCGGCGAGAGAGCCATAGCGGCCTACGAGGAGCTGCAGGCCGACATCAACCAGGTCATAGCTGCCAAAGCCGACGTCCTCATCGCCAGCATCAAAGAGTAGCTAATTTGGGACGGGGCTTTTTTAGCTGCACAACCCCTTCTCATAAGTTGCGGTGAAATAGGGACTGTTTATGCCGATAAAGCCGTAAATGGGGGTGCGGACAGAAAGTTGGACCGCGGGGCGGTCCGGACTGGAGGTTCGCATG
>CANNOC010000030.1 GCA_947507155.1 uncultured Collinsella sp. | reverse complement strand
CGCACGCGGCCCCGCGCCCTTTGATGGGTACGTGTTTGATAGGTCTTTACTTGATTTCTCTTTACTTAATTGCCTCGGGTTCGCCAACGCAGGCCGTTCCTGCGCAGGGGGAACCTGCATTGGAAAACCCAACGCAGGCTCGTCGGACTCTGGCAGCGAGGGCCTGGCGACGGCGCGCTCGTGCACAACGTACTCGGTGCCGGCTAGGCGGCCGAAGCCGTCGCGCAGGCGCCGCCGCTCGAGGTAGCCGTGCTCCTCGAGCTCGCGTATGCCGGTGCGGATGGCGTCGACGCCCTCGCGGTTTATGCGGGACAGGCCCTCGAGCGAGTAGTCCCACTCCTCGGGCAGGCTCAGCATCTGCGAGAGCAGCCCCTTGGCCTTTAGCGACAGGTCGCGGTTGCGCAAATGCTCGTTGGACATCACCGTGTAGTTGGCGTTCTTCTCGACGCGGAACACCGTCACGACGGATCGCCCCCGCGAAAGCCGCTGGGCGCCGGCGGAAGCATCGCGGCTTCCTCGGCGCGCGAGCACTCCGACGACGTCCTCAGCACCGCCCACGCCGCAAGCGCCATGGCGGCCGACGCCGCCCCCAGTGCGTAGCCCGCGGCGAGCCACAAGAGAGCCGTTCCCATATCTGCGCCTTTCCTCGTTGGTTTCCCTGGGTTTCCCCAACCAAAGGGCGCGTCCGCGCAAGTTTTGGACATCGGATGGGCGCAAGCGGGCGAACGGGCGGCGCCGCGCCAGCCCGTCGGCAAAGGAAATGCTGGAGAAAATCGGGAATGGCCCAAGGTGCGCGCCAGCGCTATCGCCTCGCAATGCGCAGCTGAGGGCCATCGGGCGACGCTGGCGAGCTGCTGACGAGTTTGCCGCAGGCTCGGAAGCACTGCGCTCCTCAGCCACAGGCTTTGAGGAGCGCAGTTGTCCTGCCCCTTGACGCCTTCTGGCCAAGGGCGTGGCTATTTGGACAATGCGGAGATGACGATCAGCGCATCACGACCTCCAGGCGCGGGCCTTCATGCACCAGCACCTTCTCGACGATGCGCCTGAGCAGCGCCCTATCGACGTCGTCAAGCCGATGTTCCTCCAGCGCGCAGAGAAGCGCCGCCCGCTCCTTCTCGCCGTCGGCATCGAGCAGCCGGTCCGCGCCGGACGGAAGCAGCGAGGTCGGCGCGACGGCATGCTGCGGCTCGGCCGCCGCCGGCGAGCCGAGGACCTCGAGGTCGGCGGCGGTCGCCTTCCCGAAGGCGTAGCGCTCGTAGGCCGCGAGCTTCGCCGCCGCCGTGACGCGGGGCTTCGGCCTCCGGTCGGGTTCATGCTCGGCGCAAGGCCGCGACGTTGAACCGCCTTCCCTCATGGCAGCCGCGATGGCGTCTGCGACCTCATCCTCCGTCACCCGCCGCCTGTCGCCGCCGGCGCAGTCGCACTTGCAGGTGAAGGCGCCGCCCGCCTTCCATGCGCGGTAGCTGAGCGAGTGCCCGCACTCGGCCCGCCTGAGAAGCCCGCGCGCGAACGGGCTTTTCGGCGCGGACTTCCCCACTCCCTTGAGGTGCTCCCTGGTCCTGAGGCACGCCTGCGCGGCCCGCCAGAGCCCGTCTCCGACCAACGCGGGATGCGCGCCCTCGGTGACGTAGCGCTCCGATTCAGGCACCACGTCGACCGGATGCCTGTTCATGACGCGCCTACGCGTCTTGCCGGTCACGAGCGTCCCCGTGTACACCGGGTCGCCCACGATCTTCTGCACCTGCGTGCCGGTCCAGCGGCGGCTCTTCGGCTCGGGGCGCTTGCCGTACCCGTACAGCCCGAGCCTGCGGTACGCCACGCCCGGCGTCTCGATGCCGTCGGCGTCGAGCGCCGCGGCGACGAGCTTCGGATCGGCAAGCTCGGCCGCGAGCTCGAACAGCCTGCGCACGCCGGGGGCGAAGCGCTCGTCCGGTGCCAGCCTCATGCGGTCGGCTGGGTCCACCATGTAGCCGAACGGCGGCGTGGGGTGCGGCCGTAGCCCTCGCCGCCACTTCGTCTGGAGCGCGCTGCGCACGCGGATCGACGTGTCCCGGCAGTAGGCGGCGTTGGCTATGTTGCGTATGGCTATGCCCGGCGCCGCCGAGTCGAGGCTGCACGCGGCCGAGTCATAGCTCTCGGCGATGCTCACGAACCTCACGCGCAGGAAAGGGAAGACCTGCTCGATGTAGGTGCCGGCGTCGATGTACTCCCTGGCGAAGCGGCTCAAATCCTTCACGATTATGCAGGAGACGCGCCCCTCCTTGCACAGGGCGAGCATGCGCTGGACCTCGGGCCGATCGAAGCTCGACCCGCTGAAGCCGTCGTCGACGAACTCCTCGACGGGCTGGCAGGAAAGCCCCGGGTCGCGTTCGACGAAGGAACGCAAGATGGCCCGCTGGTTGGCGATGGAATTGCTCACCGCGCCCTCGCCCTCCAGGTCGCCGTCGGCCCTCGAGAGCCTCATGTACAGTGCGATCATGCGAGCCTCCGCTCTATAGAAGCCACCCTGTCGCGCCAGTCGCCGAACATGAACTGGATCACGATGCCGCCGTCGCGGCCCACCTCTATGCGCCTCACCAGCGCCAGCACCAGGTCGCGGCTGAACGTGAACAGGTCCTCCAGCGCCGCGACCGCCTCCTCGAACGCGACGTCTGAGGCGAGCAGCGCGTCGAAGTCCTCGAGTTCGCGGTTGGCCGCTTCGAGCGCGGCCCGGCAATCGGCCGCCCTCCCGTCGGCCTCGGCCTGCATCTCCTTGTACTCGGCCAGCGTCACGCCGCCGCATGCGTACAGCTCGTAGAGCCGCTGCCGCTCGCGCGACAACGCGGCGGCCCGCGCGGCCAGCGCGTCGACAGACGCCTGCAGCCGCCTCCTCTCCTCGACCGCTCCCTCGCTGCCCCTGAGCCCGGGAAGCACCCGGTCGAGCTCCAGCGCCGTCGAGACCTGAACCCTGACCTCGTCCATGATGGCTATGCGCAGCGCGCGCTCGGCGACGCGCACGTCGTTGCCGCAACCGCGCCCATGGTGCCGCCGGCACTTGTACACGCTGCCCCGGGCCTCCCCCGTCTTCGGGTTGAACCTGCGGTCGAGGATCATGCGGCCGCCGCACTCGGCGCAGAACAACACGCCCGCCAGCTCGTCGGGCATGGCGTTGCGGTCGGCCTCCTTGGCCGCCACCTGCGCCCGCTTCGCCGCCTTCTGGGCGCGCCGCTTGGCGCGGACGCGGCCGAACACCTCGGCCGACACGAGCGCCGGGTGCGCATCGGGGAAGACCAAGCGCTCGCCCTCGGGCACCGTGTGCGCGGGAATCCCGTCGTAAAGCGACCGGTAGGTGTTGCCGAGCACGAGCGTGCCGACGCAGACGGGGTTGTCGAGCATCTTGGCGACGTAGCGCGCCGACCACGGTCTGTCGCGCCACGCGCCCGCGTAGCCCGCCGACGACTGGGCGTCCAGGTGGTCGACGGGCGTTGGCGCGCCCATTTCCGCAAGCGCCGCCGCGATGTCGACCAGCCGCTCGCCGTCGAGGAACATGGAGAAGGCCAGCGGCACGAACGGCGCGGTGGCGTCGTCGACGTCGAGCCTGCCCTCGCCGCGCACCACGTGGTAGCCGTAGCACGTGTTGCCGTAGATGACCTCCCCCTCCTCCATCTGACGGTGCTTCACCGCCGACACCTTGCGGGACGTCTCCACCGCGTACATCTCGTTGACCAGCCCCTTGAAGGGCACGACGATGCCGCCGTCGCCCTGCAGCGTGTCGAGCCCGTCGTTCACCGCGACGAAGCGCACGCCCAGAAACGGGAAGATGCGCTCCAGGTAGGTGCTCGTCTCGTACATGTTGCGCCCGAAGCGGCTCAGATCCTTCACGGCGATGCAGTCGACGGCGCCTGCGCGCACCTCATCCATGAGCGCGTCGAACGCGGCCCTGCCCTCGAACATGGTGCCTGTGCGGCCGTTGTCCTCGTAGACGCCGACCACCTCCACGCCCTCCATGCCCGACAAGCTGTCGCGCACGAAATCGACCTGGGCCCGCAGGCTGCTGTCGCCTGCCAGCCCGTTGTTCCTACAGCTCAGCCGCGCGTAGACGGCGCACCTCCATACCTTGGCCGCGGGCGCTGCGGGAACCGCCGCGACGCTTGCCGCCGCTTTCCTCGACTTCCTAGCCACGGCAGGGCCTCCTTCCCTCGGCCTTAGTCGGGCAGGCATAGCGGTTGCGCGCAAGCCCCTCGTTGGCCTCCTCGAACAGCTCCCGGCCGACCAGCGCCGGGTGGTGTCCCTCGATAACGGGGAACGACCCAATCGGGATGCCGCTTTTGCGCATGCGGATGCTGGCAAGGCGCTCGGGGGCGAAGTCGCCCGTGTAGAAGGGGTTGGTCACCATGCTCCTGATGGCGGCATAATCCCAGCCTTCAATGGCATGCCGATTGTGGCCGTAGAGCTCGTTGGCCCTCTGCCTGGGCCCGGGGCACCCAAGCTCGCGCACCTGGCCCTCCAGCTTGCTGCGCCACCAGCGCCCCTGGGCGGCAAGCTCGAAGATTCTGGGGACGAAGGCCGCCACCTCGCCGTCCACGCGCACGCCGCAGGGCGCGTCCTCGTCGAAGACGTAGCCGAAGGGAACGTTGCGCCTTATAAGCCCGCCGGAGGCGAGCCTGTCGTGCTCGGCATGCAGGGCCAGTGCGTCGGACATCTCTGTCTGCAGCCCCTTGAAGTACGCCCGCACGTCGCCGCCCTGCGTGTCGAAGCCGCGCGCACAGTCCACGAAGCGGAATCCCATGGGCACCAGCACCTCCTCGACGTAGAAGCGGGCCTCCGAGAAGCACGGCGCGAACACCGCTATGTCGGGCACGACCACGCAGTCGGCCCTGCGGTTCTCGATGACGCGCATGAGCTCATCGAAGGCGGCGCGCACGTTGCGCACGGCGCTGCGGTTCCTGATGGTCTCCGCCTTGCGCGCGTCGCCGTGGGCGGAAAGCCACGCCTTGCACGCCGCCGACTGCGCCGGCATATCGGGGGCGCGAAGCCAACCGCTCATCCAGTCATAGGCGGAAAGGTACACGACGCAGCGCCATCTGCCGTCCTCGCGCGCCCCGGGGATACCGCGCGCCGCCGCCAGCACGTCAGAGAGGTCGAAGCCCGCCATCACGCCACCCCCTCTTGCCTCGTGGCGCATGCGGCGACGGGGTCGCCGAACCGGAAGACCACCTCGATGTCGCCGCCCTCGCCGACGAGCACCCTGTCGATGAGCTCTACGACCATCACGCGCTCGAGGCCCTCGGCGTCGCGATAACGCGCCAAGGTTTGCTCCCAGGTCTCCGCGTGCACGTCATCCAGCTGGGCCGTTTCCCGCTCGATGCCGGCCTTCTCGCCCTTCAGCTCCTGCAGCCTGACGTCGACAGCCCGGGCGAGCTCGGCGTACTGAGCCTTGTCGATAACGCCCGCTGCGTAATCGGAGTACATGCGCAGCCGCAAGTCGCCGTTGTGCTCGATGCGCCCCTCCACCGACTCCAGGCGGCAGGCGAGCTCGGCGCGCCTGTCGTGGCGGTACGCCTCGGCACTCCTCACGACGCCATCGCCGTCGACCGCCGCGAGGGCGTGTCCGTGCACGGCCCGCATCACCGCCGCCGAAAGCTCGTCCTCCCACACCTTGTGCATGCCGCACTCGGCGCGGTTCTTCCTATGGGTCTCGCAGGAGTAGTAGAAGCGCTTGCCGCTGGAGCAGCGGCTCGCATGCCGCGCCATCGTCGCGCCGCAATCCGCGCAGAAAAGGAACCCCGACAGCGGCAGCGACCGCTTGGCGCCGGGCGACAGGCGCATGTCGCGCCGCGCCAGCTTGCGCACCAGGCCGAAGGTGGCCGGGTCCACTATCGCCTCGTGCGCGCCGGGCGAACGGTCCCACTCGGACTCGTCGACGGAGAGCACCGCCTTGCGCCGGAAATCGGGCTTGCAGGTCTTGCCCTGCACGAGCGTGCCCGCATAGGTCTCGTTCGACAGGATGCGCAGCACCGTGCGCGCGTCCCAGGCGGTCCTCTCCCCCTTGCAGAAGTTCGAGCTGCGCGCCGCGCCCTTTGCCGCGAAATACTCGTAGGGGCTTGGCACAAGGCTCTCATTGAGCATGGCGGCTATGCCGGCGGCGCTCATGCCGCCGATGCGCGCGTCGAAGATGCCGCGCACAACGCCGGCGGGTTCCGGGTCGATCACAAGCCTGCCGCGGTCGGGGCCCGACCCCTTGGCGTAGCCGTAGGGGGCGAAGGCGCCAACGAACTCGCCGCGGCGGCGCTTGGCGGAAAGCGACGCCTTGGTCTTGGCGGAGGCGTCGCGGCAGTACATATCGTTGAAGAGGTTCTTCACCGGCAGCATCAGCGCGTCGGCCGGCGTCTTCTCGGCTGCGGAGTCGTAGCCGTCGGTGATGGCCACCACGCGCACGCCGAGCGCCGGGAACACCTGGTCCAGGTAGCGCGACACGTCCAGGTAGTTGCGGCCGAGGCGGCTCAGGTCCTTGACCACGATGCAGTCGACCTTGCCGGTCTCCACGTCGGCGAGAAGGCTGCCCCATCCGGGGCGGTTCTCGAAGGTGGAGCCCGAGAAGCCGTCGTCGGAATACTCGGCGACGATGCTCAGGCCTCCGTTCGCGTCGGCGAAGTCGCGGATCATGGCGTGCTGGTTGAGCACCGAGCCGCTGGTGCCGTAGCTCTCGTCGTCGACGGAGAGCCTGGCGTAGCTGGCGGCGCGATAGACCCTGGCCGCTGTTTTTGGCGTTTTGGTTTTGGGCATGAAAAGGCCTCCTTTTGCACGTGCTTGTACGTGCGCCAGGAGGCTCTGAGGATGCCCTCGGGATGCGCTGCGCTTCCCGCCAAGAAAAAACAACCGACGCCGAGGGCCCTTGTATGCGTCTGGCGCAATCGTACCACGCCTTCGGCGACTCGGCGCCGGCGAAGGCGGAAATCTCAGGGTTGATGGAGCGTTGGCCGATGCCGGCCGAATCGCGTCACGCAGGCCCGTCGCCTATGACGTCGCGCACGTTCTCGCGCGCGGCCAGGTAGCGCGACACAGCTTCCTCGATGCTGCACTCCCCGGCGTAGGACACGCGCACGCCGATTGATCCGCATCGTGCGCAAGGCTCATCGCAAGCCGCTGCAGAAGCATCCTGCCGAAGCTCGCGCGGCAGCGCGGCAGTAGTCGCCGCTTCGTTCAGCTCGCTGGCAACAAGCGGCTCGTCGCCATCGCGATGGAGCATCTCGCCCTGCACGGCTTCCACCTGTTCATTTCTCATCGCGACCGCCAATCCCGAACATGGCCTCGAGCTCGGCGCGCGTCTCGTCGTCGAGCCCCTCCAATTCCTCGAGGACGATCTCCTTGATGACGGGGTACGAGCGCGCCAGGCGCTTGTAAATCGCGTAGACGGTGACGTACTCCTCCTCGCTGTGCTGCTTGACGGTCTTGCCTTCGAAGTAGATGGCGCGGATGGTACCCTGGCTGGACTCGCTCAGAAAGGATATCGCCCAGTCCAGTATGCTGCGCATGAGCGAGTGCAATTCGTCCTCGTGGACGCGCTCCTGCTCGGAGGCGGGGCTGCGGTCGTCTGCGAACAGTTCCTCGGGGTTCATCGCCCCCTCCCCGTCGCTCCGCATGAGCTGGCTAAACAGTATCGGGCGCATGGTGACGCCCTTGATCTTGACGATGCAGTCATAGCTGCTGCGGCAGCTTCGCGATGAGGGCATGTTTCCTCCCCTGGGTCAGGGAGCGCGGGATTGCGCTCCTGCCCAGAGGCGGAGAACGAAGTATTTTGGACGTGCCCTAAGGGCGAGCGGTGGCCACGACGAAAGAGGGCCTTTTGACGATTGTCGCCCCCAGTAGTTAACGGCCGTTAACCAGCAGCGAATAATCCGCCCAAAGACCAAGAAACCCCGCAACTCGGCTTGAGTTGCGGGGCAAGTAAACACTAGAGGTCGAAGTCGATCAATAGGGGCTGATACTTAAAGCAGCTGCCTTAAGTATCAGCCCAATCTTCGCAATCGGTCACATAATATCGGATGAAATGAGGCCTTCTCGACATTGCGGAACCCGATATAGCATGAGCCACACGGCCTCACGCTCCAAAACTCATCAAGAGCGAACGCGCCTCCGTCCCCATTCATCCGGCTCAGCGACCCCTAACGCAGTCTTTCAGCTTCTCGCTGATGACCTCCATAGCGGCATCGTAGGCATCGGATAGCTCCCTCATCGAATCGAACAGCTGAGTACGGGTCCTTGAGTCAGAAGTGACGTTATGAGCCTTCTGGCGAAATAGCGAGAGGGCTTTTACCAGCTCGACGTCGTCGATCCTACACGAAAGCAACAGGATATCCTCCAGCGACTGGCGCTGCATTTCCGAGTCCGCAGGATCAACAATCCAATCCGCCCATTCCTTCCCCTCGGTAGCAAGCTTATCCATCTGGAGGCAGCATTTCCCCGTGGCCCTCATACCGCACTGGACAGCTTCTTGCAGTCCCACCAGATTGTCGCGCTCGAAGCGCCTCCACTCATCCTCGCGAGAGGCGTCGAGCCTCTTGTCCTCGAGCTTGTTCTGGTGCCTTGCCGTCATGCAAGCCGCAAGTAGCGTCACGGCCCCGCCGATAAGCGTGCCAACAAGCGACGGGAGCGCTGGGGTCAAGGTGTCCAGAACGGCGCTTAGGCTGCAAGAATCCAACGCAGAGTCCTTTCTTCAAGAGCCTACATATTCGCAAGCATATCATTGATGGCACTTCCGAACTCGGCGTCTTTCTCAGCGTGCTCGAGCTCGGTGCGGCACCTTGTCACCTCTTCCCCATGCTTACGTTGCCGCTCGCACCTCACCACAGTTCAACGTTGCGATAGGTCAAGGGATCTATGTCGACGGCCGGGCCGTCGGCCATCCTGGCGATCTCCTGGACAACACCTTCAACATTGAACTTCGTTCGCCCAACCCCTCTAAAACGAATTCCAAACAGCAACTATTGCCCAGATGGCTTTTAGGCGCCTACCCCAACTTGATACTCTTGGCACCAACCCTGAATACGACAACCGTCATCATCACATTGAGCGCTATCTGCGATATTGTTGTGGCAATTGAAGTACCGATGCCGCCGTACAGAGGTATCAGAAGATAGTTGCCCACAAGGTTGATGGCAAGGGAGATAAGCGCTATGGCAAACTGAAGACCATAGCGATTCAGCGACATGATGAGCGCGGACGCCGGCGCAAAGACATAGGCCGAAAATGCGTTGATGCACAGTATTTGAAACATTGGTATAGAGGCATCGTATCCATCACCGTTCAAAACAGGGAAAACAAGCTGAGCCCCGACACAGCAAATTGCAACCAAAGCCCCGAATGGCACGGTAGTCTTCTTGAACCACTTGATGGCAAACTCGCGCTGTTTCTCGGTACTCTCGGTCATCTCCGCCTTGGACATCCTAACGCGAAGGACGGTCTTAATGGAAGGCAGGAAGAGCAGCACCATGTTAAAGTACTTCGATGCAACGCCGAACTCGGCGACCGCCTGGGTAGACCCAAAGGACGCCAGCATAGTGATATTCGCCTGGTTGTACAATTGCGTGGCAACGCTATAGAGAATCAACCAAGCAGAAACAGCCAGGAACTCCCTACCAGCCTTGAAGTCGACCGCGATAGCCGCATCGCCGTGCCTAACAAGCTTCCCTATCATAGTAAGCGAAATCACAAAACAGGCTAATCCCGAAAAGCAGTACGATGCAAGAATGCTCTCCAACGAACCCGCCGCCAATACAACCGCAAGCGCAATGCAGGCGAGCAGGGTCAACTGCTTCGCATTCTCGACAACACCGGACTTAGCATAGAGTTCACGGGATTGGAAGAAGGCGATATTCAGCTGCACAGTACCCAGCAAAAAGCCGTAAACGATAGCGGCCAGCATGACTGGATGGGCGACTCCCATAGCTTCAGCCATAGGGTAAGACCCGACAAGAAGAAGGACAAGGCAAGCTACGTTAATCGCATGCGAAATAAAAATAAGTGAATCGCGGTATGCACGATCCTTGGTCATCCTCTCGGTATTGTAGCGAACATAGGCAAGCGCGATACTTTGCCCGGCAATCCCTAAAATAGTCGACGAAGTTGTGAAGAACACAGTGTAGCTTGCGTAATCCTCAACTGAAAGTACCCGTACCAATGCGACGGTCACAACCAGCTGTAGCGCCCTTGCGGCCATGTTAAACATAGTCACAACCGAAAAGTCCCGCGGTATAACCTGCTTAATCTTCAAGATTAATCCTCCGAAGTCCCTAGAAGGGAGCAGACGAAAACAACAAAGAACGAGGTGAACGCAATTGAATACAGAATGCCCAATGACCAGCCAATCGCCGTGTAAATGACCAGCAACACAACGGCCAAAGCGTTCTTTCTTTTGAACGCCAGCCAAAGGGAACAAATTAGACCTAGAACAAAGGGGATAAATCCAACCAGTCCATTCTCGCAAAGAACCTGCACATAGACATTATGTGGGTTCGTTCCGTGAAGACCGGAGTTGGCCGGCATACCAAGCGAAGCCTCGTAAATAGCGTACTGCCCGGTGCCGATGCCAAAAACGGGAGAGTTGCCAAACTGCTCTATCGCCAGTTGCCTCTTGATATCTCGACTTGAAACGATATCTTGAAACGTCAGGGAATCGATCATCGACTGTCCGAGCGGACTAGCAACGACGGCAACGACGGCAATCATCAAACAGAGCAGGGGTGCCTTTTTCTCAAGCGAGACATCACGAGTCTTAGCCAGCATCAGGTAAGCGCCAACGATTACCAGCAGATAATAGAAAGTTCTCGCACCGGTGACAACGCCAGCAACCATGCACAGCAAAATTACAATGATGCGCACAGGCGCTTTAAGCCGCGTGGCACCCAAAGCCAAAACCGCAATAGTCACATTGCTAAACAGAGCAGAAATGATCGAGTCGCCAAAAATCCCATCCGGTCTATAAAGGCGAATCGTCGATGGAGAGAACTCCCAACTGGCCATAGAACCATACTGCCAAATTGTTATGCCGGCGTTCACGATACCAGCTACTAGACATATGGAGAGCAGTTTTCTAGCGATGCCCTTCCTCTCTTCGTCTTCGAACGAGAAGAAGCAAGCGATGCCTACCACATAAACCGCAAGCTTCAGGGCTTCCACGTACTCCTTATAGAAAAGTGCGGAAGTCCCAGCAATCAACGCGAAAACTAGGAGGAAAGCGTAGGCAATATTCATCCTCAGACTCAGAGTTCGTTTGCCATTACGAACGAGAACAACCACCATGAGAAGAAAAGCCACCGGTATCGCAACGTTCAGGTCAGAATAACGAACCTGCGTAAGGGAAAACGAGTCGACATTCACCACCACAGCAACGCCAGGAAGCGACCCTAGAACCTCTCCAACCACAGAGCCAATAGGAGAACCTGCCGGCAGCGAAATACTAGAGAAGAGAAGTATTATCAGAGAGAAGCAGAAGACAAGCCCTGTTAGATCCGCATTCGGCACGTAAGAAACACTAGAGGTTCTAGTCTTCATTAAGGATCTCCCTAACAGTAATCACATTAGTCCTGCCATATTCAAAAGGAACATCAAGAATCGAGCTCTTTATGACGGCGCCATAATGTGGGGAATAAAGCCCCTCCCGAACGCTAATATCGCTTTCGGCGCAAAAGACCACCGAAACACCCCGACACGTTAGGACCGCCTCTTTGCGTCCCACAACGGAAACATCGACCTCCGGAGCAAGAACGAATGATCTCGTCGCAGCAACGGCGGGCGCAGCGCCCTCAACGTCATCCTTGACCGCAACCCCCTCCGATCCAACCTCCACAACCCTCTTGTGAGTCACGCCAAGACGCGTGGCCCAGCAATCCGTCGCGCCCCTGAAAACAACCGTCCCATCAGCCTCCGCAACATCAAGGCTCGCGCCGCCGCACCTCATATACCCAAACAACCCTCGGAATTCATTTTGCTCAAGATTCCCAAACCGCAACGTCGAGTGTTGTGCGGTACCGCGAAGGATATTGCGCACCTTGGGATCGCGCGTATAAACACCAGAACCGGGGTCCACAAAAAACGGCACGCCCTTGAAGCCAAGCGTGAAGGAAAGCTTATCGTTATGCGTATGTCCAGGCTCGGACTCATCGACAAAGCCATCAGAAGCGAAGAATCCCAACGACCAGTCTCCATACCTAGCAAGAGCCATACCCGCATCATAAAACGTTCTCGCCCCTCCGCGCCATGAGGGAAAACATGCAACACGGCCGGAAGCACCGTAAAACAGCTCTTCTTCGGCGAAGAACGCTTCATCAGGAGCATCCGGACCGATTTCCCTGTCAACCAGCCTACTCACGAGGCGTAAGTCATCATAGCGCTCGGGTGAAATACACACTACGCGTCCTGAATCGTTATCTCCTACCTGCAGGGAACGCCCATCTTTGTTTGTTACGGCATCAAGAAAACGACCGAGAATCGAAAGACGCTCAAAATACTCCGCTGGCAGCTTATAGGGCGTTTCAGCAAAGCACTTGCCCGCGAAGAAGAGCATCTCTCCCATCAGCCGTGTATAGCGGGTGCTGCGCTCGAAGCAACAACCGTCGTCGAGAACCTGTTTCCGCACGCATCTCATCAGCTCGTTGTGGGTGTATTCCCCCCACTTCCGTGCTTTGGGCAGGTTGGGGTAGGCCGCAACGACAGCAGCAAGTCCAAGCAGGTCGGCGATGTAGTGGTTGTTCTCTTGCAATCTAGCTGATGTCTCGAGGTTTGCCCAAATATGCTCACCATGGCAGAAAGCAAGCTCCGCAATCACCGTATGCATTGGGTCGTCCTCGCAAAGCCCGCACCGCAACAGCTCGTATGAGGAAAGTAGGTTGAACACGCGAATGCCGACTTCCATAGTGCACGTCCACTGGACACCCCTCCCCATAGGGTTCACAGAGGCAAAAGAGCCCACTTTGGCACGATAACAATCAAGGAACCTTGCATCGCCTGTTTGGCGAAATGCCGCCGCAAGGGGGAGAAGGTACTGCATCCTTCCGTATTCCCATGGCACCTTTATGTCGGCAACTCCAGATTCCGGTTTAATGGCATCGTAAGGCCCATCTGGAAAACGATATCCAGCAACGAAATCAGTACGCCATTCGTCTTCCACGGTAATATCTCTTGGCAGATCGAACCATTCCCCGAAAAGCACGAAGGAGCCACCGATTATCCTCTCGGCAGCTCTCCGGATCTCGATATCGAAGGACTTGAATCCAGCAGAGCCACTATCGACAAAAATGCGCCCGTTAAAACCCTCGGCAAGCTCGTTACCTAAACAAGATGCCTTCTGGCGGATGGCGCTGCTACTACTCTTATATATCTGCCTCTTAACCTTACGCGTGGTCCTGTTGGCGACCGCAACGGCAAGACGCCGGCATATACGCTGAACCATGTTAGCCTTTCTTGCCTCTCTTATCCGTAACTTCCGCTTCTAGAACCTTCAGCACCTTATCCATCTGCACTTTCCAGTCGAACTGCTTCTCGGCGAAGGCACGCATCTTGCTGCCAGTCTCCGGGTCTGTAGCCGTCCTATTTGCAAAAGCGACAACCTTATCAATGGGTATCGGGTCGTCATTGCTGGGAAGCAGGAGAGTGAACTCCTCGTCCCCGTTAAAACCTTTCTCGGGGAACGAATAGATAAACGGTATGCCTCTGGCACAATACTCCCTGGATTTCATCGTTGAACCGAGGGAAATCCCGATTCTATGCAATCCAAGAGAACCGACAGCAACATCCGCGTCATCAAAGAAAGCGTCAAGCTTGCTTCCGGTCGCAGCACCCGCAAATACAATAAAATCTTCTAGCTTCAGCTCGGAAACAAGCTTCTCCAAGGAAGGATTCTCTGCACCCACACCAACGAGCGTAAGCAGCACGGGTCGGGCGCCCTTATACTCAGCAAGCCCGCGAATGAGCCTGTCAACACCATGATGAGGGGAGAACTTGGCGACAGCAAGAAGCCTCACGGCTTCGCAAGGCGCGCCAGCCTTCCTCAATGGAATAGCTCCAAGGTCAATTCCATTGTCGTAGGTGATGTTCGGCACTCCCCAGATAGTGTCGTCATCAAGGTAAGTGATGGCGTAGTCGAAGTAGCGCGGGGCATGTTTCGCCCTAAGGGATTCCAGCCACGCATATGCCCTATGTACGACATAGCTCAAATACTTGCGCGATTCGAGAAGCCTTTTATGGCGCGCATCCCTTTCCATCTCAAAGGGGAAGGTGGGAAACTCCACCGCAAGGACAACCCCATTGCTTCGAAGCTGTTTCGAGAACGAGCAGAAAACGTTATCAAGGTGGTCAAAACGAATAACCACTGCCTCAACACCGTTCGCAAGAGACCAATTGCTCAGAAAAGCATATTTGCTTCTGCGATCTCCCGCGGTCTTCCGAACATGGCTGGCAACGACTTCCCCGCTACTAGGTCGCTCTATCCTCGTTTCTAAGCCGTAGTCCTTACTTATATAGACGTCGTGTCCAGCCTCCTCGGAAGCCTTCGCCTGAGACATCACCTTAGCAGAGATGCCGAGAGATGAGTTTGAGTTAAAGTCAATTGCGGAAGTGAACAGAACGCTCAGTCGACGTCCTCCTTCGGTGCCCGATCTAGACATTTCGTAGGCACCCCCCTGAACAGACCCAAAGGGAGCATCCTTGATCATCACAGCATTCGCCCCAATCATCATATTGTCACCATTCACAATCGGACCGAGCACCTTCACACCCGCGCCGATGTGCTAATTATCGCCGACAGCAGACGCCTCGCAACGCCCTCTACGCCCGCCGTCGCGCAATCACGCAACTCTTGCCAATCTTCGCACGCTTATGCGCCACTACGCCTACGCCCTTGCAGCCGCAGGTTGAACCCTAGCCAATTTCACACTGAGCGAGGTTAACAAATTGCGAAAAGATAAATCTACGTCTCATATAGCCTCGAAAGGCTTGAGTTTATGCCAATACCGCTAATGCGCTCTTCTCTGCTTGTTCGCCGCATTCATAAAAGAGCTCATCTAAGGGCCCCCTTCCGCCCATTGTCCAAATCCGCGACCAGCTCCTCGAGGTAGTGGTCTACACAAAAATACTCCGCCGACGCGAGCGCCGCCTCCTTCATCGAAACAAGACGCTCGCGATCCCTGTCCAAAGCTTTTATTGCGTCGCACATCGCTTCAGCCGTACACTCATCAAGAACGACGCCGTCCTTACCAGACGCGACAAGCTCGGCATTGTAGCCAATATTGCTCGCAACGGTCGGCACCGCTGCCATCTTTGTCTCAACCAAAACGCCCGGAACGCCTTCTGCTGCCCATTTACTGGGAAAAAGATGCAAGTCATACCTAGAGAGCTCGGAAACCGCATCATTTGTCACTGAGTCGAAGACACCATGATAGAAAACGTTCGGAAGCGCCGAAACCCGCGCTTCGAAAGCATCCTTGAATGTCTCCTCGACACGCCCATAGAAGTAGAATTCAACGCCCGCAAGGCGCTCGGCGCAGTCCAGAATGACGTCAGCCCCCTTCGCTGGTCCAATTAGCGAGAAGCTGACACATTTAAGGACGCCGCCCGTTTTATGCGGCAAGACCGTAGCAGTCGGCCTGTTACGGCAGTTAGGGTAAATCGACACATTATCCAAGCCAAGATTCCTTGTTGCATTACACATGGTCTTGGTTTCAACGTAAATACGACCCAGCTTCGCACAGGCTTTCCTATATGCTAAATCGCTCGACAAATGGCTCGGAAGAAGGCCCCCCATTGCCATTAGATAGCACCGAGAGAGAACGCTCGGTCTAACGATTGAGAGCAAACAAAGTAGAGCCCTTTGTATCCTCGCGTTACCGAACCCGAGCATGAAAAGGCCGTCCTTCGACGTCATCAGAAGCCGAACGATCTTGACGGTTCCCACATCCCTGAAGCCGACCTTCTCGACGGGGACGCGATCAGCAAGCGCCTCAGCGAGCAAGGCGTTCTTAACCGTCACTCCGCCGTACGGAGGAGGGAATTGTCCCAGATAGTAGACCTTCAACTGCTAGCACCTACTCCAGGCATCTTCCATGATATTCCAACAGAGCTCATCAAAAGTGATGCCAACAGCCTTTGCTGCATCAGGAAGCAACGAGGTCCCGGTCATGCCGGGAATGGTGTTCGTTTCCAGATACCAGAGGCGGTTGCGCTCGTCCAGAATACAATCGGTTCTGGACACACCATAGCAGCCGAGGGCGTCATGGGCTCCCAACGCCATCTCCTCGCACTGCCTAAGTTCTTCTTCAGTGAGATTTGCCGGACAAATGTGCTGCGCCATGCCCTGCTCGTATTTTGCCTCGTAATCATAGAATTCATTAGCCGGGATTATTTCAATGGGAGGAAGAACGCGAGGCTTCTCCCCGCCCAGCACCGCGACCGTCAGCTCCCTGCCTGAAATAAACTGCTCAACCAGAACCGAGGGAGCAAGCTCCAGCGCAGTGTCAATCGCACAAGCGAGATCGTCTCCATTGTCGACGATGGAGACGCCGAGGGCGGACCCTTCGGTTGAAGGCTTTACGACAAGCTTGCCTCCCAGTTTGGTCCTAATGTCTTCTATATTGCATTCCTCACCACGAAGCACCCTGATGTATCCAGGTGTTGGGATGCGGAAAGATTCGACCAACAGTTTTGCCACAAATTTGTCCATTGCAATCGCGCTGGAGAGAACGCCCGGCCCCGTATAGGGCAAGCCAACGCTTTCACAGAACCCCTGGATCGACCCGTTCTCCCCAGCCCCTCCGTGAAGGCAAATGAAGACGCCTTCGACAGAAGAGTCGAGGAGCGTATGAGCCCAGCCCTCAACGCCTGTGTCTATCTTTATGACCTCGTAACGCTTTTCCAGAGCCTCTTCCACGGCTGCGGCCGATAAGAGCGAGACCTCGCGCTCCCCGCTGGCGCCACCGCAAAGCAATGCGATTCGTCTAGCCATTTTCATCATCCTCCAACCGTCCAGTTATTTGATGTCCGACACAACGTAGCGAAGCTTTCCGCGCTTCGTGCGTTCGATTCCGTCGACGCGCTTGAAGGATACGGGGAGCATTCCCTTGGTCCTGTCGCGGAAGCGTTTCTCCGCCTCGGCGATGTCCTCAGTGTAGTTATCCGAAAGAGGAACAAAGCTAATTTCGACCGAGTAGTCCTCTAGCTGATGAATCTGAGCTTCCTTGATCGTCGCCGACTCAGTAAACAAAGCAGAGAGCGCGCCGACCTTGCCTCCGTCGGGAAGCGACAAAAGTTCGCCAGTCCGCCCATCGATCCGCTCGATTACCCTTCGGCCGTTCTTTAGCCTATCGGTGGTAATGGCAAGGTCACCGGTGTCATAACGCAAGAGTGGGAAGGCGAAATTGGTAAGGTTACTACCAACGATTCGCGAATAATCGCCGCATTCAATGAACTCAACGGCGGAGTAATCCTCGTCAACAATGTAATCATGGTCGGCATCCTCTCCAATGCACGCTACCGCCTCAGTGAGGCCGTACAGAGCATGGGGCTGTACCCCGAACGCCTTCTCTATGATGGACCGCTGATAACCATATAAGTTCTCGGCACTCGCCGTCACGGCCTTGATAGGCTTATCGAAAGTCAGACCGTTTTGCGCAACGAATGACGCAAACGGCATGATGCACGAAGGATACCCGTGGATCCAGGTTAGTCCGTAATCATTAATTGCTTTGAAGTAAGCCATGTAGTTTTCATCGTTGCCGTGGAAAGCCGAGAACTTAATCTGGAAAAGCGGCTGACACTCCCGCCAAAAAGGCGGCTTTCTCTGGTTCGGCGGCACAATGGTCCTGCTGCCGAAGTCGGCATATCTCGTGCCGTATTCAATGCCAATACGGTTCCAGAAGCGCCAAAAAGCCGCCCAAAGATCGCGAACATTGTCGACCGATTGCGGAAAGATGAGACTCGACCCCGTCGATCCGCTCGTGTGTTCAGTGATATGAGGAATCTGCTCGAGACT
>CANNOC010000029.1 GCA_947507155.1 uncultured Collinsella sp. | reverse complement strand
CGCATAAAAAGCCTCCCATTTCTCATGTCCAAGAAATGGGAGGCAGTTCATTTTGGGACGGGGCTATTTTGACTACTTTTCGAGCAAGCAATCCTCTCGATGATTTTTTAATCACCGTCCCAGAAAAATCATCGGCGAACGCGTTACTTTGCGCTGGTAAGGACGCCGGTGGTGTCAAACGCTGGGGTGAAGCTCTCGTCTACCGCGCCGCCCTCTTGCCAGAACATCGTTGTAAAGCCCAGGTCGTCGGCATGGTCGAGCACCTGCTCGTACTCATCGCGCGTCACGGCTCGTGCCAGGTCGCCGCCCTGCTCGCGCATGAGCGCATTGGGCGTGTACTGGTTCATGACCGAGATCGGCACATCGCCCACCGTCTGCCACACCAGGTCCAGCACGCGACACGAATCGTCCGCATGTCCCGGCAGTACCAAGTGGCGCACGATGATGCCACGCTTCATGAGCCCGTCCTCGTCCACCAGCTCTCCCCCGCGGCGCTCGATCTCGCGCGCCATTTGCGCCAGGCCCGACACGGCCACACGCGGGTAGTCCTTAATGTGGGAGAGCGACTGTGCAAGCCCTGCATCGGCATATTTAAAGTCGGTAAGCCACACGTCGACCAGATCGCCGAGCGCCGCCACGGCACTCGCGCGCTCATAACCGCTCGTGTTGTAGACGATTGGAATGACCAGCCCGCGTGCCCGTGCCGCGGAAATCGAAGCCGGCAGCAGGTGCGCATAGTGTGTCGCCGTCACCAGGTTAATGTTGTTCGCACCCTGGTCCTGCAGCTCCAACATAATCTCGACCAGGCGCTCGGGCGAAATCTCAAGCCCAAAATTGCCCGTCGAGATCTCGTGGTTCTGGCAATAGACGCATTTGAGCGAGCAGCCGCTAAAGAAGATCGTGCCCGAGCCGGCCTCGCCCGAGATAGGCGGCTCCTCCCACATATGAAGCGCCGCGCGGGCCACCTTGAGCGTGTCGTTAGCACCGCATACGCCGCGCGCACCCTCACCGCGCGCCGCACCGCAACGGCGCGGACACAAATGACAGGCGGGCGAAAAAAGTTCGGTCAACGACGTCGGCATAAAGACATGCTCCAAAAACAACGATTCAGCAGCTCAAGCCCAAAAGGACCAACCGCACAGACGGCTCGAGCCCAAGGCGCCGTAATCGTCCGACACGATTTTTGTAATGTCAAGACTGGAATCCACAAAGTGCCGCTTTATGATGTAGGTATTCCGCCCCCCGCGGAGCAACTGGGTGAACCGTCGCGTTTATTTAGGGAGCCCACACAGTCGTACCTAGTACAGGTATCCTTCGTTGTTAAGGACGCTGGAACAGTCGATGAGGGCACCCACCTGTTTTAGGTGGGTTCATTTTCGTAACGTGGGGGGTGGTTTTCTTTTGCCGAAACTCGCCATTGCAAATCCCGCCCAGATCCCCAAAAGGCACCAGGCAGAACCCCACCATCACTCGAATATCTGGTAAGCACGTGATTATCGCCCCGTGCAATTCCTCACACCCTCCTTGGTCGAGTATCATGGGTCAGCTATACCCTTTGCGGCGTGGCATCCTTTGACCTTTTCCTTCGACGCTTGGCGGTTTATCGATTCATGGTTTCCTCCACGAGCTTCATACCGTACCTGTGCGTGGCGGTCGCGGCTTTTATCACGACCTTCCTTGCGGTGCCCCTGGTCAAGCGCCTGGCAATCAAGCTCGACGCCGTCGACTATCCTTCCAAGCGCCGCATCAACACTAAACCCATCCCGCGCATGGGTGGCACGGCGGTCTTTTTGGGCCTCGTCGTCGCCTGCACCGTGCAGATCCTAGGCACCTGGTACCTGGGCTGGCCGCCCGTTTTGGTGCCCCACCCCCGTCTGCACATCAGCTACCCCATACTTGCGCTTTCTTTTACCGTTATCTTTGCGATCGGCGCGATCGACGACGTCTTTCAGCTCAAGCCCAAGCAAAAGCTGGCCGGCCAGGTCCTCGCCGCGCTCATCGCCTGCGTGGGCGGCCTAAAAATCGGCGTCATCGTCAACCCGTTTGCCCCCGGCGAGATCATGCTCGGCTGGCTCGCTTACCCCATCACCGTGGTCTACCTGGTGGCGTTCACCAACATCATCAACCTCATCGACGGCCTTGACGGCCTGGCAACGGGCATCTGTGGCATCGCATCGTTCACGATGTTCTCGATGGCCGTTCTCTCGGGCCGCATCGATGCCGCCGCGCTCTCCATCGCGTTGTTTGGCGCCTGCTTGGCCTTTTTGCGCTACAACTTCAACCCCGCGAGTATCTTCTTGGGCGACTCGGGTTCGCTGCTGCTGGGCTTTGCGCTCGGCTCCATATCGCTGCTCAACGTGAGCCGCACCGCCGCGCTCACATCGCTCATCATCCCGCTCATCGTGGCCGGCGTGCCCATCATCGACACGTTTAGCGCCATCGTGCGCCGCAAGCGCGCCCACATTAGCATTGGGCAGGCCGACAAGGGCCACATTCACCACCGCCTGATCCAAGAGGGTTACAACCAAAAGCAGGCCGTGCTGCTCATCTACGCCTGGTGCATCATGCTTTCGGCCGGCGCCGCCGCCATCAATCAGGTCGAGGTTCCCTTACGCGTGCTCATCTTTACCGTGCTCGCCATTGGCTCGGCGGCCTTCGCCAAGCACCTGCACCTGTTTGAGCCCGTGCTGCGCCACCATTACAACAAGCGCACGCACGAAGACGAGCTGGTAACCCCCGACGACCCCGCCTTTAAGCAGGAGGAGCAGGCAGCCGAGGAACGTAAGGAAGAGCGCCACCACAAGCTCTAGGGTAAGCTGCCGAGGATGTGCCCAGACACCGTTGGCCAAGTGCAGCCCGATACCCATCGCGTAAGCCGCCTCTCCCCCGCCCCTCGCCTACTTACGCCCCGCCCCTTCAATAAACGCGTTATCATCTTGACCCATGAACATACGTTAGGAGCAATCATGCCAAACGAGAACAGCTACGAAGTCGCGCTGCAAAAGAGCAACGACATTCGCGAGGGCCTGGCCAAGACGCCCGAGAAGTTCACCATGCTTACCGGCGACCGCCCCACCGGTCGTCTGCACCTGGGCCACTACTTTGGCACCCTCAAGGGCCGCGTTGAGCTGCAGAACATGGGCGCCAAGACCAACGTGCTCATCGCCGACTACCAGGTCATCACCGACCGCGACACCACCGAGCACATCCAGGACAACGTGTACAACATGGTCATGGACTACCTTGCCTGCGGCATCGACCCCGACAAGACCATGATTTACGCGCACTCCGCCGTGCCCGCCGCCAACCAGCTCATGCTGCCGTTCCTGTCGCTGGTTTCCGAGGCCGAGCTGGCGCGCAACCCCACCGTCAAGGCCGAGATGGAGGCCTCGGGCCACGAGCTCACCGGTCTTCTGCTCACCTATCCGGTGCATCAGGCCTGCGACATCCTGTTCTGCAAGGGCAATGTGGTGCCCGTTGGCCGCGACCAGCTGCCGCATATCGAGCTCACCCGCACCATCGCCCGCCGCTTTAACAACCGCTACGGCAAGGTGTTCCCCGAGGTCGACGCGCTGCTGTCCGAGACCCCGCTGCTGCCCGGCCTGGACGGTCGCAAGATGAGCAAGAGCTACGGCAACGCCATCAACATCTCGATGACCGCCGAGGAGACGGCCAAGCGCATCAAGAAGAGCCAGACCGACTCCGAGCGCATGATCACGTTTGATCCCGAGAACCGCCCCGGCGTGTCCGGCCTGCTTTCGACGGCTGCCATCTGCACCGGCCGCTCCGAGGTCGAGATTGCCGAGGAGATTGGCATGGGCGGCTCCGGCCAGCTCAAGAAGTACGTGACCGAGGCCGTCAACGAGTACTTCGCGCCGATCCGCGAGCGTCGCCAGCGTTACGAGAACGATCTGGACTATGTGAAGGACGTGCTGCACGAGGGCAACCGTCGCGCCAACGAGATCGCCGAGCAGACCCTGGCCGAGGTTCGGGACGCCATGGGCATGGTGTACTAGACCGATCTGCTGGCTTGAGCTTTCGATTGCTATAGGGCGGGCGCTACGGCGTCCGCCTTTTTGGTGCCCGACCGGTTCGGCTCCGCCCATTGCACTCCCCCGACAAACGGGAACGGGCCCGCCGGCAGTCAGTTGCCAGCGGGCCCGTTCCCGAAGTACACCGTTGAATCGCACAGAGGGGAGGAATGCGAATCAAACTCAACAGGGCAGGCTTTTTCATCGCCTAATGCCTGCTCCGTTGCTGAATACAATATAGTTCACCGTGGTTTACTTTCTTGCGTCAATATGCGCCGCCACACCTTCTCCATAAGTTAGCCCCGGTAAACCTACAACGGAAAACCACCACAAAGGGGACAGGCACCTCCGTGGTGGTTTTGGCCACGGCAGAACTGTTAGAGTCCAGCTGGCCAGCGACAGGCGGCCAAGTCGACGTGCATGGAATCGGTAAACGCCACGCCCTCCCCCATTAAGAGCTCGCGCTGAGCATCGGGACCGCCAAAGGCAAAGCCCTCACAGATACGGCCGTCGGCAAACACCACGCGATGACAGGGAATTTGACCAGGGCGTGGGTTGCTATGCAGGGCATACCCCACATAGCGCGCACTTCGCGGGCGACCGGCGAGCAGCGCCACCTGACCATACGTGGCGACCATCCCCTCGGGGATCTGCTCGACCACCTCGTACACCTGCTCAAAAAAGCCCTCAGACGCCATCGCTCGCTCCCTTCCACCCGGAAAAGCATAAACCACCACAAAGGTGCCTGTCCCCTTTGTGGTGGTTTATGGCAGGTTGGTTAGTTGGCGGGCTGGAAGAAGGCTACGGCTACGGCACCGGGACCTACGTGAGTGCCGATGGTGGCGCCGATGGTGTGGACGGGCAGCTCGCCCTCGGTGTGGCCAGCCCACAGTGCCGCGCTGTCCTCGATATACTTCTTGAGCACCGCATCCGAAAGGCCCGTATAGCCGAGCGCCAGCGGCATGGAAAAGTCGATGCCGCCCGCCTTTTCGACCTTTTGGTTCAGCAGGTTGCGGCCGTTCTTGGAACCGCGTGCCTTGCCCAGCTGCACGATTAAACCGTCCTCGACAGCTACCACAGGCTTTACGTTGAGCAGCGTACCCACGGCGCCGGCGGCAGCAGACAGGCGACCGCCGCGCACCAGGTACTCCAGCGTCTCGAGCAGGCCAATAACCACCACGCGGTCGCGCACGGCCTCGACCGCCGCCGCGATCTGGGCCGCGCTACGGCCCTCGTCCACCAAGCGCAGCGCATACTCAACCAGGATGCGTTCGCCCAGGGTGACGTTGTTGCTATCAACCACGTACACATCGCCGCCCGGCGCCTCGGCTAGTGCGGTACGGGCGCTCTGATTGGTGCCCGAGAGCTTAGCGCCCACGGTAATAATCACAGCCTCATCGCCGGCTTCGCGAACCTCGGCGATAGCCTGCGAAAACGCGTACGGGTTGACCTGACCGGTCTTGGGCAGCTCATCGCGCTCCACGAGCATCTCGTAAAAGCGCTGGTGATCGATGTCGATGCCATCCATGAACACATCGGTTCCAAAGGTGACGGACAGCGGCAAAACGGCCAGTGCCGGATGCTCGGCCGGCGACATATCGCTTGCGGAATCGGTAATAATGCGGACGGACATAGCGAATCCTTTCTTGCGCGGACCTCGCGCAGGGAATTTTGACAGCAATGCCCCGGCACGGTATACGCGCTTAAACGGGACGATGCAGTTGTTAATGGGAAGCAAATGCCCAGGCGGCCCTACAGCTCGCGCAAGGTGTTGAGAATCGTACGCAGCGACGCATACATCTGCTCACGCTGCTCCACGCCCATGGCCTTGCCGGTGGTGTCGAGCACTTCACGAATAATGCAATCGGCCTCGTTCATGCTCTCGCCGCCCAACGTGGTCAGGCGAACCGGGGCGCGATACTTAACGGCGGCATCGCCCGAATCGTCGACTTCGACGTAGCCGCCCTCCTCCAGATGCGCCAGCGTGCGCGAGACGGCAGCGCGGGTCACGCCAGCCATGCGGGCGAGGTCGGCACCAGTCAGGCCGTCCTTGCTGCGCTCAAGATAGTACAGGCACATGATGTCGGAGCCCTTAAGGCCCAGCCTTGCGCCCTCAGATGTCTTAATGCGCTGGATCTCCTTGTAGAGTCCGCTGATCAGTCCGACAAAGTCCTCGAAACGTGTCTCGTCGTTCTGTTGCATGGGAGACGACCGCCTTTCGCTTGCATAATGCTAACGGGTAAACATCTTAACCGTACCCAGCGACCGCAAGCCCCGCACGCCATATTTGTTAACTCATCAACATAAAAACCACCACAAAGGGGACAGGCACCTTTGTGGTGGTTTGGGGCATCAATAGGTTCTAGGCGCCGCTACAGCTCCACGCAGGGATTGTCATGGGTCACAAGCGTCTTAACGACAACCGTCGCTCCCAGATAGCGCTCGAGCAGCTCGGCTAAGCGATCGATTGCGGCCTGGCAATCCCCCATGCGCTCGGGCTCAACACATTCAATCGCCAAAAACGCGTCGGCCGAATCGTCGGACAGAGCCGTTCGAACGCCGTCGCGCCAGTTCCAGCAGCGGCACACGGCACCTGCATCATCGATATAGGCCAGCTCGCCGGGCAGCGTCGGGTCATCCGCTTCCTCGCCAAGCGGCAGGAACGCATCCCCACCATCAGTGACCGCCAGGCGCAGATCGCCCTCGATAGCATGTAGGTCCTCGCCGCCAACGGGCAGCGCGTAGGACAGCGACACCGTGTTATAGATATCCACCGCAGGCGTAATGTGGCCCACCGGCTTGCCCTTGAGCACGCGCTTGAGCAGGTTCTCGATTGAACAGCGCGCGCCCTTTTTGGTCTTGAACAGACGATAGGCCTCGCGCCATGCCTTGACCGGTGCGTTCTCGCTGATAGTATCGCTGGTCAGGTGACGTTCCGCATCGATATTGGCACGGTCGAGCAGCGCCGCAATCGTGTCCACGTCCTCTTGAGGAATCTGAGACGCGGGCTTCATACCCTCCACGACCACTACACCGACCGCTGCCTGCGGAAACAGCTCCCAGAATGAAGCCTCGGCAATAAAGCTCTTCATACGTGCTCCCTTCACGATTCGCCCTACGCGAACGCCTAAACAAAAAGCGCCCTTACAACGGCCACCTTCAAAGTCCTACGGTGCCGTCACAAGAGCGCTTGCGCTGTCCCCATCCGGAGAAGGGGACGATATGTCAGGCGTATTGTAACCCGAGTCATCCGCGCGAGCAAAACCACCACAAAGGTGCCTGTCCCCTTTATGGTGGTTTTGGGTCTGAGGCGACGCTAGTGGCGGAGCCCCAGCAGGCCGCGTCCGCGATGACGAGTGCCGGCGTGCACCTGAGCGTGCGGGCCGGCGGCCTTGACGGACTCGGGCAGGTGCGAGTACTTCTTCTCGAAGTTCTCCTCGAACATCACCGCCAGGTTGTGCGCGGCCTCGTCGTAGCGAGCGGTACTCTGCCAGTACTGGCGCGGCACCAAAATGCCGTCGGGCACACCGTGGCACGTGGTGGGAATGTCGACGTTAAAAATATCGTCGTGCACGAACTCGCTGTCCTCGATGGTACCGTCGAGGGCGCGGGCCACCAGGGCGCGCGTGTAGGCAAGCTCGATGCGATGCCCCACGCCATAACCGCCACCGATCCAGCCGGTGTTGACCAGATAGACGCGGGTGCGACCGTCGGCGATACGTTCGCCGAGCATCTTGGCATAGACCATGGGATCGAGCGGCATAAACGGCTCGCCAAACAGCGAGGAGAACGTGGGCGTGGGCTCGGTGACGCCGACCTCAGTGCCGGGGATCTTGGCGGTGAAACCCGTCACAAAGTGATACATGGCGGCGTCGGCCGTCAGGCGTGAGATGGGCGGCAGCACGCCAAAGGCATCACAGGTCAAAAACAACACGACGCTCGGGGTGGTACCCATGCCCTTGGTCCACGCGTTGGGGATATGCTCGACGGGATAGGCCACGCGCGTATTGTGCGTAATCGAGATGTCATCATAGTTGGGCTTGCGGTTCTCATCGAGTACCACGTTTTCACAGATGGCGCCAAAGCGGACGGCATTGAAGATCTCGGGCTCGTGGAACGCGTCCAGGCCCTCGCACTTGGCGTAGCAGCCGCCCTCGACGTTAAAGATGCCCATATCGGACCAGCCGTGCTCGTCATCGCCGATCAGCAGGCGTGTGGGATTGGCCGAAAGCGTGGTCTTGCCGGTGCCGGACAGGCCAAAGAACACAGCGGTCTCGTGCGTGACGGGATCCATGCTGGCCGAACAGTGCATGGGCAGCACATCGTCCTCGACAGGCAGCAGGTAGTTCATAACGCTGAAGATGGACTTTTTGATCTCGCCGGAGTAACCGGTACCGGCAACCAGAATCACGCGCTCCTGGAAGTTGATGACCACGGCGGCGCTGGAGTTGAGGCCCTTGATGGCGGGGTCGCACTGGTAGCCGGGAGCGGCGAGCACGCAAAAGTCCGGCTCACCGATGCGCGCAATTTCACGAGCGAGCGGACGGGCGAGCATCTGCTTAATGAAGAGCGCCTGGCTGGCACGCTCGCAGGCGACGAGCAGGCGACGCGTGTGGTTGCGGTCGGCGCCCGCCATGCCGCGCGTGACGAACACGTCGCGCTCGTTGAGGTAGTCGACGAAGCCGGCCTTGATGGTCTCGTAGCTCTCGATCGAAAGCGGTCGGTTGACGGCGCCCCAGGCAATCTTATCGTGGACATCGGGGGTGTCAACGATAAAGCGATCGTTGGGAGAACGACCAGTGCGCTCCCCCGTCTCGATCACCAGCGCGCCGTTGGATGCCATGCGGCCTTCTTCGCGGCGGATGGCGTGCTCGACGAGCTCCGCGGCGGGTAGATCGACCAACAGGCGGGGCTGATTATCGGCGGGATCTTCGACCAGCGTAATGCCAAAGTTGGACAAAACTTCTGCAGGGGTAACACCAGGCATGGGGCCTCCTTTAAAACGCGACACGCGGACGCGGCGCGCACTTTACTCACGTAAAGCCCGTTGTACCCGATATGCAAAAACGTTTTTGCGGCAACGGCGAAGCGCCCGCCCAACGGTCAAAAATCACAGGCAAGCGGCCTAGCCATTGGGGACGCTCTTGAACAGGCAACAACCAAGGAGTGTCCCCGGATGTCGGCACATAAGGAACGTCCCGAAGTGCCGACTACTGAATGGCACCGCCTACAATATTGAACAACCTGTTCAAAAACACGAGCAAACGCCGTCGTGTCTATACTAGAGCGCAGCAATAGAAAGGACTCCGCCTTGAGCATCTCGCCTCTCGATAGTATTCGCCGCGCCATCGCCCGCCGCAATGGCGTCGCCGACCCCGCCGTAGCGAGCAGCGACGCTGCAAAGGCCCAAGGCGGACGCATCGAGAACGGCCTCTTCCCTGCCTCCCACACGGCCGAGGAGCTCGCACGCATCCAGGAGCTGAGCCAGCGCAACGCCGGCGGGCCCAATAGCGGCCAAGCCACACGTCGCCGGCGCGAGTGCGATCGCGAGCCCGGCCCCGTCCGCCGCATGGTGAACGCCTGGTGGAACCGCCTGCTCGGCGCTGTCTACGGCGGCGGCTTCTCCACGCAGGAAGCCGAATACGAGGAACACGCCACCCGACGCGACTATCTCTGGAATACCCTGGGCACCGCCGTGTGGGGCTTCGCGTTTCCGCTGCTCACCATCGTGTCCACGCAGCTTGTGGGCGCCGAGGAAGCCGGTAAGTTCTCCATCGCCTTTGTCACTGGCACGCTCATCATGATCGCGTGCAACTACGGCGTGCGCAATTTCCAGGTCTCGGATATCGACGAGAAGACGTCCTTTGCCTCTTACCAGCTCAATCGCTGGCTTTGCGGAGCGCTTGCGCTGGCCTGCGGCCTTGCATACAGCAGCGCCCGCGGCTACGACGCGCACATGGCGACGATCGGCCTGGGCGTCTACCTCTATAAGGTGATCGACGGCGTGGCGGACGTGTACGAGGGCCGCCTGCAGCAGGCCGATAAACTCTACCTGGCCGGCATGAGCCAAACGCTGCGCTCCGTCGGCGTCATCGCGGTCTTTAGCGTGGCGCTGTTCCTTACGCGCAGCATGCCCATCGCGGCCATGGCCATGGGTGTCACCGCGATTGCCTCGCTTGTGCTGGTCACTGCCCCGCTCGCTCTGCTCGAAACGGAAAAATCGCGTCGCGTGAGCCTACGCGAAGTCGGCCGCCTCTTTGCGCAATGCGCCCCGCTCTTCGGCGCGCTCTTTTTGTTCAACCTTATCGAGAGCATGCCCAAGTTTGTGATGGAAGGCACGCTGGCCTACAAATACCAGCTGTACTTTAATGCCCTGTTCTTTCCGGCGCAGGCCATTTTGCTGAGCATTGGCTTTATCTATAAACCGCAGCTCTTGCGCCTGTCGAGCATTTGGGCGAACCCGCGCAAACGCCGCCGTTTTGACTTAATTATTGTCGCCGTCATGGCGCTGATCGTGGTCATCACCGGCGCATGCGCCGCGTTTATGGAAGGCCCTGGCATCCCCATCATGAGCTTTATGTACGGCCTCAGCTTTGAGCGCTACCGCACATTGGCGCTGCTGATGGTCGTCGCCGGCGGCGTAACCGCGGCCATCGATTTTATCTACGCCATTATCACGGTGCTGCGCCACGCCGGCGACGTCACCAAGATTTACCTCATCTGCTTTGCCGTGAGCGTGGTGCTCCCGGTGATCCTGATCAACCTGCTGGGCCTGATGGGCGCCGTCGTGAGTTACCTGGCTATCATGGCCCTGCTGCTGGTGCTGCTGATTGTCGAGTACGCCCACATCCGCCAACGCATCGAACGCGACCGCAACCCATACGGCGCCTAATTAGCTGCCCCCGGTCACCGGAATTTGCGATGGAATCACCCCGGCTGGGGTCTCGTTGCGGACAATATGCATCACGCAAAACTAAGTGAGTAGACTTTTACCGAATCCCCGACCACACCGACAAAGCACAAGTCTGTGACCTGCGGTTTTATTGAGGCGAACATGTTGAGTGCTCGGCATTTCCAAAAAAGTCTACTCACTTAGCCAGCGGGCGGCCAAATGATTATTTAATCCCCGTCCCAGAAAAATCAATTAGCGGGCAGAAGGGCAAAAGTAGTCAAAAAGCCCGTCCCAAATTAGCTACCCTTTGCACCGATTACTCGCCAGGAAGAATGTTCGCGTAGAACTCCGCCCCGTCGTCCAGGCGCAGGATGCCCACGCGGCCGAACTCGGAACCGGTGGCCGCCGCGCAGTCGATATCGATGCGATCGGGCACGCCGGCGGTATCCTCGCCACCCAAGCGCACCATCCGCCCGCGGCCCGACTCCTCATCGAGCCCTGCCAGGCCGCCAACCTCGCAATAACGCCCCAGCGACACCGTGGGCGTGTGGCCGCTCACCACGACCGGGCCCTTGCCCTCGGCAGAAAGCAGTCCCGTCGGGGCATCCCAATAGCCATGGCGAATCCAGAGCAAGTCATCGGACGACTGCACGGCGAGCATTTGCTGCAGCAGCTCGCTATCGGCATCGACCGCTCCCCTGCCGTCGCCGCAATCGACACCATGCTCAAGCAAAAACGCACGCGCCGCTTCGGTCTGAATGCCGGCGTGCACCAGCAGATACGGTCGCTCGGCAGTCTCGACCACCGCATAGAGCGGCAGGGCGGCAGCCCAGCGCACCAGCTCCTCGTATGCCTCAAATTCCATTTCGTTGAGCTGCTGACGCGTGGTCCAACCGCCATTGATATCCCAGGTCTCGGCATCGAGCGGGTCCTGGCCAATGATCGCGTCGAGCATAATCTGCTCGTGGTTGCCCTTAAGCACGCGAGCGTTGGGCAGCGACCGCACCAAGTTGATGACACCGACCGGATCGGGACCGCGGTCGATCATGTCGCCCAGCACATACAGCGTGTCGTCGGACGTCAGCGAGATCTTGGAAAGGGCCTCGTCCAGCGCGCGCACGTGCCCGTGAGCATCAGATGTCACATAGATCGCCATGAAACGCCTTTCCCTGCATTACGGCCGAAGCCCGATGCCGCGACTAAAACTTCAAGTTGAACTTAAACGTTACCCATTGTACTCCGTTGCAATAAAGCTGGAAAGTGCCACCGCTGCCAACGGTCACAAGCGGCCGCCCGCACGCCCCGAAAACACCGCGCCACCAGCACCAACGCCCCAACCAGCACCGCCCGCGCCCCCGCCTCGTGTCGATAATGCGAACGCCCGCGGCTCGGCCCCATAAACCCACCATCTTTGGGTACAAATAACCGCAGACAACTGACCGTGCCACGCCAACCACCCAGGAGCGGACACTACCCATGGACCAGATACTTCTCTTTATCGGCCTCGTCATCATTTTGTGCCTGACCATCAAACCCGTCGGCAAAAAGCTCCCCTTCCCCACCCTGCTCATCTTTATCGCGCTCGGCATGCTGCTGGGCGTTAACGGCCCGGCGCACATCGACTTTAGCGACTACGCGCTTACCGAAACCGTCTGCAGCACGGCGCTGCTGTTCATCATGTTCTACGGCGGCTTTAACACCAACATCGACCGCGCCAAGCCCGTCGCCGCGCCCGCGGTACTGCTGAGCACGCTCGGCGTTATCGCCACCGCCGGCATCACGGGCGTCTTTGCGCATTTTGCACTAGGCTTCGACTGGATCGGCGGCCTGCTGCTGGGCTCGGTCGTGGCGTCGACCGATGCGGCGAGCGTCTTTAGCGTGCTGCGCGAACACAACCTTTCGCTAAAGGGCGGCACCGACTCGCTGCTCGAGGTCGAATCGGGCTCCAACGACCCCGTCGCCTACATGCTCACCGCGGTGCTCGCGACCCTCGCGGCGGGCGGCAGCATCGACATTCCCGCGCTACTGGCCAAGCAGATCATCCTGGGTGTGGGGCTGGGCCTTGCCATCGGCTGGATATCCAGCCGCCTGATTGAACGCGCACACGCAACGGCCGAGGGCGCGCAGACTATCTTCTTGTTCGCCGTGGCGATCGTTGCCTACGCGCTGCCAAGCTATCTGGGCGGCAACGGCTTTTTGTCCGTATACCTGGCAGGCATTGTGCTGGGCGCGAGCGACATCACCGGCAAGGTCGAGATGGCGCACTTCTTTGATACCCTCACCGAAATGGCCGAGATGACCATCTTCTTTTTGCTCGGCCTGCTCGTGACGCCCGCACGCCTGCCGCAAATGCTGCTACCGGGCCTGGCACTCATGGCGTTTATGCTCTTTGTGAGCCGCCCCATAGCCGTCGGCCTGCTGTTGGCGCCGTTTAGGACCAACCCTCGCCAGGTTGCGCTCGTAAGCTGGGCGGGCCTGCGCGGCGCGGCTTCGGTCGTGTTTAGCCTCTTTGCCGTGGTGGCCGGCGTTCCTGGCGGACATGACCTGTTTGACCTAGTCTTTGTGATTGCCGTGTCGAGCATTGTGGTGCAGGGCTCGCTGCTGCCGGCGGTGGCGAAGAAGCTCGACATGATCGATGCGACCGGTGACGTGCGCCGTACGTTTAACGATTACCGCGACGAGGACGGCATGTCGTTCGTTAAGCTCAAGGTGGACGCAGGGCATCCGTTTGCCGGTCGCTCGCTCGCGGACATCGGCAGCGTCACCGACATGCTCGTGGTCCTGGTGCTGCGTGACGGCGCACACCCCGTGCTGCCCAACGGGGATACCGTCATCGAGGAAGGCGACCTGTTGGTGATGGCCGCTCCAACGTTTGAAGAACGTGCCGAGGTTACGCTGCGCGAGGTCACCGTGACGCCCCACGGACGTCTGGCCGGCCAGCGTCTTCGCGATGTGCCGCAAGGCAAGCACCCCTTTATCGTGGTGATGCTCAAACGCGACGGCCAAACGATCATCCCCGACGGCAACACCCTCATATACGCCGGCGACGAAGCCGTCATCGCCACACTGACATCGTAGCCATCCCCACCCATAAGTTGCGGTGAAATAGGGACTGAATAGGCCTTCTAACAGCCTAAACAGTCCCTATTTCACCGCAAGTTATTGCGGGGATGGGTTGAAAAACATTTGAATTGACACCGAAATGAAAAAAGCCGGGGAAAACGTCCCCGGCACTTGGAAGCCTTCTCTTTTGAGATGACTGACTTCTTTATATCACGAACGCTAGTTAGATGCCATTCATTGAGGGCTTTATCAGGCGCGCCATCCCATCCACATGGCACCATTTGAAAGCCGTCTACTCTCATGCTATAAAGAAGTCGGTACCCTCGAATAGAGGGGCCTCCAAGAGCCGGGGGATGTCCCCCGGCATTTTTTATGCGAGTCAAGACTAAACAGTTCTCTAGAAACCACCGGCGCCCTTGCGTCAGCAATTTACGAGCCGCTCTACCCAACCTCTCGGCGGCTAAGGACTTTTCGCAGGTAGTTTGACGAACATATGTTTGCTTATTATAATTATACTTGAAAGCACCCCTTATCTCATGGTATAAAGAATATGGTTCCCTCCAAAAGAGGGGCCTCCAAGAGCCGGGGTCTTACCCCCGGCATTTTTTTTGAAAAAATGGAGGCCCACCATGAGCGAACTCTCCGTCTTTGTTGACGAATCTGGCGACCTCGGAGGCGTCTCCAACTACTACCTCGTCACCCTCGTTTTTCACGATCAAAACGATGCAATCGTTGAACGCATTGACCGCTACGAGCGCGCCCTGTCGCAGTCCTCGCTTCCCAATACGCCTTTTCATGCAGGACCCCTATTGAATGGAAACGGCGACTACAAAGATCTTCCCAAGGAGCAGCGAAGGCGGTAGTGTCGAGAAAGTTGGTGTAAGGGCCCTTGCGGCCCCTGTGTCCGATATCCGGAATCAGTTGATATCCTAGGCCGCCTCCACGCTGTCGGCAAGTTCCAGGCTGGACTCGATCATCTTCCTGGCCGCCTTCTCCAGCTCCGCCCAGTCGTGCTCGCCCGTGGCACCCATTCTGAACGCGGCGTCATGCATCTCGGCCATCTTCCTCTCCGAGAAGTAGCGCGAGCCGGACCATGTCTCGGCCTGGTCGCACATGACGGCGCCCACGAGCCTGAGCAGCGAACTCTCAGACGGGAAGACCTGCACCACGCGCGAGCGGCGCTTGATTTCCCTGTTGGCGCGCTCCTGCACGTTGTTGGTGCGCAGGCGCTTCCAGTGCGACGGCGGGAAGTCCAGGTACGCGAGCGCGTCGGGCTCCGCCTCCTCGAGCACCCTTGCCGCCCTCGGGCAGCACCCCTCCAGCATCTCGCATGCCGCGTGGTACATGGCCACGGCGGTGGCGGCGTCCCTGGCGCGGAAGACCGAGGAGACGATGCGCCCCACGCGGCGCCTCAGCTGCCAGGAGCCGGCCTCGCGCATGCAGTCGCGCATCAGGTGCACGGCGCATCGCTGCCAGGCCGCCCCCTGGAAGACCTCGCCTATGGCCCTGACCAGGCCCCCGTGGGCATCGGATACGACGAGCTCGGTGCCGGTCGCGCCGCGGTCGCGCAGCTTCCGCAGGAAACCGAGCCACGATTCGTAGGACTCCGTGTCCACCACGGATACCCCCAGCACCCGCCTCCAGCCGGACTCGTCGCAGCCTATCGCCGTGACCACCGCGGTCGAAGCCACGCGGCCCCCGCGGCGGCACTTGACGTAGGTCGCGTCGAGCCAGATGTAGGGTATCGCGCGCGCATCGAGCGGCCCCTCCGCGAGGTCGGCTATCTCGGCGTCGAGGGTCGCGGCGATCGCGCTCACTCGGTCCCTGCCGAGCCTCTCGATGCCCATCTTCTCGGCTATCCTCTGCACCTTCCTGGTGCTGGTGCCGGTGGCGTACATCTCGGCCACCGCCGCGACGAGCGCGCGGTCGACGCGCTGGTAGCGCTCGAGGACGTCCTCGGGGAAGAAGCTACCCGTCCTGAGCTTGGGGATTCTCAGGTTGAGCGTGCCCACGCACGTCTCGAGCGTGCGGTTGCGGT
Source organism: uncultured Collinsella sp. (assembly GCA_947507155.1). GTDB lineage: Bacteria > Actinomycetota > Coriobacteriia > Coriobacteriales > Coriobacteriaceae > Collinsella. Next base: position 8,795 of record CANNOC010000029.1, on the reverse strand, counting down.
AGCCGTTCCTGCTGTTGGCCCCATCGCCGCAGAGCTGGTCGGCCTCCTCGTCCATGATGGCGTTGACCACCTGCTCGGCGAGCAGCCTGAGCAGCGACTGGATGTCGACCATCCCGTCGGTCGACCTCGGGATGGCAGCCCTATCCGGCATCGCGTCTGCTAATATCTCCATAGCGGTCCCTGTCCTTTCCCAGAACCTGTGTTATGTAGCAATTCCAGATTCTAGGACAGGGGCCGCTTGCGTTTAGCGGTCAGCCGTCGGCGCGCTTACACCAACATTTCCGACGCGATCGCGAAGGCACATGTTGAGCGCATTTCGCGCGTTCATTCAGCATCTCCCCATACGCTATCTCTGTCTGCAATACCGAATGAGCGAATTCACCGACAATCAAAACGGTCTTGCGGAAAGAACGAGGCGGGACCTCACGGTTGAGCTTTTCGACCATCTGGAATTCTTCCAACGATACGACACCGTTAAGATTTACTACGACAACGGTCAACCGATCGTAACAGAGGTCATCCATTCTGCGCTCGAGTACGTTCTAGCAAGGGACGTCATCGTATACCGAGAAGCCACACCGCGAGCCTACCGGCTATTCCAAGTTGCTGATTACATCTGCACGATCGAGCTAACGGCCATCAAGTTTGACAGTAAGGAAGAAACCAAGACGGATCGGCTATTTTTTGGAACCCGAAGGACGTTCAAAAAGGGATTTCTCTCATATCTCCGGAACAAAAGAATGAACTGACCCCGGGTCACCAGTCATCAGACGCTCCGTAGTCGTCTTCGACGGCAAAGTCGTGGAGGTCGAGGCCTTCGCGTTCGGCTCGGGATAGGAGCTCCTGGGGCGACTCATCCTCGATATCCACTACGTCGAGCATAGCGGCCGGAAAGCCCACGCCTGCCGCACTCCCCTCGCGGTCGAGCAGGCTCTCGCGCAACCGGTCTACATCAACGTCAATTTTCATGGTGAAACCTCCCGCCAAACCAGGCCCTTACTCGTCAGTGCCGAGCTCATCCACGGCAGCAACAAAAGCCGCCGCTTGCTTTTCGTCCATCTGAGTGGCCAGGCGCCCCACGGGCTCATCGTAGGCGAACTGCACCTTATCGATAAAGCAATCCCAAGCACGCTCGTCCACACGCACAGCGGCCTCGCAATACTGGCTGAGCTTTTTGAGTCCATACCAAAACGCATTTACATGGCGCGTAGGATCCTCATCCAGCACGCCATCGTAACGGCGTCCGTTAAACTCCTGCATGCGCGCCACGGCAACCTCGAGCGAGTCGCCGTCCTCGGCCGAAGCCTCATCCACAAGCTCGGGAATCGGAACCTCACGGCGAACATCATGCCTGGTAGCGCCATCGTACTCGCCCACCAGCACGTCCTCATCAAGCCGAGAATCGTAGTCCAAATAGCTCGTGCCACAACAAATGCCGTGCGGGGAGCCCGTGCCAAACGCACAGAACAACCCGCCGTCGGCAACAACGCGACGGTAGGTCTCAAACGACTTCTTAACCTGAGTGAGCAACTCGGAAAGCTCCCCGGCATCACACGCCGTCTCGCACGCAACGCGCGCAGACTCGGGCAACGATACCGGATCAACCGTGCTCCCCGCAACGCGGGCGGCGCGCTCGGCCCGATACGCCTGCGCCGCCAAGCGCGCTCGCTGCGCAGCGCCGCGCACGTTGGTAAGTTCACGCTCCAACGCCACGTCACCAGCAACATCGCCAGCCAAATCGCCCGTAAACCCGTCGGCGCCCTGCGACCCCGTCGCACTCAGCTCGGACTCAAACGTCGCTGTGATCATACCCGCAAGGTCCGTCGCGTCGGCGGCACAGCGCATCTGCTCCAGCTGCGTACACAGCAGATCAGCATCCAGAGGCACGGCCTCGGCAACGCGCACGTCACTCAGGCGCGCCACGTTATGCAGCACCATAGCCCCTGCAGCATCGTACGCCGCGCGCACCTTGTCCGCCGTATTCGCACGCAGCTTTACCTCGATAAACGCAAGTGTCTGTTCCAAACGGGCCAGCAACTCGGCCTTGTCCTCCATGCGCAAAAAGGCAGCATAGCGGCGCTCCATCTGCAGCGGTCCAACAATGCCCACCTGCTTGCGAGCGCGTGCAAGCGCGGCGCCCTCAACACGGCGAACATACCCGTCAACAGCCCGCACGGCAGACTCGCGCGCAGCGTGCTCGGCAGCCTCGACACCCCTAAGCACGCCCAGCAGCTCGCGGGAGCGCGCCTTGCGCGCCAACTCCCCGCGATCATACTGCTCAAACGCAGCCTGGCGTTTGGCCACCGATTCAAAGCCAAACAGCTCGTCGAGCAGCTCACCAACAGAACGCTCGCCCGCCATGGCAAGGCCTCCTTACCCGAACACGCCAATACGCTCGCGGGCCCACGCGTACGCAAACCCGCTCGCCCGCACTTCTACAGGTCCAGTGCCTTCTTCGCGGCGTCGACGGGATCGCCATCCATGTAGAACACCGGGCTCAACCCCGAAATAATCTCGGAAGAAACACTCTGCAGGCCCGCGATAGCGCTCAGCGGCAAAATCACGCGCTTGGCACCGGCGTTTTTGGCCACACGCATAATGTCCTCGAGCCCGCGGATTTCATCCATGGAGCCCGACATGCGCAAGATGCCCGGAATCGCCAGCGCGGGCATCACCGGGCGGTTGCACGCCGCGGAGCACAGGCCCACAAACTCGGCAAGCGAAACTTCCTCGGACAGGCCCTTGCTCTGCAGGTCGTTGTAGAACAGCAGGTAATCCTTGGAGCCAATGTGCATGCCCGGCGCCACGCGGTTCGCCAGGTTCACAAAGTTGTCGAACGCGGCCTCCAGGGTATCGCGCACCGGCTTGTTAAAGGCCACGCCCTCGTGCTTAAACTTGCACTCGCCGGCAACGGCCTTGTTCTCCAACTTGTACACGGCAACCTCGCCGCCCTGTGATCTGCCCACGCCAAACACGTGGCCGGACAGCAGCGGCCCATCGGGAATCAGCGTGTCCTCGGACTGCTCGGGCACGCGCACCACGTGAACGTCCTGCGGGTTGTCGGCATCCATATAGCCCAGGTTAACGTCGATAAACTCGACGCCCGCCATAATCTTGAGCTGCTCCTTTACGCGGCGACGACCCTCGATGGCGTAGTCCAACAGCCAGCGCACGTCGTCCTTGTCCATGGCCTCGTCGGGGAATAGCAGCTTGGCAAGGCCGCTAAAGGTCTTGCGCACGGCGATCTCGTCGCGCTTGTTAAAGTCGCTGTTAAAGCGGAAATACCGGTCGATATGGTGCGTAAAGTCCTTGCGGCGCATCTCCTTGCAAAACTCCGACAGGCAGTCGGTGATCAGGCCGTAATGCCCGGTCAGCAGGCTCGAGCGCATCTTGGGAATCTCCCAGCCCGGCAGATAGTAATGGATACGGTCAAAGAAGGCCGAATCATTGTTAAACTCCGGCGGGAACGGATCAAACAGGTGCGTGGTCTTAAGGACATTTTGCACGGTGTCGTTGATGTTGCCCTCAAAGACCATGGAGGCGTCGGCGTTGATCTGGTCGCGGCCGCGCGCGTAGCTGCCGCTCGCCATGTAGTCCTTCATAATCTGCACGGCGTTGGTGTCCTTAAACCGCATGCCGGCGACCTCGTCAAACGTCACACAGTCCCAGTGTCCCACCAGTCCCACGCGGTCGGCGCGCATAGAGTTCATACGGCCGAACAGGTTGGCCGTGGTGGTCTGGCCACCCGAAAGCAAAATGGCGTAGGGCGAAACCTCTTTGTAGATATGGCTCTTGCCGGTACCGCGGGGACCCAGCTCGCACAGGTTGTAGTTGCGCTCGATGAGCGGCACCATACGCTCGATAAAGTGCAGACGCTCTTTCTCCGAAAGCTCGCTGGGCTCATAGCCAGCGGAGCGCAGCAGCATGTTGAGCCACTCGTCGCGCGAGAAATACTGGCGCTCTTCGACCATAGCATCCAGGTCCAGGTTGGGCATCTGGATGGGCGTGAGCGACGCCACGCTAAACGGAGAGTCCTCGGGTCCGCGCTTTTTGCGCTTGGCCTTGGAGCGGCGCGGCGCATCGTCGCCAAAGACCTCCATGCCAAACTCGTCTTCCTCATCCAAGGGGTGACGATACTCGATGCTCATAATGCACCAAATGCCGCCCTGCAGAATCTTGGAATAGTCGCGCACGTACTCGGCCGGCATCACAAACGGTTCTATGGTCAGGTTGGCAAACGATGCCACATAGATGTCTTTGTACTCGTCGAGCTTGGCCGTCACCTTGTCGATGATGGTAAAACGACCCAGCTCGCGAATCTTGGACTTAATGCGCTCGGACTCGTCGGGACGCACGTAGTTATCGGTGAGGATCCTGCGAATGCGGTCCAGGCCCTCTGCCACGGCATCCTCGTCATCAGTCGAGCAGTACATGCCCAGCAGGTACTCCAGCACAAAGGTGGGCACGTTGGCGCCGCGCTTCATAAGGGCCGTCAGGTCCTTGCGCACGATCTTGCCAGCAAAGTGCTCGAGCAGCTTGCCGTCAAGCCCATCCATGTCGTAGCCGTCGTCCTCGGGGGCCTCGGCCGCAGCCCGGTCATAGTCATCGGTCGAGGATTCGTCCTCGGCGGGCACCGCAGCCCCCACGGGCGCGGCAGCAATCACCGGCTCCGGGGCAGGCGCAACAACCTCAGCAGCCGGCGCCTCCGCAGGCGCCGCAGCCTCCACAGGCGCATCCACATTAATCGAGGGGACTTCCCACAGATCGTCGTCTTGACTATCAAACATAGGGCACACTCCTAAAAACCAAAGTCAGCAACAGGTGCAAACGAAACAGCGATGGTGTACGTCTCGCGCCAAACGATCTTGCCCGTCTCGCGCTCGCGGCAGACCAGATAGTACGGACCCTTGGCCGAGAATCCATCCGCTGCATGCAACGCAAACTTGGCATGCACCACGCGCTCCTGCGAGTTAACAGAAGTCTTGTTAGCATGCGCCTTGACCGTATCGCTCACCTCGTTGCCACTTGCATCGGTAAACACCAGCTCGTACTCGCACGGCAAGACCTTACCTTGGGCAGGTTCTTCCTGGATCAAGTTGACCGAGAAGAGCGAGTTGGTCACTCGGCGTCCCTCACTTAGTACGCGCAGCGTCGCCGCGCGCGTGTCGACAAACTCCTTGGAACCCGAGCGCGCACGCCAAAATCCGATAATGGGCACGCAGAGCTCCTGCAGGCTCATGCCGCCGTGGACGTAGTTGTTAGTGCCGCCGGGACGCTTGAAGTGCACATTCTCGCGCGGGGCAAACCCCTCAAAACCGGCGCCCAAACGTCCCATGTCAACATTAACAAACACCTCGCGCACCTCGTCCGAAAGCTCGCCCACGGCCTCGTTGGGCACCACCAGATGACGCTTGCCGTACATGACGGGAGCGTCAAGGACGGGAAGGTCCGGCTTGCCGAGCATCTGGCACTCGCTGAGCTCCCGGCGCGTGTAGATAAAGCCGTGGTCCGCCGTTATAACAACACGAGCGCCCGGGGCGTCGGTGCACACGCGACGCGCCAACGCAGCAAGTTCCTCCACGGTGTCCGCACAGGCACCGAAGACGTCATCCTGCGTAGCGGCCTTCTCGCCCGTGGCATCGATCTTGTTGTGGTAGAGGTAGACAAGTCTTGAGTCCTTGAGCAACGCCTTACGCTCGGTTCCCGCCATGTTGAGGTATGCGCTCGAGCGTAAAGCGCAGGCCGTGGGCTCAACGTGGGCAAGCACGGCCTCACGCTGCGGAGTCGTCGCAGTGGGCATGCCGTCAGCCAACACAAACGAGCCATCCGCTGCAAGTTCAAGCGCTTGGTGTGGCAGCAGCGCAGGCATACCTACCTCGGTAATGGAGGGAAAGACCGCCTGCATACTAGAAACCTTGACGTTGCCGCCGCGCTCGCGCTCGAGCAGCGCCGCAACGTCGCGGGCCACCTCATAGCGCAACGCGTCACTCACGATAACGACTGTCGTTTTGGCAGAGCCCACATAGGTGGGCAGCACATGCCAGTAGAACTTATCCTGCCGCGCAGGGCCATCGATGTAGCCGCAATCGGCCCACTCCCCTTGCGCAGCGGCCGCCCAGCAGGTATTGGCGTCGACCAAGAACCAGTTACTGTAGAGATTCTCCGCCCAATCCACCACAGCTCGGGCAGGTTCCTCGAGTACATCGCACTCGACGGAGCGCGCCCGCAGATACGCGGTGCACATATGACGATAGGCGGCATCCATGGCATACCAATCGGACGTGTAGGCATCCCACACCTGCTGGGGCTGCGCCAGATGGAAGCCGCCCGCATGCGCCTGCCTAAACGCGCACATATCGGCCACAGCGGCAAGCAGGTCAAAGTAGCTCTCGACACGACGGTACCAGCTTAGGTCGCAGCGACGCGCAGCAAATGCGCGCGCATCCTCAACACGGTCCGCGCCCTGGGCAAACGAGCAGAACAGCTGCGAGAGCACAGCCTCATTGACGCACGGAAACACATCAAGCGAGGTCAGCACATCGATCGGCAAGGTCTCGAACCGTGCAAAGAGTCCGCGGGCGTCCTCAACCAAACGGCAGATCTCAAATAGGTCCTCGCTCGATGCCTGGGTATCGGCGGTCTGGTCCCACGTACGCACCGCCTCAAGGCAATAGGGCCCGTAGGCGGGAGCCACATGGCTCTCAAGCCCCTTGAGCGCTCCCTCGGGAAGCGCGGTGGATGCCGCCGTAAGGAGCACATGGGATGCAAGCATAAGCAATGAGTCACGCTCGTAAAGCGGCCCATCAAACCCATAGCAACGCACGATGAAGGCAGAGAGCACATCACGCACGCAGTACTTGTCCACCAACTCGGCCAGCGCCTCGGGACCCTCGTGCAGCAGCATGGTCATACAGCCACGCAGCACAAACGCGGGGCGCGCGTCACCAAGCTCTTTACCGCCAAAAATCACCGTAAGGATGCCGAGTTCGATATCGGATGCGCTCGAGGCATGTGGAACACACGCGGCAAACTTAGCGCAGCGGGTCTTGGCATCAAAGAACGTCTTGTGCTCGCGCAGGCTCTCGCGCACGGCGTCGATATTCTCGATGCCTAGCTGATCGGCCAAAAGCGAAAGATAGTCAGCCTGGAACTGATCGGCATACAGCTCAACATCGGCAAGCCAATCACCCTCAAGCCTGCCGCGCGGGCAACGGCGATACAGCAAGATATCGCTCACAAGGTCATCGCGGTTGACGAGCTTCTTGACGGCAAACATGCGACCCTCGCAGGCCTCAACAAAGCGCACCGGGCGCTCAAAGTCACCGTGAGCAGGCATTACGCCGGCATCGGCCCCCACGCCGTCGAAACCCTCGGCAGCCAATCGCTCAAACTCAGGAGCAAACTCGCCGTCCGCATCGTGCCAAACCACAACACGGCGCGGCGCGCATGAGGACAACGGCTGCAAAAATCGCAGCTTGAGCTGTTCTTCTACATCGATCTTGGGCATGAATATCCTTACCGTATCTGCAGTTACTTAATCTTCGCCAGCACATCCTGAAACTTGGCGTAGTTGACCTTGACGCCGTCATCCAGGTCGATCTTAATCATCTGGTCTGCCAAGTGGTGCAGTTTCTCCTCGTAGGCAATGGTCTCTTTGAGCTGGTCGTTGAGCTTTTTGATGCGCTTATCCAAGCGCACGCGCTCGCCGCGCTCGGCACTGACAAGGGCATCGTTGGCATACCCGATCTGGGCACGGTAGCGCTCCTGCTGCTCATGCACATAGTCGGTGCGGATGCGAGCCAACAGGTCAGGCTGGTAGCGATGCATGTAAACAAGGCACTTGAAGCCGTTCTTCTTGCCGCTGTCGAACAGCCAGTAGATGGGGCGCTTCTTATAGGTCTGGCAGTGGTCCTTAAAGAAGTCCTTCAAAAAGTAGGTGCGGATTACCTCGCGCGAGGTACCCTTGCCGCCGAGTGCCTCGGCAATAAAGGCCAGGTTCTGCTCAAGCGTCTCCTCGCCATACACGGTGCGCACAAAGTCGATAAAGTAGCGCACGATGTCGTCGTCAAAGTACTCGTCATCGGTAATGGGCAGCACGTTATCGCTATCGGGCATAAAGGTCACATGATCAGAGTTGGGCATCTTGGCCAGATAGTCATCGACCGTGGCACCCTGGTCGGCCAGGACCAGCCCGTCCACATCCAGCGAATAGCGGCCAAACATGCAGCCCACGGCATAGCTTATGAGCGAGGTGATCTCGTCTCGCTTGGTGCGCACGTATTTGTTGCCCTTATAGCTCTCGGGAATCTCGTCGGCGGTATTGAAAATGCGCGCCACCGAAACGTACTTATCCTCGACCTCGATGGGTACCTCACCCTCCATGTTGTAGATCTTGGCAAAGATTCGGTTGAGCTCTTCCTCGTTAGCGCGAAGCTGCTCAAACCGCTCGTTGACCTCAGCCTTGCGGGCCTCATATTTATCTTGAAGTAAAGCGGCCATGGCGGTCCGTCCTTTCGTTGTTGAGGGGAATCCATTGCGAGAACCCGGATAGGTGCATCGTAAAAACCAAAACCCGAAAACGTTCCCCCCTGCAAAAGAAATTAAAACCATGCAAAGATGCAATCTCAAATCAATTCAAACTGCTAGCGTTTCGTTCTATATCTCTTATCTCTTTGCGAGAGGAGTTTCACCCATGCATCAAGCGTTTCTTCTTTCAGCAGCATTCTTGCTGTAACGTTTCCTTGGCCGTTCGCTCTCCCCCCCCCTTCTTTTTTTTTAATTTTATTTTTAATTTA
>CANNOC010000028.1 GCA_947507155.1 uncultured Collinsella sp. | reverse complement strand
CATTTCCCGATGTCCAAGAAATGGGAGGCAGTTCACTGTCCCCTTTGTGGTGGTTGTGATGGTTGAGCGTCAAAAGTGAACGTGTCGCTACTTGGAGAGCTCGTCGGCGAGGGCCTCGATCTGGGCGCGCGAGGCGTCGTTGAGCGAGCCCAGCACGGTCACCTTGTTCTGCGCCAGGGTGATGTCCTTCATGCCCTCGAGCTCCTTGGCCATAACCTTGGCAGCTGCGGGCGCCCAGGAACCGGACTCGACAAGCGCCACGGTGCGGTTCTGGTAGGCATGCTCGGCGAGCGTGTGGATAAAGGTGCTCATGCACGGGAAGATCTCGCCCTGATAGGTAATGGAGGCGAGCACCAGACGGTCGTAGCGGAACGCGTCCTCAACGGCCTCGGCCATGTCGTCGCGAGCCAGGTCAAAGACGGAAACCTTCTGGCCACGAGCCTCAAGCGCAGATGCGAGCTCCTCGACGGCAGCCTTCAGATGGCCATACACGCTCGCATAGGCGATCGTGATGCCCTCGTCCTCGGGCTGATAGCTCGACCAGGTGTTATAGGTGTCGAGGTAATAGCCCAGATTCTCGGTAAGGACAGGACCGTGGAGCGGGCAGATGATCTGAATATCCAAATCGGCGGCCTTCTTGAGCACGGCCTGCACGAACTTGCCGAACTTACCGACGATGCCAAAGTAGTAGCGGCGCGCTTCGCAAGCCCAGCCCTCGGGATCCTCGATGTCGTTGGCGCCAAACTTGCCAAAGCCGTCGGCGCTAAAGAGCACCTTGTCGGTAGCCTCGTAAGAGAACAGCACCTCGGGCCAGTGAACGTTGGGGGCGCCGATAAAGGTCAGGCTGTGGCCGCCCAGATCGAGCACATCGCCCTCTTTGACGACCATCTTGCGCTCGGGAAAGTCGGTGCCAAAGTAGTTGACCATCATGCGGAAGGCGCCCATACTTGCCACGATCTGCGCCTGGGGATAGCGCTCCATAAAGGCGGCAATGCCGGCGGAGTGATCGGGCTCCATGTGATGGACGACAAGGTAGTCGGGCGTACGGCCATCGAGCACGGCCTCGAGGTTGCCGAGCCACTCGTCGACAAAGCCAGCGTCGACCGAATCGGCGACAGCGATTTTATCGCCCAAGATAACATAGCTGTTGTATGCCATGCCGTTCTCGGACACGTCGTACTGGCCCTCGAACAGGTCAATGTCGTGATCGTCGACACCGATGTAGCGGATATCCTTGGTGATCTCCATCAGGCAAAGCCTCCTAGATAGACAAAAGAACCCGTCTATCATAACACTCGGCAGTATCCCAACTGTTATCTGCCAGCATCCATACCGATTGTTATTGAAATACGATAAATCGCCGTTTACCTGTGCAAACTATGAGTGTGGTATCGCCGCGCTATGTCGAATAATGAGCTGGCCGGGAATACGGATGGCAACGGTTTTGCCCGCCGTACCCGCCTCGGGAACCGCATGCTCAAACACCTCGCGTCCGCGCTGATGTAGATCGAATCGCACGGTCGTGAGCTCGTTGTGTGCTACAAAATCATCGAGCGAATCGTCGACGCCCACCACGCTTACGTCCTCGGGCACGCGCAGGCCGCTATCACGCAGTGCGGCAATTGCGCCATTTGCCATCTGGTCGTTTGCCGCGTAAATCGCCGTCATGGTGTGATCGTGCTCGGCCAGGTGCCTGCCGGCCTCGTAGCCGCTGTTGGCAGACCAGTCGCCCTCGAGCGGCTCTGCCGGCTCGATGTGTTTACGCTCGAGTGCATCCTGCCAACCAGCGCGACGAAACTGTTCGTCGACCGAGAACGACGGGCCGCCAATATAGCGAATTTGCTCGTGCCCCAGCTCAAACAGGTGATCCATAAGCAATAGCGAGCAGCCGTAATGGTCGGAATCGACCGTGGTCACCCGCGGGTGCGCGTACATGGTAACGATGACCGTGCCAATGCCCGGCAGTGGATCAAACGTCTCAAAATCGGGCGCCATGCGACTCATACCGATGATGATGCCGTCCACCGGCAATGCGGCCATACGACGCGTGGCCTCGGCAAGCGAAAACTCCTCGGTCTTGGACATCTCGACCAGCGTGATGGCGCAATTATGCTCGCGAGCAGCGCTGGCGATGCCGTCGATCATTGAGAGGTTGCCGAACTTGGTGACATCGTTGACGCACAGGCCGACCGAATGATAACGGCCGTCGCGCAGCGAGCGACCGGCATAACTCGGACGAAAGCCGAGCTTTTGCATAGCGGCCTGTACGCGCTGGCGCGTCTGCTCGTTAACGTTAGGCAAGCCGTTGGCGACGCGCGAAACCGTCTGCTGCGAAACGCCGGCAGCGCGGGCGACGTCGGCCATGGAGACCGGACGCGAACTGGTATCGTTGGACGGGCGCCTTGCCACAGGATCACCTTCACCCTTGCGAGATCTGAATAGCGTGAATGCCGGCCCGGGCAGAAATACATCCCGCGCCGAGGCCCGCTATCGTCGGACGCATGTTAACGTACTCTACTTTTTCTATCTGCATCTCTTCTGCTTTATAAGTCCATACGGCAGTACCGTTCACGGCTGAATTTCTACCGATTACCAGATTCTCAAAAAGTGACAAGCGATGTGTTATGAGTACGTTAACATAGCCCGTAACGTGCGGTATCGTGAACACTTGGTTCATGCCGCTTTAAGTTGTTAACGTACTCATAACGACGCAAAACCCACCCGGGCGCGCCAAGGAAAGGACTCCCATGACCACTCCCGACGAAAAGACACTCGCCACGCTCACCAAGCTATTTGAGGAGGAGTTTGGCCCCATCGGCGACCGCCAGGTGCTCTACGTGCACGCGCCCGGGCGTTCCGAGATCAGTGGTAATCACACCGATCACGAAGGCGGTCACGTTATCGCCGGCTCGCTCGATGTCGCTGTCGACGGCATCGCCGTGGCAACCGACTCCAACAAGATTCGCGTCGCCGACGAGGGCTATCCTACGTTTGAGATCACGCTCGACACGCTGGATGTTCAGGAGTCCGAGAAGGGCACGTCCGCAAGCCTCGTCCGCGGCATGGCGCACGAGATTGCAGCCCTTGGCGTTGAGCCCCACGGCTTCGACTTCGCCTTCACCTGCTCCGTCCCCTCGGGTGGCGGCCTTTCCAGCTCTGCCGCCGTCGAGGCCGCGTACGGTCGTGCCATGGAGACGCTCTGGGGCGCGCCCGCCATTGAGCCCGTCACGCTCGCTCAGATGAGCCAGCGCACCGAGAACAACTACTACGGCAAGCCCTGCGGCCTGATGGACCAGGCCGCTGTGTGCCTGGGCGGCCTTGCCTACATGGACTTTGAGGACCAGGCTCAGCCTAAAACCCAGAAGCTCGAACTCAACTTTGAGGATCACGGCTATGCGCTCGTGCTCGTTAAGGTTGGTGCCGACCACGTGGCCGCCACCGACGATTACGCTGCCGTTCCGCGCGAGATGCAAGACGTCGCCGCCGAGTTTGGCAAGGCACGCCTATGCGAGGTCGACGTTGCCGACTTTGACGCCAAGCTCCCCGAGCTGCGTGCCAAACTGGGCGACCGTGCCTGCCTGCGCGCCGTTCACTACTGGTACGAGAATGGCCTGGTCGATAAGCGCTGGGCGGCCCTGAACGGCGGCGACATCGATCAGTTCCTGGTCCTGACGCGCGAGTCCGGCGCCAGCTCTGCCATGTACCTGCAGAATGTCGTTGCCAAGCTGGGCTCCGAGCAGCCTTCCATGTATGCCCTGGCGCTGGCCGAGCACGTGCTCGACGGCCGCGGCGCCGTTCGTATCCACGGTGGCGGCTTTGGTGGCACCATCCAGGCCTTCGTGCCACTCGATCTGGTCGACACCTTCATTGCCAAGATGAACGGCTGGCTGGGCGAGGGTTCTGCCCGCCACTACGCTATCTCTGACAAGGGGGCTTACGCGGCATGGCTGTAATGACTGACGTGCGCGAGGCCGCGCAGAACCTGATCGAGTACGCTATCCACCGATCGATGATCGGCCAGGACGATCGCATCTGGGCATACAACACCATTTTGGAGTGCATCGGCGCCACGGGCCCCGCACTCGACATGACTTGGGCACTCCAAGTTGAGAAACTCTCGCTCTTGCACCCCGATACCCTGCCCGACTTTGACCTGGAGGGCACGCTCGCCGCGCTTGCCGAGGCCGCCGTTGCCAACGGCGCCGCCGAGGACACGGCGTCGGGCCGCGACCGCATCGCCATGCGCATCATGGGCGCGCTGATGCCGAGGCCTTCGGTTGTAAACGAGGAGTTCGACGGCCGCATGGGCGTCAACGAGCCCCGCGCCGCGACCGACTGGTTCTACGGTCTGTGCTGCGACGCCGGCTACGTGCGCCGCGCCGCCATCGCGCGCAATATCAAATGGAACACCCCCACCAACTGGGGTGACCTGGAGATCACTATCAACCTGTCAAAGCCCGAAAAGGACCCGCGCGATATTGCCGCAGCCGGTGCCGCCAAAAACACGGGCGAGAAGTATCCCGCCTGTCAGCTCTGCATCGAGAACGAGGGCTACCCCGGACGCTCCGCCGCAGCCGACGGCGGCGCTCATCCCGCCCGTCAGAACCTGCGCGTTATTCCCATCCAGCTCGACGGCGAGCGCTGGGGCTTCCAGTACAGCCCGTACGCGTACTTTAACGAGCACTGCATTGCCATGAGCTCCGAGCATCGCCCGATGCACGTCGACCGCAAGGGCCTGACCTGCCTGCTCGACTTTGTCGACCTGTTCCCGCACTACTTTATTGGCTCCAACGCCGACCTGCCCATCGTGGGCGGCTCGATTCTGTCGCACGACCACTTCCAGGGCGGTGCGCACGAGTTCCCCATGATGCATGCCGCCGAGGTCTCGCAGTTTAGCGTGCCCGGCTTTGACCAGGTCACCGGTACCGTGCTGCAGTGGCCGCTCTCGGTGCTGCGCCTGCGCTCGCATGACCGCGCCCAGCTGCTCGACGCTGCCGAGAAGATTATCCTCGCCTGGCGCGAGTGGACCGATGAGTCTGTGGGCGTCATCGCGCACACGGCCGATGGCGTGGCGCACAACACCGTGACGCCCGTCATCCGCCGCGTCGACTCCCGCGGCAATGCCGGCGGCGAGATTTACGAGGCCTACCTGGCGCTTCGCTGCAGCATCACGACCGACGAGCATCCGCTGGGCGTTTTCCACCCGCATGCTGAGTACCACCACATTAAGAAAGAGAACATCGGCTTGATTGAGGTCATGGGCCTGGCCATTCTGCCGCCGCGCCTGGTTCCCGAGCTTGGCGCTGTCCGCGAGCACTTGCTGGCGGCCAAAGCCGATGCCAGCTACGACCTTGCTGGCGCGCTCGAGGGCGACGTCCTTTGCCGCAGCCACGCCGCATGGGCCAAGGACGTCTTTGCCCGCCGCGCCGACGAGCTTACGGCCGACAACGCCATCGATATCCTGCACGAGGAGGTCGGCGTGGTGTTTGGCCACGTGCTCGACAACGCCGGCGTCTTTAAGTGGGACGAAGCCGGCCGCGCCGCCCAGCAGCGCTTTATCGACTCACTGTAATGATCCCTTGGGGACGGAGGAAAACGGATCATTTCGTCTTCAAGACAACAGCGCCCGCCGGCAACATCGCCAGCGGGCGCCGTTTTTTGAGTGTAGTCATTGGGGATGTTCTTAAACGACTGGTCATTAAAGAACGTCCCCGACGACTAATGACTCGAGCGTGGAAAATCTCCCACTTTGAGCTCGTATGGGCACCAAAAGCGGGAGATTATCCACGCTCATTCTATTAGGAGTCGCAACCGCTACAACTCTACGACCTCAACGCCGTTGTAAATCTCGTCCCAGCGGTCCATGACCAGGTGGCCGGTCTTGGGATCCATGGCGTTGAGCTTGCCGCAGGTATTGGCGGTCTTGAGCACCGTGACGTCGTCGGCACCAGCAGCAATTGCATGCGCAAAGCCGGCGATGGTCGAGTCGCCGGAACCCGTCGCGTTCACAGCCGCAATCGCGGGCGTCTTGGCGCGGAACGCGCGGCCCTCGTGGAAGCCCACCGAACCGGCAGCGCCCATCGAAACGACGACCCAGGGAATACCGGCAAAGCGGCCATCGGCGGCAAGCGCCTCGCGCAGGGCATCGACATCATCGGTCGTAAAGGACGTACCCAGCAGGCCGTTAATCTCGGTCAGGTTGGGCTTTACGAGCTCAGGCTTAGCGTCGGACTCCAGCGCGGCCTCCAGCGATGCGCCCGAGGTGTCGAGCAGCACCTTGGCGCCCGCCTCTTCGGCGATCTTGACGAGCTCGGCATAGTAGCCGGCATCGACGCCACGCGGCAGCGAGCCCGAAAGCGTCACAACGTCAGCCTTCGCTGCAAGCTCGGCGAACTTGGCCGTAAAGGCCTCGAGCTCGGCTGGGACGATCTGTGGGCCGCTCTCCAGCAGCTCTGTCTGATTACCCTCGTGCAGAATATTCAGGCAAATGCGCGTCTCACCGGCGATGGGCACAAAGTCATTCTTGACGCCATCGGCATCCATGAGCTCGGCCATATAGGCACCCATGTGACCGCCAAGCAGGCCGGTCGCAAGCACATCGTCGCCCAACTGCAGCAGCACACGACTCACGTTGAGACCCTTGCCACCAGCGGTCTTTTCGGGCGTCACGCGGTTAACATCGTCGATGACCAGCTTGTCGAGCTGATAGCGCGTATCAATCGACGGGTTCATGGTAACGGTCAGAATCATATTGAACTCCTGTTTAGAAAACCGGCCCGCGCCCCATCACAGAAACGCGAGCCGTCAATTAAAAAGCTGCAGAATGCCAGGTACCGCCAAAACGAAGCACACAAGCTCAGCAAGCAAAAGTGTTATCGGAGCAGCTCGCCCGCCAGATGGCTTCGCAGCGTCGACTGGTCTGGCGTTCGGTAGAACGCCGGAACCCCACTAGTCGTGGTATTCGCCGCGGTCCCACTTCTCCAGGAACTCGTCAAAGAAGTGCGGGTCAGCCTGAGCCTCGGCGTCGGCCTTGTTGCAGGCATCAATCTTGGCAATCAGGGCATCGTGCTCGGGAGTCTTGTCGTAGGGCTCCTCCAGGAAGGCAAGCATGATATCGGCCATCAGGAACTCGCCGGTGATCTTGCCGCCAAAGCCCACGATGTTGGCGTTGAGCTCGCGACGGGCATACAGGGCAGAGGTCATGTCGCGAACCAGGGCGCAGCGGGCGCCGGGAACCTTGTTGACGGCGTTGGTGATGCCGATGCCGGTGCCGCACAGGGCCACGCCAAAGTCGGCCTTGCCGCTGGCAACAGCCTCGCCCACGGCCTTACCGTAAATGGGATAGTGCGTACGGGTGTGGCTGTAGGTGCCGCAGTCAAGCACCTTGTAGCCAGCCTGCTCCAGGCGGTCGGCCAGATAGATCTTCTCGTCCGTAACGATATGGTCGCAACCGATTGCGATGGTCTTCTTCATCAGAACGTCCTTTCGTCTGAATTCACAAGTTGAGGTAGAAGTTCGAGTTCTCGGTGGCTCTCGTTAGGCCATCTTGTTGAGCATGTCGACACGGATCTGGTGACGGCCGCCAGCGTACTGAGCACGCAGGAACTCGCGGGCGATCTTCTTGGCGACCTCGGTGCCCACAACGCCCGGGCCCATGGTGACCATGCGCGAGCCGTTGTGCTCGCGGGTCATGTAGGCGGAACGCTCGTCGGAAATGTTGGCGACGACCATGCCCTTGATCTTGACGGCGGCCATATAGGAGCCGACGCCGTACTTATCGAATGCGAAGCCCTGGGAATCCTTGTGCTCCAGCAGGTCCTTGGCAACGGCGGTCGCGGAATCGACAAAGTCCGCGGCAGGGGTCTCGGAATAGTCGACGACCTCGTGACCGTCGGCGATGAGCATCTCCTTGATGGACTCCTTCATCGACATACCGTCGGCATCGGAAGCGATTACAACCCTCATGACATCCTCCTTGAGAGATACGCAGGTGCGTAGTTTCTGTTTGGAAGTGTTGAATCGCGTTCAGGTCCGGGCATCTGAATGTGCGGTTCTTCACTGTTCATGTTTATTTGAACACATTCGAACACCGACTGCAACATTTTTTTGTTTGTCTTTGTTCTTTTTTGAACAAATACCGTTCGCGGATGATTGCTGACCGTTTGGGCCCGACGCGAACGTGGCGAGAACGTGTTCAACAAACAAAAGGGCGGCCGAGAACGTGTCTCGGCCGCCCTTCGGCGGTATTCCCCGGTATATACAGCTGTTTTAGCTACTCGGACTGCCCGCTCTTCTTGGCATGTTTGGACGGAGCGCTCAAGAAACGGCCCGTCAGATAGTTCGCGGGACCGGAGATATCGATCCCCAGCAGCACGTGTCCTAGCCATAGGAACGCCACGAGCACCAGCAGCGGGATAACGCACGAGGTCACGATCATCACGATGACGCCTTCGATGAGATCGGTCACCTGCTGCACGATCTCGTCGGTCATCTGCTTGGCACCACTGGTTACCGACGCGACCAGGCTCGAAGCCCCGTCAGTCAACTGCTCGAGCACGTTTTTGGACTCCGTGGCCTCGGATTTTTTCTTGTTCGATTTTGAGCTGGCCTTGGCTGACTTGTCCGTGGTGTTGGCAGCGTCCGCAGCCTTTTGCTCAGCTTGCTCAATACTTACGCGATACGTTTCGTCGACCTTCTGCGACACCCATACGCTTGCAGGCACCAACGCCATGCCGATGACGGCAACCACCAGCACGCGCGTAGCCACGCGGCGCAGGACGGCGCTCGTGCTCCAGCGCCCGTGAATGCCGAGTGACACCGCAAAGAGCACCAACGCAAACGGAATTAAGATGCCCAAGCCAACCGACCACAAAATCGTGAGCAAATATTTCTCTAGGTATAGCACGGCAAGCACGATACCAAGGTTGCCTGAAAGCTGCGCGAGCTGCTCGGCAACCGGCGTTCCCGTATCACCCGGCAGCGTGGTAATGCCCGCAGACAGCGCCACGCACGAGGCCGTGAGCGCCAGCACGTTGCCTTTCTTTTGATCGATGACCTCGATGGTGGAGTCCCAAGTCTTGGTATCGGCAAAATGCGGACGAGCTACAAAGCCCGACAGCAGCGCCAGTACCACGAGCGCAACGATAAAGCCAATCTGTAGCTTTTTGTTTGCGCACACGATATCGGACAGGCTGGGCTGTAGCTCGGTTACCGTCGTATGCTCAGTTATCTGGACAGGACGCCCATGGGCCATCTCGTGCGCACCTCTTTTTTGTATTGACCCGTTATCCGGCATTTGGATACCTCCTCATTCCGGCCTGTATTGCGGGTGAAAGTATACCCATCCAGCGAAAAACCGAACGGGAGGGCGTGCAGAAGCTCCATAACGCTGCTAGTCGAACAGTGCCATTTCAAAACTATGCCGGTTTACTACCGTAAAACCGATAGGACCGACCACATTTGCTATTAGCAGAAAATGGCAAGCTTTCTACCTGCGGCTTTGATAACGCTGTTCTTTCTATAGTTGAAAGAATACGATTCATCGTAGTAAACCGGCATAGTTTTGTAACCGACGGGTCGAGTCGGCACCGCAACAAACCTAATAACCCGTTTTCTTCCATCCTCAAAGGATCAAATGCATGGCAGGAGTGTCCCTAACTGCCGGCAGATAAGGAACGTCCCCAAGTGCCGGGTAAAAAGAAAAAGCCCTGTCGCGAGTCTGCGGCAGAGCTTTTGGAAGGGGACTTGGTTGTGCGGACTCGTTAGGCGAGCTTGGCCTCGAGCTCGGCGATGCGCTTGTAGGCATCGATGGTAAAGCGGGTCTGCTTCTCCAGGATCATAGTGGTCATGAGAGTGTCCTGAGCGTGAGCCATGATGAAGGTCATCTCCATCTCGCCACCGCCGGCCTCCTGCGAAAGCAGCTTGGTCTGCGTGTCGTGGGCACCGATGAGCGCATCGCTGGCATCCTTGTGCAGCTGCTCGGCCTTCTCAAAATCACCCTCGCGAGCAGCATCGAGCGCTGCAAGCAGATCGGTCTGGGCGTCACCTGCGTATGCGACGATCTCGAATCCAACCATCGAGATTTCTTCTTTGGTTGCCATATTGCGTTCCTTTCACATATGAACCAATGGAGAGCATCGCGTCCGGGCATACGCGCTGCGTTCTGTATGGCAGAAACATTAACATTCAAACAAAAAAGAACAACGCAAAACATAATTTCAAGCTATGAACGGTCAATTTTCACCAGTGAACGGTTTCCAAACCATTTCGAACAATATCAAACATGATTAACGGAAACCCAAACAGGACCGCGCCCTAGCGCAAATCGCGCACCGTATCGCCCTCTACGAGCACGCCGGGGATCAGCATGTGCTCCACGCCAGACGCACCCCCCTCGGCACCGGCGATCTTATCGACTGCCCACATGCCGACACGCTTGTTGTCAAAGCGCACAGTGGCCAGGCGACGATCGGGCACGATGTCGCCCAGACTGTCATCAACACCCACCACGCTCACGTCCTCGGGCACGTGCTTTCCGCGCGACTCGAGTCCGCGAATGCAGCCGTAGGCCATGGCGTCGTTGGAGGCATAGATGGCGGTACAGGTCGGATCGTCCGCCAGAGCCTGGCCTGCGGCATATCCGCTCTGCGCCGTCCAATCGCCACGGATGAGTCGCGGCAGCTCAATACCATGTGCGCGCAATGTCTCGCGCCAGCCTTCCTCGCGCTGCATGCCCGAAAGCGAGCGCTCGGGACACGAGATAAAGTGCACGGTCTTGTGCCCCTGCTCCAGCAAATACTCGACCACCTGGCGCGAGCAATCGAACTGGTCGTTATCGACCGTTGAACAAAGCGGGTGCTCCAACATCGTAACGAGCACTGTCTGCATGCCGGGCAGTGGCTCGAAGGTGCCAAAGTCCGCCGGCATGCGATTCATGATCACGACCATGCCATCCACCGGCAGTGCGCTCATGCGCGACGATGCGCTCTCGAGGGTATACGGATGCCCATCTACTTTCGTGAGGGTAATGGCGTAGCCGTGCTTATCGGCGGCGGCAGCAAAGCCCTCCATACGGTCGAGGTTGCCGGTACCGGTAATGTTGAACATGGCGACGCCGACGGTCTTAAACTTGCCGCGGCGCAGCGATCGACCGGCAAAATTGGGGCGATACCCCAGCTCGCGCATGGCGGCACGCACGCGTTCCTTGGTCTCGGGGCGCACGCTGGGCGAATCGTGCACCGTACGCGAGACTGTCTGCTCCGAGACGCCCGCGAGGCGCGCTACGTCTTTGACGGATACCGATTTTTTAACAGCGGCCATAGGTCGATCTTTCTATGTCAACGATGCCATTGGTGGCACCTTGCGCAGTCAAATGAAACGTCTTCAAGTATATCCAACGCCTCCCCCACCATACGCTCACCACCCAAAACCTACCGTTCACCGACATTTTTGCTTCCCCGAACGGCTTTTGTCTACCAAATGTTAACGTTGCCATTGTGCAAACACAGAGCCACCGGGCGGCTCAAACGTTTACGCGTAAGGAATCGACGGTTCGCAGGCACAGGAACCACCGGTTCGCGTCTTTTTTTGTGTCGCAAAATGGCAACGTCAACATTTTGGCAACCGGACGCCAAAAGCTACCATCGTTGCTAACCCACCGACTCTTAGGAGCATTGCATGGAGCAACTTATCGCCATCATCGAAAAGGGCCAGCCCTTTTTCAACGCGATCGCCCGCAACAAGTACCTCAAGGCGATCCGCGACGGCTTTATCTCCGTCATCCCCATCATCATCTTCTCGTCCATCTTCTGCCTGGTAGCCTCGGTCCCCAACATCTGGGGTTTCTACTGGCCCGATGACATCAACAACGCCCTGTGGAAGTGCTACAACTACTCCATGGGCATCCTGGCCATCGCCTGCGCCGCCACCACGGCCAAGCACTTCGCCGACGCTCAGAACCGCGATCTGCCCAAGAACAACCAGATCAACTTCATCTCGTGCATGTGCGCGGCCATCATCGGCTTCTTGCTCCTTTCGAGCGACACCATCGCCACGGACGCCGCCAGCGGCTTCAACACCACCTACCTTGGTTCCAAGGGCCTGCTGACCGCTTTCATCGCTGCGTTTGTGACCGGCATCATCTACAAGTTCTTCATTAAGCGCAACATCACCGTCAAGATGCCCGAGCAGGTTCCGCCCAACATCTCGCAGACCTTTAAGGACATCATCCCCTTCTCCGTCTGCATCACCGTCTTTTGGGTCTTTGACATCGTCTTCCGCGCTGCTTTTGGCTTCTGCTTTGCCCAGGGCGTCATCCAGGTGTTCCAGCCCCTGTTCACCGCTGCCGACGGCTATATCGGCCTCGCTGTGATTTACGGCGCCATGAGCCTCTTCTGGTTCGTCGGCGTCCACGGCCCCTCGATCGTCGAGCCCGCCATCGCCGCCGCTCTCGTTGCCAACATGACCGACAACCTAGCTGCGTTCCAGGCTGGCCAGCACGCTTCCGCCGTCCTGACCCAGGGTGCCCAGTACTTCGTCGTCTGCATGGGCGGCACCGGCGCCACGCTCGTCCTGGTCTTTATGTTCTGCTTCCTAGCCAAGTCCCAGGAGATGCGCGCCGTCGGTAAGGCCGCTATCGTCCCCGTCTGCTTTGCCGTCAACGAGCCGCTGCTGTTCGCCGCGCCCATCGTGCTCAACCCCGTCTTCTTTGTCCCGTTTGTCTTTGCCCCGATCGCCAACATCTGGATCCTCAAGATCTTTATCGACTTCTTGGGCATGAACGGCTTTATGTACACCCTGCCCTGGACCGTCCCCGGCCCCATCGGCACCATCATGGGCCTGGGCTTCCAGCCGCTCGCCTTTGTGATGCTCGCCCTTATCCTGGTCGTCGACTTTGCCCTGTACTACCCGTTCTTCCGTGCCTATGACGCCCAGAAGTGCACCGAGGAGGCCGAGATCTCCCAGGAGGAGCTCGCCGCCAAGAACGCTGAGAAGGCCGCCAAGCTCAACGACGCCTTCCAGGGCAAGGCTGACGCCAAGAGCGTTGCCGCCGGCGCTGCTGCCGAGGCCGTGAAGGCCGACGCCCCCGCCGCTTCCGCAGCGCCCGCCACCGAGGCTGCGACCGCCAGCGACCTCAACGGCAAGCGCGTGCTCGTACTCTGCCAGGGCGGCGGTACCTCGGGCCTGCTCGCCAACGCGCTGGCCAAGGCTGCCAGGGAGCGCGGTATTAACCTCGAGACCGCTGCCGAGGCCTATGGCAACCACGTTGACATGCTCCCCGACTTTGACCTGGTCGTCCTGGCCCCGCAGGCCGCAAGCTACCTGGCCGACCTTCAGAAGGACTGCGAGCGCGTGGGCAACAAGTGCGTCGCCTGCCGCGGTAAGCAGTACATCGAGCTCTCCCAGAACGGCGACAAGTCTCTCGCCTTCGTAAGCGAGCAACTCTCGAAGTAAGTAACGCTCAGGGCCAGCCGACCATCCAAGACCGGCTGGCCCTTCGATTTAGACGATTGGATCATCATGTCCGTTAACCCTGCTAGCGTCACTAACCCGCCTGCGCAGTTTCCCGAGGACTTTGTCTTTGGCGGCGCCACTGCTGCCTACCAGGTAGAGGGCGAGACCCGCACTCACGGTAAGGGCAAGGTTGCCTGGGACGACTTCCTGGAGGCCCAGGGCCGCTTCTCCCCCGATCCCGCTTCGGACTTCTACAACCAGTACCCCGTCGATCTGGAGCTGTGCGAAGAGTTTGGCATCAACGGTATTCGCCTCTCCATCGCCTGGAGCCGCATCTTCCCCAACGGTACCGGCGAAATCAACCCCGAGGGCGTGCAGTTCTACCACGACCTTTTCGCCGAATGTCACAAGCACCACGTTGAGCCGTTCGTCACGCTGCATCACTTCGACACGCCGCTGCCCCTCTTTGAGAAGGGCGATTTCCTCAACCGCGAGACCATCGACGCCTTTGTGGACTTTGCCACCTTCTGCTTTAAGGAGTACGCCGACCAGGTGACCTACTGGTTCACCTTTAACGAGATCTGGGCCGATGCCTCCAACACCTACATCGAGGGCACCTTCCCTGGCGGCGTCAAGGCGCATCTTGCCGAGGCCTTCCAGTGCGAGCACAACATGATGCTCGCCCACGCCAAGGCAGTGCTGGCCTTCCACAACGGCGGCTTTAAGGGCAAGATCGGCGTCATTCAGTCGCTGGAGTTTAAGTATCCACTCAACGAGAACGACCCCGCCGACATCAAGGCCGCCAACAACGAGCACGTGCTGCAAAACCAGTTCTTGCTCGACGCCACCTTCCGCGGCGACTACGCGCCCGACACCCTCGAGTGCGCCAACCGCCTTGCTGCCATCTCGGGCGGCACCATCGAGATCCTGGACGAGGACCTCAAGATCATGCGCGAGGCCGCGCTCTACAACGACTACCTGGGCGTTAACAACTACCAATGCCGTTTCTTGAAGGCTTACGATGGCGAGAACGACCTGCACCACAACGGTACGGGCGAGAAGGGCACCGGCCGCTGGCGCGTTAAGGGTATTGGCGAGCACGTGAACAAGCCCGGCATCCCCACCACCGACTGGGACTGGATCATCTATCCCGAGGGCCTGTTCGACCTGCTCGTCTACATCAAGCAGCGCTACCCCAACTACAAGCAGATCTTCATTACCGAAAACGGCATGGGCTACAAGGACCCCTACAAGGACGGTTTTGTGGACGACCAGCCGCGCATCGACTACATCGAGCAGCACCTGCGCTGGCTGCTCAAGGCCATGGAGGTGGGTGTCAACGTGGGCGGTTACTTCCTGTGGAGCCTGCAGGATCAGTTCTCCTGGACCAATGGCTACAACAAGCGTTATGGCTTCT
This sequence comes from uncultured Collinsella sp., assembly GCA_947507155.1. Lineage (GTDB taxonomy): Bacteria > Actinomycetota > Coriobacteriia > Coriobacteriales > Coriobacteriaceae > Collinsella. Next base: position 10,719 of record CANNOC010000028.1, on the reverse strand, counting down.
TCTACGTTGACTTTGAAACCCAGAAGCGCACGCCCAAGGCAAGCGCGTACTGGTATAAGCACGTGGCGCAGACCCGTCGTCTGGACTAGCGGCTTGCGGGGTTGTCTGCCCACATAACCTGTCCCCATTTCTCAGCCGGGGGCGGCACGTCACACGGCGCGCCGCCCCCCGGCCTTTTTGTGCAGGTCGGAAGCCGTTTGTCTCAATCTGTAACATCTAGCTGAGTTTTTCGGTCCAAGCTGTTACAGATTTAGACGAACGGGCGGCCCGGGGCGAACAATCTCGATCTGTAACATGTAGACCACTTTTGACCGTCTAGTTGTTGCAGATCGAGACAAACGGAATAAGCCGGACCGAATTGTCTAAATCTGTAACATCTAGCTGAGATTTTCGGCCCTACCTGTTACAGATTGAGACAAACAGGCCGAGCACGTCTACGCCCGCAGGTCCTTTACGCTGGAACGCTCGATCAGCACGCCCGAGACGAGTGTGCGGCTTCTTGAGCTCGGGGCTTCCAGACCGGCGACGACCTCGTTAAGCGCACGGATGCCCAGCTCGCGGTGGCGAAACTTCACCGACGTCAGAATCGAGTTGGGAATCGTCTTGTAGAGCTCATCGTCGAAGCCGATCACGGACACGTCGTCGGGCACGCTGAGCCCTTTGTCACGTAAAGCCATCATCACGCCGTTTGCCATGCAGTCGTTAGCCGCGAGGACCGCCGTGCAATCGGGTTTATCGGCAAGCACAAGGCCCGCAGCATAGCCACTATCCGCATTCCAATCGCCTTGCAGAGGCTCGGGCGGCTCAATGCCACGCGCCTCGAGTGCCGCACGCCAACCTTTCATACGACACTGGCTCGACAGCGACTCTTTCTTACCAGAGACGAAGTACACGTTCTTGTGCCCGCGATTTAAGAAGTACTCGCACGCCATGCGCGCACCACCCTCTTGATCGTCACTAACGGTAGAGCAGGCAGGATGCTCCATCGGCGTGATAATCACCGTCTTGAGGTCTTTCGGCGCCTCAAAGGTATCAAAGTCATCGACCATCTGGCGCAGATTGAAGATCATACCGTCGACGGGAAGCTGCGACATCCTACGCGCCGCTTCGGCAAGGGTCATCTTCTCCCCCGCGCGCTTCTTAATCATCGTAAGCGCAAAGCCGCGTTCTTCGGCGGCATCGGCGATACCGTCAATCATGTCAACGGCGCCGCCCGACAAGTGGAACATCACCACGCCGATGCACCCGTAACGGCCCAACTTGAGTGAACGCGCGGCAAAGTTGGCTCGAAACCCGAGCGCCTCCATTGCCGAATGGACCTTATCGCGTGTCGACTCTCGCACGCTATCGGGCTCGTTGATCACGCGCGACACCGTCTTGAGAGAAACGCCCGCGGCAACTGCCACATCGTTCATCGAGACATTTTTCTTGTCCATCGTTGCCACTACTTCTCCAGTCGGTTTTGCATCGCTTGTTTTTTGCGTTCTAGCATACACTACCTGCCCGACTGACAAATCAGCCGTTTATCGGACAATATCGACCGTTCACCCGTAAATCCTTGTTGCTCTTCCAAAAATGTCTTACGTTGTCATTAACGAAATGACAACGTTGTCATTTCGCAATGCCTTCCTTAAGCAGGAAGGTTTCCGGGCAGTCCTAACCATCCATCGACGACCAGTTCCATCCACATGCATCGCGCATCGAGCAGCAAAGGAGCTCTATGGACGCCATCGTAAAGATGCTCGAGAAGCATCAACCGTTCTTTGAGAAGATCTCGAGGAACATCTACCTCCAGGCCATTAAGGACGGATTCCTTGGGTGCATGCCCATCGTCCTCACCTCTTCGATCTTCCTGCTGATCGCCACCCTTCCCGGCGTAGTCGGCATCACGCTGCCCCAGCCGCTCATCGACTGGTGCAACAAGCTGTACAACTTCACCATGGGCGTCATGGGCATCATGGTCGCCGGTACCACTGCCAAAAACTTCACGGCATCCATGAACCGTCGCATGCCTGCCGGCAAGGTGCTCAACGACGGCTCCACCATGGTGGCCGCCCAGTGCAGTATGCTTTTGCTCGCCGTTACGCAGTTCACCACCAAGTTCAACGGCTCCGAGCTTTCGGTCTTCGACTGCACCAGCATGGGCACACGCGGTCTGTTCTCGGCCTATATCGCCGCGTTCATCACCGTGTGGGTCTACAAATTCTGCGTCTCGCGCGATCTGACCATTAAGCTGCCCAAGGAGGTCCCGGGCGCCATCGCTCAGAACTTCCGCGACATTATCCCCTTTGGCGGCGCCGTCATCATCTGCGGCATCATCGATGTCGTCGTGCGCAACCTCATGGGCGTTCCGTTCTCCGAGCTGCTTATTAAACTGCTCTCCCCGCTCTTTACCGCTGCAGAAACCTATCCAGGCCTTATCCTTATCCAGGCAGCCACCGCGTTCTTCTGGTTCATCGGCGTCCATGGTCCTTCGATTGTCCAGCCGGGCATCGACCCCATCCGTCTTGCCAACCAGGCCGAGAACCTGCAGGTTCTGCTGGCCGGTGGTCACCCCGCCCACTCCCTCACCTTTAACATGTCGCTCGTGGGTGAGTTCGGCGGCACCGGCGCCACGTTCATCGTGCCGCTCCTGCTGATTCTCTTTATGAAGTCCAAGCAGCTCAAAGCCGTCGGTAAGGCCTCGATTGTTCCTGTTGCCTTCGCCGTCAACGAACCGCTGCTCTTTGGCGCGCCGATGATCCTTAACCCCTACATGCTCATCCCCTTTGTTGCCGCCGGCTGCGTCAACGTGAGTGTTGCCAAGTTCTTTATCGATAACGTGGGCATGAACGGTTTCTCCTTCGTGGTGCCTTGGGCTACCCCTGCCCCCATCGGCATCTTCATCACCACGAACTTCCAGCTTATCGCCCTGGTGTTTGTCGCAATCATCATCTTGCTGGACGCCATCATCTACCTGCCGTTCTTGAAGGCATACGATAAGCTGCTCTGCGACCAGGAGGCCGAGCGCGCCGCCGAGCTGGGTCTCGAGTCCGATGGTGCTGCCACCATCGCCGCCAGTACCTCTGCGCCCGCTGTCGAGCAGACCGCCGCTTCCGTCGAGCCGACCGCCGCTGCCGCCGACAGCAAGCCTGTCGCCGATCAGCCCGAGCCCGTCTCCGACGCATCCGCCAAGAAGGATGTCGATGGCCTGAAGGTCCTCGTCCTGTGCGCCGGCGCCGGCACCTCTGCCATGCTCGCCAACGCCATCAAGGAAGGTGCTGCGCAGACCGGAGAGAACATCGCTTCCTCCGCAGGCGCCTATGGCCAGCACACTGCCATCATGGATCAGTACGACGTCATCGTGCTCGCCCCGCAGGTTCGTAGCTACTACAACGACATGAAGGCCGACACCGATCGTCTGGGCATTAAGCTGCTCGCCCCGCGCGGCAAGGAATATATCGACCTTACCCGCGACCCCGCTGGCGCCATCAAGTGGCTCCGCGAGAACCTCGACTAGTTTCCTCCCTCTGTTGGTGCCCGGATCCCCAGTTCGGGCACCTCTCCCTATTCGTATCCCACAGAAAGGATGACTCATGACCAACCCCATGCAGTTCCCCGACGGCTTTGTGTTTGGCGGCGCCACTGCTGCTTACCAGGTTGAGGGCGAGACCCGCACACACGGCAAGGGCAAAGTGCCCTGGGACGATTTCCTGGCTGCTCAGGGTCGCTTCTCTCCCGATCCCGCAAGCGACTTCTACAACAAGTACCCGGTCGATATCGACCTGTGCCAGCGTTTTGGCATCAACGGCATCCGTGTCTCCATCGCTTGGAGCCGCATCTTCCCCAACGGCACCGGCGAGATTAACCCCGAGGGCGTCGCCTTCTATCATGAGCTCTTTGCTACCTGCAACAAAGCCGGCGTTATCCCCTATGTCACGCTCGATCACTTTGATACGCCCGAGGCCTTTTACCAGGACGGCGGCGAGGGTTTCCTGACGCGCACGACGATCGACGCCTTTGTCGAGTACGCCAAGTTCTGCTTTGCCGAGTTCACCGAGGTCAAGCACTGGTTCACGTTTAACGAGATTCCCGCAACCGCCGAGGGCAGCTTTATCGTCGGCAACTGGCCGCACGGCGAGAAGTACCGCCTGGACAAGGCCTTCCAGCTCATGCACAACATGATGGTGGCCCACGCCAAGGCTGTCGTCGCCTTCCATGAGGGCGGCTTTGAGGGCGAGATCGGCATTGTCCAGAACCTGGAGCCCAAGTATCCCCTCGATCCCAACAACGCCGCCGACTGCGAGGCAGCTCGCATGGCCGACGTCATCAACAACCGCTGGGTACTCGACGCCACCTTCCGTGGCCACTATGCAGCCGACACCATGGAGGCTGCGACCAAGCTGGCCCATATCGCCGGCGGCGAGCTCGACGTTCGTGACGAGGACGTCGCCGCGTTGACCGCCGCGCTCCCCTACAACGATTGCCTGGGCGTCAACACCTACAAGTGCCAGTTCCTGCGTGCCGCCGAGGGCGAAAACGACATCAACCACAATGGCACCGGCGACAAGGGCTCCTCGCGCTGGTTCCTCAAGGGCGTGGGCGAGTCATGCGTGCGCGAAGGCGTACCCACCACCGATTGGGACTGGATCATCTATCCCGAGGGCCTCTACGACCTGCTGCTCCGCATTAAGAATGATTACCCCAACTACAAGAAGATCTACATCACCGAGAACGGCATGGGCTATAAGGACGACTTCGAGGACGGCTTTATCGACGACGCCCCCCGCATCGACTACATGCGTCAGCATCTCGCATGGATCCTCAAGGCAATCGACGGCGGCGTGAACGTCGACGGTTACTTTGTGTGGTCGCTGCAGGACCAGTTCTCCTGGACCAACGGCTACAACAAGCGCTACGGCCTGTTCTACATCGACTTCGAGACCCAGAAGCGCTATCCCAAGGCGAGCGCGTACTGGTACAAGAACGTCGCGGAGACCGGCCTGCTCATGGCCTAACTTTTGCCGCATACCCCCTGTCGGCCGCATACGAATCCCCCACGGGTTCGTATGCGGCCTTTTTGTTTTGGCTCGGACCGAGCAGGCCATTTGTCTCGATCTGTAACATCTAGCAGAGATTTTTGGCCCCAATTGTTACAAATTGAGATGAACGGGGGCACCCGGTTCGAAATGTCTAGATCTGTAACATCTGATTCGCTTTTGGCCGTCTAACTGTTACAGATCAAGACAAAGATGATGGCTGGGTAGACAAAATCTCGATCTGTAACATCTAGTCGAGTTTTTGGGTCCTAGCTGTTACAGATTGAGACAAATGCACAGGACAATCCCCCCCCCCAATCTGTAACATCTGGTTGGTGATTTCACCCCTACCTGTCACAGGTTGAGACAATTTGATAGTGGAATCCTCATTTACGCGTCATATCGCGTAGCGCTCACGCGTTGATTCCCCACAATGACAGGAGGTAAAAGTCCTCCCGCATCGCCTGTTGGCAATCCCATAGCGTTAGCTAGCAGATGACCTGCGTGTGTTCCTCGATGGCGGCGCGATCCTCGGCGGCGATACTCGGCTCGCACACCACGGCGTCCAAATTGTCCAGACGACAGAAGGTGTAGAAGTCGCGCTTGCCGATCTTGCTGGAGTCGGCGATCAGATAGCGCGAGTCGGCCTTGCTAAAGGCGAGCTGCTGGATACGGCCCTCGTCCATGTTGGACGTAGATACGTCACCGTCCAAGATGCCGTTGGCGCCGATAAACGCTGCATCGATACCCAGCGCACGCAGGGTATCCTCGGCCGTTGGCCCCACAAAAGCGGCGGTGCGGCGACGATACATACCACCCACGAGGCACAGGTCGCAGTCTTCGCGCGCCTCGAGCAGGTTAAACACCGAAAGCGAATTGGTCACAATGCGCAGGCGACACGCCGGCAGCATCGAGGCCATCTGCTCAACTGTAGTGCCCGTCCCCAAAAAGATGGTCGAGTCTTCCTCGATAAGCTCCACGGCGCGGCGCGCGATCTGCAGCTTTTCCTCGGCATGCTTGGTGCGCTTTTCGCTGTGCGAATACTCATGGCGCAACATAGCGTGGGGACGGCCCTGTGCACTGCGGGCTCCGCCGTGCACGCGCTCGATCTCGCCCAGGCTCGCAAGCTCTTCGAGGTCGCGGCGAATCGTCATATCCGAAACGCCCAGCGCATCCGAAATCTCCTTGACCGAGACCGTGCCCTGCTCTTCGAGCAGCTGACGAACCTTATCCTGTCGCTCTGCTTTAATCACGATGAATCCTCGCCGTTCTTTGCGCGCATATCATTCAAACAGTAACGAACAAATTGTATCAGACTCGTGCGCGTCAAAAATGAACACCCGCACAGCTCCAATCATCACTTTTTTGAGAAAAATACCCCCTGCTTTAGTGGGGTGTAGTGATAATCTCTCCTGTTCGCGCTACAGTTTGTCCGAAATACCTCGATGTTAGGAACCAAATGATCACTTCCGAGCTTTTCGGCACCGCGCCGTGCGGTACCCCTGTTCATCGTTACACCCTCAACGGGCCCGAGATCTGCGTTCGCATTATGGACTATGGCGCCACCGTGCTTGGTATCGATGTGCCTGACATTCCCGGCAACGTGCGCGATGTGGTACTGGGCTTCGATAAGCTCGAGGATTACTTTGACAACCCCGCCTGCTTTGGCGCGACCATCGGCCCCGTGGCAAACCGCACCGCGGGCGCCACGATCACCATCGACGGCACGGACTGGCATATGCCCGCCAACGAGGGCGCCAACAACCTACACAGCGATCTTGAGCACGGCCTGCATAAACGCGTGTGGGATGTTGAGCTCGACGAGGTCCATAACGCCGTGCGCATGACCACCTCGCTTGAGGATGGTGAGCTGGGCCTACCCGGCAACCGCACCTTTACGGCCGTGTTTACCGTTACACGCACCGGTGTCTTCCGTATCGAGTATGGTTGCGAGAGCGACCGTGCCACCTACGTGTCCATGACCAACCACACGTACTTTAACCTTGCCGGCCATAACGCCGGCATGGACTGCGAACATTTCTTTGTCGCCAACGCCGCCCGCTACCTGCCCATTAACGAGCAGAATATCCCCACCGGCGAAATCGCTCCGGTCGAGGGCACGCCATTCAACTTTCGCGAGCTGCGCCCCGTCGCTCCCGGCATGGAGGCCGACGACCCGCAGATTAAGCAGGCCCGTGGCTACGATCACTGTCTGTGCATCGATGGCTATCAGTACGGCCGCAATCTGCGCCGCGCGATGCACGTCGAGGAGATGTGGACCGGCCGCGAGCTGGACTACTACACCACTGCCCCGGGCGTGCAGCTCTACACCGGCAACTGGCTGGGCGACGAGCACGCCAAGGACGATGCCAACTATGGTTGGGGCGCCGGCTTTGCCCTCGAGGCCGAGATGTACCCCGACACGCCGCACCAGCCGCTGTTCCCGCAGGGCATTGTGGGCCCGGGTCATCCCTACAGTAATGTGATCGAGTACCACTTTATGAGGCACTAAGCCCACAACGCGACATATCGCACAGCAGCGCCCGCCGGCACCACCGCCGACGGGCGCTTTTTCATCTTTTGGGCTCATTTTCGCTGTGACTGTATGAGTGACATATCAAAACTATGCCCATTTACTACGTTTAGCCCAGGATGCTCGACCATGCACCGGTTTTTGTTAAATTCGCGAGCCGTCTACCTGCGGTTTTGTTTTTCTCAAATTCGACATGCTCGGCGATAGCCGATCAAACGTAGTAAATGGACATAGTTTTTGACAGGCGGCATCGCGCGCGTCCCTCGCAAGGGTAAAATGATCCGTTTTCCTCCGTCCCCAAGGGATCAGTTGAACAGATTGCCGATGGGGTCGGAGGCGGAACTGGGGAGATAGCGGATTTCTAGTTCTATGCCGAGCTCTTGCAGCACTTTGAGGGCGGCGATGTCCGTATCGTCTACGGCAACGGCAGGTGTTACAGAGCGCTTTCCCTCCCCTGCCTGCATATGGCCGATGCTGATCTTGGTTATCGGCACACCGCCCTTAACCAGCGCGAGTGCATCGGCGGGTGAGGCCACCATGATCAGAATCAACTGGCGCGGCGTTGCGGTATGAATGATGTCGATAGTCCTTTGCACCGAGAAAAACCTTGTCCAAACGCCTTCTGGCGCCGCCACCCTCATGGGTGCCCATTGGCGCGAATCCGCCGCAATCTCATCGTTGACAATTAAGACAAGATTGGAACCCACGGCTTCGTTCCACAGCTCAACGTCTTGCCCGTAAATAAAACGGTCATCGATACGTGTAAGAAGGATCTTGGGTTGAGCCATCGCTGCCCCATTCTGCTTGAGAACCGTAAGAGCAAGACATCACGCCTCTAATATTAGTGCATTTAAAGTGAGAAAAGCCGTCAGAACACTTGCGCGGATGTGCGATGTCCCGTATCATAGACAGCCGTTGACGCCTCAGTTGCGTCACCACATGGCCGCCAGCGTAGCTCAGTTGGTAGAGCACCGCTCTCGTAAAGCGGGGGTCACCGGTTCGAGCCCGGTCGCTGGCTCCATTGCACAAGATAGCCGCCCTCGGGCGGCTTTTTTGTTGTCGATTATGGGCGCGCGCCAATCCACGCATCGCCACGTCGATCGCTTCCTACTCAAAAACAGAAAACCCCACCAAACGTGATTTCCCTTAGGGAAACACGCTTGGCGGGGTCGTAGCGTGATTCCCCTAGGGGAATCACGCCATCAGACGAACAGCTCAACCGAGCAGCTCGTTACTCCTCCCAGTAAGCGTCGGCAAGCAGCTTACTCGGCGAACGCATTACCAAAGCTGTTGCCGCCCACATACGTCTCGACCAGGGTAAGGTCGGGACTGAACACGACAAAGTCGGCGTCGCGCCCCGGCATAATGCTACCGCACTTATCGTCGACATGAGCTAACAAGCAATGCCGGGGCCGTCGCCCAAGCTCCTACAGCTCGGTCACGACAACGCCGTTGTAGACCTCGTCCCAACGATCCATGACCAGATGGCCGGTCATGGGATCCATGGCGTTGAGCTTACCGCAGGTGTTGGCGGTACGCAGCACGGTTTCGTCGTCTGCGCCAGCAGCGATGGCATGTGCGAAGCCTGCGATGGTGGAGTCACCAGAGCCCGTGGCGTTAACGGCAGGGATATCGGGCGTCTTTGCGCGGAACGCACGGCCATTGTGGAAGCCAACGGAGCCGGCAGCGCCCATGGATACGACGACCCAGGGGATATCGGAGAAACGGGCGTCAGAGGCGAGCGCGGCACGGAGCTCGTCCACATCGTCGGTGGTAAAGTTCGTGCCCAGAAGGCCGTTGATCTCGGTCAGGTTAGGCTTGACCAGCTCGGGCTTAATTTCGGACTTAAGGGCGGCCTCGAGCGAAGCGCCCGAGGTATCGAGCAGCACCTTGGCGCCGGCGTTCTCGGCAATGCCCGTGATCTTGGCATAGTAGTCTGCCTCGACACCGCGGGGCAGAGAACCCGAAATGGTGACAACGTCGGCCTTGCCCGCAAGCTCGGTAAACTTGGCGGTAAAGGCATCGAGCTCCTCGGGGGCAATCGTCGGGCCGCTCTCGAGCAGCTCGGTCTGGTTGCCGGCATGAAGGATATTGAGGCAGATGCGGGTCTCGCCCTTGATGGGCACAAAGTCGTTGTTAATACCGTTGGCGTCCATGAGCTCTTCCATATAGGCGCCCATATGACCACCAAGCAGGCCGGTTGCCACAACGTCGTCGCCCAGCTGGCCCAGGACGCGGGCAACGTTAAGGCCCTTGCCGCCGGCGGTCTTTTCGGGTGTCACGCGGTTGACGTCGTCGATGACGAGTTCATCGAGCTGATAGCGCGTATCGACAGACGGGTTCATCGTAACGGTGAGGATCATTTTTAGCTCCTTATCTCGCAGGCTCCTTGTGCCTCGCGATACGAGTCGACAAAACGGAATTACAGAATCTCAATCGTGAACGAGCGAACGACGGTCTCCTTGGGCTTGGCGATAAGGCAGCCGCGCTTGTGCTCAAGCACGTCGTCCTCATCGGAGCAGGTCGAAAGGCCGCCCCAGGGTTCAACTGCCACAAAATCGCCCTCGGGCTTGCTCCACACAATGAGATATGGGAAGCCCTCAAAGCTCAGGCGGACGCCCTTGTCCTCGCCCTTTTTGGAAAGCGTGACCTGACGGCTCTCGAGCACGTCAAAGATGGTCTCCGCAAAATCGAAGAGCTCATGTGACAGAGGCAGCGTCTTTCCAACCATGGGGTTCTTGGAGCGCCTGTCCACATCAATCAAGCCAGTCGAAGGAACGGCGGTGCAGAGCTCCGCAGCCTCATCCTTCTCAAAGCGCAGCTCGTAGTCCGTATAGGACTCGCCCTCATCGAGCGGACACCTAAAGCCGGGATGACCGCCGATAAAGAACGGCATGTCCTCGGTTCCCTCGTTGGTCACCTCATAGGAGACGCGCACGGCAGCGTCCTCGAGCGTATAGCGAGCGACAAGCTTAAACGGATACGGATAATCGCTCAGCAGCGCGGCGTTATTCTCCGAAGCCAGGCACATCACCAGCTCGTTTTCGCCTTGGCTCAGCAGCTTCCACTCCTGTTTGCGCGCAAACCCGTGGCGGGCGAGCTTTACATGATGCCCGGCAAACGTCATGGCGCTGTTGTCGCGCAAGCCTCCGCAAATCGGGAAGCAAA
>CANNOC010000027.1 GCA_947507155.1 uncultured Collinsella sp. | reverse complement strand
TCATGGCTTTGTTTGGTAATGATTAATGCGTTAACAGCGGCGTATAGTGTTTCGAGGCCGATTCAGTGCGAATATTACGCACTCGAAGGTGTCACAAAGCTGCTTGAATCGATGAAGATGGTTAAAACACGCCTTAATAAGAGCCTTGATACTTATGGCGTGCTTATGACTATGTACGATTCGCGCACATCGCTTTCGAACCAGGTTGTGGAAGAGGTTCAATCATATTTTGGCGACAAGGCATTCAAGACCTTGATTCCACGTACAGTTAAAATTTCAGAAGCACCCTCGTTCGGTGAGCCTGTAATTACCTATGCGCCGCAGAATAAGGGCGCAAAGGCGTATATGAACCTTGCTAAAGAGGTGATTAAGCGTGCCTAGTCCTAAGAAGCGCGGCGGCTTGGGTCGTGGACTCAATGCACTGGTTTCGGAAGCTGAATATGAGACTGGCGGATCTGCATCGTCAGCATCAAATGCCGCTTCGGAAACTAAACTTCCAATCGAAGACATCGTTCCGAACCCAAATCAGCCACGAATTCACTTCAACGAGACCGAGCTTCGAGAGTTGAGTGAGTCAATTCAGGAGCATGGCGTTCTTCAGCCGCTTCTTGTGCGCAAGCACGGTAATGGCTATGAGATTATCGCGGGTGAGCGCCGTTATCAGGCTTCGAAACTTGCGGGTCTTGAGGAGCTCCCCGTCATCATTAAAGATGTTGATGATGAGCAGATGCTTGCACTCGCGCTGATTGAAAACCTTCAGCGCTCTGACCTTAACCCCGTCGAAGAGGCAAAGGGATATCGACAGCTCATCGATGCGAGCGGTATGACTCAAGAAGCCTTGTCAAAGGCTGTCAGCAAGTCTCGTTCCGCAATCACGAATTCGTTGCGCTTGCTTGATCTTCCAGAGGTAGTTCAGCATATGATCTTTGAAGGCAAGCTAACTGCTGGTCATGCTCGTGCAATTCTTGCGGTTCCGTATGAAGATGCGCGCATTAATCTTGCTGAGAAGGTTGTTGCAGAGGGATTGTCTGTCCGTGCGACAGAAAATCTTGCCCCACTGTTTTCTGCCGGAGAGACGCCTAAAACACCTCGCCCTGCAACGCCTCAGTCTTTTAAGAAGGCTGCACGCGTTCTGCGTCAGGTGTTTAACACGAACGTTCGCGTCAAGAGCTCGCGCGGCAAGAATAAAATCGAGATCGAGTTTAAGGATGAGGAAGAGCTGTCTCGCATTCTTGGCGAGATGATTCAATTTGACCAGGGAGATCAGGATGAAGAATAAAGTTCTGACTGCTCTTGCTTTGGCTGCAACTGTAGCGGTTGGTGCGTTTGCGGGATTTAAGATCGCAACAGACGATGAATTGCGTGGTCGTCTGCTTCGCGGAGCGCAAGATATCGTCGATACGTCCAAAAAGAAAATGGATGTTATGACTGAGGATGTCGCTATGCGTACAGCTCAGGTAACTAAGAATCCCAAGATTAATCAAGATTGGGTTAACCATCAATGGGAAAATGTAGGCTTTTAGGTACCTAACAATTACTAGCCTTTTTTAAGGGGTCCTTGTCTGAACGCCAGAACAAGGACCCCCTATTTCTTTCGAAAAAGTTGTTGAACAATCGCTCGATGCGAATTAGCGATAGATATGAAACAGCCCCGGTTGCAATTAAGCAACCGGGGCTGTTCGATGTTTCACATGAAACGTTTAGGTTGGTCTCCCCTACGCGTTCTTCTGAACCTTGAAGCGCTGCTTGAGTTGGCCGCAAGCAGCGTCGATATCGTTGCCGCGAGAGTTACGGATCGTGGTCTCAATGCCACGGGACTCAAGACGACGCTGAAGGTCTTCAACCTTATGAATCGGTGACGGTTTGAGAGGACTGCCCTCGATATCGTTGAGCTGGATCAGGTTGACGTGGCACAGCGTGCCCTCGCAGAAGTCGCAGAGCGCCTGCATCTCGGGGTTGGTGTCATTGACGCCCTCGATCATGGCGTATTCGTATGTCGGACGGCGGCCGGTCTTTTCGGTGTAGAGCTGAAGGGCCTCGTGAAGGCGCAAAAGCGTGTACTTCTTAACGCCCGGCATGAGCTTATTGCGCGTGGACTGAATGGCAGAGTGCAGCGAGACGGCGAGCGTGAACTGCTCGGGAATGTCGGCAAACTTGCGAATACCAGGAATGACGCCGCTGGTGGAGACAGTGAGATGACGTGCTCCAATACCGATTCCATCGGGGTCATTAAGAATACGCAGTGCCTTGAGGACCTCGTCGTAGTTGGCGAAAGGCTCACCCTGGCCCATGAAAACTACGCTCGTCGCGCGCTCGCCAAAGTCGTTGGAAACGTGGAGTACCTGGTCAACGATCTCTTGAGCGGTCAGTGAGCGCTTGAGGCCGTTCAGACCGGTAGCGCAAAAAGCGCAGCCCATACCACAGCCGGCTTGGGTAGATACGCAGACAGACAGCTTGTTGCGACGAGGCATGCCGACGGTCTCGACGGAGATACCGTCGTGGTACTCGAGTAGGTATTTACGAGAGCCATCCTTAGACACCTGCTTGGCGAGCTCGGTCGGCGTGTCGAAGGCAAATGCCTCCTTCAGCTGCTCGCGGAAGGCCTTGGGAAGGTTGGTCATGTCATCAAACGAACAAACGTTCTTCTCAAAAACCCATTCGATGAGCTGCTTTGCGCGAAAAGCGGGTTGGCCGAGTTCGGCGACAAGTTCGCGAATATCGTTTTGGCTCAAGTCGCGAATGTCTTGAGATTTAGTCCTGGGATTCATGGAAGCCTTTCGATTTTGGGGAAACGTAGAGTGTATCGCTACAATATGGTATCAGCTGCAGGAATTATAGAGGAGGAGTCTGCCCATGCCGGGTAAAAGCCTAGAGAACATGCACGTAGCGGTCTTGGCGGGCGGCCATTCCGCCGAACGCGAGATTTCGCTCAATTCTGGAAAGAATGTCGTGGTGGCACTGAAGGAGGCCGGCTACACCTCGGTGGAGCTGCTCGACACCGCCGCCGATGACTTTATGGTGACTATGGCGACCGGTGGCTTCGACGTGGCGTTTATCGCCATGCACGGCGCCGGCGGCGAGGATGGCGCCATGCAGGGGGCCATGGAGACGCTGGGTATCCCCTACACGGCGTCAGGCGTGCTCGCCAGCGCATGTGGCGCCGATAAAGAGGTTTCAAAGCTTCTGTATGCCAAGGCGGGCATCCCCATTGCCCCCGGCCTGGCGCTTGAGGCGGGCGACGAGGTCGATATCGATCGTATCGTCGAGATTTGTGGCGAGCGGTGCTTTGTAAAGCCCGCCGTCAACGGCTCCAGCTATGGCATCTCTCTGGTCCATGAGCCCTCCGAGCTACCCGCGGCAATCGCCAAGGCGTTTGAGTACGGCGACAAAGTGCTGGTCGAGAAGTGCATCGAGGGTACCGAGATTACCGTCGGCGTATACGGCGAGGATGACGTGCGCGCCCTGCCGATTGTTGAGATCCGTAAGCCCGAGGACTGCGAGTTCTACGATCTGGACGTGAAGTATGTGGACCCCACGGATATCCATCGCATTCCGGCGCAGATTTCCCCCGAAAACTATGCACGTGCCCAGGAACTTGCCTGCGCGGCCCATAAGGCACTCGGCTGCCTGGGCATTTCGCGCAGCGACTTTATCGTGAGCGAGGATGGCCCCGTCATCCTCGAGACCAACACGATTCCCGGCATGACCGATACGTCGCTGTATCCGGATGAGATTCGCCACACCGATGACATGACGTTCCCACAGGTCTGTGACAGTCTGATTCGTATGGGACTTCGTCGAGCGGGCGTTGCATGCTAATCGAGGACGCTGTTTCGTCGGGAACGCCGCAGTTTGTCATCGATTCCTATGCCACGCTTGCCGAGCGTGCCAAAACCCAATCGTTTGGTCTCATCGAGGAAGATGTTATCGTCCTCGATACCGAAACCACGGGTCTTTCGGTGCAGGACAATGAACTGATTGAGATCTCGGCTGCCCGTCTTTCGGGCCGCGAGATCGTCGACCGGTTCGATACCTTCGTGCACCCCAAGCAGCTGATTCCCGCCGAGATTACCGAACTCACGAGCATTACAAACGCCGATGTGGTGGATGCCCCATCGGCCGTCGATGCCGTGGCCGCTCTCGCCGATTTTGTCGGCGGCTGCCCGGTGATTGCGCATAACGCCACCTTCGACCGTTCGTTTATCGAGTCGGTCAAGGGCGGTGTCAACGTCAGCGACATCTGGATCGATTCGCTGGCACTGTCGCGCATCGCACTTCCGCGCTTGGCCTCGCACAAGCTGTCTTTTATGGCCGACTTGTTTGGGTGCGATTCGGTGTCGCATCGCGCGAACGCAGACGTTGATGCCCTGTGCGGTGTGTGGCGCGTGCTGTTGGTTGCGCTTACCGACCTGCCTTCGGGCCTTATGGCGCGCTTGGCGGACATGCACGCGGACGTGCCTTGGTCCTATCGCCCCATTTTTTCTTTTTTGGCCGGCCAGAACCCGGGTTCGATATTTTCGCTCAGCGCCGCTCGTGCTGACGTGCTCAAGGCCGATCGTGCAGACGATCGCGTTGATGCGGACGAGTTGCCGGTCCTTAAGATGCCGAGCCGTGAAGAGATCGAGGCGGATTATGCCCCCGGTGGCCTAGTCAATCGCATGTATCCCACGTACGAGCCGCGCGATGAGCAAATCGCGATGGCGCTCGAGGTCCGTGACGCGCTCGTTACGGGAACGCATCGCGTGATTGAGGCGGGGACGGGCGTCGGCAAATCGATGGCTTACCTGGTGCCTTTTGCCGAGGCCGCACGCCGCAACAACATCACGGTTGGTATCGCGACCAAATCGAATAATCTTGCCGACCAGCTTATGTACCATGAGCTGCCAAAGCTCGCCGAACAGCTGGACGGGGGCCTGTCGTTTTGTGCACTCAAGGGCTATGACCACTATCCGTGTCTACGCAAGCTCGAGCGCATGAGCCGTGGTCAGGTTGAGATCACCACCAAGCGCGATCCTGCTGACACGCTCACGGCGGTTGCGGTGATCATGGCGTATGTGTGCCAATCTGCCGATGGCGACCTCGATTCGCTCGGCATTCGCTGGCGCAGCGTCAACCGTCCCGACTTTACGACGGCTTCGCGCGAGTGTGCTCGTCGTCTGTGTCCGTTCTTCCCTGACAAATGCCTGGTCCACGGGGCGCGCCGTCGTGCGGCACATGCCGACGTGGTGGTCACCAACCATTCTCTGTTGTTCCGCAACGTGGCCGCCGAGGGGAGGATTTTGCCCCCGATTCGTCACTGGGTGGTCGACGAGGCCCATTCCATCGAGCGCGAGGCCCGTCGCCAATGGGCGCGCGTGGTTTCGGCAGATGAGTCGCGCGTGCTGTTTGAGCGCTTGGGTGGGTCGAGTGCCGGCGCGCTGAGTCAAGTTTCCCGTGACCTGGCCACTTCCGAGGGCTCCACGCTCTACCTGGGACTCACCGCCAAAGCGACGTCGACGGTTGCCCGCGCGAGCATGGCGATTGCCGATGTGTTCGATGGTGTGCGCGAGCTCGGCCGTCGCGCCCGTGGGAGCTACGATAACGCGAATCTGTGGATTGGCCCCGAGCTGCGCGAGTCGGATGACTGGCACGATTTTTTGCAGTCGGCCCATACCGCAATTGATGCGCTGGACCAGGCGGATAAAAGCGTAGACGCGCTGGTGCAGACCGTCGCCGCCGATAAGCCCGAGGTCGTTGTCGACCTAGGCGACATTTCGCGCCGTCTGCACGAGCTGGACGAGAACCTCAAACTCATCATTGAGGGTACGGATGAGCACTATGTGTACTCGCTGCAGGTGAACCGTCGGCTGCGCGCGGGCGGGGAGTCTATGACCGCCGAGCGCATCGATATCGGCGAGGCCTTGGCGAACGAGTGGCTGCCCGAAGTGCACACGGCCATCTTCGCTTCGGCGACCATGACGGTGTCCAAGAGCTTTGAGCATTTCAACCATGCTGTCGGCCTCGATCGCATCGGTGAGTCGACATCCTCATCGCTGCACCTGGATTCGAGCTATGACTTTGACTCGAATATGGCCGTGGTCGTGGCGGGGGACATTCCCGATCCGCGCGATCGCGAGCACTATCTGTCGGCGCTCGAGCGTGTGCTGGTCGATGCCCATCTCGCCATGGGTGGATCGGTGCTCACGCTCTTCACTAACAGGCGCGACATGGAGGACCTGTATGCCCGTGTCGAGCCCAAATTGGCGCGAGCGGGCCTGGAGCTCAATTGCCAGCAGCGCAACTCGTCCCCGCGTCGCCTGCGCGATCGGTTTATCAACGAGCCGACCTCATCGCTCTTTGCGCTCAAGGCCTTTTGGGAGGGCTTTGACGCCAGCGGCGAGACACTGCGTTGCGTCATTATCCCCAAGCTGCCGTTCTCGAGCCCCACGGATCCTCTTTCGTGTGAGCGCAACCTGCGCGAAGACCGCGCCTGGGCGCGCTACTCGCTGCCCGAGGCGGTGCTCGAAGTCAAGCAAGCCGCCGGCCGTCTCATCCGCTCGTCGACTGATTGCGGTGTGCTCATCTTGGCAGATCCGCGCTTGGTGACAAAGGGCTACGGCAAGAAGTTCTTGACGTCGCTGCCCACGACTTCCTACCAGCGTATCGAGTCGGCACAGATCGGTCATTATTTGCAGCTGTGGCGTGCACGCCACGAGCGACGCCGTTAAAGCGGGCAGGTCAGGCTCTTCGCCATATCGCATAGACGCAATGCCTGGGCGGGGTCATCCAGTATGCGGATGGCTCCGCCCGCTGCGATTACCTGGCAGAACAGCCAATGCTCTGACCCATAACGCACGGTCACCGTCGCCATGTCTGCCCCGTTTGGCTCAATCGACATGATGCCGGCCCAGTCTAGGCGCTCTGCCATGTCGAGCGGCATGAGGAGTTTTGCGCTCTGCTCCGCTTGGGAAAGGGATTCGTGGAGGGACAAGGACGCGGGCGCGTGGCGCTCCACGGAATCGTCGGTAAGGGTAAGGCCTTCGATTTTGTCCATGCGGTAGGAGCGCTGCTCGTCGACTTCGACATCCCAGGCAATCAGATAGGTTTGGTCGCCATGCGTCGCGATGCGCAGGGGGTCGATGAGACGCTCACGCGGCCGTGTGTCGTCCATCGAACGGTAGATGATGCGGCATCGAACGCCGTCTTGAATCGCGCAGTTCAGCTGTTGCCAGTGCGATCCTCGGGCAACGGTATCGACGACGCGCTGGTTGTAGCCGAGTTTCTCGGGTAGGAGGGCGTGTCGGATACGCTCTGCTGCCCGAGAGTCGATTCCCATCGATTCGAGTTCGTGGTTGAGCACGGCACCTTCGGCGGCACTTAGGCGCAAGGGCAGCACACGCCCCGCATCGCCTGTCAGGATGATGCACTCGCCGTGGCGCTCGCAGATGATGCGTGCGCCCGACTCACGGTCAGCGAGGGTCGAGACGATATCGATAATTTCGTCGAGCGCCGCACCCGTGATATCAAAACGGCTGCAGATATCCCCTCGTGTCATACCGGTCTCACCGGCAGCGTAGAGGGCCTCCATGATGTCAATCGCACGCGAGAGTCTTTGCTCGCTGGTGAGTTTACGCGCGGGCATGCTCGTGCACCGTCCTTTCGATGAGGTGGTTCCACGCCAGTTTAAGTGCATCGGGGGCAACGGGTCTCATGCCGTCCATGGCGTGCTCCATACAAAACGAGGCAGCGGCATTAAGGTCGCGCACGCCGACGGTCCAGGTCCAACCCTCTTCGGTGTGCGTGAGCTCCCCGCGACCGCGCGTTAGGCCGCTGACCATGTCGGCCTGGGCTTGCGGGGCAAACGAAAAGGTCGCCATAACGGGCTTGCAATCGGCAAAATCAAACTCGAAGAACAGGCGATCGTTCAGGTTAAAGTCGGCGGGGATGGAGTAGGCCTTCGAGGGGCGCCATGCGCGAACGATACGGTCGCAGCGAAACGTCCTGATTTCATCGGTGGCGTTGTCGAGTCCGCAAAAATACGCCACACCCTCGTGCTCAAACATGCCGTATACGCAGACGGTGCGCTCTTTTTGCTCCCCGTGCCCGTTTTGATACAAAAAGCGCAGTGCGCAGCGTTCGGCGAAAGCGCTCCACACCGCATCGACGGCGGGTAAGCGACGGGCGGGAGGCTCTTCTGCGGTCGATGCGCCGGTGAGGTAGGCGATCTTGGAGCGTATGTCTGCAAGCGGCGTGGCAAACGCGGCCGAACCGGTCGCAAGGGTCTGGTCGATAGCGTCGAGCAAGATGTCCGCGTCGTCTGCGGTGATGAGGCCACCGGCCGCAAACGTGTGCTCGCGATCGATGGTCCACGCGCTTTCTTCGGTTTCTTGGGCGCCTGCTGCGCGAACTTCCTTGATCGTGATTCCGCGTTCGAGGAGTTTTTCGCGATCGCGGCGAAACTTGCGCTTGTCCGAGTCGATATTGCCCGACCCATAGCCAAGATCGGAATCCAGGACAATTTGCTCTGTGGTCAATGGCTCGGGAGAGCTGTTGAGGACAAAGAACAGATTGAGGATGCGCTGGGCGGTCTTGTCGAAACCGGGTTCCGGCGCCCCATTTTTATTCGTTACGGTTGTATCGCTTGCCGTCATAGAATCCTCGCATGGGAAGGTGTTTGATGCCATGATTTTAGTCCGATATGGAGATTAGGCTATATCCTTGTCCGCTTGGGGCGTTAAGATGCCCAGAATTCGGCCGTTTGCGCCCGCTCGGGGTATACTTTCGACTATATACGGTTCTAATGTGCATACATTGGGCCTATTTGTCGGATTATGGATGTGGAGCGCATATGGCGAACACCCAGAACTATATTAACCACCTGCTGCAGAACACTGGCATCACGCCGGCGTGCAGCGAAGAAGAGCGCTTGGCCGCCGAAGATATCGCTCAAATTTTCCGCAACCACGGCTTTGATCCCGAGGTGCAGGAGTTTAATGCTCCCGCGCCGAGCAGGATGGCGTTTGCCGTTACGGGCATTCTGGCATTTGCCGGTGCCCTGCTTATGGGCATCGGCGGCGGTATCGGCTTAGTCGGCACCCTGTTGGCCATTGTCGGAGCCGTGCTCTATGTGCTCGAGAGAACCGGGCGCCCCGTGATCTCGCGCCTGGGCAAGACGGGCGTGAGCCAAAACGTCATCGCCTACCACAAGGCGTCGGGCCCGCTTGCCTCTCCGCGCAATCGCCCGGTTGTCGTCGTCGCGCACTATGACTCCCCGCGCGCCGAACTGCTCGCTCGCGAGCCCTATGCGCCGTACCGAGCGCTGATCGCCAAATTGCTCCCGATTGCCACGATTGCTCCCGCGGCTATTGCCATCCTGCGCATCTTGCCGCTTCCCGGCGCGTTGAAGGTCCTGCTGTGGATTGTCGCGATCCTTGCCTCCCTCGTGGCGC
This sequence comes from uncultured Collinsella sp., assembly GCA_947507155.1. GTDB lineage: Bacteria > Actinomycetota > Coriobacteriia > Coriobacteriales > Coriobacteriaceae > Collinsella. Next base: position 18,727 of record CANNOC010000027.1, on the reverse strand, counting down.
TCGCCAATGCCGCCAATATCATTTCCAATCGTTTTGTCCTTCCCTACACGTCCGGCTCGGTTTGCAACAAGTCCTCTGTTGCCGCCATGCTGGGCGTCATGGATAACGTCGCCCCCTATCAGGGTGAGAACGAGTTCCCTGACGATATTCCGTTTGACACGTATTTTGGCGAGCAGAAGCGTCGCGCCGAGGAGATGGCGCGCGCGGCAGCCGAGTACGCCGCGGCCCAGCAGCAAAACGATTACGGCAATACCATCGAGTACGAAGAGCCTGCCTATACCGAGGATGAGTATGGCCAGCCGGTCGCTCCCGAGGGTGAGCAGGGCGAGGCTTTTGATGAGCAAATCGATGGATTCGAAGGTGCTTCTGCCGACGAGACCCTGATTGGCGTCATTGCACCCGAGTCCCAGGTCCAAGATATTCCGGCCGAGGAGCCCGTTGCAGACGAGTCCGCTGCCGAGTCGGCAGAGGAGCCTGCCGCGGCCGAGCAGGCCGAGCCCGAGCCCAAGCTTTATCGCAATGCCGCCGGCAACATCCGGTTTGGCTCGAATGCCATCCGTGCCCTGGGAATGCTTCCCGAGTCCTGTACGCTCGATTACGAAGAGGGCGAGGAGCCGACGTTCGAGCCCGCGCCCCAGCCCGATCCGGTCGTGGCTGCACAGCCCGATGAGGCCAATGCCGTCGAGACGGAAGCCGATGCGGAGACTGCTATCGATCCCGCAGCCGGTCTGGACGTCATGGCGCCTGCCCCGGCGCCCGAGGAGCTCGATAATACCGAGGACGACTACGATGCGTATCCGCAGCGTGTGTCCTACGAGAGCGACACCGATTTTTCTGCCGAGCTTCCGGTGACGACGCCCCATGCCGATATCGCTTCCGCGTTTTCTTCGATCGGTGCCAGCGCCTCCCATTTCTTTAAGGGGGCATTCGAAAAGGGCAAGAAACTCGTTGACGACTTTGAGGAAAAGCGCGTCGCTGCCCGCGAGGCAGCCGAGCGCGAGGCTGCAGCCCAGCAACAGGCGGCCGAGGCCGAGCGCGAGCGCGCGGCACAGGAATTTGAGCAAAACGACGCCGAGCAGCCGGTATCGCCGGTATCCGTTGATGTTGCCGACGCCACGACGTCTTTCGAGGCGCCGCAGCCTTCGCCTGCGGAAGTTGCCGGGGAGACGGCGACTTTCGAAACCCAACAGCCAGTCGACAGCACTGTGTCGTTTGATGCCACGATGACGTTTGAGAAGCAGGGCACCGCTATCGCCGAGCCCCTTTCCGCTCCTGTCGAGGACGAGCCCGCTGCGCCCGATACGGTCGAGGATCAATCTGCGGCGGAACAGGTCGCTGCGGACAGCTCCGAGCAAGAGCCTGAGCCCGTGGCCCCCGAAGCTCCGCAGGCGGATGAGTCGAGGCCCTACTCTACGCAGATCTTCACCATGCCCGCGCCGAGTGATCCCGGCGCCACGGTTGCCAATGCTGCTCCGTCGCAGGCCGAGACGGTCGATGCTCTGATGGCTCAAATCTCGTCTCAGGCGTCGCCGCGCCCGAACATGAACGTTCCCGACCCGGCATCCGCGCCGGCTCCCATGCCCTCTGCGTCTCCGCTGGCCTCGGTCCCCGATCCCTCGATGCCTTCGATGCAGCAGGCCAATGTCGCCTCGCGCACCTCGCTGTTCGACCTTCCCGACCCTTCGGCTCAGGTCAACGATCCCTTCGCGACGGCACAGGGTCCCGAGCCCATATCGGCTCCGGTTGTTCCTCCCATGCCGGCCACCTCGGATGTTCAGCCGCTTGAGACTATCTCGGCTCCTGCCGCTCCGGCCGCCAAGCCGCAAAAGCGCGGCTTGGGCGGTCTGTTCGGTCGCAAAAAGAAAAACGAGCAGGACAGCATGAGCGATTGGCTTGGTGTCGAGGATGATTACGACGCCAAGAAGTCTGGTCGCGGAATCGGCTCGTGGGATAACTTCGAGGATGACGACGACGGCTGGAAGGGCGGTGCCACGTCTTCCGATGGAGCTTCCGCCGAGGATATGCTCGCTGCCGTTGCCTCCATGGGCGATGACGAGCTGCTTGGCCACGACATCTGGTTTGTGGCTACAGGCGCTTCCGATTGCGACGGCGCCGGCATGAAGGCGTTCCTGGCCGCGCATCGCGACAAGCTCCGCGGCGTGTTCTTTATCAACCTTGAGTCCATTGGTGCCGGTAGGCTTTCGGTCGTGACGGTCGAGGGCGAGCAGCAGCTGCTCAAGGGTGACCGACGCATCATGAACTTGGTCAACAAGGTGTGCAAGTCGTTCCATGTCGATTGCGGTGCATTTGAGATGCCCTATGCCAAGACCGATGCCTATGCTGCGCTCGAGGCAAGCCGACGCGCCCTTACCATTGCCGGCGTCGACGGCCCACGTTTGGCATGCGCTCACACTGAGGACGATCTGCCGTACAACGTCAATCCGACAAATATCGCTACGGTGTCCGAGGTCGTGACCGAGGTCATTCGTCGTTCGTAGGTTGACCTATAAGGAGTCTGCGTGTTTTCGTACATCAAGCGCCACTGGCCCGTCTATCTCATCTTGGCCCTGATCGCCATTGTCCTTGGTTTCGGGGCCGCGTATATCGTGGGCGTTAAAGGCTCAACGCCTGAGTCCACGATTAGCGAAGAAGTGGAGCACGAGCAGAGTTTGGGAGCCGATGGCATCTCCGAGTCCGATCAAGCGCTCATCGACGGTGGGTCTGCATCTGGGGAATAGCCATTTCGCCACGAACGAATAAGAGGCGAGCCGGGAGACGGGCTCGCCTCTTTTTTATTACGTTAGTGACGTTTCGATGCCAGCTTTAGATGGGCAAACCAGATTGCCGCGGCGCCGGAGGTCATGAAGGCAGTGAGGCAGGCGGCGATGGGAAGAGAGCCCGTTGCTGGTAAATCTTGCAGCATGGTGCATCGCTGGATGACGCGATCCTCGTCATGTGATTCAAGGTTGCTACCGCCGCCATTGCGACAGAAGTCAACGCGAGCGCTGTTGGCGAGTGCGGTCTGAGGCGTGTAAGACGACGCGGCCTGCATATGGATGACGGCACCGTGAATATCCGAGTCAAGGACGGCGCTCACATCATCAAGGTCGTCATGTTCGTCTTTGAGGTCCTCGCGGCCCCAAGATTCTGCAGCGCCTCTTGTCGTGAAGTCGGCCGATACGGCCCCATACTCAAGACGAATGCCCGTGATGCCGGTGTCGTCCAAAAGAGCGAGCTCTTTTGCCTCGAGGGTGACTGATTCCGTTGTTGGAATATTTGCTTTCCAAAGATGCCAATCGTCGTAATCGACCATGCGCAAATCGTCACCTAGGAGCTTTTTGACCTCGTCCGTTTTGAGCCAGGGGTTGTCATGCCCGTCGCTGAGCGTTGCATTGGCCTGTTCGCCCGTATCGATACTTCCCACTGGAGACGTTCGGTACCACACGTTGCAAAGCCCGTCGATGTCCCCAGCCGCGACAGGGGTTTCGATGGCGATGAGCCTGGCAGTGCCGTCTTTGGCGCATTCGAGATCGTCGGTGATGGTGAATTCATCAACCCAGGTATTCGACTCATTTTTAGCATCGAGCGTATAGGAGAAGGAACCGTTCGTATCGGATTGTGCCACGGCCCGGTTTTTGCCATCGCCGTTAGCGACGAGGCCCTTACCGATAGGGCGGGCGATCTCTTGCCGCTTGTCGACTCTGCCCTCGATCTCGATGGGTGTGTCCTTCATGGTTACCGTCTGCACTTCTCCTGTGGCCTTAATTTCAAACGTCATGTCTTCGGCAAGGTCGTAAGTGCGCGGGGACATCACTTCGCGCAGGGTGTAGGTGCCGGGCAAAAGATACTCGATGCGATGCGGTTTGTCGGAGGAGGTCCAAGCGTCAATTTCGGTTCCGTCGGCACCGTGGAGGGAGAGCCCGGCGCCTTCCACTTCTTGCTTGCCGGTCAGATCGACTTTGGAGATGTCGATTTTGGTGTAGTCGTTCGAGACATCGAGGTGCGCTTTGACCGTGGGTGTTTCCTGGTCGGCATACGACAGCTCGACGGTGTGGGCGCTTTGGTCGAGCAGGTATCCTTCGGGTGCCTGTACCTCAATAACCTCATAGATGGCAGTTCCGCACCCCAGCGAAAGATGATTTGCGCACGCAAATCCCCGCTCGTCGGTCGTGATGGTGGTGACGGTTTCACCGTCCAGGGCAACAATGCTGCCGTCGGGGCGCACGATATCGCCCGCGGCGCGGATATCAAAAACAGCGCCGGCAAGGGCGTGTCCGTCTACGATATCGTTCTTAACGATCTCGATGCTTCCCGTTGCCGCGTCGTCGTAAAACGAGGCGACCGCGACGGGCGTTAAGTTCATGTCGGCGGGAATCGCTATCTCCAGATCTTCTCCAACAAGATACGGTTCCTTGGCGGAGGTCTCTCGTATGTAATACGTGCCCGGGTTAAGCGATTCGGGCAGGGTGACGGTGCCGGTTTCATCGGTCGTAAAGGTGGTCATAACGGTATGGGCGGGATGCCAGGATGTTTGCGAAATGGGCTCACGGTTGCCATTGAGCAGCTGAAAGGTGAACCCGGCGCGTGGTACTGCGTTGCCGGTCTGAGCATCGCGCTTCACGAGTTGAAGATGTGTCGACAGGGCGTGGTTGTCTACGATGTACTGAAGTTCTGCGCCGTCCGAGATCTGCTCTGCCGTGATAGTCCATTCCCCTGCCTGCTTAAAACCGTCGGGCACAGTGTCGACAACCTCACGAATGGTGTAGCCGGCACGGTCATACGGTATGGTTCCGCTGACGCCATCGGGGCGCTCTCCTGCGCCAAACCATGTTCCAGCCTGGTCTTTGGTCGATGCGAAGCCGTAGATATTGGTGGTCAGCGTTCCAACAACCTGCTGCGAAGTGTTGCTTACCACTTCAAAGGCCACGCCTTCCGCCGGCTGCTCTATACCAGACCCATCGCTATTGCCGTAGTCCTTGAACTTTGAAATCTCGAGGTCAAAAGCGATGGGGATGTTGGGGATGCGACGCTCGAGTTCAACGACGCCCGCGTCTCCGGGCTGGTCGGCACCGATAGTGTAGCTCCAGGTTTCATCGGAGGGCAGATAACCCTCGGGAGCTCTCGACTCATAGATGGTAAAGGTGCCCAGGGGGATGTCGGTAAGTGTTGCCCGGCCGTCCTCATCCGTCGTGAGGGTGCGCGTCCAGCCCGGGGTAGACTGTGAGACGCAGGTGAACTCAGCGCCGGCAAGTGACGCGCCGACTTGAGGGCCTGCCCCTGTCGCGGCATCGACCTTTGCGATGCGCAGGGTGACGGTACCGGGCTGCTCATCGATGACGACATTTCCGCCGTCATTGCCGGTGGAAAAGGCGATGCGGTCACTCCTGGGGATATAACCCGCCGGAGCTTCGGTTTCGACCAGATAATATGCCGTGTTGGGCAAAAGTGTCGCCTGTGCGCGACCGCTGCTGTCCATCTGGATGCTGCCGACACGCTTGTCGCCGGCGCTCTCATAGATGTCGAACCTCGCTCCGTCGAGCCTGTAGGTATCGTTTTCGCTCGTGATGGCGGCGTTGGCTGACTGTTTTTGGAAGGATGCGGAGACGGCCGGGAGCACGTAGAGCATGTCTTGACGCTTGCTGCCGCCCGACACGGTTCCCAAATAGCGCCGCGCGCGATGCGGTGCGGCTTTAATGCTTCCCGACTTTGCGCTGTCGTGGAGCCAGCGCGCTGCGGCAACGACCTCATTGTCGCCGGAAAAGTTTCCACTCTTTGTGACGCCCCGGGCGGTTGTATATGAGAATGATCCGTCGGTATGGGTGGTGCCGTTGAGCATCCAGACGGCAAGTTGGGTTGCGGCGCGCGCTCGATCGGGGGACAGGTTATGCCCGCCAAAGGATGTGGCGGTGGGGTAGCCATGGCAGATGATGGCCGCGAATTCGTCTTCGAGCCATACCCAGCCCTGATTGTAGGTGAGCCAGGGTCCGCCCGGTGTGCTGGGGCCAAATCGGTCCTGGTTCATACAATAGGCAATCGAAAAATCCTGTGCCTCGTATTTGCCAACTCCAAAAGGACCGCATTCATTGCTGATAGTGCGGAATCCGAGCGATTCGTAACCGTCGACGGCGAGCGCGGCATCCGGTGTCATGCAGCCTAAAAGTAAAAAGAGGACTAGGAGCAGCGATCCTGCTGTGATTGCGCTGTGGACAGAGTGCGTGGGTGCGTTGGACATGGCTGCTCCTTATCCCTCGTGCGCCGCACGGGGAGGCCGCGGCGCGTAGGATGAGGCTACCCCCAAGGTTCATGCGGGTAAGTACCGGAACCTGACCAAATGCTTGCCCGATATCTGACAAATGGCGCCTATGAAAGACAATGGAATAAATCTGCAGGTAGACAACGGTAAATAGAAGAACGTACAGGTCCCTATCTCCACAATTGGCCTGTTTTTAGGACGATTCTCCACAGCTAAAACAAGCATCGTCACCCTTGTATCGAACAAGACAACCGCGTTATACTATCCCCCACATATGCGGGCATCGCCAAGTGGTAAGGCATCAGCTTCCCAAGCTGACACTCGCGGGTTCGAGTCCCGTTGCCCGCTCCAGTTAAAAGCACAAGCACGGCACCATTATGGTGCCGTGCTTTTTTCAATAAAGCGCCGGGACTCGAACCCGACAGGGTGCGAGCGTTAAATAAACGTGAAGCGTTTATAGCGAGCAGGCAAGGGCGCCGATAGGCGACCGCAGCCGGTGCGTATTTGCGAAGCAAATACGCGGACGTCCCCATGGCCGCTCCATCGAGTGCGGGAGACCTCGGGCATGTCGGGTCCAACCCGCTGTGCCCGTGCATGTGCGCGGACCGGGTCTGCCGATCGTAGCCGGTGCGTATTTGCGAAGCAAATACGCAGGCGTCCTGTTGCTTGCGCCAATTCCAAAATGTTAGGTTAATGCCCGTTATCGCTACTCGCACCCGCGCACGGTACAATGGTTGGGTTACGACCAACGTGCCAATAACCAAAAAGGAGCCGCTATGATCGATCGCTATACCCGCCCGGAGATGGGACACATCTTCTCCCTCGAGAACAAGTACGCCATTTGGCAGGAGATTGAGGTCCTGGCCTGCGAGGCTCAGGCGGAGCTCGGCAAGATCGGTATTTCCAAAGAAGAGGCCCAGTGGATTCGCGACCACGCCAACTTCGAGAAGGCGAAGGTTGACGAGATCGAGGAGGTCACGCGCCACGATGTCATCGCCTTCCTGACCAACATGAAGGAATATATCGACGCCGATGTTCCCGAGGGCGAGCCCAAGCCTAGCCGCTGGGTCCACTACGGTATGACCAGCTCCGACCTGGGTGATACGGCTCTGTGCTATCAGCTTACTCAGGCGTGTGACCTGATTATCGAGGACGTTAAGAAGCTCGGTGTGATTTGCAAGCGTCGCGCCTTCGAGGAGCGCAATACGCTCTGCGCCGGCCGCACCCATGGCATCCATGCCGAGCCGATGACCTTCGGTATGAAGTTTGGCTCTTGGGCATGGGAGCTCAAGCGCGATCTCGATCGTCTTGAGGACGCCCGCAAGAACGTTGCCTTCGGTGCCATCTCCGGTGCCGTCGGCACCTACAGCTCCATCGAGCCGTTCGTCGAGGAGTACGTCTGCGAGCACCTGGGCCTGGTCCACGACCCGCTGTCCACGCAGGTCATCAGCCGCGATCACCACGCCTACCTTGCCGGCGTGCTTGCCACTACAGCGGCCACCTGCGAGCGTATCGCGACCGAGGTCCGCAACCTACAGAAGACCGATACGCTCGAGGCCGAGGAGCCCTTCCGCAAGGGCCAAAAGGGCAGCTCCGCCATGCCGCACAAGCGCAACCCCATCACCATGGAGAAGGTCTGCGGCCTGTCGCGCGTCGTGAAGTCCAACGCTCAGGTCGCCTTTGACAACGTTGCCCTGTGGCACGAGCGCGACATTTCGCACTCTTCCGCCGAGCGTGTCGCCCAGGCCGATAGCTTCATCGCGCTCGACCACATGTTCCAGTGCCTCATTCGCGTTATCGACGGCCTGCAGCTGTATCCGGCCCGCATGATGGCCAACCTCAACAAGACCCGCGGCCTCATCTTCTCCTCCAAGGTGCTGCTTGCCCTCGTCGATACGGGCATCACCCGCGAGGACGCCTACGCTATCGTGCAGGAAAACGCCATGGCCACCTGGCACGAGGTGCAGGATTGTGTCTCCGGCCCCACCTTTAAGGAGCGTCTCGAGGCCGATCCGCGCTGCACCGTCAGCCAGGAGAAGCTCGACGAAATCTTCGATCCGTGGGACTTCCTCACCCGTATCGATACGGTCTTCGATCGCCTGGAGCAGTTGAGCTTCGAGTAGGGTTGACCTAATTCGACCGCTTGCGGATGCATTTCAATCTTTGGCGCCTTGCCCATTTTGGGTGAGGCGCTTTTTTATTGCCGCATCAGCCCCGGGTATACAATGAAATCCGACTGCTGTTTCGATGAAGGGAGGCGCGTGCCCGGACGCACCAAGCGAGCCGCCATCGTCTCGTTTACGCTCATGCTCCTTGTTGCCGCCTGTGCGGGCGCCCTGACGTATACCGTTCGAAGCAGTTCTTCCTCCTCGAATGAAGCCGACAAAAATCTCCCGGTACTCAAAATCGGCGTTACGGATAACGACCCCTATGTGTATGTCGATACCACGGGCGATTACGCCGGTATCGATATCGACATCGCCCGCGAGGCCTGCAAGCGTGCGGGGATTAAGCCACAGTTTGTCGATATTGACTGGAACGATCGCGACCGGCTGCTCAAAAACGGTGATATCGATTGCCTGTGGTGTGATTATTCTCCTTGTTATCGCGAGGATAAGTATTACTGGACCGAGCCGTATCTAACCGTGACGGTCTCGGTTGCCGCCAAGAAAACGAGTGGCATCAAGTCCTTGGCGCATCTCGATGGAAGCAAGACCATCGCGGTGATTGCGGGCTCGTTGAGCGAACGCCGATTGCTCGCAGGGGATCTGGAAATCTCGCCGGACGTGCAAATCAAATCGTATGGTTCTGCCGAGCTCTGCAAAGCCGCCCTTGCCAAAGGGTATGTCGACTGTTGGATGGCGGACGTTCAGCCGCTTGACCGACTTGTCGCCCAGTATCCCGGCCTTTACCGCGTGTTCGCCGACAACATTATGACGGTCGATCTGGGCGTCGCGTTTGATGACAGCTATGAAGGACCGATCGTAAAGGATCTCAATACTGCATTGTTTGCCATGGATCGAGATGGCACGATTGACCGTATTGTGGGCAATTACAAGACAGGAGCGACGACAGGCGGGCAAGGAGCAAATCATGACAAATGATGAGCACCGCTTGCGTCGAAAGACTCTGACCGTCATAGCTATCGGCGTTATTGTCAGCGCTGTCTTGTTAGGCTTGTTGTATACGGTTGGAACCCATTGCTGCCTCGAAAAAACGCTTGGGTTTGGCCAAGAAACCATGGTGTTTTTGGAAAACGCTTGCGAAAAATATGACCGCTACGAACAGGGGAGAAAAGCCGAGGAGACGCACGATTTGCTCGCCGCGGTCGAATCGTTTGCGACGTTCCTGTCCTCTGATCGCGTTGAGGTTAACAACGACCTTATCGAGCAATTTGTCCATGCCGAGAACCTTTCGGGGTTGATGGTCATGGACTCCGATGGCCATATGGCTGCCCACTACGACATCGATGGTCGCGATCCGCTCATGTTGTGGCGAGAGGAGCTGGCCTGTTCGCCGGTCGCATCGATGTATCAAGGTTCCAAAGTGACCTACTCAACTGTCGTCGAGCGCCGTGGTGTCGTTTTTGCCGTCTGTGCTGTCCCGTATGGCGACGGCGTTGCCCTGGCATACCGCTCATTTGTTCCCGATACGGCGGACGACTATTCATATGCCATAGCCGACGTGCTTTCGAACAGCACCTTCCACCAGGGCCCCACGGTGCTTGTTATGGAGGATGCGGAGATTGTCTCATCCAACAGTGCCGATGCTGACGTGTCGCTCGCCCGACTCCTCACCAGTGCAGGGGTTGAGTGGAAAGACGACGGCCTGACGCCCATCGAATATCGAGGAGACAAATGGTACGCCGTGCGTGCGGCATATAAGGACTACCGCCTGTTTGCGCTATATCCCAAATCTGAGGTCATGTCTGACAGGATTTCATTTGTCGCCGTCGGCGTCTTGGTATGCCTTGCGTTTTGGGTCGTGGTACTGTTGGCTCGAAATATCGTTGACCACCGCAATTTGGTCGAAAAGGATAAACAGCTCGGCATTATCAATGTCCTAAGCGCCATCTATGATTCGACCTTCCTTTTGCATCTCGACACCCTCGAGATCGAGGGAATCAATATGTCGCCGGCGATAGCAAAGATATTTGCCGAGCACAACGAGGCATATGACTTTATGGACACGGTCTGCCGGGATATCGTGAGCCCCGAAAGCCGCGACGCGGTTGTGGAACTCGTAGATATAAGTACGCTTCGTGAACGTATGGAGGGCGTACCGTACTTGGCTGCCGAGGTGCGAGATTGTCGAGGCGCTTGGTACTCGCTACAGGTTGTCCCCCAGCATCGCGATGAGCAAGGCCGGCTGGAGTCGGTCGTCGTGGCGACGCACAACATATCGATGGTCAAGCATGCCGAGGAGCTGTCATACCAAGATAAACTGACGGGGCTTCGCAACCGCAACTATCTTGAATCGCGCGGAGATAGCCTGGTAAACGAGGGCTTGCCAGTGAGCGTGATTATGGTGGACTGCAATTATCTCAAGCGGACCAACGACATCTATGGTCACGAGATGGGGGATGAACTGCTGCGACGGACGGCGTCCGTGCTGCGACGGGTGGCTGGTGCGGATTACCTGCCGATGCGCGTTGGCGGCGACGAGTTTTTGCTGGTCTGCCCCCATACTGACAACGAGTCTGCGCTTGGGTTGGAACAGGATCTTCGTCTCGGTCTTGTCGCGGTAAGCGATGAGGCCCTGACGGTCAGCGCATCGATTGGCATGGCGACCGTCGAGACGGCTGGAAATACGCTGGCCGATGTATATCGCGTCGCCGACCACAATATGTATCGGGAGAAGCGCATGGTCCACGTACAGGGTGCGGACTGCTAATCTTGCCCCCACTAGTCCAAGCATCGTAGGATGTTGAATCGGTGCTTGCGATAATAAGTCGGTCCAGGCGGGGATAATAGACGTCTGAAATTTCTTTCTGAGAGGGGATCTCAATGATTAGTTTTGACTACAAGCCTCAGGGTGTATGCTCTCGCAATATCCACCTCAATCTTTCCGATGACGGCAGCAAGGTGATGGGCGTTGAGTTTACCGGCGGCTGCGACGGCAACCTCAAGGCTATCTCCAAGCTGGTCGAGGGTGCTCCTGCCGATCGCGTAATCGAGGTTCTCGCCGGTAATACCTGCGGTATGAAAAAGACCTCCTGCGCCGACCAGCTTACACGCGCTATCGAGGCCGCTCGCGCCGAGATCGCCTAATGGGTATCGCCGACCACATCAAGAACGGAATATCGCGCCGCGGCTTCGTGCTCGGTGGAGCTGCCGCGGGCGCTGCCACGGTGCTTGCCGGATGCTCGAAAAAAACGGGCACGAGTGATGATGCCGCCGGCGAGCCGCAGGTTATCAAGGACGATTCAAAGATTGTCTCGATTACGGATGAGTACGAGGCCGTCGAAATCGACCTCGAGCCTGCAGCTTCATGGACATTGCCTCTGGGTACGCTGCTGTACTACTGCGACGGCGATTACGCCGCGGCGATGATGGCGCCCGCATCGGCGCGGCATGCCAACACACTCGGTGTGCTCAACCTGGGCGACGGTTCGCTCACAACGCTCATCGAGGATCCCGTCGAAGGTGCAGGGTATTCGTTTTACGATGTCCGAGCCGGCGATGGCGTGTTTGCTTGGGTCGAAATGAACTTTGCGAACGCATCGTGGAAGCTCTATGCGCAAAATACGGCAGGTGCGTCGCTTGTCGGCGATGTGGTCGAGCTCGACCGAGGCGGCAAGGACTACGACCCGCCGCTGTTTACGGCGTTTGAATCGTCCGTCATTTGGTACAAGATGCCTTCGGCGGGCGGCAAAAAGACGAGTCACGACTCGTATTGCTACCGCCGCTCGCTCGACGAGGCAAAGGCCGAGGCCATTTGGAAGTCAACGGGCCGCTTTGCATCCGCCCCGCGTGTGAGTGACGGCATCTTGACCATTTCCCCGCGTGTGCGCAACGACGAGGGCGTCTACTACGGCATGACGGCGATCGACCTGACGGACGGCAACAATACCAAGAGGGCTCAGCTGGTCCTTCCCTCATCGGTGTCTCCCTTCGAGGCCGTATATATGGGCGACACATTTGTGTTCTCCATCGAGGCCACCTATAGCGGCGTGGGGAGCCTAGGCAACATGGGCACCTATATCGGTAACGAGAATGGGACGTTCCTATTCCTGTCGCGCGAGCCGCTTGCGTGTGCTGCCGGCAGAAAAGGCAAATACCTGGTTAAGGTTCAGGCATCGCATTTTCTGATCGATACCTCCGCCAAAACCTATGGTTCGCTGCTGTCGCCCGACCGCGCTCTCGAATATGGCGATTATCCAGCTACGGCGGGTAAATCGAATACGTTTTTAACCTATGCCACGGTGCGTAATAGCCAAGGAATCCCCGAGACGGTTACCGCCCGCCTGTTCTCTCTTTAGCGCCGAGGGGTTAAAAGGGCGCCAACGGGGGAATAAACGCGTTGTAATTGTGAGTGCCGCCCGCCGAGCCGCTGCACTGTAGCGGTGCTCGGTGAGCATAGGTGCGTTAAAATGGGCTTGTTCTTAGCTAATTGAGACAGGGGGGCCGTGTTATGGCTTCAGATGCAAAAAAGATTCTGCTGGTCGAGGACGAGAAGGCAATCCGTGACGCCGTCGCTGCCTATCTCGAGCGCGAGGGCTACTGGGTTGTTGGCGTCGGCGACGGCCAGTCTGCGATCGAGGAGTTCGAGAAGCACCAGTTCGACCTGGTTGTGCTCGACCTTATGCTCCCCAAGATTCCCGGCGAGCGCGTTTGCCGCACTATTCGCGATACCTCGGATGTGCCCATTATCATGCTTACCGCCAAGGGCGAGATCGAGGATCGCATCATCGGCCTCGAGCTTGGTGCCGACGACTACCTGATCAAGCCGTTCTCGCCTCGCGAGCTCGTCGCCCGCGTCCGTGCCCTGTTCCGCCGTGCTCACCAGGCCGATGAGCCCGCCGTTGAGGTGCTCGACTTTGGCGATCTGGTCATCGATATCTCGGGCCACAAGATTTTGGTCGAGGACAAGGAAGTGGACCTGACTGCTTCCGAGTTTAAGCTGCTCACCACGCTTGCTCGCCATCCCGGTCGCGTCTATAACCGCATGGAGCTGGTCGAGAAGGTACTCGGCTACGACTTTGAGGGCTATGAGCGCACCATCGACAGCCATGTGAAGAACCTTCGCGCCAAGCTGGGCGATGACCCCAAGAAGCCTAAGTGGCTCTACACCGTTCACGGCGTCGGTTATCGCTTTGAGGCTCCGGCCAAGACCGATAAGTCGGACGAGAAATAGGGAAATCACATATGACACCTGCGCGCTTTGAAATTGGACAAAAGCACAAGCAGGAGAACGAGGCGGGTTCCAAGGCGAGTTGGAACACGCCTCGTTCCGATTCACGGCCAGCGATGAGCTATCCCTCGCGCATGGCATTGGCTTTTGCCCTGACGTCGCTCATGACGGTATTGGTGCTGGTGGGCGTTGTCTCCGTTGTGTGGGGCACCGTCTTTTCGGATTACACGCGCTCTAATATCGTCGAGATCGCCAATTCTGCTGCCGAAAAGCTTGCGACGTCGTATGAGGAAAACGGCAATTGGACTGCGGGCGAGCTGCGCACGGTCGCGACATCGAGTTTGGTGTCCGACGACCTGAGTATGCAGGTCGTCAACAAGAAAGGCGTTGTCGTCTATGACGACTCATGGCCTTCGGCAAGTGCGACCGCCGATGTGCGCGAGAGTGAATCACCGTCGAGCAGCTCGAGCGGTAAAAAGGCCTCGCATAGCCCGGTCTCGTCGGCGCCCACCGATTCCGATAGCGTTGCCAACGTCGAAATCATAACGTCTTCTGGCGAGCATGTCGGACAGGTAAAGCTATGGGCCATCGGCTCCGATGCTCTGCTCACCAAGGCGGATTCTGCGTTTAGGGAGAAGACCTTTAACGCCATGGCCCTTGCCGCGGTTGTTGCGGTCTGCATCTCGGTTGCTATCGGATCGCTCGTGTCTCGCATGCTCACCAAGCCGATTCATCGTATTACGAGCACGGCCAAGCAAATTCGCGACGGCGATTTGTCCGCTCGTACCGGTTTGCGCGGCGACGATGAAATCGATCAGCTGGGTGAGACCTTTGACGAGATGGCCACCTCGCTCGAGAAAGATATGAAGCACGAAAAGCGCCTGACCTCGGATGTCGCACACGAGCTTCGCACGCCGCTCATGGCCATGCTTGCAACGGTCGAGGCCATGCAGGACGGCGTGTATCCCACCGACGATGAGCATCTGGAGACGGTCGCTTCCGAGACGCGCCGCCTGGCTCGTTTGGTGCAGCAGATGCTCGACCTATCGCGTATGGAAAACAGCACGGCGCCGCTCAATCTCGAACCGGTGGACATGGTTCCCTTTGTGCGGTCTATCGTCAACGCTCAGGAGCGCCTATTTGTTGACCGCGATCTGCGCTTGCGCTTTGCTGACGAGACCCAAGGTCACGACGATGTCGTCGAGGCCGATCCCGACATGATCACGCAGTGCGTCATCAACCTCATGAGCAACGCCATGCGCTACACCCCCGAGGGCGGTTGGGTCGTGGTGTCGGTGCTCAGTGACCGCAAGCATGTCAGTATTGCCGTTTCGGATACCGGTATCGGTATTGCCAAGGACGACCTGTCGCGCATCTTCGGGCGATTTTGGCGCGCAGATGCCAGCCGCGCCCGCGAAGCCGGCGGCCTGGGCGTTGGCCTCGCCGTGACCAAGCAAATCGTCGAGCGTCACCATGGCTACATATCCGTGGAGTCGGAGCTTGGAAAGGGTACGACTTTTACGATTCATCTGCCTCGCGAGCACACGGCGGACGCGGCATCTACTACAATGGAGCACTAGCTTTTCGCTATTCGGTGAAGGAGGGGCCGCGTTCCTGCCGCTCCGAGTTTGCGAAAACATGCGGGAAAGAACCCGCATTTCTGTCGTATTTAGGTAAGGAGTGACTCACGTGACAACGATGGAGCGTCGTCCGGATTCCCGTGGCAAGGTTCGTGATATCTACGATGCCGGCGAAAACCTTTTGATGGTCGCCACCGATCGCATTTCTGCGTTCGACTTTATTCTCCCCGACGAGATTCCGTTTAAGGGAGAGGTGCTCAACCGCATCTCGGCATTCTGGTTCGATAAGTTTGCCGATATCGTCCCCAACCACCTCGTCTCCATCGATCCGGCGGATTTCCCCGAGGAGTTTGCCGAGTATCGTGACTATCTCGCAGGCCGCGCCATGCTGGTCAAGAAGGCCCAGACGATTCCCATCGAATGCATCGTCCGCGGCTATCTGACCGGTTCGGGCAAGAAGACCTACGACGAGAACGGCACCGTCTGCGGCATCCAGCTGCCCGAGGGTCTGACCGAGGCCTCCAAGCTTCCCGAGCCGCTGTTCACGCCGTCCACGAAGGCCGAGATCGGTGATCACGACGAGAATATCTCGTTTGAGCGTTGCTGCGAGATCGTTGGCGAGGACATCGCCACGCAGATTCGCGATCTGTCTCTCAAGATCTACAAGGCTGCTGCCGAGTATGCAGCGACCCGTGGCATCATCATTGCCGACACCAAGTTTGAGTTTGGTGTTATCGATGGCAAGGTCACGCTGATCGACGAGTGCCTCACGCCCGACTCCAGCCGTTTCTGGCCCGCCGCCAGCTACGAGGAGGGCAAGATCCAGCCTAGCTACGACAAGCAATTCGTCCGCAATTGGCTCAAGGCCAACTGGGATATGACGGGGGAGACCCCGCACCTGCCCGCCGAGGTCATCGATGGCACGTCCGAGCGCTATCGCGAGGCCTTCCAGATCATCACGGGCTCCCAGTTCACAAGCATGAAGGAGAACGCATAAGTGAGTACCCGTAGCGCCACGAACAAGCGCACGCAATCCCACGAAGTTACCGGGGTTGCGCGCAAGTCCGCCGCATCTGCTAAACCCGCCCGCCAAGCAGCGAGCTCCGTTCGCGTCGTGCCGGCTTCGTCTAAAGCTCGCCGCAAAGAGCTCGAGAAGGGTGAAAACCTGGAAGGCCTTTCCAAGGAGGAGAAGCGCGCCCGCAAGGCCAAGCAGCGTGCTCGCGAGGATCGTATCTATACGGTGTCGAATATTCTTCTCAAGCAGGATGAGGACTACACCAAGCGCCGTCGTATCTGGTGGGCCGTGCTCGCCATCGGCATGGTACTCGTCGTGGCAATTTGGGCTTCGCTCTACTTCGCTCCCGGCGGCACGGTGTCCAGTCCTGTTCAGATGGTCGGCATCGTTTTGTCCTATGTCATCATCCTGGGTGACTTTATCTACGACTTCGTTCGTATTCGTCCCCTGCGCAACATGTACCGCGCGCAGGCCGAGGGCATGTCCGAGAACAAGCTCAACGCTCTTATCGAGCGCTCGGCTGCCGAGGAGGACAAGAAGGACTCCAAGAAGAAGTAGCGTTTGTATCCATACATATCGCTAAGATATAAGGCGCGTCGTTTTTGCGGCGCGCCTTTTTACTGTTCTATAGATAGATGGAGTGGCACATGATTCGAGCTGCCCTGACGGTCGAAGAGGCTTTGGAGGGCATGAAGGCCCTGGAGCCCAAGATTAAAAACTACGCGCGCCTGGTCGTCCGCAAGGGCGTAAACGTCAAGCCCGGCCAGGAGGTCGTCGTTCAGTCTCCGGTCGAGTGCGCGCCTTTTGCCCGCGTGGTGGTCGCGGAGGCTTATGCCGCCGGCGCTGGTCACGTGACGGTCATTTGGGCCGATGATGCCGTGACGAGGCTTGCGTACGAGCATGTCGATAAAAGCTATTTTGAGCAGACGCCCGAGTGGAAGCGCCTGCAGCTGGATTCCCTGGCCCAGGACGGTGCCTGCTTTATCTTTATTGAGGGTGCGGATCCTGCAGCCCTCAAGGGCATCGATCCAGCCAAGCCGGCCGCGGCATCCAAGGCGAGGAATACGCAGTGCAAAGTTTTCCGCCGTGGACTGGATTACAACATCAATCCGTGGTGCATCGCCGGCGCTCCGGTCGTGGCTTGGGCGCGCGAGGTGTTCCCGGGAGACGCCGATGAGGTTGCAATCTATAAACTATGGAATGCGATTCTGCACACCGCTCGCGCCGATGGCCAGGACCCGGAGAGCGACTGGGAGCTTCATGACGCGGCGTTCGAAAAGAACTTGCGCTTCCTAAACGACAATCGTTTTGACTGTCTGCGCTATACCGCTTCGAATGGAACCGACCTGGTAATTGGTATGACGAAGGGGCATGAGTGGGCCGGCGGTAAGGGCGAGACCCCCGACGGTCACCCCTTCTTCCCTAACATCCCCACCGAGGAGGTCTTCACCTCGCCCGATCGTATGCGTGCTGACGGAATCGTCTATTCCGCAATGCCGCTTATCCATCACGGTAACAAGGTCGACGATTTTTGGATCAAGTTCGAGAACGGTCGTGTGGTGGATTACGACGCCCGTGT
The DNA here is from genome assembly GCA_947507155.1 of uncultured Collinsella sp. Classification (GTDB taxonomy): domain Bacteria; phylum Actinomycetota; class Coriobacteriia; order Coriobacteriales; family Coriobacteriaceae; genus Collinsella. Next base: position 947 of record CANNOC010000027.1, on the reverse strand, counting down.
GGGAAAGGCGACACTCGCAAGTATCATCGATACTGACGAGGGCGCTGCTCATCTGGGAGAGGTCGCGCTCATTTCCAAGAACACGCCGATTCGCGAAAGTGGCGTTCTGTTCTACGACACGCTTTATGACGAGAACGCCAGCTGTCATCTTGCGCTGGGAGTCGGCTTCCCCGAGTGCATTGAGGGTGGATATGACATGTCCAAAGAGGAGCTCTTGGAGCATGGCGTCAACGTTTCGAGCACGCACGTCGACTATATGATTGGCACGGACGACATCGATATTGTAGGCATTACGCCCGATGGACGCGAAGTTGTGATTTTCCAGAACGGCCAATGGAGTTGGGAATAGTCCCAGACCGTGGTACAATGCCACCCGCGGGCCGTTAGCTCAGCTGGCAGAGCAGGGGACTTTTAATCCCAAGGTCCAGGGTTCGAACCCCTGACGGCCCACCCAAAGATTGTTGAGACGGTCAACTTCGGTTGGCCGTCTTTTTTTCGCCCCTTCATGGGTTCGAACCCGAAAGGGCGCGGAGCTGAGGAAACGCGCGAGCGTTTGCCAGCGCAGCGCGCGAGGCGCGAAAGCGCCGCAGCGGCCGCCCGCGCAGCGGGCCCGAACCCCTGATGGCCCACCATAGAATAGAAAAGCGACTGGCGGATGCCGGTCGCTTATTTGTTGTCGCGACGCGGGTTCGAACCAGATCTTCTCTATATATAAGGACGCCTGGCGGCCAAAACCAGCCTTTTACCGACAGGAAACCAAAACCTAATGTCTTTAGAGTAAAGTAGCCCAGCAGAGATGGCCGACGCCTCAACACCTATAAAGCAGCTGGTCATCGCCAATACCAGAAGCCGATGCTTCAGACATGACTTCAGTGGAACAACTGAAGGATGAATTCATTTGTGAACAAAATATGGAGTGCCAGATTCCCGCCCCCGGGGCCCCTCCG
>CANNOC010000026.1 GCA_947507155.1 uncultured Collinsella sp. | reverse complement strand
GCACGGAGACGGCACGCGTGGACTTGGTCCAGTGGATGGAGCCGCGCTCGAAGTCGGTCGCGTAGCCCCCGCCGTTCTGGTTGAAGCGCTTGGCGTTGGTGAGCGGGTAGCCGAGGCCCGAGACACCGCCGAGGCGGTTCCAGAGGTCCTCCATCTCACCGTCCATCTCGAACGTTCCGTGCTCGGAGGTGACGATGGTGCCGCCCTGGAAGCGCTGGCGGGACCCGCCTCCCTCGAGCTGCTCGGCCTCGGCCACGGGCCAGCCGAGGGCCCCGGCCTGGTAGCCGCGCCTCACGTACTCGTTGCGGATGGCGCCCGAGCGCACGGAGACGGCACGCGTGGACTTGGTCCAGTGGATGGAGCCGCGCTCGAAGTCCTGCGCCCACCCTGATCCGTGCGACGTCAAAAACTCACGCGGCTCGCCAACAGGAACACCAATTGAGTTAGCATTCGATTCCGAGTTCCAGTAAGTATAAATATCTCCCCAGACAGGATACGCTCCACTTTTCTTCGAAAACACAGCGCTGCCGTGTTCGCAATCAAGTCTCCAGTTATCATCATCAAACTTATAAGCCACTCCAGTAACAGCACCAAGTTGCGAGCTATATCGCTGCGCAACTCTTGCCAATTCAGCTGCGATCTGGTCATCAGAGATATCCGGGGTCGCATCTCCAAACCAATAGTTAACATCAACGTCACCGCTTACACCGGGAACGCTGCCGCGGGCAGAATACTGCCAGCAATCATATTTGGCAGGGGCATCAGGAGTAAGGCCGAGGCACTCATCGTAACGGCCTCCGTACCAATACTGGGCAGTCCAGATGCTCCAGCCGCTAGAAAGAAAGCAAGGGTTGGTAAGGTAGTTCTTGAACCAGTTAACGTTTGCGTAAATACCGGGTTTATACCCCGCTGCCGCAATTTGACCGCAGAAGGTCTTTGCGATCGATGCGAGCTTAGAGGGATCGTTGAAAGGTGTCCACTTGGGCGAACCATCGGCATTTGTTTTTTGCTCTTCCAAGTCATAGTAAACAGGGAGGGTGGGCGAATGGCCCTTAAGGGCACTTAACATCAAACGTGCCTCGGCTTGGGCATCATCTTCATTGCGCGCATAGGAGTAAAGGTACACGCCATACGGAATTCCCAAGCGCTCGCACTCGCTTACGTTGCGCTTAAAGCAATAGTCCAGCCTTCCGCCGTTTGTATCACCGGCAAAACCAACTCTTAGAATCGCAAAGTCGATACCGGCATCTTTCACGGACTGCCAGCTAATGGTTCCGTTGTGCTCGCTCACATCGATTCCCTGCGCCGTTGCGCCCTTAGGCATGCTGTGCATTGCACGGCCTTCGAAATCTGCATTTGCGCCATATTCGTCAGGAAGATCGGAGCGGAGGGAACCGTCGACATAGCGCCAAGAGTTCTCAGCGAGGGGGGCCTCGACGTCCGCATCAGACGCCTCACCAGAAGCCTCGTCGGAAACCTCGTTAGGAGCCTCAGCGGCAACCGAATCGGAAGAAACAGACTCGGTGCCAGAAGTCTCGCTGGAGTCATACGTCAAGGATCCCTGGGCAGCGGAATCGCTCTCCACCTGATCGCCAGATGCATCCGAAGAGACGTTAGAAGAAGCGTTCTCGGTCGCGAGCTGCGATACCTCCGACTGCTCCTGAGCCAAATTGAGCGTCTCGGCATACAGCGCAAAAGGCTGGAGAACACCAGAGAACCCAAAAACAAGGGATAACAATATAGCAACACGGCACTTTAGTCGGTTCATAGACATCCATTCATCCCAATTAATCGTAATTAGTTTAATTATAAAAGCATGGTGGAGGATTTATGACCATGATCTAAGACAGCATATCAATGAGTTCGTCGCCTTGATTATCAACTTCATCCGAACGATTCTCACACTCACCCGAACGTTTACGGATGAGTGTGAGAATCCAACGCCCAGAGGGCCGGACCGGCCGACCCAGGGTGATCGGAGGATGGCATGTCCGGAAAGAGGAGGAAGAGAGCCAAGAAAGCAGCTCATGCGGCACTCCACCCGCAGGCCGCACGCCGCGCCCACCGACAACGGTGCGGAATTCTCCGATGAGGACGCGGTCGCCGAGCTCATCGGAAAGGAACCAGCCTCAGGTTCAACAGTTCTCGGCGGCAGCCCTTGCCCAAGTTGGCACGTAAGCTCAGAGCGCCCCGCCCGCGCCCGACCTCACGACGCCCGACCGCGCCTTCAGAGCGATACTCGGCCGCGATGCCCCGCCGTCCCACATTAAGGAAAAACGGAATAGGCAGACCAATCATTCGGCTGAGTCTGGGCAGAAGTGCCGAGCAGTAAACAGACGTCCCGGCATGTTTGATCACAGCTAAATTAGCAACGGTTTTAGTTGCCTTCACCCAAATGCAACTAAAACCGTTGCAAACGCAATTAGGTATAATTCTTCCAAATCGCCTAGAGAAAGTGTTTGAATGCTGACCGTAATCGTGCCTACTTACAATGCCGAGCCGTATCTTTCTCAGGCTATAGGCAGTCTATTAAACGAAAACAAAATCGAGCTGGAGATCCTCGCCATCAACGACGGATCCACCGACAACTCGCTCGCCATTATGGAAGATTTCGCCGCGCGCGACTCACGCGTTCGAGTGATCGATAAGGCAAACCAGGGTTACGGCGCAACCTGCAATCTGGGCATTCGCGAGGCAAAGGGCGACTGGATTGCCATCCTCGAGCCCGATGACTGGATCGAGCCCGGAATGTACTCCGACATGTTTGCCTTTGCCATGCGCGAATTTGGCGATCCGAACAAGCTCGATATTATTGAGACCCCGTATTGGATCATTCGCAACCCCGATACTCCCCAAGAGGTCAAACTACATTGCGCATATCGCGGTCGCATTAAACCGCCTCGGCAACCGTTTACCATTCACGACGCTCCACACCTGCTGGCCCATCATCCGTCCATTTGGTCGGCAATCTATCGTCGCGACTTCCTGATGCAAAACAACATCTGGTTTAAGGAAATCCCCGGTGCGGGATGGGCCGACAATCCATTCCTTGTCGAAACGCTCTGCCAGGCAAAGGCAATCGCTTACTGGCCCAAGCCGTATTACTGCTACCGCGAGGAAACACCCGAAAAGGCGGCCGCTCTGGCCAAGCGTGACCCCTTGATGCCGTTTAATCGCTGGAACGACATGGTCGATATTCTTGAGCGGCTCAACGTCACCGACCCCGCCGTTTGGACACCGCAAATCACACGCGGCTTCACCTATATGGGCATCATGATCGAGCACACCGGAATTGAAGGCCACCCCCAAATCGAGCGGGCGATCCACAGGATGTTCGAACGCATGCCGCAAGAGCTGGTATTTGCCAATCCTCGCGTTACTCCCGCGGCCAAAAAGCTCTATGCCGAGTATATGGGCATCGCCGACCCTAAAATCAGCTACTTCGCATACGCCAAGGACCTCGTGTGCGAGGGCTTGTATAACGTATGGAACAAGGGGCCCAAGCAAACTCTAAAAATGATCACATCGCACTTTGGTTCATACAACGCACGCGCTGGAAAATAGTCTGATGATATCCTTCGCCTTGGCCGTTACATCCGTTGCCGCCGCAGCGCTCCATCAGCCGCGCCATGAATTCCCAGCTGCAGACAAGACAATCATGTCTCTCGCCGCAGGAACGCTCGCTTTCTACGCCGTACAATCGTTTACCTGCAACGTCTGGCGACCCATCTTTGACAAAGCAATCTACACCATGGCGACAGGCATCCAAACGGGAGACCCCCATTCAGTCGCCGCCATTTTGCTCGGAATCCTTATGAGCCTTTGCCTCGCGCTTTCCCTGCTCATCGTGGATATCGTGCGCAGAGCCGTAGTCGAGTCCATCAAGGCCCGTATGAACGGCTAAGCGACCTTCTGACTCCTCAGACCACGAAGCGCGCTTACACCCGAAACAAATAAAATCGCAAAGACAATCGCCCAATTCTTGCAGCCAAATACCGGAATATGAACGATCGCATGGTCATGCATAACAACGAAATAACCCAGAACAGCAACCAGAGGCAGTGCCATGAGCAGCGACTGGATCAACACCTTTCGACGACGACCGCCTTGCGCGCCGCCCCGTATCGAGCAAACGAGCACGGCAATCCAAATCGCCAATACGGCAGCAAACGAAACAAGGCAAACGACGTTCGAGATCATCGCATAACCGGCAGTTGAGCAAATGGCGAACAGCTGCGGGCTCATGCAATAAAACTCCTTCAAAATCTGAGGCCAGTCAGCCTGGGGCAACAGTGACGAAGTCCCATGCGCAGACCAAAGGCCCATCTCGCCCAGAACGTTCGAAAAGACCTCGTCCCAGCCCAACACCGATGCAGCGACAACCCATTTCATCGCCCAGGTCAAAACGAAAGAAAGCCCAAACCCAAAGAGCGCCTGCAGCATCGTGACGACGCAACGCTTGGGGCGCTCACCCTTGGGGAGCGCAATGAAGGCGAAAAAGCAATGTAGGGCGACAACTGCGGCAGGAATCGTTAAAAAGTCAAGAAACGAAAACACGGCGCCCGTCGCTATCGACCAAAGGACAAGGCGGCTTGTGAAAACCCCTGCGTTCGGGGCCGAGCCCAAACGAAGGCTCATGCAAGACATCATGATGAGCGCCACAAAGAACGAGATGCACAGCAGCAGATCACCGATAAAATTGAAAAACAGATTGGTCGAGAACAACAGGATTGCAAGGAACCCCAACGTCAATGGCTTTGAAAATCGCTTCCGCAAGGCAACGTAAGCGCAAGCGGAGCCGGCAATCGCCAGGGCGGCCGCAGGCACCACGACAACGTTGATACCACCAATAAACAGGCAGACATTCGTAAGTAGCTGCCATCCATGCCAATACCGGTAGTACTGCTGATGCGTAATCCCGCCGGCTTTCGTAACGTCATCAATCTCGGCAACAGTCATCGTCTTAAACGGAGAACCTTGGTCCTTTTGCTGTGCGACTTCAATGATAAAGCGATTGTTATCAAAGCAAACAGGACCAGCTGCAACACGGTGGTCATAGACATACACGTCAGACAACAGGGCAGAGGACTCCGAACCCTGCGCATGTGACTCGATAACGGGCCTCGGCAGGCAATTCGCCGCGGTATTGCTCAGGACAAATACGACCTGAAGAACCAAAAACAGCAACATGACCTTGACGGGAAGGCTATCGGCAAAGGAAGCTAAACGAGTTTTATTCACAGGGCATCCAAACACAAAGATCGCGTCCACGGGATTCGGCACCTATGTAATACCACAATGCGCGCTTGCAATCTCGCCGCGCACGCACGTCAACCAGGCTTGTAGCAAACGTTCTTGGTGATTAGTGGAACATTAACCGCGGGCGCCTACCTACGCTTACAATAGTCATGTCCCATGGGACACGTTGTTTATTCCGCAGGGCCGAAATGCTGCCCACGCGAAAGGATATTCTCGTTCATGACTTCCACCCTTCCCGCTCCCATCGATAAGCTCGCCATCGTTGTCGTTACGTACAAGCGCCAGGAGCTCTTGGCCAACCTGTTCGACTCCATGACCGAGCTCACGGCAACGCCTTGGCGTATCGTGATCGTCGACAATGAGAATTCGCGCGAGACCGAAGCCATGTGCGTCGCATTCAACGAGCGCCTCGCCAACCTGTGGGGCATCGACACCGACCAGCCCGACGCAAAGGGTGGCACCGACCGCGTTATCTACGCGCCGCAGCTCAAAAACGGCGGCGGCGCGGGTGGCTTCTCCGCCGGCACCAAGTGCGCCTACGACTTGGGCGCCCAGTGGTTCTGGGCCATGGACGACGACGTGCTCGTCATCCCGGAGGGCATTGAGCGCCTGGCCAAGTGGACGGACCGCTACGACGTCATCCAGGGTTCGCGCCTGGACTTCGACGGCGGTGCCTTCTTTTGGCAGTACCAGCTCATCCTTTCGCTCGGTATCCCCAACCCCATCGCTAAGTGGGACCTGGGCCCCGAGGGCTACCGCGCCATGAACCAGCTGTGCTTTGAAGGCGGCCTGTTCTCGCGCCGCGTTGTCGACAAGATCGGCCTGCCCGATGCGCGCTTTTTCATCTACGGCGACGATGCCTGCTACGGCTATGTTGCCAGCCAGCACTTCCCCGCCGCCGTGGTTGCCGACGTGGTGCTCAAGCGTGCCCGCGCCGTCTCTAACTGGGATATCGCCGGCAAACGCCAGCTCAACTCAACGAGCGACACCAACCGCTACTACATCATGCGCAATCGCGGCTTTTTGGCCCGTTACATGCAGATTTACGGCGACTACCACCCCATCTTGTTCCGCTTGGGCAACGCCGCGACCTTCTGCAAGGAGTTCATTCGTCTGGCAGCGGTCGACAAGTGCTTTAAGACCGGCATCCCGGCGCTGCGCCGTGGCATGAAAGATGCCCGCAAGATCATCAAGGACCCCAACTGGAAGCCCATGCCGCCTATGAAGGACGCAGAGTAGCGGACACCCCTACAGCCGCTGGCACACCGCTGCCACATGACACCCGTCAAACCCGAATCCCCAGCGCATGCGGCCCACACCGGGTCGCGGTACGCGAATCTTGTCGATGCCGTCGCGCTCTATGTCGAGCAGTGCCTGAACGGCCAGCAGCTCCAGGCCGAGCGCGTCTACGCCGGGGTCATACATCATGTTGACCGTTATCAGCGGACGCTCGTCGAGCATGCCGATCGTGTCTGCCACGTCAAACACGGTGCCCGTAGGAAATACCTGGATGTCCCAGCGATCCGCGCCACGCTTTCGCCTCGAGGCAGGATTGGCATAGCCCGGCAATCCAAAGCAGAGCCCCTGCAAGAGCAGGTGATATGGCAGCTGCGCATCTGGGTTGTTCACACCGATTCCCACATCTCCCAGGATGCGGTCTAACGCCCGCTTTACCGCATCCTCGTCCCCACGGCACAACCCGGCTCGAAGCGCATCGACATCTCGAACGTCCTCGGCAGCACGCTCAAACCAATCAATAATCACCAGACGAAAGGTCTGGCGAAGCTCGTTATTGGGCAACCGCAGAGCACGGGAGCAGCTGTCATGCTCCGGTTCTTCAGTCATATCAGTCGTCAGGAAACCGGACAGATACAGCGCCGTCCACAGGCCATCATCAGACGAGGCCTCTAGCCCCGCAGCACCCAAACAGACTGGGACCTCAACGCATCCATGGGCCTCGAGCAAATCGAACAGAGCCGAAAGGCGATCAAGATTCCAGTCACAAACTACTCTACTTAGGCAATCGGCATACCCATACAGATCGGCTCGCACAGGCGCCGTGCAGCCTCGGTCCAGAAAACCGATCACACGCGCCGGACTCGAGCAATAGGCCCCGCCAAACCGATATCCCTCGAGCCATTCACGCGCATCATCAAGGTGTTCCTCGCGCCCAGCATGATTCAGCAGAGCCTCGACCTCGGCATCCGAAAAGCCGAACCAACGGTCGCACCGCGTCGAAAGGGGCGTCGAAAGACAATACGAGCAACCGCGCAAAGAAAGCGCCGCTTCGGCAGGACCGGGACGCTCCCCCATCAGACACGTCAACCGTAGCGAATGGCCCGCGGTGGCAATGGCGTCGAACAGCACGCGATCGAGCAGCTCCGCCGGACCGGCGCCGGAAGCGTCCCTCGCGCTCGCGCTGGGCGACCACGCCGCGTCGTACCCATCAACGAGCAATACAACCTGCTCATCGCAAGCCATCTCCAGCAGCTCAATGAGCAGACCAAGCGCCGAGTCAACCTCGTCCGCGCTCGCCACGCCACGCGCAACACGTTCGATGTGACGCACCTTATCTCGTGCTAAATCCGGAGCCTCCAAGAGCGCCAACAAGCGAGCGCACTCGTCCGAAAGAGTATCGCGAACAACATCGGCAACAGCGGCGCCGCGCCTCGCGGCGCCAGAAAAGTCCAGCGATATCACTGGATAGCACGCATACTCATTCCGATAGCGCCCGCCATCCGCACCCCAAATCAGAGTATCGACAAACGAGCTCCGACCGGCGCGACCGACTGCGGGACGCTCCAGAAAAGCCTTGAGCATCGACAAGTTCATGCTCTTGCCAAAACCCTCAGGTCGGCAGCACACCATAACGGACGCATCGCAATCCAGCATATCGGCAATAAACATGGTCTTGTCGACCAGCGTGCAGCAACCAAGAGCCTCCGCATAGTCGTACATGCCGATGGGCAAAACCACATCGTCGGTACAGCCGATTAGACGCACGCCAAAGTCGGCAGCACAACCATTATTTGCCTGTTCAGACATCGCAACGTTCCCCTTAAATCGCAGCATGATGCCAATTGTAATGACCGCCTCGCACGTACGGATGTCGGTACACAAACATATCGGGCAACGGTAGCAACATGGGGTGTGAGGGGGCATAACTAATCGTTGCACAACAAAACGGGGCCCGATGCATTCGCACCGGGCCCCGTCCCAACTCTTTAGCTATCTGACAACCGAGGGGCTACTCCTCAGAACCGTCCTCACCAGCAGTCTTATTCTGCTGATCGAGCTTATGCTTGCCACTCACAATAGACGTGGCACCCAGCGTGGCCAAGCTTGCACTGGCAAGGCTCGCCATAACGATGAGGTCGCCCGTCTTGGGCATGTTACCGCCCGAAGACTTGGTCGTGGTCGTGGTGGTCACCGTTTTAGAGCCATTTTGCTCCTGGTTCTGGTTGTCGGTCTTGCCCTTTTCCTCGTCCTTCTTCTGAGCGGACTTCTCGCCCTTTTCCTCAGAGCTAGTACTCTTATCGGACTCGGTCTTCTCGGAATCATCGTCCTTGGAGTCGCCCTTTGCGGCCTCGGCCTTTTCCGTGGAAGTCTGATCAGAATTGTTCTTGTCAGGAGACAAGCTGCTTGCGCCAGCCATCAGCGAGGAACCAAACGTGTAGCCAAGCTGCACAACGAAAGAGGGCTTCTTGTCCGTCGAAATAACCGGCGCGTCCGGCGCCTTATTCGAGTCGTCCTTGGAAGCACCGGAATCAGAAGCGGCGTCAGAGTTAGAGTCATTGCTAGAACCAGTATCGGCGGAAGAATCGCTCGAGCCAGTGGAAGAGTCAGAGGAACCAGCGTCGGTCGAACCAGAGGCGGCACTGCCCGTATTGCCGGCAGAACTTGAAGACGAATCGCCCGCAGCTGAGCCGTTCGAATCGGAGCCGCTCGAGGAAGAGCCGTCGTTGGTAGTGCCACCAGCAGAGCCATCGCCGTCAGTATCGGTCGAGGGCGCATCCGTATCATTATCGTCGCCCGCACCGTCATCGGTACCAGGCGTCGGTGCGGCGGGAGCAGCAGGCGCCATGCTCGGACCAGGCGCCGGCGTGGGCTCAGGCTGCACGGGCTGCACGGGCGTTGCCGTGGAAGCCTCGTCCTCGGCAATATAGACCAGACAATCCTTGAGCTCATTGCGGTAGCGGTTCTTCCAGCCCTCGTGGTACTGGGGCTGGCTTGCATACTTGGTCGCCACATTATTGACCACGCTGTTCGAAAGCGCCGTCACAAACTCGCGGTCGGTCATGTTGTTGGAAAGTTTTGCCCAGCGGAAAAAGTCCTGGCAGCCACCGGTGCCGCACATATTGGTGATACTCCACACCATACCCTTGACGCAGTCGGCACGGCCGGAAATGTCAATACCAAGGGCGCTCTTGAGCCACGCCTCGGTCACCGCATAGTACGAGTTATACGCATACGCATCCTGTAGAGCCGAAAACTCAGCAGGGTCGGCGTTATAAGCACCCTGGAAGGCCTCCTGCGCAATACGGCCCAGCTCGGTGAGCTGGCCGTTCGCATACATGGGGTTGTTCACGTTGGAAATCTCGCTGCCGCGATCGATCGCAGCCTTAAGCATGCCGTACTTAACAGAATCGTAGTTGTAGACCTGCTTCATAAACGGAACGAGCGACCAACGACGGTCGAACTGGTAATAACCAAGCGCGTTGTAGCCGTCGCCATACGAAAAGCCCTGGTTATAGTTGCCGTGGCTCTCATATTTGGTGAAGTACTTCATCTCGGCGGTCACGTTGACAAACGAAACACCCTGAACCGACCTCAGCACGCCCGAGAAGGACTGCTGGGTGTAAAGGCCCTTATCGATATCGGTGGCATCCGAGGCAACACCCGGCGTGGGCTCCTCGGCAACAGCAGTCACAGGCGCGGCAACGGCGCCAAACGAAAGCGCCAACGTCAGACCCGCGACAATTGCGGAATGCTTGGGCTGCATAGATCCTCCCTGCATTGGTGTAGTTAAAGTGCAGTTTGCAAAGATGTATTTAAGTATTGCAGCTCCCCGTTTGTTGCACAACAACCCCTCGGTAAACGGCAACAACCCTCCGCGAAATCTTAAGGAATTAAACAAACTGGTCGTCGGGAGCCAGCAGAAGCTCGCCGTAACGCTCCATCAACCCGTCCCTCAACTGGCAGAAAGCGGGGATATAGGCGTTCAAGATGCGCTGAATCAAATCTTGAGCGAGCTTATTGTCATAGATATGGACATTCGTATTGCGGTCTCTGAGCATATCTAACCAGACCGCCTCATCAATAAAGTCGTAGAATCGGTAGGCCTCCTTCAAGATGGCACGAGGAGACCCCGACGCGGCAAGCGTAGCACCCTCATACTCGAGCAGACGCTTGAGGAGCTTCCAGCTCAGTTCAAATTGAAGATTGAACTTATTAATCAATCCACTCTGAACAAAATCATTGTTGAGATCCTGATTGGGCGCATCCTCAAGATTCGCCAAGGCACTGGCAAAGTTCTCATATTTTTTCATACAGAATCACACCATCCCTGGCAATTTCATCGAGCAATTGCTGCGACAAGGACTCGTCGAGATTGACGACATCTACATCTAAAAGAGTATCAAGACGCTCCTCGATCAAATATGAGAAACGGCCGAAATCCCGACAACCTGCTACGGCGATGTCAATATCGCTCTTGGGTAAGTTGTCGCCTCGAGCACGAGAACCAAACAGCACAACCTTCTCGGCGTCACATTCCCGAGCAAAAACTTCGATTTGCTTATACACCTTGTCGAGAGATGCCATTTGCAGCCCTACAGCTTAATGTCAAAGTTGATCTCGGGGACGGCGGCCAGGTCGGCCAACGTCACGCCGTCGACATAGTTCTCGATGACCTCGTCAAGGCCACGCCAGAACTTGACGGTGGAACACAGGTCACTGCGGGTGCAGCTGTTGTCGATGCCGTCGCACGCCACCGGAGCCGTGCTGCCCTCGACGGCGCGCAGGATGTCGCCGGCACGCACCTCGGCCGGGTCCTTGGCCATCATGTAGCCGCCGCCCTTGCCGCGCACGCTCTTAAGCAGGCCCGCCTTCATAAGCGGACGAACCAGCTGCTCCAAATACTTTTGCGAGATATGCTCGCGGTCGGCAACCTCGCGCAAGGCAATCTTGCCCTCGGCATCACCGAGCGCCGCGATATAGATCATCAGCCGGAGGGCATAGCGGCCCTTGGAAGAAATGAGCATACCTACCCTCCCATCGCATCTGGGACAACATAACCAGCTTTGTTTGTCCCAAATCTTAAGTAAATGGGACAAACACAACAGGTTATTTTGTCCCAGAATTTGAAAAGTCGAGTGGATTAGTCGGGTTTTCCCTTGACTAACGCCGAACCCATAGTAACTTTATTCCGAGAAGATTCCTAGGGTTTCGTACACCTATGAGTACACCATATACAGAGAGGGACAGCATGAGCGCAAATCCGCTGCTTTCCATCGAAGGTCTGACCGCCTCCGTGGACGAGAAGACCATCCTCCACAACGTCAACCTCAACGTCGCCGCCGGCGAGACCCATGTACTGATGGGACCCAACGGCGCCGGCAAGTCCACCCTCGGCCACCTGGTCATGGGCGACCCTGTCTATACCGTCAACGACGGCCGCATCGTCTTTGACGGCCAGGACATCACCGAGCTCACCACCGACAAGCGCTCCCGCGCCGGCCTGTTCCTGAGCTTCCAGGCCCCGGTCGAGATCCCGGGCGTGCCGCTGTCGAGCTTTTTGCGTGCCAGCATCGCCGGCCGCCCCGGCCTGGAGATGAAGGGCAAGGAGTTCCGCCGTCGCGTCAAGGAGCTCGCGGCCGAGCTCAACATGGACACCGCCTACCTCAACCGCGAGCTAGGCGTGGGCTTCTCGGGCGGCGAGAAAAAGAAGGTCGAGATGCTCCAGCTTCTGCTGCTGCAGCCCAAGCTCGCCATCCTGGACGAGACTGACTCGGGCCTGGACGTCGACGCCCTGTCCACCGTCAGCCATGGCATGGACGCCTACCGCAAGAGCTGCGACGGCTCCATGCTCATCATCACGCACAACACGCGCATCCTGGAGCACCTGGATGTCGACCGCGTTCACGTTATGGTCAAGGGTCGCATCGTGCGCGAGGACGACGCCTCGCTCATCCCCTGGATCGACAAGAACGGCTTTGAAACCTTCGAGCGCGAGGCCGCCGAGCAGCGCGCCCAGGCCGAGGCCGCCGCTGCCGAGCAGCAGGCGTAAAGGGGCGATGCAATGACCAAGAACCGCACCGAGGTCGCGGACATCGACCGCAGCCTCTACGACTTCACCTATGGCGAGGAGGGATTCGAGCGCCTCGACGCCGGCATCACGCCCGACATCGTGCGCGAGATCAGCGCCAAGAAGGACGAGCCGCAGTGGATGCTCGACCTGCGCCTCAAGTCCCTCGAGATCTTCAATCGTTTCCCCGACCCAACGTGGGGCCCCTCCATCGAGGGCCTGGACATGGACAACATCGTCACCTACGTCAAGCCCAACACCGACCAAAAGCACGACTGGGAGTCGGTGCCCGACGACATCAAGAACACCTTTGAGCGCCTGGGCATCCCCGAGGCCGAGCGCAGCTACCTGGCGGGCGTCGGCGCACAGTACGACTCCGAGCTCGTCTACCACAATATGCAGGACACGGCGTCCAAGATGGGCATCGTCTACTCCGGCATCGAGGAGGCCCTGCACGATCCGCAGTGGGAGCCGCTCATCCACGAGAAGTTTATGACGCTCATCCCGCCCACCGACCACAAGTTTGCAGCCCTGCACGGTGCCGTGTGGTCGGGCGGCTCGTTTGTCTACGTGCCCAAGGGCACCAAGCTCGATTTTCCGCTGCAGAGCTACTTCCGCCTCAACGCCAAGGGCGCCGGCCAGTTTGAGCACACGCTCATCATCGTCGAGGACGATGCCGACCTGCACTTTATCGAGGGTTGCTCCGCGCCCAAGTACAACGTGGCCAACCTCCACGCCGGCGCTGTGGAGCTCTTTGTGGGCAAGCGCGCGCACCTGCGCTACTCGACCATCGAGAACTGGTCCAAAAACATGTACAACCTCAACACCAAGCGTGCGCGCGTGGACGAGGACGGAAACATCGAGTGGATCAGCGGCTCCTTCGGCAGCCACGTGGGTTATCTCTACCCCATGAGCGTGCTCAACGGCCGCCGCGCTCGTTCGAGCTTTACCGGCATCACCTTTGCCGGTGCCGGCCAAAACCTCGACACCGGATGCAAGGTCGTGCTCAACGCGCCCGAGACATCGGCAACCGTCGAGACCAAGGGCATCTCCAAGAGCGGCGGCATCCAGACCTTCCGCAGCTCCATTGTGGCCACGCCTAAGGCCGAGGACTCCAAGGCAACCGTGAGCTGCCAGTCGCTCATGCTCGACGACCAGAGCCGCTCCGACACCATCCCCGCCATGGACATCCGCGCCAAGAACGTCGATATCGGCCACGAGGCCACCATCGGCCGCATCGGCGACGACAAGGTGTTCTACCTGATGAGCCGCGGCATCTCGGAGGAAGAGGCCCGCACCATGATCGTCAACGGCTTTGCCAACCCGGTCTCCAAGGAGCTACCGCTTGAGTACGCCGTTGAGATGAACAACCTGATCAAGCTCGAGATGGAAGGAGCGATCGGATAATGAAACAGAAAACCAACACCGCTGCTACCACGCTCGAGCAGGTTAATGCGATGCCTGCCGCCACTTGGGGTTGGCTGCGTATGAACCAGACCAAGCTTGAGCTTTCGGACGAGCTTGCCGCCGCTCCCGCCGAGGCCGTCGAGGTCGAGGGCCTGGACGAGCAGTTTGCCGGCTCGGCCGACGCCTTCGACGCCGCCATGGATGCCATGGCCGAGCGCTTCCCCGAGCGCCGCGCCTCCGCCCCCGGCGACGCCGCCGATCGTGCCCGCATCACGCCCGAGACCGAGCTCGACGTGCCCGCCACCTCTGTCTACCAGGCCGGCGCCATCAAGCTCGAGGAGGAGCTCTCCCCTGCCGAGGCCTTCGAGACCGGCATGGGCGAGGCTGCCTATACCTACCTGGCCGACCACGCCACCAAGCGCATCGTCATCGATGTGTCCGCATACAAGCACGCCACGGTTACCGTGCGCGTGAGCGGTGTCGATGCAGCGGTTGCGATTGCCGCCATCGACGTCGTCGCCCGCCCGCAGGCAACGCTCGACCTGCAGATCGCCCTAGACTCCCCCGTCAACGGCCAAGGCGTCGTGGGCTCCGTGCTACGCGTGTGCGCTTACGAGTACGCCACTGTCAACGTAACCTGCACGCAGACGCTCGATGACAGCTGGATCGCGCTCGACGACACCGGTCTGTTCCTGGACGAGGGCGCGCGCGTCAACGTGCAGCACACCGTCCTGGGTGCCGGTGCCAGCGCCACCGGCCTTGCCGGCGACCTGCTGGGCGACACCGCCAAGGTAACGATCGATACCGATTACCTTGGCGCCCGCGAGCAGGTGCGCGACTTTAACTACGAGCTGCGCCACCGCGGCCGCAAGACCGAGTGCGAGATCGACGCCAACGGCGTGCTGACCGGCACGTCCAAGAAGGTCTACCGCGGCACCATCGACCTCGTGCACGGCTGCAAGGGCGCAACCGGCACCGAGCGCGAAACCGTGCTGCTGGCCAACAAGGGCGTCGACAACAAGACCGTTCCCGTCATCCTCTGCGACGAGGACGACGTCGCCGGCAACCACGGCGCCACCATCGGTCACGTCCGTGACGAGCAGCTGTTCTATCTCGCCTGCCGCGGCCTTGACCAAAACGCCGCCGAGGACCTGTTCATCCGCGCCAAGCTGGAGGACGCCGCGCTTTCCGCCATCGACGAGCGCACCCGCGCCGCCGTCGTTCGCTTGGGCAACAACCTAATCGACAACTTTGAGGAGGAGCTCGCATGATCGACACCGAGCACGTTAAATGCGATACCTGTACTGCCCCCGAGCCCATGGAGCTCGACGCCAGCGACGAGGCCTCGCGCGGCTGGCCTACCGTCGACATCGAGACCAATCCCTACAAGGCGCAGTTCCCGCTGTTCCAGCAGCACCCCGAAATCGCCTTCCTCGATAGCGCCGCTACCGCACAGCGCCCCGCCTGCGTGCTCGACGCCGAGCGCGACTTCTACCAGCGCATGAACGCCAACCCCCTGCGCGGCCTGTACTCGCTGTCCGTCGAGGCCACCGAGGCTATCGCGAAGGTGCGCCAGCAGATCGCCGATGTCATCGGCGCCCCCCAGGCCAACGAGGTCGTCTTCACCCGCAACACGAGCGAGTCGCTCAACCTGGTCGCCAAGAGCTTTGCGCCCACGGTGCTGGAGCCGGGCGACGAGGTCGTCATCACCATCATGGAGCACCACTCCAACCTGATCCCGTGGCAGCAGGTCTGCCGCGAGACCGGCGCCAAGCTCGTCTACCTCTACCCCACCAAGACCGGCCAGCTAACGACCGAGGAAGTTCTGTCCAAGGTGGGCCCCAAGACCAAGATCTTGGCCGTGGGTCAGGTCTCTAACGTGCTGGGCGTTGAGAATCCGGTCAAGAACCTAGGCAAGCTCGTGCACAAGTACGGCGGCTATCTGGTCGTCGACGGTGCGCAGTCGCTGCCGCACATGCCGGTCGATGTGGCCGATCTGGGAGCCGATTTCTTTGCCTTTAGCGCGCACAAGGCCATGGGCCCCATGGGCATCGGCGTGCTGTGGGGCAAGATGGACCTGCTCAACGCCATGCCGCCCATGCTCACCGGCGGCGAGATGATCGACTCGGTCACCGAGCAAGACGCCGTCTGGGCGCCCGTCCCCGAGAAATTCGAGGCCGGCACGCAGGACGCCGCCGGCATCTTCGCCACGGGCGCGGCGCTTGACTACCTGGTCAACACGGTAGGCTACGAAAACATCCAGACCCGTGAGAAGGCACTCGTCCACTACCTGATGGGCGAGCTCATGCAGCTCGACTTTGTCCAGATCATCGGCTCCATCTATTGGGACAACCACCACGGCGTCGTCAGCTTTAACGTCAAGGGCATCCACCCGCACGATGTCGCGAGCATCATGGACATGGACGGCGTTTGCATCCGCGCCGGTCACCACTGCGCGCAGCCTCTGCTCACCTGGCTGGGCGTCGAGAACCTTGCCTGCTGCCGCGCCAGCGTGGCCTTCTACAACGACAAGGCCGATATCGACAAGTTCATCGCCGGCCTGCATCACGTTTGGAGCACGTTCAATGGGTAATCTGTACACCTCTACCACGTTTATGGAGCACAACTCGCACCCCGACTACAAGTACGAGATGGATGCCCCCACGCACGAGCACGACGGCATCAACCCCAGCTGCGGCGACGAGCTCACCTTGCAGCTGCGTGTCGAAAACGGCGTGATCGAGGAGGCCTCCTTTACCGGTCACGGTTGTGCCATCAGCCAGGCCAGCGCCGACATCATGGCCGATCTCATCACCGGCGAGACGGTCGAGGAGGCTCGTCGTCTGGCGGGGCTTTTCCTCGCCATGATCCGTGGCGAACAGCTCTCCGAGGAAGACCTGGAAGACCTGGACGAGGCCGCCCAGCTCCAGGACATCTCGCACATGCCCGCCCGCGTCAAATGCGCCGAGTTAGCCTGGCGCACCCTCGACGGCATGCTCGAAGGGTAAACTAGCCAGAAGCGGATGCCCCAGATCAAAGGGTTTGATTGCCGAGCCGCCCAATACGGGCGGCTCGGCTTTTTCATAACGCCTCGGACACACAAAGTTCGCGCGTCCGGCGCTCGCCCTGTCATTTACCGAACAGCCAGCCGCAAACACGGACGTTTTCCACAGTGCCAACGGCTAGCGACAGAGCCACGGGCACCCCAAGCAACGCCCCATGCCCCGTCCTGCTGGGCTCCGGTTCGCTTCGCGCCCGCCACAGACGGGTCCCATAGGGTGCGGCGTGCATTTTTGCGAGTTTTCAGCACGGCAAGTTGCGTGTATACGCATTGAAAGCGTTAATCAACGTCTCCAGGCACCCTTTTATATCGTTTTAGAACAAGCATAGTGGTCTCAGGGGTCACAAGCATGCGCTTTGGAGGCACATCGGCAGGCATAAATGGCTTCGGGACCCATATATTTCAAGATTACGGCGGTGCCGACAGCACCACGATGCTGAAAACTCCGCTTTTTGCACGGTGTGGACGGGGGTAGGCGCGGGTAAAACCGGACTGAGCCGTATTTTTATGCAAGACGGCAATCGTTCTATGCATATCAAGAAGTGCAGTCAGCGTACCAAGCATTTAGAACGCAGGTTGCGGCGCATGAACGACCCCAGCCGCGGTGCACAGGCAGCCCTACATCACGTTTCCGCCAGCCCGCATCGCCGTCCCCGTGCGGGTCCGCACAATACGAGAAACCGTACTTTTGCCAATCCCGGTATAGTGCTCAATCTGACGCACCGTAAATCCGGCATCGCGCAATCCAACGATAACGGCATCGCGCCGCGCCGGCGGTGCGGCTTTAACCCCGTGGAGCGGAGCCCCGAGGCTCTTCGCCAACCTGTCGGCAAAGGCGTGGCGTTCCCACTCCGTCTCTTTCATATCGCACAGCACCGGTTCGCCGCCGTCGGGCATCGCTAGCGAATAGGCAATAAAGCCCTCGGCAGAACCAAAAAGTTCAAGTACACAAGAAGGATCGGAAAATCCCCTCGTGACATCGGCCGCATCGCTGTCGTAAGCGCGCAGATGCTCCGCAAAGCTGCTCCAGGGATAACGCTCGATTAGGCTAATGCCCTCCTCCTGCGGATCGGCGTGTACGGAGCGAATAGCCTCCATCACCTGCCAGTCGGTATCGAGCGAGCGGCGCTCAAAACGCTCACGAAATAGGCAGCCTGCGCGCCCAGCGCGCTTATTGAACCGACGAGCATACGTCAACAGCAGCCGCTGCATAGCAGCGCTCATTTCGTCCTCGTAATCCAAAAGCACCAGATCCACGTAGTCGCTCATGAGACACCAGGCCACAATCGTCACCTGGGCATCGCGGCAGCAGTCGCGCATCAGTTCCAAAAACTCCCACCGGTCCTCGTCGCTCTCAAAGATCAACTGCCCGCCCATACCGCGGGCACAAACATGGTAAAAACCGGTGATCGTTTTCCAAACGCGCTGCATGGCGCTCCCTTCGCCGGGATCTGCTTACCATCCAATACATCACGATTGAAACGTGCCATCAAAACATTCACGCAAAATGGCACCCGTCGACGGTAAAAGGCGGCAATCCGATGGCGAACGGCAATATAGCCACAGGTCAGGCAACGCTGTCTTGCCAAAAGCTAATCAAAACCTTGATAAAAACTGACGCCCTACAAAATGTCGCTTGACCGCAAATAGTCTGGTTAAATCGTTTCAATTGAAAGTTCCGCGCTTCTCGCTACGAAAACTGAGCCGTTCGCCGAATATTCCGTGCATTTCGCGGTATTATAGGGGCTGCATGTCATGTCCCTTTCGAAGGGTCGCCCGGCAATCGCCAGCCACGACCCCCAGACGGGACGCCAACACGATAGAGAGGAGAGGCATGCAGTACTCACAGGAAGTGGAGAACATGTGCCCCGTTGCCAAGGGTGCATACCACGGCCCCGCACCCATCCCCGAGGAGGGCAAGTGGGTCCAGGCTAAGGAGATTTCCGACATCTCCGGTCTTACGCACGGTGTGGGTTGGTGCGCACCTCAGCAGGGCGCCTGCAAGCTCACGCTGAACGTCAAGGACGGCATCATCGAGGAGGCCCTCGTTGAGACCATCGGCTGCTCGGGCATGACCCACTCTGCCGCCATGGCTTCCGAGATCCTTCCCGGCAAGACCATCCTCGAGGCCCTCAACACCGACCTCGTCTGCGACGCCATCAACGTTGCTATGCGCGAGATCTTCCTGCAGATCGTTTACGGCCGCAGCCAGACCGCGTTCTCCGAGGGCGGCCTGCCCGTGGGCGCCTCCCTCGACGACCTCGGCAAGGGCCTTCGCTCTCAGGTCGGCACCATGTTCGGCACCAAGGCCAAGGGCGCTCGTTACCTCGAGCTCGCTCAGGGCTACGTCACCCGCATGGCCCTCAACGACAAGAACGAGATCATCGCGTTCGAGTTCCTGAACCTCGGTAAGTTCACCGACGCCGTCAAGGCCGGCAAGACCCCCGAGGAGGCCATCGCTGGCGCTATGGGCCACTATGGTCAGTGGGAGAACGCTGCCAAGTACATCGACCCGCGCACCGACGAGGAGACTCACTCCGTCGCCAGCGTGTTCCCGGTTCACGAGTAGAAAGGGAGGGAAATAACTATGACTGTTACGTTCGAAGGTTACGAGCGCCGCGCTGACAAGATCAACAAGTGCCTCGCCGACAACGGCATCGCCTCCCTCGAGGAAGCTCTGCAGATCTGCACCGACAAGGGCTTCAACCCGCGTGAGATCGTCAACAACACCCAGTCCATCGCCTTCCAGAACGCCGAGTGGGCCTACACCCTCGGCTGCGCTCTCGCTGTCAAGCGTGGCGCCAAGTCCGCTTCTGAGGCTGCTGCCATCATCGGCGAGGGCATCCAGGCCTTCACCGTTCCCGGCTCCGTCGCCGAGGACCGCAAGGTCGGTCTGGGCCACGGCAACCTGGGCGCCATGCTGCTCTCCGATGACACCGAGTGCTTCGCCTTCCTGGCTGGCCACGAGTCCTTCGCTGCCGCTGAGGGCGCTATCGGCCTGGCTCTGAACGCCAACAAGGCTCGCAAGAAGCCGCTGCGCGTTATCCTCAACGGTCTGGGCAAGGACGCCGCTCAGATCATCGCCCGCATCAACGGCTTCACCTACGTGAAGACCCAGTTCGACTACTTCACGGGCGAGCTCAAGGTCGTCGAGACCATCCCCTACTCCGATGGTCCCCGCGCCGCCGTCAACTGCTACGGCGCCGACGACGTCCGCGAGGGCGTTGCCATCATGTGGCACGAGAACGTCGACATCTCGATCACCGGTAACTCCACCAACCCGACGCGCTTCCAGCACCCCGTCGCTGGCACCTACAAGAAGGAGCGCCTCGAGGCTGGCAAGAAGTACTTCTCCGTCGCTTCTGGTGGCGGCACTGGCCGTACCCTGCACCCGGACAACATGGGCGCCGGCCCTGCCTCTTACGGCATGACCGACACCATGGGCCGTATGCACTCCGACGCCCAGTTCGCCGGTTCTTCCTCCGTGCCTGCGCACGTCGACATGATGGGTCTCATCGGCATGGGCAACAACCCCATGGTCGGTGCCACCGTCGCCTGCGCTGTCGCCGTCGAGGAGGCCCTCAAGGCCTAATCGCGCCCGCGCGATGCTCATATAGTTGAGCTTTGGAGCCGCTACCCACCCAGGTAGCGGCTCTTTTTGTTTGCGCTGTCGCAGGGTAGCTAATGCCGATATATCAGTTGGGGCGAAATACAAGATGTGATGAGATGGAGCGTCAGAGCGTCCATGACGCCCACCTGCCATATTTGCCCTTTACCGATTTGCCGAGTCTTTGCGGCCCCATTGCCGATCACCCGTGCGACAATGCGCCGGACGAGAAAGGAATCCGATGGAATCGACTGATGTACTGGTAATTGGATCTGGCATTGCAGGCCTTTGCGCCGCCATCGAAGCGGCACGCACGGGTGCAACCGTCACTGTGGCAAGCGCCGGCAAGACTATGAGTGGATCGAGCTTCTTCCCCGGAACCTGGGGCCTAGGGCTTATCGGACCCGTTAACGAAGACGACGAGCAGGACCTCATCGACACCATCCTGGCCGTCGGCGGCGGCGTTGCCGACCCCGAACTCGTCCAAGCGTTCGTCCACGGCATTCCCCAAGCGATTGACTGGCTCGAGCAAGACCTGGGCGTTGAGCTCCAGCGTCCGCAAAGCGCCAAGAGTGCTCAACAAAAGCAATTTATCCCCTGCTTTGACCACAAGACGCGCATGTGGCGCGGCCTCACCCGCAAGCCCCTTGAGGACGCTCTGACGACCTGGATCGAGTCGCTCGGCATTCGCCTGCTCCCCCGCCATGAGCTTATCGACCTTGTTGAGGACACGAACGGCAGAATAACCGGAACCGTACTCTACGACCTTACCGAAAATCGAATCGTGCCCTTTGCTGCCAAGGCCACGGTCATCGCAGCCGGTGGCACAGGCGGCCTGTTCGAGCGCAGCCTTACGTCGGCTGATGTGCTCAGTTCCTCGCAGGCCATCGCGCTGGCGCACGGCGCAACACTTACTAATATAGAGTTCATGCAGATGATGCCCGGCTTCATCGAGCCCAGGCGTAACTTGGTCTTCAATGAGAAAACCTGGCGCTACGTGCACGTAGACCAGCCGGTAGATATTGCCGACGACAAGCTGGACGACCTGCTCGAGCAGCGCTCTGGATATGGTCCCTTCACGTCACGCTTGGCCTCCCGCGCTATCGATCTCGTCATCGATCAGGCAGGTGTCGAAGGCCTGGCACTCCACTACGACTTCCCCCGCGAGGATGTCCCAGAGTTTGTGCAGACCTTTGCCACCTGGCTGCAAGACGAGCACGGCATCGCGCCGACCGACGAGATGCGCGTTGCGATGTATGCCCACGCTGCTAACGGCGGCATCAAGATCGATAAGACCGCGCACACGGGCGTTGAGGGCCTCTACGCTTGCGGCGAGGCGACAGGCGGCATGCACGGCGCCGACCGCATTGGTGGCTTGTCAAGCGCCAACGGCATCGTATTCGGACGTATCGCGGGCGCATCGGCAGCCCTCACAGCGCAGAAAGAGCCTGAAGCGGCCCTGAAGACGGATATCACCCTCCCCCAGTACGGCATTGCCACAACAGATGCCGATCGCCTGACACACAGCCTTAGGCACACGATGAGCACCTATTGCATGATCAACAGGACCGAAACAGGCCTATCCGAGGCCCTGCAACAGCTTGAAAGCCTGCAAGACAAGGCCATGGCGCTGAGCAAGCCGCATGCCGATGACAGCGAGATCGCAGCCCTCGCCCGCCTACAGTCGCAGATTCAGCTGGCTGCGGAGGTGGTCAAAGCCATGCGCAAACGGACCGAAAGTCTCGGGTCGCACTATCGAGCAGACTGAATCGATTCACACTTTGAGTTTGATCACAATTTCTCAACATGCATCGAGCCCCGTAAGTATGATTCCCCCAAGGAGAACACGCTTACGGGGCTTGAGCCGTGTTTTCCCTAAGGGAATCACGGTGCAGACAGCTCAGCTCCGCGCCCTTTCGGGTTCGGCCCCATGTACGGTTAACAAAAAAGCGACCAGCCTAAGCCAGTCGCTTTTACAATTTTTGGGTGGGCCGTCAGGGGTTCGAACCCTGGACCTTGGGATTAAGAGTCCCCTGCTCTACCAACTGAGCTAACGACCCAAAGCTAAAGTCCGTTATGGCGGACTTTAGAGGAGATATCGTGTGGTGGGCCGTCAGGGGTTCGAACCCTGGACCTTGGGATTAAGAGTCCCCTGCTCTACCAACTGAGCTAACGACCCGATATCAACACGAAGCAAGAACTGGGGTGGGTAAAGGGACTCGAACCCTCGACCTACGGGACCACAACCCGTCGCTCTAGCCAACTGAGCTACACCCACCGTGTCCTGTGCGCTTCGCGCTCGACTATTATTGCAAGGAACGCCACGCGATGCAAGCCCCAATTTTCAAGAATTTTGAAAAGAGTTTTTCGAGCGCGTTTCGAGCAATTCCCACCGGTTCCATAGGAGTAAACTTGCCCCACTGCAAATCCTCGAAAGGACCGGCATGAAAGAACTCTCCAACCGCACGGCAACATTTACCGATTCGGTCATCCGCCGCATGACACGCATCTCCAATAAGTACGGTGCCGTCAACCTCTCGCAGGGCTTCCCTGACTTCGATCCCCCGGCGCAGCTGCTCAACAGCCTGAGCACCATCGCCGCCGACCCCAAGCCGCTCTATCACCAGTACTCCATCACCTGGGGCTCCCAGGCCATGCGCGAGGCGCTCGCTGCCAAGCAGGAGCACTTTATGGGCATGCCGGTCGACCCCAACCAGAACATCGTGGTCACCTGTGGCTCCACCGAGGCCATGATGGCCGCCATGATGACGGTTACGAACCCCGGAGACAAGGTCGTCATCTTCTCGCCGTTCTACGAGAACTACGGCGCCGATACCATCCTCTCAGGTGCCGAGCCCATCTACGTGCCGCTCAACCCGCCCACGTTCGAATTCGATCGCGAGGTCCTCGAGGCGGCCTTCCGTGATAACGATCCCAAGGCGATTGTCCTGTGCAACCCTTCCAACCCTTGCGGCAAGGTCTTTACGCGCGAGGAGCTCACCTTTATCGCCGACCTCTGCAAAAAGTACGACGCCTACTGCATCACCGACGAGGTGTACGAGCACATCGTCTACGCGCCCCACGAGCACGTCTATATGGCCACGCTGCCCGGCATGTTCGAGCGCACTATCAGCTGCAGCTCGCTGTCTAAGACGTACTCCATCACCGGCTGGCGTCTGGGCTACACCATTGCCCCGACCCAGATCACCGAGCGCATCAAGAAGGTCCACGACTTTCTCACCGTGGGTGCCGCCGCTCCCCTGCAGGAAGCCGTCGTCACCGCCCTCAAATTCGACGACAGCTATTACCAGGAGGTCCTCGACCTCTACGCCGCCAAGCGCGACCTGTTCTGCCAGGGACTCGACAGCATCGGTCTTGAGCACAACGTGCCACAGGGCGCCTACTACGTCATGATGGACATCTCTGAGTTTGGATATGATAGCGACCTCAAATTCTGCGAGGACCTCGCGTCTAAGGTGGGCGTGGGCGCCGTACCCGGCTCGAGCTTCTTCCGCGAGCCCGTCAACCATCTGATTCGTTTCCACTTTGCCAAGCGAGACGAGACACTTAACGCGGCGCTGGAGAACCTCAAGTCGCTGCGTGATAAAATCAAGCCGCGCGGGTAAGGACGGCCCAGCAACTAAAGCAACCAAAGAAGCCTCGCACCGCCCGCCGCGTTGCGAGGCTTCTTTTTATAGCGCTTTCTTAAATGGTTTAGAGCTCTATACTTTAGTCACGGAGCAACTCGTCCCAGAGAGAGGAATACTATGGCAGAGCAGCAGCTTATCGGAGCGCTCGAGGCTGGCGGCACCAAGATGGTCTGCGCCACGGGCTATGCAGACGGTACGGTCCTGGAGCGCGAGCAGATTGCGACCACGACCCCGCAGGAGACCGTTGAGGCCGTCAACGCATGGTTTGCCGACAAGGGCATCGCCGCGCTGGGCATTGGCGCCTTTGGCCCCACGGCAGTCAACCCTGCCTCGCCCCAATACGGCAAGATCCTGGAGACGCCCAAAACGGCATGGCGCTACTTTGATCTGCTGGGCACCATTCAAAACGAGCTCAATATTCCCTGTGGCTACGACACCGACGTCAACGTCGCCTGCTTGGGCGAGGTCACCTTCGGTTGCGCCCAGGGCCTCACCGACGTGGTCTACCTGACCATCGGCACCGGCGTGGGCGCCGGCGTGCTCTCGGGCGGCCAGCTCGTGCACGGTATGATGCATCCCGAAGCCGGCCATATCCTGGTCACGCGCGATCCGCGCGACACCATCGGCGAGCATAGCGCCTGCCCCTTCCACGACAACTGCCTCGAGGGCCTCATCGCCGGCCCCGGCGTTAAAAAGCGCTGGAATGGCAAGAGCGCCGGAGACATGACCGAAGATCCGGAGGCCATGGACCTGCTCGCAGGCTACCTGGCACAGGCGCTCATGACCTACACGCTGTGCTACGCGCCGCAAAAGATCATCATCGGCGGCGGCGTGGCCGACCACACCCCCATCGTGCCGCTCGCACGCAAAAAGTGCGCCGAGATGCTCAACGGCTATATCGTCACGCCCGAGGTCAACGACATCGAAACCTACATTGTCAATAACAGCCTTGAGGGCAAGCAGGGCATCATGGGTTGTCTGGCCCTTGGCGCCCAGGCGCTCCAGTAAAGGACACATCAGCGGGGCGCAGCGTAGCCAAACTCGCAAAACGCCCGGAAAACGCCGTCACGCCCCGCAGAGGCCCTCAAACGCACAAGGCCGCCTAGGACCAAGCAAAACGTCCTAGGCGGCCTTTTTGGTGTACATCAGCGACCGTAAGAGATATCGGAGTACGACGCCTGTCGTCGCCCCGCAGCAGTCGATCATCACATCGGTAATCATGCCGGCGCGACCGGGCACAAATAGCTGGATCGTCTCGTCGATAGAGGGGACAAGCAGCAAGAACACCGCCGTGGGCAGCAACACATCAAACGTACGCCGGCCTTCGAGGTCAAAGGCGTGCGTCGCCAAGATGCCAAGCACCATGTACTCGGTAAAATGAGCGCACTTGCGCACGACGAAGTTGGTCACCCACTCGTATGGAAGCCCCAGGGTCTGCAAAAAGCCGCGAATGGATTCCATAATCGACAGGCTCAACGAACCAGAGCCCGTACCGGGAACCAGCGAATTGCCCCAAATGACGAGCACCATGGCGCAGGCGGCAAGCGCCCATTTTCGATCGACCTTAACCATGCGGCAATTATGCCTCCGCGCGCAGCGGCGTAAAGCTGGCGGTACCGCCCTCGATAACGCTCAGATAGGCACGACCCGTGCGCTTGACGGCCGCAGACTGCAGACGGTTGATTTCTTCCTCGAGAATCTGATTGACGCGCTCATGACGACGGTTTTCCATAACGCCGGCAGCGATAGCCTCGGCGCGCTCGATACCCTCGCGCGAGATACGCGCGGTATCCTCGGGAAGTACGGAACTGTGGCGGCCGACATAGACGGGAGCAGCCGACACAGGTGAGGCTGCAGGCGCAGGCACCGCCACGGGGGCGGGCTCGGCAGCCTCGGCCATGATCGCCATAGCGGCGGCCCACATGTCCTCGTGGCCCGAATAATCGGCCATGGGGACATCTTCCTCGAGGGAGGCATCGGGGAGACTGTCGGTATCCGCGCGATCCTGGGCATCGATAGAGGCAGTGATGGCGGCGGGCTCGTCCAGATCGGCGAGGTCCACACCCTTGGCATCGGAAATGATGGGCATGCTGGCGAGCTTGGCGTTGTACGGCGCCGCCTCCGCGGCCTGCATTTGGGCCGAAACGCCCCAAAGCGAGCTTTCGGCAGCTCGGCGAGCGGCAATGGTCTCCTCGTCGACAGCCAGGGGCTCATCGGCAAAGGGGTCGGCGACAGGAGCCGCCTGAGCTGCGCTCTGTTGGCCGGCCGAAGCAGCCGACGCGGCAGAGGCGTACGCAGCCGACGACGCGCCGCTATAGGCGGCATTGTTGGCGGCGTTGGCCACAAGCGCCACGAAGGCTGCGGTACTACCCGCAGGGGCGGCGTGAGAGCCCGAGACGGCGCGTGCGGCAGCGGCAATGTCATCGCGATTGTAAGAACCGGTCTTTCCACCGTTGGTGAGCTCATCGATTGCGACCTGGTAGACATCGCGCGAACGCACGGGATCGCAGCTGACCGGGGAATCGTCATCGAGCATGCTGTCGATCATAGACCAGGCCTCGGCCTCATCCATGGCGTTAGCCGCGCGCGCGATGGTGGGAACGCCATCGTCGGCGTGACGGCGCTGGAACGCACCGGTCAGGCCGGAGAGAAATGCGGAAGAAGGCTGTGCGGCATTGGCCTGATCAGCCGGAGCCGCAGGCTGAGGCGCCGCCCCCTGCTGCTGTGCGGGAATCGAGGCGGTCTTGAACTCGTTGTGGGTCCGGCCAAACTGAGCGGCGCCGCCCACGGCATCGGGCTCAAACAGGCGGCCATCGTGCTCGGCACGATACTCGGAGATGCCCAGCGAGGCTGCGTAGATGCCCACGCCCGCCACCGCACCAACGGCGAAGGGAACCGCGCCCGCGACAACCGTCTCGTTGACCGACGAGAACGGCAACGTCGCGGCATACATCACCACGGGGGCGGCAAGGCCGATCCCGCAGGAAAGTCCGGCAAGGACTGCTCGTTGTGTTGCATCAGAAGAAGCCATGAGCTCTCCCCATCTTCCAGCACCCAAATCGCATCATTTAGTTGGCTGCGCGAGAGAAGATGAAGCGGGACATGCGTCCCAAAGCAACGGTATATAGTTCGTTTCATCTGCGTTTTCCGTCGCGAAGCTTAAAAGTTATTATGCGAAACCGACCCTCCGATTGCAAGCGATGAGGCCGGATTATGGCTCGAAAACTGCTGCTTGTCGGTCATAAGGTCAAAAAATGTTGCCGAGTGGCGCCGTAAAGAAAGGGCCGGGGCATAAACCCCGGCCCGATTGCCCGTTCTTATGGCGATATAGCGTGCGGCTTTTGGTCTAAAACGTCTGCTCGTAGTCGCTGTGCTTTTTGGCCGAACGCACCAGGAACTCCTGGTTGGTGTTGGTGCCCTTAAGACCCTTAATAAACGACGCCGCCGCGCGCTCGGTGTTGTTCATACCGGCGAGAATGCGACGCAGGCCGAAGACAAACGGGCGCATCTGCTCGTCGACCAGCAGGTCCTCGTTGCGCGTACCGGAGGCAACGGGGTCGATGGCCGGGAAGATGCGGCGATCGGCAAGATCGCGGTCGAGCTTGAGCTCCATGTTGCCGGTGCCCTTGAACTCCTCAAAGATGACCTCATCCATCTTGGAGCCGGTGTCGATAAGGGCGGAGGCGAGGATGGTGAGCGAGCCGCCGTTTTCGATATTGCGGGCTGCACCCAGGAAACGCTTGGGCGGATAGAGAGCTGCCGAATCGACGCCGCCCGAAAGGATACGACCCGAGGCGGGTGCCGCCAGGTTGTAGGCGCGGGCAAGACGCGTGATGGAGTCGAGCACCACCACGACATCGCCGCCCAGCTCCACAATGCGCTTGGCGCGTTCGATGACGAGCTCGGCCACGCGGGTGTGGTTCTCGGCAGGCATATCGAAGGTCGAGGCCACGACCTCGCCCTTGATGGAGCGCTGCATATCGGTGACCTCTTCGGGGCGCTCGTCGACGAGCAGGCAGATGAGGTGCACCTCGGGGTTGTTGATCGAGATGGACTGGCAGATCTTCTTAAGGATCGTTGTCTTGCCGGCCTTGGGCGGCGACACGATCAGGCCACGCTGGCCCTTGCCGATCGGCGACACGATATCGATGGCGCGACCGGTGATGGAATCCTTGCCGTGCTCCATGCGCAGCGGCTCGTTGGGATAGACCGGGGTAAGGTCGCCGAACTTGGGGCGGTTGCGGATCTGCTCGGGATCCATGCCGTTAACGGTCGTGATCTTGGCGAGGCCGGCTCGCTTGTCGCCGCCGCGCGAGGGGCGCAGCGAACCCTCGATGACATCGCCCGTGCGCAGGCGTGCGGAGCGGATGAGGTAAGCGGGGACGAAGGCGTCTTCGTTGGACTTCATGTAACCGTGGGCATGGATGATGCCGGAGCCGTCCGGGCGAATCTGCAGGATGCCCTTAATATCGCGGAAGCCCTCGGCCTTCGCGGCGGTCGTGTAGATCTCCTCGACAAGCTCGGCCTTCTTCTTGCCGGTCGTCTCGATCTCGAACTCTTTTGCCTTCTCGCGCAGCTCGGCGACCTTCATGGCCGCAAGCTCCTCGCGCGAAAGCGTGGGCTCGGTGGGGGCGGCGTTGCGCTCCTTGTTGCGCTGCTTGCGGTCGCGCTGACGGCTGCGGCGGTCGTTGTTGCGATCGTCCTTGCGGTCGTTGCGCTCGTCGTTGCGCTTGTGCTGACGGCGGCCGGGACGGACACCCGCTTCGGCCTCGGCGCCCCCGTCAGCCGCGGCTGCGGGCGTATCGGTGCCGGACGGGGCCTCGCCCTCTGCTTTGGCATCGGCGTTGGCATGGGCGCTGGGATCGGCGTCGCCCTGCTGCTCGGCAACCTTGGCCCTTGCGGACTTCTTGCGCGTACGCTTGGGCTTCTCAGTTGCCGGCTGATCGGCGCTCTCGGCCTCGGAAGCGGCATCGGCGGTTACCTCCGAGGACTTATCGTCGACGGGCTTGGCCTCAGCCTTGACCTTCGCCTTCGTCGAGCGCTTTGCCGCGGTGCGACGGCTGCGGCCGGGACGGACATCGACGGGCTCGGCATCGGCAGATGCGGGAGCCTCGGTGGACGGAGCGTCCTGGACCAGGGCATCGACCGTGGCCGTAGGCTCGGCCGTCACCGCTGCGCCCTGGGCAGCAGCTGCTGCGGCAGCGGCTTTCTCGGCCTCAACATACGCCTTGGGCTTGCGGCCGCGACGATGCGGGCGCAGAGCCGGATCAACGGCGGGAACCTCGTTGGGCTCAGCGGGCGCAACGGAGGGAGCGCCCTCCCCTGCCGCAGAACGAGCCGGAGCTTCAACGACCTCAGGAGTCGGCTGCTCGACGGGCTGCTGCGTCTTGACTGCCGTACGGCGACGCGTGCGCGACGCCGGCTTCTCGGCCGACTGCTCGGCAGCAGGAGCCTCGGGGGCGACCGGCGCAGCGAACTCAGTCAATGCCGCGGCCTCGCGCTCGGCAGCGCGACGGCGGGCACGCACAACCTGGGCCTCGCTAATCTGCGCCAGTGCACGGGCCTGCGCGACCTCATCGGAAATGGGGGCCGAAGCATCGGTGGCAACGGGGCGCTTCGCGCGCGTGGTGCGCGTCGTACGACGCTTGGGCTTTTCGGCATCCTCGCCGTCCGCAGCAGGCTTGGCCAAACGACGCGTGCGCTTAGGCTTAGCGGGAGCAGCCTCCTCGCTAGCAACGGGCGTGGTGGGCGCGGCGGCCTTAAGCGCCTCGGGAGCCGAGACCTGCGCCGGCGCGGAAAGCACGGCCTGGTTCGACGTAACCGGTGCAGCGGGAGCCGTTTGCGTCGTCGTTATTTCGTTTTCTTGTTGTTGATCAGACACAGTGTTTGCTCAACTTTCTTTTCAAGCCCTGTGATCACATGCTCCCTGCATAAACCTTCAGGGCGGCTAAACAGTCTAGCTCCGTCAAATACCGACGGACATCATTGATCTGTATAGAGATGATTGCGTTATATACGCAGCGTTAGTGTAACACAACCGCTGCCACCTGCAACTTAGTCATCGGGGACGTTCTTAAACGACTAGCCAAAAGGGACACTCTTTACAAAGTTTCGGTATACACCATCGCCAGAACATAAGTTGCGGTGAAATAGTTCACAAATCCCGGCCAACACCTCTCAAGCAGGACCCAATCCACCGCAACTCATAAGAAGAAGACAGATCAAAGCCTCAAGCATCGCGAAAACGGAACAGCTAAGGGGCAAGGCCATCGATCCCAAAATAGACACGCCAAGAATCGCGCCCATCTACTACGTTTGCCCCCGCACCCCTGACCATACTCGCTATATTTCAAAAGTCGCAGACCTGCTACCTGCGGTTTCAATATTGCGATTGTCGGCGTGGTTCGGGGTACGCACTTAAACGTAGTAGATGCCCCCGATTCTTGGCAGAAGGTATCCCACCGCTCCTCCACGGGACAAAAATGATCCGTTTTCCTCCGTCCCCTAGGGTCATTTTCAAAACTATGGCTGTTTACTACGATGAATCGCTCAACCACGACCACGCCAAAAACCGAAAAATAAAACCCCAGCTAGATGGCTTGCACTTTTCGGTGAAAAGCCCGTGTGATTGGAATCCCTCGATTCATCGTAGTAAACCGGTATAGTTGCGATTTGGTAGCATTTTCCAGCAAGCCAAATTGTCTCGCTAAACGCAAAAAGCCCGACCTCCGCATGTGAACTGCGCCCCAAATCTTGGACGCCCTAAATAGCGACTAGGCCGCAAGGG
>CANNOC010000025.1 GCA_947507155.1 uncultured Collinsella sp. | reverse complement strand
CGCATAAAGAAAGCCTCCCATTTCTCATGTCCAAGAAATGGGAGGCAGTTCAATGTGATCGGACGGGCTTTTGGTGGGTATCATGGTTGGACGATCATGAGGAGGTTTTCCCAACATGGAATTGTTTGAACCGATTCTTCATTTCTTTGAACAACGGTGGGTCCACAACATCATCTGGGCCGGCATCTTGGTAATAGGCACCGCCATCGCCACCAAGGTCGTATCCAAGACCCTGCGCCACCTGCTCAACCGCGACGACAACCCGCTTCCGGCATCGAGTATCTTCATCAACATTGCGCGCGCCGTCATCTGGATGATCGGCGGCAGCTTTATCCTCGACAACTGCTTTGGCATTAACGCAAACGCCCTCGTCGCCGCTCTTGGCGTCGGCGGCATCGCCATCTCGCTCGGCTTTCAGGACACGCTCTCAAACCTTATCGGCGGCATGCAGGTAACCTTTATGGGCATCATCAAGCCCGGCGACAATATCGAAGTCGGCGGCGTGTCGGGCGTGGTCCAGGACATCACCTGGCGTCATACGACCATCGAGGACGCCTGCGGGCAGACCATCATCGTCCCCAACTCAAATATCTCCAAGAACACGCTCGTGCATCTCATGCCCTTTGGGCGTGTAGCTGTGCCCGTTGCCGTAAAGGACACATCCAAGTGGGCCTCGCTCGACGCGCTGGCAGACGAGCTGACCAGCGCCACCAAGGCCGCCGTGCTTCCCATCTCGAGCTTTGACAAGGAGCCCTACGTGCTCTTTAGCGAGATCGGCGACTTTGGCATTAAGGGCAAGATCATCTTTATCGTCAGCGACGACAGCACCACTTTCACGGCGGCCGACGCCTGCATTCGCGCCATCGCCCCCATCATCGCCTAAACCACCACAAAGGGGACAGGCACCTTTGTGGTGGTTTTCATTCGTGGTACCATAGTTCATATAGTTGTTTAAACGACTAAGGGAGCAAAACTATGGAAGAGGCCTATCGTCAAGCACGCAAGCGCGGCGAGCAAGGACGTCGACGCGCCATTAGTCAAAGCGAGCATCCGTATCTCACGGACCTCGATAGCTTGGTTGCTCAGCTCCCCTTAGGTCAGCGAGAGAATGTCGGCCTGCGGGATATTCCGCTCGAAATGGTCGTCGGCACGGTCACCAAGGGCCGTCAGTCCGCCTTTTCGTGTAACTTTATGCCCCTGCTTCCGTTTAGCACCGAGTTCGCCCGCAAGTGGTCCAACCTCTACGACATCCAGGTGACCGAGGGCTATCGCGACCCCGTCATCGTCACCGAGTTCATGCATCGGTTCTATGTCCAAGAAGGCAACAAACGCGTCAGTGTCCTCAAATTCCTAGACGCCCCGACGGTTTCGGCCAAGGTCACCCGTCTCTACCCCGGCACATGGGATTCCGTCGAAAGCCGCCTGTACGGCGAGTTCTGCGCGTTTTGGCGCGTCTGCCCCCTATACGAGATCGAGTTCTCGCGTGAGGGAAGCTACGAAACGCTCGCGAAGATGCTCGGTCAGAACCTTATCGAAAAATGGCCGCAGAAAAAGGTCGACTACCTGCGCCACACTTTCCTGCTCTTTAAGCGTGCCTACCTTCGCGCAGGCGGCGATCACCTGGACATTACGCCCGCCGACGCCATGCTCGTCTACCTCAATGTGTACAACCAGGACCGCCTGCTGGATACGCCGACGGATATCGTCGTAAACCGCCTGTGCAAGATCTGGCGCGAGCTGGTCATTGCCGGCAAAAATGACGAGGACAAGGTCGATCTTGTCGAAGCACCGAGCGTCGACGAGGAGGAGACGCCCGCCAAGTCCACCTCTGGCGTGCTCAACTTCTTTATGGGCAAGACCGTCTACTCGACGGCCAACCCCCTGCGCATCGCCTTTATCCATGAGTTCCCCTGTGCGACGTCGAGCTGGGACAGCCTGCACGACCAAGGGCGTCAGTATCTCGATGAGCACTTTGGCGGTATCGTGCGCACCGAGGCGTTCGAGGACTGTCACGATCCGGATGTGTTCTACGCCGCCGTGGAAACAGCTGTCAAACATGGAGCAAACGTCATCTTCTCGACCTCGCACCGCCTGATGGAATACACGCTCAGGGCTGCCGTTGAGTATCCCCGGGTTCGGTTCCTCAACTGCTCTATCGGCCTTCCCCATCAAAGCGTCCGTTCGTACTTTGGCAAGATGTACGAGGCCAAGTTTCTGCTGGGCGCCCTTGCGGCCAGCATGGCGGACAACCACCGCATCGGTTACCACGCGTCGGTCTTCGCCTCGGGCGCACTCAGCGAGATCAACGCCTTTGCGATTGGCGCCTCGCTGCTCGACCCCCGCGCGCAAATTATCCTGACCTGGGGCGATGTGCCCGCCGGAGGCCTTGCCGACGCCATGCGCCGCGAAGGTGTAAGCGTCATGTCCGGCGCCGACATGTCAAAGCCGCTCGAAGACCCCACAGCCTACGGACTCCACCGCTTGGTCGATGGCAAGGTTGCCGGCATTGCCATGCCGGTATGGAACTGGGGCCGTTACTACGAGCTTATCGTGCGAAGCCTGCTGCATGGCACCTGGGATGAGACCAGTGACGACAGCCAGGTTCGCGCCGTCAACTACTGGTATGGCATGAGTTCGGGCTTTATCGATATTCGCTACGCTCCAGGCCTGCCCTATCAGACGCGCAAGCTCGTTCAGCTACTGCGCAATGGCATTGTCGAGGGCTCCATCAATCCATTTGGCGGCGAGCTCCATAGCCAAGACGGCGTGGTGCAGATCGAAGGCTTTCCCCCACTGCCGAGCACGCAAATCGTCGAGATGGACTGGCTGGCAGACAACGTGGTGGGCACCATTCCGCAGCCCGACGATGAGCCGAAGGTCCGCGCCCTATGAAAATCCTTGCCATAGCCGATACCGAAGAACGATGCCTTTGGGAGTGCTTTCGCAAAGAACGCTTTGAGGGTGTCGACCTGATTTTGTCCGCTGGCGATCTGGACCCGGACTATCTTGAGTTTTTGGTCACGGTCATCAACAAACCGCTCATCTACGTACGCGGCAATCACGATGACCGCTACGCACGTCATGCACCGGGCGGCTGTATCTGTGTCGAAGACACCGTGTACGTGTATCGCGGCGTCCGCATTGCGGGGCTTGGCGGCTCCATGCGCTACCGAGATGGCGCCAACATGTACACCGAGCGCGAGATGGCCAAGCGCGTGCGAAAGCTGTCCCGCAAAGTGAAGATGGTCGGCGGCTGCGACATATTGCTCACCCATGCGCCCGCCGCCGGCGTGGGTGATCTGGACGATCTGCCACATCGAGGATTCGAATGCTTTAACACAGCGCTCGAGTCCTGGAATCCCGACTACATGGTGCACGGGCATGTGCACCAATGCTATGGTCGCGACTTTCAACGTGAGCGTCAGCACGCATGCGGGGCAACGATCATCAACGCCTACGGCTATACGCAGTTTGAGCTGGACGAAGCGCGCTACCCCATCCGTGGCTGGCAGGCAGCCTGGCTCAATTCGCAAACCATGCGTCGCGAACTCAAGCGCCACGAGGCTATCGAGTCCTCAACCGCTAGAACACCCTGGTAACCACCTTAAAGGGGACACTGTCCCCTTTAAGGTGGTTTTGACGCGATAGCAAGAAACCCGGTCCTGCACGAGACAGAACCGGGTTTCTTTAGCAATGCTTGCTTTGCTCAGGCAGTAACTAAAAGTTACTCAGCCAGGAAGTCGCGCTGGATAGCGGGATCAACCTTGATGCCAGGGCCCATGGTGGAAGACACGGAGATGGACTTAACGTACTTGCCCTTAGCAGAAGCGGGCTTGACGCGCAGGATCTCGGTGTACAGGGCAGCGTAGTTCTCGACGAGCTGCTGCTCGGAGAAGGACTTCTTGCCCAGGGGCACGTGGCAGATGCCGTAGCGGTCGGCGCGATACTCAACGCGACCGGCCTTGAGCTCGGAGACCATCTTGGCGACGTCCATGGTCACGGTGCCGAGCTTAGGGTTCGGCATGAGGCCACGGGGACCAAGGATCTTACCGATGCGGCCAACCTTGGCCATCATGTTCGGCGTAGCGATAGCGGCGTCGAAGTTGATCTCGCCCTTCTGGATCTGGGCGACGAGCTCGTCGGAACCGATGATGTCGGCGCCGGCAGCCTCGGCCTCGCGGGCCTTCTCGCCCTCGGCGAAGACGGCAACACGAATGGTCTTGCCGGTACCGTGGGGCAGGGAGATGGAACCGCGGATGTTCTGGTCGGCCTTACGAGTATCGACGCCCAGACGGAAGTGGGCCTCGACGGTCTCGTCGAACTTGGCGGTGTCGAGCTCCTTGATGAGCTTGGCAGCCTGAAGGGGGGTGTAGAGCGTGGCGCGGTCGATCTTCTCGGCAGCGGCGTTATAGCTCTTACCATGCTTAGCCATGTGCATTACCTCCTGTGGTTAAACGGGCGCGAGCCCTCCCACATCGTATCGTGTGCCCTATTGCACACATTTAACGGGCGCCCCGGTTGGAGCACCCGTCGTTACCTAAAGAAATCGCTACTCAGCGATGGTGACGCCCATGGAACGGGCGGTACCGGCGATGATCTTCTTGGCGGCGTCAATGTCGTTGGCATTGAGGTCCGGCATCTTGATCTCGGCGATCTTGGTGAGCTGCTCCTGGGAGAGCTGACCAACCTTGTCGGCCTGGGGCTTAGCGGAACCAGACTTGAGGTTCAGCTCCTTCTTGATGAGGTGAGCCGCCGGCGGGGTCTTGGTGATGAAGGAGAAGGACTTATCCTCGTAGACAGTGATCTCAACGGGGATGATGTCGCCCTTCTTGTCCTGCGTCTCGGCGTTAAAGGCCTGGCAGAACTGCATGATGTTCACGCCAGCAGCGCCCAGGGCAGGGCCGACGGGAGGAGCGGGGTTAGCTGCACCAGCAGGAATCTGGAGCTTAATAACGTTGGTAACCTTCTTCTCAGCCATGGTCATTCCTTTCGAATCACGAGTGTGAAGTACTTGCTATATCGTAAGCACGCACGTGTTAGAAGCACTCCTGAGATGAGCAGTCACAGAAGAAGCACGCTCGCGCGAACGGACGAAAACTTAAGCGATGACGGCGACCTGGTTAAAGTCGAGCTCAACCGGCGTCTCGCGGCCAAAGATCATCAGCGTGACCTTGAGCTTGCCTGCCTCGGTGTTAACCTCGGAGACCTTGCCATCAAAGTCGGTAAGCGGGCCATCGGTGACGCGGACGGACGTACCGACCTCAATATCAACCGACGTACGCTTGGGCGAATCGCCCTTACCGGGACGACGAGTCATCTTATTGTACTCGTCGCGGGAAAGCGGAGCGGGCTTGCCATTGCCGCCCAGGAAACCGGTGACGCCGGGCGTGTTGCGAACACACGTCCAAGCATCGTCATCCATCTCCATGCGAACCAGGACATAACCCGGGAAAATCTTGGAATCCTTGGTCTCGCGCTTGCCACCCTCTTTGATCTCGGTGACGCGCTCCATAGGAATCTCGATATCAAAGATACGGTCCTGCATGCCCATGGTCTCGATGCGATGCTCGAGATCGGACTTAACACGGTTCTCGTATCCAGAGTAAGTGTGAACGACGTACCAACGCTTAGACATGGTTTAGCCCCTCAATCCGGAGAACAGAGCAAGAGCCTCGCCAAAGCCAGCATCGAGCAGAGCGATGACGACGCCGACGACGATCAGAGAAGCGCAAACGACGACCGAGTAGTTCACGAGCTCCTTCTTATCGGGCCACGTGACACGCTTCATCTCGGACTTCACCGAAGCGAAATACTTCTTGGTGCGGGCGAAGAAACCAGGCTTCTCGTTCTTCTTGGACTTCGCAGCCTTCTCGTTCTTCTTGGCAACGGCCTTCTTGGCCTCAACCTTGGAGTTGGCGGCAGCGTTGTTGGCAGGTGCCGGCTGCTGAGCCTTCTTCTTGTTCTTCTTGTTGGCCATTTGGGTTACCTCCGCGCAATGCGCTTATACATGAGTAAACCGTAAGCCCCCAATTGGGAGCTTACGGAATAATGACTGGCACGCCAGGAAGGACTCGAACCCTCAACACTCGGTTTTGGAGACCGATGCTCTACCAATTGAACTACTGGCGTATGTGACTAGAGACTAGCGAGTCTCTTTGTGCAGCGTGTGGTGACGGCACCAGGGGCAATACTTCTTGATCTCCATACGATCAGGCATGTTCGACTTGTTCTTGGTGGTCGTATAGTTGCGGCGCTTGCACTCAGTGCACGCAAGAGTAACTAGAGTACGCATTTATCCTGAACCTTTCATTTCCGCCCCGTACGGGCACGAATTGGTACTTTATCAGCTCTACGTAAGTGCTGTCAATGAAAACCTCGAATCAATTGGTTCTCGCTGGATCCATTCATATTTGGAACACATCAATGAAGCCAGCGAGATCTAATCGATCCCTCACGCTCGGCTTAAGGGCAAGCGAAGCGCAATCGGCAGGGAATAAGCCCCGCGTAGAAAAGAACCCGGCACCCTATAAGTGCCGGGTTCTCTCTAAGTCAGCTAAATCAAAGAGCTAATTTACTCAATGATCGTGGAGACGATGCCCGAACCGACGGTGTGGCCACCCTCGCGGATAGCGAAGCGCAGGCCCTCCTCCATGGCGATCGGGTGAATGAGGTCGCCCTCGATGGTGATGTGGTCACCAGGCATAGCCATCTCGGTGCCCTCGGGAAGCTTGACCGTACCGGTAACGTCGGTGGTACGGAAGTAGAACTGAGGACGATAACCATCGAAGAACGGGGTGTGACGGCCGCCCTCCTCCTTGGTCAGAACGTAGATCTCGCCGGTGAACTTGGTGTGCGGGGTAACCGAACCGGGCTTGCAGAGAACCTGGCCACGCTCGATGTCCTCGCGCTTGATGCCGCGGAGCAGCAGACCGACGTTGTCGCCAGCCTCGCAGAAGTCCATGGACTTACGGAACATCTCGATACCGGTAACGACGGTGTTCTGGGTATCCTTGATGCCAACGATCTCGACGGGCTCGTTGAGCTTGAGCTCACCGCGCTCGACACGGCCGGTAGCAACGGTACCACGGCCAGAGATGGTCATAACGTCCTCAACGGCCATCAGGAACGGGAGGTCGTTGTTACGAGCAGGCGTCGGGATGTACTCGTCGACGGCCTTCATGAGCTCGCGAATGGCGTCCATCCACTTGGCGTCGCCCTCGAGAGCGCCCAGAGCGGAA
Organism: uncultured Collinsella sp.; assembly: GCA_947507155.1. Lineage (GTDB taxonomy): Bacteria > Actinomycetota > Coriobacteriia > Coriobacteriales > Coriobacteriaceae > Collinsella. The sequence continues at coordinate 24,007 of CANNOC010000025.1, read as the reverse complement.
CCACGGATGACGGGGATGTCGTCGCCGGGGAAATCGTACTCGGAGAGGAGCTCACGGGTCTCCATCTCGACGAGGTCGATGAGCTCGTCATCGTCGACCATGTCGCACTTGTTCAGGAAGACGACGATGTAGGGAACGCCGACCTGACGGGCGAGCAGGATGTGCTCGCGAGTCTGAGCCATGGGGCCGTCGGTAGCGGCGATGACTAGGATAGCGCCGTCCATCTGAGCAGCACCGGAGATCATGTTCTTGACGTAGTCAGCGTGGCCCGGGCAGTCAACGTGAGCGTAGTGACGGGCAGCAGTCTCGTACTCAACGTGGGAGACGGAGATCGTGATGCCGCGCTCGCGCTCCTCGGGAGCCTTGTCGATGTTCTCGAACGCAGTGAAGTCAGCCTTGCAGCCCTCGGTCTCAGAGAGAACCTTGGTGATGGCGGCGGTCAGCGTGGTCTTGCCGTGGTCGACGTGACCAATGGTGCCGATGTTAACATGCGGCTTAGTGCGCTCAAACTTCTCTTTGGCCATAAAGCCCTCCTCTTAACAGGTCGTCCCCGGACGGGACTTTGCCTTTATACCATAGTGGCCTCTCAACATACTATTGAGAAGCCACCGTGTTACCTATGGTAGCGGTGACTGGATTCGAACCAGTGACGCCACGGGTATGAACCGTGTGCTCTAACCAACTGAGCTACACCGCCGGATGGAGCCTGCAACCAGACTTGAACTGGTGACCTCTTCGTTACCAACGAAGTGCTCTACCGACTGAGCTATACAGGCACTTGACGGGTGGGAGCTATAGGATTCGAACCTATGTAGGCAGAGCCAACGGGTTTACAGCCCGTCCCCATTAACCACTCGGGCAAACTCCCAATCGTTCAAGTATCCGCAGGTTCTTTGGTCTTTTGGACCGCCGCCCCCGCGAACGAAAAAGATAATACGATGCAACCTTGGGGGCTGTCAACGAAAACCTCTAGATACACGGTGCCGGGCGTATCTATATACCTTTGACCTGCGGTTTTACTGAGTTTGGATGTGAAGGACGGTGGTTTTGGATACTGAGGTGACGTTTCCCGAGGTAACACTTTGCTGTAGTAGAGTACACCTTCAGGATCGAACTTCGATAACGGCTTATTTGCACCTATATATAGGTCTAGGTCGGGGCTTCCCAGACAGAAGATTGCTCTTCCCAGCAAAATCGAGCGTGGATATTCTTCCGTTTGAAATCGAGCGTGGATATTCTCTCACTTTGCCGTGGCATCAAGTCCAAAGTGGCAGATTATCCACGTTCATTCTCCAGGCGAGAGAACTGTAAAGCCGCAACTACTCGGGCCAGGCCAAAGTAGACCCATAGAGCGGCTCCCCCTTGGTGCAGGGGTAGCGACTCAAGTAACACGACGATAGCAAATCGAAAAAATAAGTCATGGCGTATTTCGAATAAACGCCGAGTCGGTCAATTCCGTTTCCCGCATTACCAAGACGATATACACGGTCAAAAGACCTCGATTTGTCATCGTTGCTAAACGCAGTAATTAGAATCTTCCTGCCCGAACGGCAATCAAGATACTCACGCGCCTGTGACGCAAATAGCCCGGAGACCGATACGAGAATTATCAATGACTGCGAAGCGTCTCCCATGTTTTTCAATTCCGCGACGTTAGCCCCAGCAACTATGCGAACTATCTTGCCCGCATAAAACATTTCCTGCTGAAATCGTACGAGATTGGCGCTCACATTATTGGTGCACCAGATTTCAACGTTTTTATGGCCATCAATTTCGTCGACAAGATGCTTAATAGCGATATCGGACACGCCGCTTTCAACCTCAGCGAACATCTCGATCATGCGAACGTCGAGCTCTGCCCTGTACTCCTCGTAGCCAAATTCCTCCTCTCGATGGCTTAAGTCGCTTGGAAAGACTGACTGAGTAAATGATTCTTTCAAATCGCTAAGAGACTGGTAGCCCAATCGATTGCAGAAACGACGAACAGCGGAACGGGTCACGAATGCATCGCGGGTTATTGCGGCAACATTGATTTCGCTCGAACGCCTAATGTGAGCGATGAGATATCGAGCGATGGCGGCATCGTTTGACCCAAACTCGCTGTTGATGATGGAGCTAATGCGATTGAGCACATCGAAGTCATTGATATTCACGTGATCCCTCTTTCCGCTCTCCTCGAAATCATGGTTCATTTATTGAATCAAACAGCTTTGGTCGTTCTCCTATGATTCAAATCAGTTGACGTCATCTTAATCATAATTCCGCCACACGTATCCACCGTGTTGAATGATGGAAAGGGGATTCATGGGCAACGTGAACAACATGCCGTTTCTCTGGGGTTCCGCCACGGCGTCTTATCAGTGCGAGGGTGCCTGGAACGAAGACGGCAAAGGCCTTGGTGAGTGGGATTTCTTTAGCCACACAAGCAATAAGAACATCAACCATGTTGACGGTGATGTATCTTGCGACTTCTACCATCGCTATGAAGAAGATATCCGCATGATGAAAGAAGGCGGACAAAACACCTATCGCTTCTCTCTTTCATGGAGTCGAATCATCCCCACGGGTATCGGTGAAGTGAATGAAAAGGGTATCGATTTTTATAATCGGGTCATTGATTGCTGCCTCGAAAATGGCATAGAGCCCAACGTTACGCTGTTCCATTACGATCTGCCATTCACGCTTGCTTGCAAAGGCGGATGGCTGAACAACGATATGGCAGAGTGGTTCTGCAAATACGCCAAGATTTGCTTTGAGCGCTTTGGAGACCGCGTCAAAATCTGGGCTACCGTTAACGAGCCGCATTTCTACAGCTACTGCGTAAACATGTTGGGCAACTATCCCCCCAATCGATCGCTCGACGTTCAGTCGTACATGCAGTTTCAGTACAACCTGATGCGCGCAAGCGCACTCGCAGTCCGAGCATATCGTCAAATGGGCTACGACGGCATCATCGGCGCCGTCCACGATGGCGGCGTTGTCGAACTCGACCCGGCAACCGAGCACCCCGATGACGTATTTCGATACGCAGACTTTTTCGCCAATCGCATGATTCTGGCACCAGCACTTCAGGGTCAACTGCCGCCAGAAATGGACGAAATCCTTGAAAAACTTGGCGTCTCGCTCTATCGATCCCCAAATGACGTAGAAGAATTCAGAGACGGTAAAGTCGATTTTATTGGACTCAACGTGTATTGCCGAGAGTATGTAACCGACTGGCACGGTGGAGAGCTTGCCGTTTCGGCGAACAATAAGGGCGGTTCGAGCAAAAAGGTCGAAGGAAAATGCATTGCGCCCTTGTTTGAAAGCGCCCGCGACAGCAATGTTCCCCGCAATAAATGGGGCCGCGAAATACTCCCAAGTTGCATGTATTCAACCATCATGGATGTCCACGAGCGCTATAACGCGCCCCGCATCTTTATTACGGAAAACGGACATGGCGCCTATGAGCAACCAGACGCAGACGGAATGATCCACGATGATGACCGCATCGAGCTTCTGGGCCAGTTCATCGAGCACATGATGAGGGCTAAGCGCGACGGCGCGCGCGTTGAGGGCTACTACCTCTGGTCGACGATGGATCTGTATAGCTGGATCAACGGCTACGAAAAACGATACGGACTTGTCCATATCGACTTCGAGAACAATCTGGAGCGCACCCCCAAAAAGAGCTGGTATTGGTACCGAGACCTTATCTCGAAGTATCAGGAGCAGGAAGGTTAGGAGAAAGAGATGAAATATCAGGCAATGTCCGAAACAGTCCTAAAGGCTGTTGGCGGCAAAGAGAACATTACATCGGTAACTCATTGTGCGACGCGCCTTCGCATCGACGCACGAGACACCTCGATCATCGATCTCCAGCTCGCCAAATCGGCTGACCAGGCGCTCGGGGCAGTAGTCAGCGGTGGCCAGCTTCAGGTGATCATCGGCCCCAACGTCACCGAGGCCTACAACGACTTCCTCGACTTCGCGGGAATCGAAGTCGGCGGTGGCACGGTTGCCGACGATGCCCAAACCGCCAAAGACCTTGCAGAAGGCATTAAAAGCGGTAACACCGCCATGGGCTTGATTGAGAAATTCGGGAACGTCTCTGCACAGGTATTCATGCCCATCGTCCCGGCGCTCATCGTTGGCGGACTCATTCTTTCGATCAAGAATCTCCTGGTCAATTATTGTGGATTGAGCACCGATAGCGGAACCGCCCAGGTTCTGCTGGCGATCTTCAGCGCCTCATTTAGCTTCCTGCCCGTTTACCTCGGCTATCAGCTCGCCGCCGTCATGAAGATGCAGCCTATCATGGGCGCACTGCTGGGCGCAATCATGATTAGCTCGTCTATTAGCGGTGCTGAGGGTCTCGACTTTCTTGGCATCCCCATCCCGACGAATGACTACTCGAGCACGGTGGTGCCAATCGTACTGGGCGTTGTGTTCATGTACTTTGTTGATCGCGGTCTTCAGAAAATCATCCCCGACATTACCAAACTGTTCTTGAAGCCGCTGCTCACCATGTTCATCGTCGTGCCTGTTGAGCTGATTATCCTCGGCCCCGCCGGCAGCATGATGGGCTACGCGCTGAGTGATGCCGCCACGTGGCTCATGGATAACGTGGCATTTATCGCTACTCCAATCCTTGCAGCCCTTAACCCCTATTTTGTCATGCTCGGTCTTGATAAGGCCTACATCGCGATCGAAGTTACGAGCTTGGCGCAGCTCGGCTGGGCGCCCATCATCTTTGGCTTCATCTCAAACCTCTGCATTGGCGGCACGAGTCTCGCCTTGGCAACTGCAATGAAAGGCAACAAAGAGAAGAGAGGTATGGTCACCACGGTTGCCGTCACCGCACTCTGTGGCGTAACTGAGCCCGCATTTTACGGCTGCCTCATCGAGCGTCCCCGCCTGCTTGTCGGCACAGCAATCGGCGCCCTCTGCGCGGGACTCCCTGCAGGCATCTTCGTCTTGAAGGAGTATGTTGCGGGAGCATGCCCCGGTCTTCTTTCTGCGCTGATCTTTATCGCTCCCGATGGATCCATGGGCAACTTCGTACTGGCGTGCGTTGTCGCCGTCATCGCCATCGTTGTCTCGTTCATCGCTGCACGCGTGATCATCAAGAAGAATCCCAACTATATTGAGTAGATGCCCGCTGCTTGCATTGGGGACATCCTCGGCAGACCATTAGCAAGAACCCAAGAAGTCCCTTAGGAGCTCGATTAATCCATTCGGATTCCTCAGGCACAAACGACCCCGATTCCACAATGAAATCGGGGTCGTTGTTTCTAAAGCCTTCGATAGACAATCGGTGTTTACCTTAGCTCCCTATCCAAGTTAATTATCCACGCTCGTTCTCCGGTCGGAAGATTTTCTTCTCTCGCGTGTCCAGAAATCCACGCTCGAGCAGAACATCCAGGTCCGCACCCGCCCTTGTCTCGATCTGTAACAGCAAGAGGCCTATTCCGCTTCTACATGTTACAGATCAAGATATTCCTAAAACACCCTAAGTTTCATCTCAATCTGTAACAGTTAGATGCCAAATATCGGTCTTGGTGTTACAGATTTAGACAAACTGGAGGACGAGACAAACCAAAAACGGGATGGGCGCTAACCCGATGGCGCACCACCTAAATAGAAACGGGCTCTGTCCCATATAGAGACAGAGCCCGAAACTCTCATGGAGCCAGTGACAGGAATCGAACCTGCAACCCACTGATTACAAATCAGTTGCGCTACCGTTGCGCCACACTGGCACACTTGGCGCTTTCGCGCGAAGCCTGTTAAGAATAATGGAATTGCGGACGAGGCGCAACAGGCCGCACGGCGTTATACAAATATGCAAAATCCAGCAACAACAGGTACCAGGCCCGTTCATTTCTATCAGTTCGCCCTCAATCTTAAAACTATTCGTTAGAACGAATAGTTTTAATTACAATGGAATAGATAAAACTATTCGTTCTAGCGAAGGATTTCGCGATGTTGACCACGAAGGAAGCTGCAGAGCTACTTGACATCACCCCGCGCAGGGTGCAGGAGCTCATAAAAAACGGAGCACTTGAGGCCCGCAAGGCTTCTGGCGTATGGCTCATCGACAAAGACAGCGTCGACACGCGACTCCGCTCCGTGACCAAAACGGGGGGACGCCCCCGCCGCGGCCACGGTAAGAGCGAGATCGCGTTCACCCTCATGAATCGCACGCACGAGGTCGCTCAGCTGGTCTACAGCACATCGCGAAAAGACTTTACCCACATCGGCGCCGACATCGATTACGCCCACGCCCCTATTGGAGTATTTGGCCCTAATGGTCCCATATCGCTCGACTCCTTCCGCATCTGGTGGCGCGGCCGCGGTATCCCGCTCGCACGCATTGGGCTAGCCTCCCTGCTTGCAGAAGCCGCAGTCGATGTTCCCGATGAACTCGTACAGCGAAATCTCGGCCTCTCCTTATCCGACCAGTATTGGATTAGACCCCAAGGCTCCGGTCTCGCGTGGGAAGATATTAACTTCTTCAATAACGCCTTTGATGACGTCTCGCTGTCCATTGCGCCCTTTGCCCCAGAGGGAAAAGCGGCTGCCGCAAAGCCCGATAACACCTCGGACGGCAATCTTCAAAAGTACTGGACGTGCGAGGGCGAACGTCGAATTCTGCATAAGGCAGGAGCGCACCTGGACCAGGAACCTTATAACGAGCTGGTGGCGACCGCGCTCCACCGTCGCATCCTAAACGCCTGCGATTATGTGCCTTACTCGCTCGAGGGCACGGGCACTTCCGCCCTGAGCACATGCGATGTCTTCTTAACTGATGAAGAAGAGTATGTCCCTGCGTTCTATGTAAACCAGCACGCAAACGCAGATGAACGGCTAACCGACTACGAGCGATATGTAGCAAACTGCGAGGAGCTCGGGGTGACAGGCGTCAAGGATGCCCTTGACCGCATGATCGTATGTGACGACATCATTGCCAACTACGATCGTCATTGGCGTAACTTTGGCCTTGTGCGAAACGTAAACACGCTAGCCTGCAGACCTGCCCCTATCTTTGATTCGGGCTCATCACTCTGGTGCAACATATCACTAGAGGAGCTTAGGGCGGGAGAGCACAGTTTTACCAGCGCACAATTTCATTCAAGCCCCGCCAAACAAATGTTGCTCGTCGAGGACATGGGCTGGTTTGACGGCGACAAACTCGAGGGTTTCGTTGACGAGGCAATCGAAATCCTATCCAAAAACGACGCTCTTACAGCGAGACTGCCTTATCTAAAAGAGGCGCTAACATGGCGCCTCGAAAGAATGATCGACATCGCTGAATGGAGTTAGCGAGACAGCATCGCCCCGCCAACTCCCCTACCTCCCGCGCAGAGCTTTGAGCTTGGCCAGGGCCTCGGGGCTTAGACGGCTGCCCAGGGTCATCTTGATCTGCGGGGCCTCCTCGGCCTCGTGCACGTCGTTGTCGATCTGTTTGATCTCGTCCACCAGCATACGGCTCGAGATGCGCGTAACGCCCTTGCCCATGACGACGGCCTGGATCGTGCCGTCGCTCGACACCACAGAGCACGCACGGCCTTCCTCGCGTGCCTCGATGCAGAGCTTCTGTACCACGGTATCGGCAGAGACGCCCGTCGGCGAAAACTCGATGCGCAGGCCGCGGGCCGGCAGGTTGGGGCGCTCGCTGGAGATGTTGCCCGCGCCGTCAAACACGATCACGGCCTCGTAGCGGCCCTGGGCAAACGCGGCGACGTCGTTGATGAGGGCGGTGCGTGCCATATCGTGAACGTCGCTGGAATACGGATCGTCTGAATGGTCGTACACGAGCTTTTCGTAGCGCGGCGTGCAGTGGATCACGTTGTAGCCGTCGACCACCAGCAGCTCGGGCTTATTGGAGTGCACCGTCGAGACCGGGTCGGCGATGGCCTGCGCAAACGCATTGCCGCCCACGCCGTAGGTCGCGGCCGAAACAATCGGCTTGGCCGAGCCCTCGCCAAAGCGCTTGGCCTTGGACTTGGCACGGTTCTTTTTGGACATGCGCTACTCCTCCCCCATGAGCTCGCCGACGTTGCGGCGCAGCCACTCAAAGCACAGCGCCGTGGTCGCCTGGGCAACATTGAGGCTCTCGGTCATGCCGCGCTGGGGAAGCTTGGTCAAAAAGTCGCATTTCTCGAGCACCAGGCGCGAGATGCCGTCGCCCTCGGAGCCCATGACGAGCGCCACGCGGCCCTCGAAGGGAGCATCCCAGCAGCTGCCCTCGGCGTGCTCGGAGGCGCCGCCCACCCAAAAACCAGCGGCCTTGAGGTCATCGAGTGCACGGGCAATATTGGGAACCTGCGCGATAGGCAGATGCATGACAGCACCGGCCGAGGTCTTGTAGCTGCCCACGGTCACGCCGGCGGCACGCTTGTTGGCGATGACGACGCCGGCCGCGCCCACGACCTCGGCGGAGCGCACAATGGCGCCAAAGTTGCCGTCGTCGGTCACATGGTCGAGCACGACGACAAGCGCCGGACCGTCGCCTGCGCGGTCGAGAATATCGGCGACATCAGCATAGGGGAAGTTGCCAACCTCGAGTGCGATGCCCTGATGAGCGCCATGGCTCGACAGTGCGTCGAGCTGCGCACGCGGCACATACTTAATGCGGACGCCCGCGGCGTTGAGGTCGTCGACCAGGCGCGACAAGGCGGCATCGCGCTCTCCACCCTCGACAATGAGCGCGCACTTGATGGGAAAACCAGTGCGTAGCGCCTCGGCGGCAGCACGACGACCTTCGATAAACTCGCCCTTGGGAGCCTGGACAGCGTCGCGGTTGCGATCGCGCTGCGGACGTGCGGCCTGGGCGCGATCGCGCTGGCCCTTGGGAGCGGCAGCGCGGTCATTGCGGCGAATCGGACGCGAGCCAGAAGCAGCCTGCTTGCCGCCACGAGGCGCACGCTTGCGATTGTCGGCCATAAAGCGACCTCCTAAATACAACTATCAAACGAAACAAAATAAACGACCGCCCATGAATATTAATTCGGGCGGTCGGTACGGGTTTTCCAAGTGCCCGAGATTGCCGTGAAAGAGGAGCGACGCGTACTTGAGTACGCGAGCGACGGTTTGAACGGCAAGGTCGGGTGCTTGGGAAACCCGCGGGGATTAGAGAGATTTGATACGAGTGCCGGCGGCGGTATCTTCAATCGTCAGGCCCAGGTCCTTGAGCTGGTCGCGGATGGCGTCGGCCAGATCCCAGTTCTTGGCGGCACGGGCCTCGGCGCGGGCCTCGAGAATCTTGGCAGCAGCCTCGTCCACGTCGTCGCCCGTGTAGGCGACCAGGCCGGCGGCAACGCCCAGCAGGCCCAGCGGCAGCTCGACCTTGGGCTCGGGAAGCTCGACGCCAAACGTATCGAGCAGCTCGACCAGCGTATCGGCGGCGGCCAGGGCAGCGGCCTTGTCGGCAGCATCGCCCGCCTGCTCCAGGTACTGGTTGCACTCGGTCACAAAGCCAAAGACAGCACCCATGGCACCGGCGGTGTTAAAGTCGTCATCCATGCACTCCTTAAAGGTGGTGCGGGTCTCGGCGGCCTTGGCGGCAAACGCCTCGGCAGCCGCTTCGTCGGCATCGGCCGTCGCGTGGTTCGCGGCCCAACGCAGGTTCTCGACCGTACCGGCGATACGCGTGAGCGAGTTCTCGGCACCCTCCAGGCGCTCCCAAGAAAAGTCGAGCGGCGAGCGATAGCTCGTCTGCAGCATCAGCAGGCGCAGGGCGGCAGCGGAGTGCTGCTCGAGGACCTCGGCCAGCGTAAAGAAGTTGCCGAGCGACTTGGACATCTTCTCGCCGTCTACCAGCAGCATGCCCGTGTGCATCCAGGTGTTGGAGAAGCCCTGGTGCCAGGCGCAGGTGGCCTGGGCGCACTCGTTCTCGTGATGCGGGAAGGCAAGGTCGGAGCCGCCGCCGTGGATGTCGATCGGAGTGCCCAGGTAGCGATGCACCATGGCGGCGCACTCGGTGTGCCAACCGGGACGGCCCTCGCCCCAGGGGCTCGGCCAGCTGGGCTCGCCGGGCTTGGCGGCCTTCCACAGGGCAAAGTCGAGCGGGTCGTTCTTGTCCTCGTTCTCCTCGATGCGCGCGCCAACCATAAGGTCGTCGATGTTGCGGCCCGAAACCTGACCATAGTTGGGATCGCTGCGCACGGCAAAGTACACGTCGCCGTTATCGGCTGCGTAAGCGTGGCCCTGCTCGATAAGCGTCTTGATCATGGCGATCATGGGGCCGATCTCCTTGGTGGCGCGGGGGCGCACATCGGGATCGAGCACGTTGGCGGCGCGCATGACGCCGATGAACTTGTCGGAGAACTCCGTCGCGACCTCGGCGGCCGTACGGCCCTGCTCGTTGGCGCGCTTGATGATCTTGTCGTCGACATCGGTGAGGTTCTGGGCGAACGTGACCTCGTAACCGCTCGCGATGAGCCAGCGGCGAATCACGTCAAAGCTGATGAACGTACGGGCGTTGCCGATGTGGATGTTGTCGTAGACCGTGGGGCCGCACACGTACATGCGGACCTTGCCGGACTCGATGGGCTGGAACTCTTCCTTTTTATGGGTAGCGCTGTTGTAGATACGCATTCGTTACTCCTTAACGGTTTTCTGTAGCAGGCAGACGGCCCAGGCGCCGATTCCCTCGCCCTGGCCTTCCCAACCGAGCTTTTCGGTCGTAGTGGCGGCGACGCCCACGTTTTCGACGTCAACGCCCAGGGCATGGGCAAGGTTGGCGCGCATGGCATCGCGATGCGGGGTGATCTTAGGCTGCTGGCAGGCAATGGTGCAATCGGCATCGACAAACTCAAAGCCCAGCTCACGCGCATAGTCCATCACGCGAGCGAGCAGCACCATCGAATCGGCACCCTCGTAGGCGGGATCGGTGTCGGGGAATAGCTTGCCGATGTCTCCCCCACGGCAGGCGCCCAGAATGGCGTCGGCCAAGGCGTGCGCGAGCACATCGGCATCCGAGTGGCCCAGCAGGCCGCGCTCGTAGGGAATGTCGACACCGCCGATGATACATCGACGCCCCTCCACCAGACGGTGAACGTCGTAGCCATGGCCAATGCGCAGGTTACTGAACATGGGGAAGGTCCTCTCCCTCGGCCATGCGGCCAAGCAGAATCGCGGTTACGGGACGCAGGTCCTCGGGCACCGTCACCTTAAGGTTATCGCGTGGGCTCTGGACGCAGCGGACGCGCCCACCCATGCGCTCGACCAGCGACGAATCATCGGTACCGATAAAGCCCTCGGCAATGGCTGCAGCGTGGGCGCGCTTCATAGCATCGACGCTAAAGATCTGCGGCGTCTGCGCTGCCCAGTAGAGCTCACGCGGCGGCGTCTCGACGATATTATCGCCGTCAACGATCTTGAGCGTGTCGATCGCGGGCTGACCGCACACGACACCGTCGAGGGCACGGTCGCTCACGAGCACGTCGATAGCGTGGTCGATGGCCTCGGTCGTAATGAGCGGACGAGCGCCGTCGTGGATGGCGACATATTCGAAACCCGCCGGAACCGCATGCACGCCGGCACGGGTGGAATCCTGACGGGTATCGCCGGCATCGGCAAAGCTGATGGGCGTGTCATAGTCAAACGGGTCAATGGCCAGGCGGCGCATCTCGGCACGGCGCTCGGCAGGGCAAACCACGACGATATGGCCGACCTTATCGCTACGATCGAACGCGCGGATGGACCAGCTCATGAGCGGACGGCCCGCCACATTAACGAGCTGCTTGCCGCCGGGATTTCCAAAGCGCTGGCCGCTGCCGCCGGCAACGACCACGGCGCATACGGGCGCCATTATGCGTTCCCCTGTTTGGTGCCCTTCATGCGGTACAGCGAGTCCGCAAGAATGGCAGGGTTGTTGACGCCAAAGTCGCCCAGGCGCTCCGGATCCTCGCTGATGTCGTCCATGAGCTCCTGCAGCGAGCCGTACTCGTCGACGATCTTCTCGGCCACGCCGTCGCGCACGACGGACACGCGCGAAAGCGTGCGCAGGCCCAGCGGCGTCATGACGGAGTCCTCGTCCAGATCGTCGTAACCCAGAACTGCCGCCACGTGCTGCGGGTCGGACAGGTCCTTAGGCGTCATGCGAGCGAGCTCTGCACGAATCTTCTCGGCGTTTGCCTCGGAGGAATCGCTCGCGTAGTCGCGGATCATCAGGTCGTATTCGGTATCCATGCTGGAACCGGCGAGCTGCTCGAGCTGCATCTGCACGAGCTTGCCCTGGTTGCCCAGCTTGACGATGCAATCCTTAAGCTCGGTCTTTGCCTGCTGCATGATCTCGAAGCTCGAGAAGATGCCAGTGATGTCGGCGAGCGTGACGTAGTCGTCCAGCTCGAGTGCCGTCAGGCGCAGCAGGGAGCGATCGAGCGACTGACGAGTAGTCTGGAGCGTGGCGACGAGCTGGTTGACCGAGCTCATGATGGTGGTGACGGGCTGGATCTCGTAGCTCTTGCCGTGAACGTACACGTTAACGACGGCACGACGAGCCGAGACCGAGATCACGATGGCATCGGTGAGCACCGACATGCGAGCGGCGGTGCGGTGACGCATGCCCGTCTCGCTCGTGGCAAGCGAGGGATCGGGATTGAGGTGGAAGTTGGCGCGCAGGATCTGGGTGAGGTCGCCGTCGATGACGATGGCACCGTCCATCTTGGAGAGCTCGAACAGACGGTTCGAGGTGAACGAAATGTTGAGCGGGAAGCCGTCGTTACCGGCAGCGAGCACGTTTTCGGTGTCGCCGACGCAGATAAGGGCACCCAGGTGGCCGGCGATGATCATGTCGAGGGCGGTGCGGATCGGCTGACCAGGTGCCGTCAGGCGGATGGCCTGTTCCATACGCTTTTGCAGCTCGTTCTTATCCAAGGCATCGCTCCCATCGTATACGCTCCATAAACGCTAAATAGTTTCTCACGGTTTGTCCCTGCGGCGCTTGCGAAATCCGATGCTTACAGAATGAGCGAACACCGCTGAGAGCCCAACCCAAATGGGCTGCTTATGTGGTAGCATCGGGATTCGCATAAATGAGGGAGTAGTCGCGTGATCGGGTTCGCCTCCGGTGGCGCGGCAAGTCAACACACTGGCCGATGCGGCCTGGCTTGCCTTAATGAACGAGACTCGTGGCTGTGCGCGCAACGCGTACGCCACGGGTCTTTTTTGTTACTCCCCCAAGAGGTACACGCGGGCCCGCCCGCAGAGAGGGAGCCAGACCATGGGACTCGCAGAGCTCGTGTTGCTCGCCGTTGGCCTTTCGATGGACGCCTTTGCCGTTTCCATCTGCAAGGGCCTTGGCATGAAAAAGATCAACCTTAAAGTCGCCGTCGTGCTCGGCCTGTTCTTTGGCGGCTTTCAGGCCGGCATGCCCGTAATCGGATGGGCGCTCGGCAGTCAATTTATGGGCATCATCGGCCCCATCGACCACTGGATCGCCTTTATCCTGCTCGCCTTCATCGGCGGCAAAATGCTGTGGGAGGCCTTTACCGAGGACGAGGATGAAGGCGACGGCAAGGATGCCGAAAAGATTGACCTGGTCGAGTACCTGATCCTCGCTATCGCCACCTCAATCGACGCCCTAGCCGTGGGCATCTCATTTGCCGCGCTCTCGGTTGACATCGTGCCCGCTGTATCGCTTATCGGCGTCACAACGTTTATCTTCTCCGTCGCCGGCGTAGCGATCGGCCACACCTTTGGCGCGCGCTACGAAAAACCCGCCACCATCGTGGGTGGCGTCGTGCTCATCCTCATTGGGCTTAAGATTTTGCTTGAGCATCTGGGGATTCTCGCGATATAAAAACGCCTCTCATAAGCTCAACGTCAACATAGAGGCCTCATGCAGAGTTTTGCATGAGGCCTTTTCATGCAGACTTTTGCATGTCATACTGATATGCAAAAGTCTGCACGTTAGGAGATCGCCGTGGATGCCCTTCCCATCACCACACCGCGCCAAGCTGGCGTCTACGTGCGCCAGGCACGCGAGGCGCAAGGGATCACCCGTGCCGTCCTCGCTAAAAAAGCCGGTGTTTCGGAGCGCCTGCTCGCATCGCTCGAGCTAGGAGACGCCACCGGCATTCGACTCGACAAGTTGCTGGCGGTTTTCGGTGCTCTCGGACTGGCTCTCGTTGCTCAAGGGAATATCGACGCCCCGCATGCCGATTTGCAACCTTGTAGCACCCCCAGGTGCCATCACGCTCAACGTTTTCACCATCGCAACCGTCGCAGCGCAGCCATTCCGACTCTCGCAGATGTCCCCTTTACGTCCGAGCTCTACGACAAGGCCTTCGCCGATTTCGCCATGTCTAATCTCGGAGTCCCGATTGCCGCAAACCCATCTGCCCAAACCAGGCCCAAAGGGAGGTAGCCAATGGCCAGCAAAACGCTTCGGACTATTATTTGCGGCGTACCTGCGGGAACGCTCGTGCAAGATGAGAGCGGTCTAGTCAGTTTTGCCTACGATCAAGATTATGACGGGCCAGCCCTATCGACCAACATTCCCGTTTCAAATCGCACATACGGCCAACAGGTCATGAATCCGTACTTGTTTGGTCTTCTGCCCGACAGCGAGGACCAACGAAAAGCGATTGCCACCGAATTCGACGTTAGGCCCAACAATCCCGTTGCGTTGCTCAGCCATATCGGACTCGACTGTCCGGGCGGAGTGCAGTTTTGTGCCGAAGAAGAGGCCGACGCCGTCCTGCATCGCGCTGGCGAATATCGCCCTATAGACGACCACGAAATTGCTCTCCGCCTCAAGTCGATCAGAGATAACCGCGATGCATCGTGGATGGGTCTAGATGAAAGTTGGTCACTCGGAGGCAATCAGGGCAAGTTCGCGCTCGCGTTCATAAACGGCCGCTGGTGCGAATGCATGGGCTCCTCGCCCACGACGCATATTTTCAAAAATGGCGTTATCGGATTTAAACTCGAGGCTCTGAATGAGTTTGTCTGCATGAAAAGCGCCCAGCGCGCCGGTATCGCAGCGGCAAACGTCGAATATCGTATGTTTGAGGACGAACCCGCCCTCATTGTTGAGCGCTATGACCGCGTGAAAGTCGAAGACGGAACGATCAGGCGCCTACATCAAGAAGACCTCTGTCAGGCACTTGGGGTGATGCCCGCCCAAAAGTACACGGCAGACGGCGGCCCGACCACCCGCGACATTCAAGAGCTCCTCGTAAATACGAGCCACCATCAACTTAACCTGTATCTGTTTACGCAGATACTGTTCTTCAACGCCATTATCGGCGCACCGGATGCGCATGCGAAAAACTATTCCCTGCTCCTTGGAAACGACGGCGCAGCCATGATGGCTCGAATGTACGATGTCGCTTCGGGCTTGGCGTACGAGCGCATGCGCCGCCGGGCGCGCCTTGCCATGAGTGTTGGCGGCGAAAATCGTGTGGGGCGCATCGGTCCAGGCGCTATCCGTCGATACCACGGTATGGGCGACCCCGCGCTGGAGGCGGCGCTCATCGATGCCGGACTATCTGAGAAGTTTTGCTTTGCGACCATGATGGACCTCGCCTACGAGGTACCCGTTTGCATGGAAGAGGTCATGGACGAATACGCCGACCTGCCCGGCATGGCGGACCTGCGCGAGCATATGCTCGGCCCCGTCCGTGAAAACTGCCAGCGCACCCTCGACCTCATCAAGGCGGATATGGGCTAGGTGGCCGCAATTTCCCATTTCCCAAAAGAAGAGAGGGGGCACCCATCGCAAAAGCTCGGGTGCCCCCTCTCATAATGTCATTTGCAATCCGCTAGCACGTGGCTCGGACTGCTGCTATCGCAACCTTTACGCAGCGAGGCGCTTGAGGACGTCGATGAGCAGCTCGTAGAAGCGCTCGGCAGAAGCGAGCTCCATGCTCTCGTCCGGGGTGTGGACATCGGAGAGCGTCGGGCCCACGGCGATGGCGTCCAGGCCGTGCAGGGCCTCGGCAAACAGGCCGCACTCAAGGCCGGCGTGAATGGACTCGATTCGTAGCTCGGAGCCAAAGAGCTCGCGATAGCTCTCGACAAAGATGTCGCGGACCGGCGAATGCTCGGCATAGCTCCAGCCGGGATACTCGAACTCAAACTTGGCGTCGAATCCCAGGACATCGGCCAGCGTCTGCAGGCGGTCCTTGAACTCGTTCTGCAGCGAGGTAATCGAGGAGCGCGGGGACAGCATGATCTTGACTTGGTCGTCAGAGGTGGCAACCACGCCGATGTTGGAGGAAACCTCGACGGAGCCGTCGGTGGCGACGTTGCGGCGAATCACGCCGTTAGGAGCAAGACGCAGGGCGCGGATGAGGGCAAGCGCGGACTTCTGGTCCATGGCCTCGACCTCAGTGTTGTCGGCAATCTCAACCGTGCAGGTAAAGCCGGGGTCGAAGACCTCGAGCTCGGCAGTAACGTCGGCGATGATGCCCTTTGCGACCTGGGCCGCGGCCTCGGCGGCAGCGTGGTCGGCGTAGACCAGAACAGCCTTGCACTCACGGTTGATGGCGTTGTCCTTGGTGCCGCCGTTAAAGCTAACGATGGCGGGCTCGCCGGCAACCATCAGGCGGTCGATGATGCGGGCCATGATGAGGTTGCCGTTGCCGCGCTCCAGGTTGATATCGCTGCCGGAGTGGCCGCCCAGCAGGCCGGAGATGTCGAGCGTGAGGGTGCTACCGGTCTTGTGCTCGCGCGCGATCGGGCAGGTGTAGGTAACGACGACACCGCCGGCGCAGCTGACGGTAGCAACGCCCTCTTCCTCGGAGTCAAGGTTAATCATGGTGCGGGCGCTAATCTGGGACTTGTCGAGCGTCTCGGCGCCGACCAGGCCAGTCTCCTCGTCGGTGGTGAATACGCACTCGAGGGCGGGGTGAACGATCGAATCGTCATCGAGAACAGTGAGCATCAGAGCGACGGCAATACCGTTGTCGGCGCCCAGAGTGGTACCGTTAGCGGTGAGGACGCCGTCCTTGACGACCAGGTCGATACCATCGGTCGTAAAGTCGTGCTCAACGGAGCCCAACTTGTCGCACACCATATCGATGTGGCCCTGCAGCATCACGGTCGGGGCATTCTCGGCACCGGCAGATGCGGGCTTGCGAATGATAACGTTGTAGACCTCATCCTGATACACATCGAGGCCACGCTCCTTGGCAAACGCAACCAGAAAATCGCTGATGCCCTTCTCGTTGCCAGACCCACGGGGGATCGCGCTGACCTCCTCAAAGAAATGGAACAGCTGGGCGGGCTCGTAGCCGGTAATCTTGTAGTCCATGGTGCCTCCTTGGCGCAACTGGTTAGACAGTAAGACATGCGACTTGTATATTCCCAGACTTTGCGTGCATAAACCAGTCGAAAACGCCGAGCGCCCTCGCATCATCGGCTAACGGCGAGGAAACGCCACTTTATCAAGATAAAGCATGTTAGACGGGCCGTGCCGAAGGGACGTTGGACCCTTCAACCAACTTCAACGCCTGTTGAACATTAATGCATACACCATTGGTATGTTTGATGAGATTTTTGTCCTCGGTCACGACGTAATCGGCATCAATGCGATTGGCGACGCCCAGCATCAGGTCGTCCTCAAAGTCGTTGTGATGATACTTGAACACAAAGGAGTCGAAGACCTCGTCTGCACCGACCGAGGCAATAATCGACTTTTGCCGAATCAGGCGAACACACGCCCACGCTGTCTCGTCGGCACCGGCGATGGCTTCGGGAGTGAGAGCCCCCTCACGGCGGGCGTCGGCCTTCATCGTCCTTCCCAGAATGTAATAGACGTCTTTGACAGACAGGGAGGACGAGAAGAGGACGATATCCTCCGCTTCCGCCGCGCGAGAAAGGAGCTCGACTATCGGCCTGGTCGCATTCGTACGAACGAGAAAGTAATCTAGCCAGACGTTCGTGTCGATCAACAGCTTGAGCACACGTTTCGTTCCGACGCCGCTCATAATTCGATCCAATCGCTGAATCTCTCGCTCATCATTTGATCGTATAACTCGTCGTAATCAAAGGCTTCATCGGGGCTCGGCCTCTGAATCGAGAACCGCTCATAAAAATTCGAAATTAACGCAGCCCCTTCCGAGACGCGGGACGAACTCGCCTTCGATCGTATGTCGTCAGGCAGGACTTCGTCATCATTCTTTTTTGCGACGGGCATATGACCGTTCTCGGTCAAGTACTGCCACAGCTCCCTCACAGCTTGTGACGGCGTCATGCCGATATGAGTCAGTACGGCGTCTCCTGCCTCTTTGAGCTGGCGATCTATACGCACGTTCATCTGAACTGGCCGCGTGTCGAGTATTGATGTAGGCATATCAACTCCTTTGCTATACTGAATCTCAATTTCAGTATAGCATGGCAGATTGAAGCACATTTCAATAGAAACGGGGGCGCCTCCTTATCGGAAACACCCCCGTTATACAAGGTATGTTTAGTCCCTACAGCGCGCCGGAACCGGCTTGCATCATGCCGCCGGGGCCCGAGGTCACGCCGCCGCTCACGGGCGCGGCGTTGCCGGTGTGCGGTGCCGCCGGGGCGGTATCGCCACCGAGCGTGCCCGCCGGACGCGGTGCCGGGATCTCGCCCGTGCCGTGGCTAAAGACAAACTTGCCATCGGCCACGTCGCACAGGACGGTATCGCCCTCGCCCCACTCGCCGGCCAGAAGCTCCTCGGACAGCGGGTCCTCGATGAGCTTTTGGATGGCACGGCGCAGCGGACGCGCACCGTTGGTGAGGTCGGTGCCCTCGGCCACGATCTTGTCATAGGCCGCAGCGGTGAGCTTGATGTTCATGCCGTTGGCAATCAAACGCTGACGCAGGTCGTCCACCAGCAGGTGCGCGATCTTGGTGAGATTCTCGCCCGAGAGCTTCTGGAACACCACGATGTCATCGATACGGTTGAGCAGCTCGGGGCGGAACAGGCGCTTGAGCTCGCCCATCGCGCGACCACGGATCTCACTCGACGTGAGACCCTGCTCGCCGGTGGTGCCAAAGCCAACGCTCGCATCCTGCGCAATCTCGCGGGCGCCCACATTGGATGTCATGATGATCACGGTATTGCGGAAGTCAACCGTCTTGCCCTGGCTATCGGTCAGGCGGCCCTCCTCCAGCACCTGCAACAAGATGTTGAAGATATCGGGGTGCGCCTTCTCGATCTCGTCGAACAGCACGACCGAGTACGGGTGACGACGAACGGCCTTGGTGAGCTGGCCGCCCTCGTCGTGACCGACGTAACCCGGAGGGCTACCGATGAGCTTGGAGACCTCGAACTCGCTACCGAACTCGGACATGTCGAAGCTGATGAGCGCGTCCTTGCTGCCAAAGAGATACTCGGCGAGCGTCTTGGCGAGCTCGGTCTTGCCCGTGCCGGTGGGGCCCAGGAAGATAAAGCTGCCGCCGGGGCGACGCGGATCCTTGAGCGGCGAGCGACTGCGGCGCACGGCCTTGGCAACGGCCTCGACGGCCTCGTCCTGGCCGATAATGCGGGTCTTGAGCACGCTTTCGGCCTGTAGCAGGCGACGGCTCTCGCTCTCGGTAAGCGAGGACACCGGCACGCCTGAAGTCACGGACACGATATCGGCGATCTGGCTCACGTCAATAGTGAGCGGGCTCGCGTCGAGCTCGGCCGTCCAGGCAGCCTTGGCCTCGGCGAGCTCAATCTCGGCAGCTTTCTGCTGCTCGGTAATCTCGGCGGCCTTGTTCATGTCGTCGCTCTCGGTGGCCTCCTGTGCGGCAGCCTTGAGCTCCTCGACGCGATGCTCGGCCTCGCGCACCGGCTCGGGCGCGCGATTGGCGGCAATGCGGGCGCGGGCACCGGCCTCGTCGATGAGGTCGATGGCCTTATCGGGCAGGAAGCGGTCCTGAATGTAGCGGTTGGAGAGGTTCGCGGCGGCCTCGATAGCACCCTGTGTGTAGCGCACATGGTGGTGCTCCTCGTAGCGCGGCTTGAGCGCGGTCAGGATCTTGACCGTGTCCTCGACGCTCGGCTCCTCGACATCGATGGTCTGGAAGCGACGCTCGAAGGCCGGGTCCTTGGTGAGGTACTTGCGGAATTCCTCGGCCGTGGTGGCGCCGATAATCTGGAAGGCGCCGCGCGCAAGCACGGGCTTGAGCATGGAGCTCGCGTCGATGGAGCCCTCGGCAGAACCGGCACCGATGATGGTGTGCATCTCATCGATAAACAGGATGACGTCGTCGGCTTCGGTGGCCTCCTGGATCACGTTCTTGAGGCGCTCCTCAAACTCGCCGCGATACTTGGCACCCGCGACAAGACCCGGCAGGTCGAGCGTCCAGATGTTCTGGTTCATAAGGTTCTCAGGCACGTTGCCGGCAGCGATCTGCTGCGCCAGGCCCTCGACGATGGCCGTCTTGCCCACACCGGGGTCACCCAAGATAAGCGGGTTGTTCTTGGTGCGGCGCGAAAGGATCTCCATCATGCGCTGGACTTCCTTTTCGCGGCCGATCACGGGGTCGAGCTCGCCGTCGCGTGCTTTCTGCGTAAGGTTGGTGGCGAACTGCTTGAGTGTATCGGTGCCGCCCCCCTTTTGCTGCGAGGCGTCCGAACCGCTAAAGAACGGCAGGCCCGCACCGGGACGCCCGGCACCGGCACCGGCGAGCGGACGCTTCTTGTCCTGATCCTTGGCAGTGAGCTTTTCGATGGCCTTTTTGATAGAAGCAGACGACACACCCAGGCGCATGAGGATATCCATGGCCATGCCGTTGCCCTCTTCGACGATGCCGATGAGCAGGTGCTCGGTCGACACATACGTCTGGTTGTTCTCACGCGCCACGCGGAAGGAGCGCTCCATCACGCTAATGACGAGCGGCGTAAAGGCAAGCTTGGCAGCCTCGGTCTCCTCGCTGGGCTCGGGAACCGTGGTCTGGACCTCCTTGAGGGTGTCCATGATGTCGTCGTAGGAGATGTCAAGCGAGCGCAGCGCCTCGGCAGCGATACCCTCGTCCTCCTTGGCGAGTGCGAGCAGCAGGTGCTCGGTGCCCACCTTATTTGAGTGCAGATCGAGCGCCTCCTGCTTGGCCATGGACATGACCTTGCGCGCACGATCGGTAAAACGGTCTAACATGCTAGTTCCTCTTAGACGAGCTAGTTTTTCAAACGCAAAGCGCCACTCGTGGCGGCGCTTTGGTCTCTTTACCCATATGGAGTATATGTTAACCGTTGGAGCCTTTTCCGCATGCAGCTATACGACAACGTCTACAAAAAAGGAATCGCCGGGTGCGGCGGACGCTCTAGGTTAGAGGCTGTTGCCTAGCAGGCAGGCTCGGCGTCCATGCTCTCGGCAATGTCATTGAAGGCATCGGCAGCGGGAGCACCCGGCATGTGCACGAGCTCCATGTGTGGCTCGGCAAAGACCGTGCCCATGGGGAAGGCGCGACGGAAGACAAAGCGAGCAACCGGACCAGCCACCAGCAGGTTCCAGGGCAGGGCCATGATAAAGTTGCGCGGAATGTTGACGAGCCACATCATCGGCAGGGCCTGCAAATTGGCAAGCGGGCCGCCGGGCAAATGGAACAGGCCTTCGCACGCGCCGTAGAGCGACATGATGATGACCATGGGAACGACCATGCAGGAGCTGACGGCAAGCGTCATGGCAAGCGGTGAGTTCTTACCCGGCGTGACCAGGAATTTAAAAGCGAAACCCTTGGCAAGGGGGCTGGCAACAAACCAGTCGCAGCACATGGCAAAAACGTAGGCAACGGGGAAGCCGAGCCACGCGGCGGCAACAACCTCGCCGTTGATGGCCCCATGCTGCAGGGCAACGTTGTAGATGCTCATCCAGAGCACCATGCAAAAGCACATGATAAAGGTGAACAGCAGGCTCTCTCGTTTGTTGATAGGCATAAAGGGCATGGTCCTTTCTGTGTTACGCCGCAACACCACGCAACAAAAATGGGCGGGCAAGATGGAGCTGTTGGGACTTCATCTCGCCCGCCCGTGGTACGTGCGTCTGCGACTACTTATGTGGTGGAACTACCCTAACACGAACGGCGCGCGCTTCGTAAGCGTTGAGTTTATGAAGATGCAGGGCACCAATAATCCCCGACCCCATAAGTTGCGGTGGAATACGGACTGTTTTGACCCTTTAAACAGCAATTCAGTCCCTATTTCACCGCAACTCATTTGGTGCAAAGTGACCTGCCTCCCTTGCACCAATTAGCTGGTGTGGCGCCAGCGAGGGTCGGTGAGCGTACGCGCCACACCCAGACCAACGGGCAAAAACGCCACGATGAGCACCGCACGCACAAACCAGCCGAGCATATTGACCGTGTCGAAGGTGCACATGTAATACATCGAGCGATACAGATACAAGCCAGGCACCATAATGACAATTGATGGCACCGTGAGGGCGATGCGTGGGTAGGTGAGCTTGATTTCGGCTAAGCTCGCGAGCAACCCCGATACCAGTGCGCCGATAAACGCTGCTGCCTCGGGAGGCATACCTGCGCTCAGGCCCAGGAAAGGAAGTATCGTCGGCGCATCGACGAGCGTAAGGCGCAAGGTATTGGACACGGCGCCGATGAGCCCTGCCGCCGCTGCCATCTTTACCGGGCTGTTGAACATAACCGAGAAGCCAAATACACCGATAAAGCTCATCAGTATGCGCAAGAGCGTAAGAGCCAACGGTGAGAGGCCGAGCGGGGCGAAGTCATCCGGCGCCAGTCCCACACACTCAGCAACCATCCAACCTACGAGGGTCGCCATCACAATAATCGACACAGCATACGAAAGACGCTCGATACCGCTTCGCATGTCAAGCTTAGCGATGTCGAGGCCTGCCGTAATGAGGGGAAAGCCGGGAATCACAAAGAGCATGGCGCCGATATAGCCTTCTTGGTGCGACATTGCCCCTGGAATGACCTGGCTAAGGCCGAGCAATGCCAGCAGATACGAAACGCAAGCGAGCGCAACGCCAGTCGTCAGCGCGCTGAACTGGCCAAGACCCTGCTTGAGAATATGGGAGCGAGCAAAGTTGCCGACACCAGCGCCTACGAACGCGCAGGCCATCTCGATAGGGCCGCCGCCGAGCAAAAAGACGAAGGCGCCACAAGCACAGGCCGCCGCAAGGCCCTGTTGCCAGGGAGCGTAATCGGGCTTTGAGCTCTCAACAGTCTTGAGCATCTCGTGGTACTCGTGTACGGTAAACCGGCGTCCGTAAATCTCGATTTCCTTTAGGAAGCTCTCCATCATCCAAATGCGATGAGTATTGACCCCCGTTGTGGGTAGGCTGACGACCTCGTTAAAGCAGTGGCCATCTTCGATGCAGGTGCACTCAAACGACAGAAGACTCAGGTCGACGTGAATCGTGACGCCGAGTACGGCAGCAACACGATTCATGGTATCGCGCACGCGCCAGGCACCTGTTCCGCTTGCCAGCATGAGCATGCCGGTGCGGCAGATAATGGATGACTTATCGGTGAGCGGCGCATCGACGGCAAGTTCATCGCCTGCCGTCACGATCTGGTGCCAGTCAGTTTTCATATGGAGTGCGCCGGCACGAGCGCCGTGGTGCATAGGGACTCTCGAAAGCAGCGAGTCCAGGCGCGAAGACTGTGGGGGCTCTGCTGATTCGACCTCGTCCTCGTCGGGCTCTTCACCAACAAGGTCGAAGGCATCGAGCGACGCCGGCTCGCGACGATCGATCAGCTCCTCATCCTCATCATCAAAGTAGTTGAACTGATCGAGCATGTCCTCTTCGATTGCACGCTCGCTCGCGTCGTCCATATAGACGCTCCCTTCCTGCCGACTAACTCCCATCCTAGGCAGCAACGGCTAAAGGAAACATAAAAGAGACGACTGTCATGCGAGCCATGTGTGCAATAGCCGTTGGGTAGTCGTTTGAGAACGCCCCCAATGACTATTGACGGCCAAGGCAACGCCGATGCCCTGGCAACAACAGCGAAAGCCCGCCAGAGCGAGCAAGGTCCTTTTGGGGCGAGATGACACCATAGGTTGAGCAAAAGTCAGACACTATGACCCAATCCGAGGGCACGGAAACGACAGGAGCCCCCGCTC
>CANNOC010000024.1 GCA_947507155.1 uncultured Collinsella sp. | reverse complement strand
AGCTACGTCAAACTTGGCCTCCTTTCACCGACTGGCAAAACGATTTACACCTAATTTTGGGAATTGACCACAGGTTTTCATCTTTGCCACTAATCCGATCTCGCTACACTAATAGCTGCTACTACCAGGGCATTTCCTGGCGCAGCTTCCATTGGCTCTTGCGAAGATCGGAGCGGTTATGTTTACCACCGCGTTCCACACTAGCCGAAACTACATCCTGTTTACTGTCATGGCCTGCCTATGCGTTTTGCTGGGCGGGCCTTCTTATGCCGCGGGCGCGGATAGCCTGTTCATTGCGGGCGCCACGTACTACGAGCCGGGCGCGTCGGGTCCCGGGTGGGCTTGGACTGATGCCGATCATCTGGAGCTAAACGAATATGCGGGCGAGGCCATCGGCGCCGACGGCGACCTGGTGGTGACGTTTGTGGGGCAAAACTCCGTGGTCGTGACGCATGCGCCCGATGCGGACATTTCCATGAGCGGCATGGAGGTGTGGGGGAACCTTACGCTTTGCGGCCCCGGCTCGCTCACGGCGACGGGTTCGCAATGCGGGATCCATGTGGCCCAGGCGCTGGTGGTGGACGGCTGCACGGTCGAAGCGAGGGCCGACGGGGCAGGCGTTCTTGACCAGGCTGTTGCCGGCATTGCTGCAGGTAGCTTGACCGTACGTGGCGGCGGGCGCGTTGTTGCCGCGGGCGCGGGATCCGATGCGGGCTTGCGGTTTTATGGCGTGCGCTTGCTCGACGAGGGATTTGGGACAGACGCAGCGAGCGAGACACTTGTCGTGGATGCGTCCTGGCTGGATGCGACCGGTGCGGACGCCGGCGTTGCCTGCGAGCGCGGATCGCTCGTGGCCGCGCACTTTGTGACGCCTGTGGGCGGGGCCTTTGGCGCTGCCAGCGTGGTTGATGCTGGCGGGGCCGTGGCACCGCACGTGGTGATTGAGCCCGATGGCACCACCGCCCCGTCGGGGGAGACCGACGCGTGCGATGTGCCGGGTAATGGCACAGGCGAGACTACTGGTGGCGCCGACCCCGCTGCGGGTCAACCCGGTGCGGAGCCGGCGACGGATCCTGCGGTGAAACCCGCAGCTACGACGCCCAAGACCACAGTCACCAAGACGACCAAGCCCAAATCCACTATGGCAACAACATCGGCGCTTCCCAAGACCGGCGACAGCCACTGGATAGCTGTCTCCTTAACGCTATTCCTGCTGGGTACAGTGCTTCTGAGCACCGCATATCGCTGCTGATGCGGCGCGACGCACTTGGCTGCAGTACAAGAGCTCTGTAGGAGCTTTAAGGGCAACGCTTTCGGCAAGGGAGCGTTGCTTTTTCATGCATACAATGTCTAACGTGCAGCCATATGAGTTTCCGCAACAAGGATTATCGCTTGTGCAGCCAGCCGGCAGGGTTAGGGTCTTATTGGATTAATTCAATTCACCTCGTGTTAAATCCACTCCGTTCTTTATACTCAAATGCAAACAGTGAGGAGGTAGTCATGTTTTGGAGCTACGTTCAGCTTGATGATGGCACCCAGGTTGCATACTCAGAGACAAGAGAAGACGGAACCGTTCGCGTAGCCGTCGAGCGCCCGGTTGACTTTGGCTTTGACCATGCGGAATGCTTCTTGCCTGCGGTCAAATGGTTCAACGTCAAAGGATTTACTGCTGATGACCTCAATTTCTTGACAGAATTTGTTAGATCAAACGCCCCGTTTATCTTCGAGCTCGCCGAACGCCAAAAAGCCGGACCGGCGATTTCGGCGCTGGCCCTCTGACGTTCTACTGTTGAACGGCAAATAACCCATGATTTCGACTACCGACATATCCACTGCCGCCTCCCGCGTGCTGGCTCAATACGACGTCAGCGAAGCGTATTTATTTGGCTCCTTTGCCCGAGGCGAGCAGACGCCTGATAGCGATATTGACTTGCGCCTAGTCTGCGGCAACACCATGACGTTCGGCACGCTTTACGAACTCTCCTATAAGCTCGAGATGGAACTTGGGCGAAAGGTGGATGTCGTCACCAACCCACCAGAGCACATGCGCCCGACCTTCCGCAAAAGCATCGAGCAAGATGAGGTGCGCATCTATGAAGTGCTGTAAACAGGACGGGGAGCTTGCGAATACTAGCCCTCAAACTTTTCCTTCCAAAGAACCCAACCCGGAGACCCTCGAGGCCATCCGCGAAGGTGACGCATTCTTTGCAGCAAGGGAGTCCGGTCGCTTCGACAACGGCGCCGATCTAATCGATGCAGCTCTAAAAGCTCCTGAAGCGTGAGAGAATTTAACCACCGAAGAGACTGTCGTCTTGGAGGTGCCAGATCGGCGAGGTACGTACCTCGCCATTTTTGTACGATTTGATCAAATGTCTAAGCATTTGAACCTGCATATCGACGAGGTCGGCAATGCGGATAAGCCTTTTCTGCCTAGTGGCAGGCTTAATTCGCGATATCCTTCATGTGTTATACTTGAGCCATAAATTCTGTTTCAAGTATTCGAAAGGCTTGAGATGAAGTTGTTAAAGGTTTGCTTCGACCATCTCTCGATGTTCGAAGACGGGTTATTCGAAATCGACCTGTTCGCCTCCGACCGCGTGACGGCCTCCGATGAGTCGGCTTTCGAACTGGCGGACCATCTCTACGTGAATAGCGTCGTTGCGCTGGCGGGCATTAACGCTACGGGCAAGACAACAGCACTGAATCTGCTGGAGCTCGCCTGCCGCATTGTTGACGGCTCTCCGGCGCGCGGCGGCGGGCTCCCATCAACGTTCCCCGCCGCGTTCGACGGCCCGTCCAAGCTCAAGTGCGTCATATGGCACGCAGATCGTCTTTACTTGCTCGAGTCGGTGCTGCAGACTGTCGAAGGAGGCGACGACGGTCCCGAGCTGACGTTCTCCGATGAGGTGATTTCTTCGCTGCCAGCCAAGGCCCTCAAGCGCTCGACCCTGGCATCCTGGGCCGAAATCGAGAAACTCGCGTCCCCGCTGTGCGACCGTGCTCAGATGCCGGACTCTTGGGCGGCGCTTACGCCGCCTGACGTTTCCGTCGCAGCCGCTGTGCTCGCCAAGGACTTCGGCCATCGCATCCGAGCGATAGCATTGCGCGACGGTGGCTTCCGCCTCACTGAGCAATTCAACGGTCTCGACGACGTGCTTCGTGTTTTCGACTCTGGCATCGAGCACCTCGAGGTCCGGGACTCCGGTCGCGCCTTCGTACTGACGTTTACAGGTCGCGAGCCCATCACGATCTCCGAGCGGGGGCTCACCGAGGTGCTCTCCTCCGGCACTGTACGTGGCCTAGGGCTGGTGCAGCGCGCAATGAGGGTCCTGCGCTCCGGCGGCTACCTTTTAGTCGACGAGGTGGAGAACCACCTTAACCGCCAACTGGTTAACGTCGTGCTTGATCTGTTTGCCGTCCGCGGGACCAACCCCAACGGCGCGACGCTGGTTTTCACGACTCACTACCCGCAGCTCCTCGATCACGTGCACCGCAAGGACAACGTGTTTTTTCTCGCCCGACGCGACTGCGGTGCGCGCGTGGTGAAGTACTCCGACCGTGTGAAGCGCATTGAGAACAAGAAATCGGAGGTATTCGCCTCGAACTTTGTGAAGGGGACCGCTCCGCGCTACGCCGACGTGCGCGCGCTTAAGGAGCTCGTCGCAGGGGAGGTGTCCGGTGAGCAGTGATAACGGTTTTCGCTTTGCGGGATATCATCCGATCATCTCCTGCGAGGGAACGGCGGAACAGGTGGCCGTGGACATTCTCCTTGAGGCGGACGCGCTCGTCTTTCCAGAGGGCGACGTCGTGGACGTCACCCGCCTGCGCAAAGCCTCCGATATCCAAGATAACTACCTCAACTTAGACTATGACTGGCCAGTCTGCATCGTCAGGGTGCTGGACTCGAGGAAAGAACGCTTCAAACTCGGCAACCTGTACGCCGACCGCTTCCCGGTGGTTAGCTACGTGACCCATCCCGAGATAGAGGTGCTGGCCATTATTCGAGAGGGCGCGTGGAGACGCTGGCACGGCGGAAGTATGAAACCGAGCGACTTCTGCAAACAGAAGCTCGGCATGCGCGTGGTGAAGAGAGAAGGCTTCCTAAAAGATTATTGGGATGCCGATTCGCTTACGGCCGCCGCCAGGGAATACAGGCGTCTTTCGAAAATCCCCAAGGACGAGTTGTGCCTGGCAGACCTCATCCGGTAAAGGCTTGCAGCCACCGCAATACCCATAACGCTTCCCAAGACTACCGGCTGCCGCTTGATTGCCCTTTTCTCGGCGCTTTTCTTACCGTGCACAACACAGCCATAACGCCCATTTCCGGAAGTGCGGGGAAAAATCGCAACCAGCCGAGCACAAACCAAATTTTGGCGTCAAAACCGCAGGTCACGAAAGGGTATAACCGGGGTCTGGTTGGCGGAACTCGGTCTTTCCCCGCACTTCCGAACTCGGAGAGTCTTAGAAGCCAGTATTGAATATCGGCAGCCAGTTGCCGAAAACCCGTTTGAGGGAATCCGTATCGTCGATATCATTCGAGAGGGGATGACGGGCGATGACCCACGCCTACAGTGAGATGTATCTCGAGGATGCAATGAGAACGCTGGGCGAGGCGGTCGATTTTGCCCTCTGTGACCAAGGACTGACTCCAGCCGAGTTGACGGCGATCCTGTCGAACGCTCTTGAGATGAAACAGTTTGAGCGCGGTATGCCTCGCGTCGTCTGCGGCATGGCGGGCGACGAGCTCGCGCGCGATATTATTGCCCATGCGGGACTGACCCCCGTCGAATGCAGGGAGACCTATCCGTTCGACCGTTCGCCTCAGTATTGGGCGGGCTGGGTTTTGGCCTATGCGCAATGGATGAGCAGCTTGGGCTTTAATGAGCTACTCGAAGTCGCTCCGCTCGATTGGATCATCGGCTCGTACCATCCGCTTCACGAGGCCTCCGAAGACAAATTCGCCCAGATTGTCATTGAAAAATGGAACAACGCCCAGGCAGACAAAAAGGGCCTCAAAGCGGCACGAAAGGCGGCCGGCCTAACGCAAAAACAGCTCGCTGCCCAATCGGGGGTAAAACTTCGCGCCATACAACTCTACGAGCAGAACCAGCTTGACCTACGCCGTGCCTCGGTCTCCTCGGCATTGGCGCTCGCAAACACCCTGGACTGCACACTCGAAGACCTCGTCTGGCAACCGATCGCCCTGGAGTACGAGTCGCAGGCTATTCCGTCCGTAAAGCTATAGAGGAGGTAGACATGCCTCGGAGCCATGTTCAACAAGATGACGGCGCTGATTGCGTTGCTCAAGAAGATCATTCAACTGCGCACGTGGCAAATTCAGCATCACCGATTTTGCTCGACGGCGCCACGTCAATCGACGAAGCTATTCGGCTGACCATTTCGGGCATACCCAACGCGCTCAGGCTCTTGGAGAACTCATGATGGCGGCTACGCAGCGGAGCGCTCATCCGTTCGCGCCGCTCGTCCTCGATGATACCGGTTCGCTTGAAGCTATGGCTTCTGCCGTGATGCGCCTACACAGCACGCTGATGACGGTCGGGCGCTGCTATACGACCGACGCCACAGGTGACCGGGCCGCACTTGAGCTTGGACGCGTCGAGTCCGTGCTTGCGGGTGCATTCTGTACGATATTCGGCCAATCGCCGGCCGATCGCTTCGCAGACATCTTTGACCAGGTCACCTACGTGGCCGAGCACATGGTCAAGGACCACATCTTTGAGGACGGCAACAAACGCACCAGCCTTGTCTTTGCGTTGTCCGTCTTAAGGTTCGCCGGCACCCCGGTCGTGCTGTCCGATAGCCCCGAGCCCAAAGACAACCAGTACTACGTCTGGATCCAGGACCTCGTTTCTAGTCGCCGCACGAACAGCGAGCTAGCCGAAGAGCTGCGCTGCGGTTGCGTTGCGGGCACGGACGACCCATCGCACGTATAGAATCTAAGCATCCGCACGCCAGCTATTGAATGGATTGGACACCACATGGAAATTCCCAGCACCCTGTGCAGCAATGTGTACGAGTTTGCGTTTTGCCCCGAGCCCTGCTATGACCGCCTGGTCGACCTCGCCGATCCCGAGGATTGGGGTCCCAGCAACCGCATTCTCAAAAACTACCTGTCGTTTTCGTTTAGCCGCGCGGTGTTCCTGACTGAGCGCGACGCGGACCAGACCGCGCCGTCCAACCTGCCGCTAGTGTTCGACGACGACCGGTGCCTATTCAACACCGGCCTTTACACGCGCCGCTACGAGACCATCTACGGTCTGTTTGAGCCCAATACCAAGCCCGATGCGCGCCAGCGCTGGTTTTTGAAGGGTTTCTTTAAGGAAAGCGACCCCATGCTGGTCTCGTTTGAGTATCTGCCGTGCCGCGTGCGCTTTGCCGAGGATCCCTCCGAGCTGGTCTTTGACTACCGCCTGCCCATCCGCTCCAACATCGACCACATTCTGGGCGACGAGGAAAACCTGACGCGCATCCCCGCCAGCCTGATGGGGGAGGGCAACTCGCTGCTGCTGCGCCGCGCCTTTGAGGGCGCCGTCGTCGAGGCCGCCCGCCGCGCCGCCGCCAACTACACGCTCGCGGTGCCGCAGTTCTATGGCGGCCGGATCCAGCTGCTGCTGCCGCTGTGCCTAACCGGCGACAAGCCCGAGCTGGCGCTAACCATCCAGCGCGAGGACGGCTTCTACGCCGCGCGCACCTGTCTCACGCTCGACATGGCCTACAACAACGCGCGACTTATCTGCCGCCCCGAGACCTCGTGGATCAAGCGATAAAGGGCGGTTGAGCTGGGGGTTTGTCGGCTTCCCTGATTTCTGTGGCGTGGTTTGCGCCCACGAATTTAAAATCAAGGGTAAAAAGTTCTTGGAAAACCTCGCACGGCTATGTTAGTATCTCTTTTGCCGAAAGGCGACGGGCGATTGGCTCAGGGGTAGAGCATATCCTTCACACGGATGGGGTCACAAGTTCGAATCTTGTATCGCCCACCATCATAAGCGCAGGTCAGAGGTGTTAAGCCTCTGGCCTTTTTCTTTTTGACACCAAGGGTGACACCAAAACTGACACCAAAAACAAATCGTAGTCGTCTATGGCGTCATTTTTTATCGCATCCTTTTTGCTGACGCCATTGCCCGTTTTGTATAAAACGCATGCGTATTTTCATTGAATTCCCCCTGTGATCCGAGCACAAATGTGGAGATAGGGACCATATGACCAGATCGCCTTCCAGCGGATTTCTGTCACACGACGGTTTTTCGGCAGAATTCGTCAAGCTTTTGGTTTGCTTCCGGTACTTACCCGCATGATGTCCCGGTAGATAATCGGCCATGATCACAATCCGCATGACCTACGGTCGATACCAGGGGAGGCGCAAATGGACGAAATCGTCTGCGCAAACACCGCATTCCGCTACTGGCGCTGCCCACCGAAGGTGCGCGACCTCTACCCACGCCTACCCAACTCCGAAGACGGCTGGCGAGCCCTAGCCCAAGCCCCTTTCGTAACCGACGTCCTTAAGACGCCAGTCATCACAGCAGCATCAACACGAAGCAACCTGCATTCTGAGACAAGACGGACCATCCGATGGAACAGCGCCTATACAGAGAAGGTTTCCATCGACACGGGTATGGGCTTTAGCGTCACAGATCCTCTTCATACGCTATTCACCATGACTAGAAGCGTTTCTTCATGTGACCTGGTTCTGGCTATGTACGAATTTTGCGGATGGTTCTCGGTTTTTAAACC
Source organism: uncultured Collinsella sp. (assembly GCA_947507155.1). Classification (GTDB taxonomy): domain Bacteria; phylum Actinomycetota; class Coriobacteriia; order Coriobacteriales; family Coriobacteriaceae; genus Collinsella. Next base: position 25,661 of record CANNOC010000024.1, on the reverse strand, counting down.
AACGCCCGCGGTCGACATGGCACTTGAACAGGCAAAATCAGAAGAAGAACAGTACACCACAGAAAGTCTGTTTGAACTAGACGAAACACAAGACGAGGCCCCATGGAAGCAAGTCTGTCCTCGGGCGCACCAGAAGGCCAGCGAGAATGATCAAAGTGGGCAGCAGGATGACGGATCCGGAAATAAAGCTAACGGAAAGGGCACATCTCTCTGGATGAGAAAGCCTCTAATTGAAATAGAAGAACTGCACAGATTTGCAGAGAAGGTTAAGGGCGAAATGTGGGGAAAGCAATTCTACGAAGCCGCACGGCAGGTAATGGGTATCGCTGCATCCCCGCTAGAAGTTGCTGGAATCATGTTGCTGAGTCATCCGAGGCGTGCCGGCGGAGCGGAGTTTAAAAACATATTCGTCAACGACTTAACACCGCTGTCGAATTCAGCTCGGAAAATCGCAGGTCAGAAAATCTGTTACGGCGATATCGTCATCGTAAATCCAATAACAATGAAGGCTGTGATTATCGAACTTCAAGGAGAGGTTATCCATGGATCGGGCGCCGTGCTTGACCACGATGCCCCCCGAATGACAGCATTGCAAAGCATGGGATACGACGTATTTCTTGTAACCCATGACATGCTCAATGATCACGATCAGCTTGATGCCATCATTCACAGTGTGTGTGAACGATTAGAGTTGCGCTACAAACCAAAAACCGAGGCGATGAGATGCGCTGAGACCAGATTGCGGGCCAACGTTCTGTGTAATTGGCTTGATATTGGTAAGTAATAATGCCCAAGTGAGCATTTTTAATACTTTATATGCGACAGTAATTGAGCGCCAGTTTAAAACCATGCCGGTTTACTACGTCGGATTGAGGGTGGCTTAGCACACCGAATTCGACGCCCGCAAAACCGCAGGTAGATCGCCTGCCCATTTTGCGAAATTAGATGTGAGGTCGAAAATCCGGGAATCATCGTAGTAAACCGGTCTGTTTTATAAAGCGACCAGCTGGGGCTAGCTACAGACGGTTCCGTAAATTGGCCCGAAGGCGTGCGGAGGGGCTCAGCCCCCGGAAGCACCGCGGATCGCTTTGGTCTGGGCGGCGGCACCTGGGGCGACATGACGAGCCCCGGGAAGGAAGGCGGCGGGCTTGCCGCCGCCCGCGGGGCTTGCTCCGCGGGCTATGTCGGGCATCGTGGGTCCTCTCGGCCCCGCGCCCGTTCCACGCGCCGCAAAATATTTTCCGAAATTGTCCTTGCATCGGCGGGGGAGTTCCCGTATAGTACTTCTTCGCACGGGGGCGTAGCTCAGCTGGGAGAGCGCTTGACTGGCAGTCAAGAGGTCAGGGGTTCGATCCCCCTCGTCTCCACCCGAGCATTGAATGAGGCTCCAACGCAAGTTGGGGCCTTTTTTCATATCTATTGATTTAAGCCATGTATTGGCTGGGTAGCATCTTGGCGACATACCCATTGCTAATTACGAATATGAATGTTGATAACTTTACGTCACTGGATGACAAAGCTAGTCTGCAGCCCAATAACAAAGAGGCCGGACGTAATGCCCGGCCTCGAAATACTCTGGTGGGCCCTCCGGGATTCGAACCCAGAACCCAGGGATTATGAGTCCCCTGCGCTAACCGTTGCGCCAAGAGCCCTTATAAACGGTGAATACAATTCTAACAAAGGCAACTCAGGCCAAATTTCTTCGCTTCACGTCGTGAAATACTACCATGCACGAGCAAGTCGCACAACGCAAGATCAAATCCGATGCTAAACAACAGCTAATCTAGGCGCGTCGCGGAAAAGACGTGTTTTAGAAAAAGTTAAAGCCTATATTTCAGGGCTCCAACATATTTATGCGTGAAATCAACCTGATGCCATTTCAAAACCATGCCGATTTACTACGACGGATCGGCGACCCCTGAGCACCGTGTGTTCTCCGTTTGCAAAACCGCAGGTAGGAAGCCCGCCGGTTAAGCCAAAAGGCGAGTGTGGTCGGACATTCCTGATTCATCGTAGTAAACCGGCATGGTTCTGAAGCGCAGGGGAGGGGCGCTTCGCAATCAGACCCGATAATGGGACTGGCGGTGCACGGAAAACCCTGTTGCACGGGGAGAGTCGTGTTCCGCGCGCCAAGTCGGCCGGCGCACGGTCCGTGCGTGGACCGCTGCCCCCGCGGGCATCGCGGGCTCCTCGGACCTGGGCGGGCCCGCGAAAGTTTTTCCAAAATTGTCCTTGCATCGACGTCCGAGTTCCCGTATAGTACTTTTTCGCACGGGGGCGTAGCTCAGCTGGGAGAGCGCTTGACTGGCAGTCAAGAGGTCAGGGGTTCGATCCCCCTCGTCTCCACCCGAGCATTGAATGAGGCTCCAACGCAAGTTGGGGCCTTTTTTCATATAGGCACACAAGGTCAAAGGCGGCACCATGATCCTCCTGGTCGACAAGATCGAAAAAAGCTTCGGCGCGCGCGTCCTCTTTAGCGGCGCGTCCTTCCAGATCAACCCCGGCGAACGCTTTGCGCTCGTGGGACCCAACGGCGCCGGCAAAACCACCATGCTCAAGATCATCATGGGCATCGACAGCCCAGACGCCGGCCAGGTCCAGTACGCCAAGGACTGCCAGGTGGGCTACCTAGAGCAGGAAACCAACCTGGAGCAAAAGGACACCACTATCCTTGCCGAGGTCATGGCGGCCGCCAAGGAAATCCGCCGCATGGGCGAGCGCGCCAACGAGCTGCAAGCCCAGATCACCGAGCTCTCCGAGCAGGGCAAGGACGTCGACACGCTCCTTAACGAGTACGGCCAGGTCCAGGACCGCTTTGAGCACCTGGGCGGCTACGAGCTCGAGAGCAACGCCCGCAAGATCCTGTCCGGCCTCGGCTTTAAAGTCACCGACTTTGAGCGCCCATGCTCCGAGTTCTCGGGCGGCTGGCAAATGCGCATCGCGCTCGCCAAGCTCTTCCTGCGCCACCCCGACCTACTGCTGCTCGACGAGCCCACCAACCACCTGGACCTCGAAAGCGTCCAGTGGCTGCGCGGCTTTATCGCCAACTACGACGGCGCCGTGCTCATCGTCAGCCACGACCGCGCCTTCATGGACGCCTGCGTCGACCACGTGGCCGCGCTCGAGAACCGCCGCGTGACCACCTACACCGGCAACTACAGCAGCTACCTCAAGCAGCGCGAGGACAACCTGGAGCAGATGCGCGCCAAGCGTGCCGCCCAGGAGCGCGACATCGCCCATATGCAGGTCTTCGTCGACAAGTTCCGCTACAAGCCCACCAAGGCCGCCCAGGCGCAGGAACGCATCCGCAAGATCGAGCAGATCAAAAAGGAGCTCGTCATCCTGCCCGAGGGCCACAAGCACATCGACTTTAAGTTCCCAGACCCGCCACGCTCGGGCGACATGGTCGTGGGCCTGGAGGGCGTGTCCAAGTCCTACGGCAACAAGCACATCTACAGCGATATTGACCTTAAGCTCTACCGCGGCGAGCACGTGGCGCTCGTCGGCCCTAACGGCGCCGGCAAGTCCACCCTCATGAAGATCATCGCCGGCCTGGAGCCGCCCACTACCGGCACGCGCGACCTGGGCACCAACGTGGGCGTTGCCTATTACGCCCAGCACGCGCTCGAGGGCATGACCGAGTCCAACACCGTCCTGCAAGAGATCGACACCGTCACGCCTAAGTGGACCGTGCCGCAGCAGCGTAGCCTGCTGGGCGCCTTCCTGTTTAGCGACAACGACGCAATTGAAAAGCAGGTCCGCGTGCTCTCCGGCGGCGAAAAGGCGCGTTTGGCGCTCGCCAAGATGCTCGTGGCCCCCGAGGCGCTCCTGTGCCTGGACGAGCCCACCAACCACCTGGATATCGACTCGGTGGACATGCTCGAAAACGCCCTGCAAAACTTCCCCGGCACCATCGTGCTGATCAGCCACGACGAGCACCTGGTGCGCGCCGTGGCCAACCGCGTCATCGACATCCGTGACGGCAAGGTCACGGTCTACGACGGCGACTACGACTATTACCTCTATAAGCGCGAGGACCTCGCTGCCCGCGCTGCCGCCGAGGCGGCAGGGGAGAGCGCGCCTGCCACAGGCAAGAGCGCTAAACCCGCCAACGCCGTCCAGGGCAGCAGCCCAGCCGCACCCAAGCCGGCTGAGGGCAAAAAGACCAAGGAGCAAAAGCGCGCCGAGGCCCAGGCCCGCGCCGCGCTCAACAAAAAGCTCAAGGGCGTGCGCAACCAGCTTAAGAAGATTGAGGCTGAGCTGGACAAAAAGCGCGCCCGCTATGATGAGCTTATGGAATTGATGGCAAGCGAAGAGCTTTACGCCGATCAGGACAAGTTCAACGCCGCGCTGGGGGAATATAACGGCCTTAAGCAAGAGCTGCCCAAGCTCGAGGACGAATGGCTGGAGCTTTCCACCCAGATCGAAGAGGAGACCGCGCGTGAACTCTCGTAAGGCCGCTGCCGTGGCGATGAGTATCATCGCCATCGCTTGTCGCATCTGCGGCATCTTTATGAGCGCGATGACCGTGCTGCTGTGCTTTAACGGCCTCACCGCCAAGCTGCAGATTGTGGGCTTTGTTGTCGAGCTTTCGCGTGCACTGCCGAGCGCCATCGCCGGCTACGGCGTCATCACGTCGCCCTTTGGCGGCGTGTTCCGCTTGGATTACGCCATCGTGGCCGTCATCCTGTTTGTGGCCGACTACCTGCTCACGCGTGCTTCGCGCCGCGTCCGCTAGGGGATCGACATGTCCAGCAGCTACTTCATGAACCTGGTCGCCAGCGCCGTTGCCGTCATCGTCGGCATCGTCATCCACGAGAGCGCGCACGCCGCCGCGGCCTGGGCGCTCGGCGACAAGACGGCTCGTTCGCGCGGTCGTGTCTCGCTCAACCCGCTTAACCACATCGACCCGTTTGGCACCATCATCCTGCCACTGCTCATGCTTGCCGCCGGCGGTCCGGTGTTCGCCTTCGCCAAGCCCGTGCCCGTCTACCTCAACAACCTCAAGCATCCCAAACGCGACGAGGTCCTGGTGAGCGTGGCCGGCCCCGCATCGAACATCGCGCTGGCATGCCTTGCTGCCGCCCTCATGCATGCGGCATACGGCAACCTCTACACCAGCATGTCCTTTGCCGTGGCATCCCAAATCATGAACTTCGGCGCCACCTTTATCGTAGTCAACCTTTCGCTCGCGTTCTTTAACCTCATCCCGATCCCGCCGCTCGACGGCTCGTCGATTGTCGTGCCGTTCCTCAAAGGCAAGGCGCTCGCCAACTACTATCGCCTGCAGCAATACGCCATGCCTATCCTCATCCTGGTGCTGTACCTGCTGCCCATGTGGACCGGCATCGATGTGATCGGGCGCTATTTCGACGTTACCGTGTATCCGCTGGCCGAGTGGCTGCTCAACTTCGCAATCGCCGGCATCTAAGGTAAACTTACAGGTCGACCGTGCAAAACGGTCACTACATGCACCCAAACCGCGCCGCGAAGGCGCCGTCAAAGGAGGTCGAAGATGTCGTATCGCGTGTCGACGCAGGTCTACAGCGGACCGTTCGACCTGCTGCTGCAGCTGGTAACTCGCCAAAAAGTTGATATCGGCGCCATCTCGATCAGCGAGGTGGCCGAGCAGTACCTTGCCGAGGCCGAACGCATCGAGGCGCTGGACCTGGACGTGGCGAGCGACTTTTTGCTGGTCGCGGCAACCCTTTTGGACATCAAGGCCGCCTCGCTGGTACCCCAGGAGGCGCCGAGCAAAACCGTCGACGATGACGAGGACGACGAAGACCTCGAGGAGCTCAGCGCACTCGACGGCGACGCCCTGCGCGAGGTCCTGATCCAGCGTCTGATTGCCTACAAGCAGTTTAAGGGCGCGGCGGCAGCCCTTGGCGCTCGCATGCAGGCCGAGAGCCGCATGCATCCGCGCGTGGCCGGCCCCGACCCCGAGTTCCTAGGCCTTATGCCCGACTACCTGGCCGGCATTACCCTGCGCGGCCTCGCCGTCATCTGCGCCGACCTGGACGGCAAACGCCAGACCTTCCTGCTGGAGGCCGAGCACGTGGCACCGCATCGCGTGCCGCTCGACCTGACGGTGGCCTCGGTCGACCGCTTTACCATGGCGCACCAAACCTGTACCTTCCGCGAGCTCTTGGACGGCGACGCCACAACCGAGCAGCTCGTCGTCACCTTCCTGGCCATGCTCGAGCTTGCCAAACGCGGCTCGCTCACGCTGAGCCAGGACGAGATCTTTGGAACCATTCAAATCAACCGCGTCGAGGGCGCCGAGGCATACGTGCCCGGCGAGGGCCCCGAGCTCACCGAATAGGAGCGACCAACCATGTCAACCCTTTCCACGCTGGAGGCAAACAGCCTCAAAGGCGCCCTCGAGGCGCTGTTGCTGGTGTCGAGCGACCCCGTGAGCGCGCCCGCGCTGGCAGGTGCGCTGGATATCGCCCCGGGCGAGTGCGCGTCGCTTTTGGCCGAGCTCAAGGTTGAGTACGAGGAGGCCAATCGCGGCTTTCAGCTGCGCGAGGTCGCCGGCGGCTGGCGCCTGTTCACGCACCCCGCCTACCACGACGTGGTCGAGGCCTATGTGCTGAGCTGGGACACGCAAAAGCTGTCGCAGGCGGCGCTCGAGACCCTTGCTGTCATCGCCTACCACCAGCCCGTCACGCGCGAGGTGGTCAAGGGCATCCGCGGCGTCAACTCCGATGGCGTCATCGCGTCGCTCGTGGACAAGGGCCTGGTGCGCGAGCTCGGTCGCGACCCCGAGCGCGGTCAGGCCATCATCTACGGCACGACCAACGCCTTCTTGGAAAAGTTCGGCCTACGCTCCACCCGCGACCTGCCCGATCTAGAACAGTTTGCCCCCGACGAGCAGTCGCGCCAGTTTATCCGCGAGCGTCTGAGTGGCCGCAGCATTCAGTCCACGCTTGAGGAGCAGGCCGAGGACCTGGACGAAGAGCGCGAACTGATCGATACCGATGTTGAGGACACCGATGACACAGAGCTTCTGCCCACCGGTGACACCTCGGAGGATATGCATGACGAGGACTAACGAAGCCAGGGAGGCGCGCACCGCAAGTGCCACGGGCGCCACAACGCCCGCGAGCGACGCCCAGCACGTCTACCCGCATACCATGCGCCTGCAGCGCTTTTTGGCGCGCGCGGGCGTGGCGAGCCGCCGCGGCTCGGAGGACCTGATGACCGCCGGCCGCGTAACCGTTAACGGCCAGGTCGCGACCGAACTGGGCACCAAGGTCGATGTGGACCGCGACCATATCGAGGTCGACGGCATGCCTGTCAAGCTCGACCAGGGCGCCGTGTACCTGATGCTCTACAAGCCGACCGGCTACCTCACTACCATGAGCGACCCGCAGGAGCGTCCCTGTGTGGCGGACCTGGTTCCCCGCGACCGCTTTCCGGGCTTGTTCCCAGTGGGCCGCCTGGACCGCGACACCACGGGACTCTTGCTCTTTACCACCGACGGCGACCTGTCGCAGGACCTGCTGCACCCCAGCAAGCACGTCTACAAGACCTACCAGGCGCTCGTTGACGGCCACCTGACCGATCGCGACTTGGAACCACTCCGTCGCGGCATCGAGCTCGACGACGGCCTGTGCCAGCCGGCGATCTGCCGCGTTATTACCGCGCGCGAAGCCGAGGCTGTGGCCCCGCAAGGCGTTAAGCCCGGGACCACCGCCGTGGAGGTCATCATCCGCGAAGGTCGCAAAAACCAGGTCAAGCGCATGCTGAGCAAGATCCACCACCCGGTGATCCGCCTGCATCGCTGTAACTTTGCCGGCCTGGAACTCAAGGACGTAGCCAAGGGTTCGTGGCGCGAGCTCACCGACCGCGAGGTGCAGATTCTCAAGGCCGGCGGCATCCCGCCCAAGCAGGCCAGCTCCAAGCGGGACGACCCCAACGCGACAGCGGTCAACCCCGCGACCCGCACGCGTCACCACGGCAGCCACGGCTCCGCTCCCAAGCGCAACACCTACCGCGAGCGCTACACGGACTAGCCAGTCCGCGAAGCCGTAGCGTCCGCGTCCCATACCAGCACGTCAACCACCGAAAGGAAGCATTGCATGATCGTCGCCATCGACGGCCCCGCCGGATCCGGCAAGTCCACCATCGCCAAGGAGATCGCCCGCCAGCTGGGCATTAACAAGCTCGACACGGGCGCCATGTATCGCGCCGTCACCTTCGCCGCGCTCGACCGCGGCATCGACCTGGACGACGAGGCGGCCATCGACGCCCTCGCCGAGCAGATCGAGATTCGCTTTACCAACGGCACCGGCGAGGACACACGCCTGACCATTGACGGCAAGGACGCCTCGGCCGCCATCCGCACCCCGCAGGTCGACGCCAACGTGTCCAAGGTCTCGGCCTACCCGGGCGTGCGCGCCGCCATGCTCATCCACCAGCGCCGCGCCGCCGAGGACCGCGATATCGTCGCCGAGGGCCGTGACATCGGCACCGTCGTATTCCCCAACGCCCAGGTCAAGGTCTTTCTGACCGCCGATCCGCGTGAACGCGCCCGTCGCCGCGTGCTGCAGCGCCACCAAAACGACGCCCAGCCGCTTACCACCGAGCAGCTCGAAGCCGAGGTCGACGAGACCCTCGATGCCCTCAAGCAGCGCGATAAGCTCGACAGCAGCCGCGAGGTCGCGCCGCTCGTGCCCGCCGAGGACGCCGTGCACGTCGACTCCACCGCCCACACCATCGACGAGGTCGTCTCGATCATCGAGGACCTCATCAACCAAAGGAGGTAGCCCATGCGCCTGTTTAAGCAGACGCCCGAGGATTACTACAACGCCCCCTACGCGGAGTTCCCGGCGCTCATCCGCGGCACCGTCGCCGTGGTCATGGGCATCCTGTGGGTCTTCTCCAAGCTCATGTGGCGCTGGAAGGTCGAAGACAGCGACCTGCTGTTTGAGCGCCAGGAAGGCCGCGGCAGCGTGGTCATCTGCAACCACACCTCGATGGCCGAGCTGCTGGCTGTAGAGACGGCGCTGTTCTTTGGCGGCCGCCGCGTGCGCCCCATCTTTAAGTCTGAATTTGCCAAGTCCAAGATCGTGCGCTGGGCCTTTAGCCGCGTGGGCGGCATTCCCGTCGAGCGCGGCACCGCCGACATGAAGTGCCTGCGCGCTGCCCAGCATGCGCTGCAGCGCGGCGAGGACGTCTTGATTTTCCCCGAGGGCACGCGCATCCGCTCGCGCGAGATCAAGCCCGAGGTCCACGGCGGCTTTGCGCTCATCGCCCAGATGGGCAAGGCGCCTGTCAACCCGCTCGCCATCTGCGGCTGGTCCGATATCACGCCTGCGGGCAAAAAGATCATGCGCCCCAAAAAGTGCTGGATCCGTGCCGGCAAGGCCGTCTCGCTTTCCGATGCTCCGGCCGAGCTCAAGCGCAAGGAACGCCTGGCATGGTTTGAGTCCGAAGCCATGAGTCGCGTCTACGCCATGCGCGATGACCTGTGCGCCGAGCACCCGGGCAGGTTCTAGCCATGGGCGAGGATGTCATGAACACTGCCGAGGCCGTGACCGGCAAGGCAGACGCCCCCACCATCGAAATCGCTGCCCACGCCGGCACCTGCTACGGCGTGCAGCGCGCGCTCGATATGGCCCTGGCGGCCGCCCCGCAGGTGGGGGAGACCGCCCAGGTCCACACCCTGGGCCCGCTTATCCATAACCCCATCGTGGTGCGCGAGCTTGCCGAGGCAGGCGTCGGTCTGGCCGACACCCTGGACGATGCCGCATCGGGCACCGTGATCATTCGCGCGCACGGTGTGGTGCCGCAGGTGATCGAGGCTGCTCGCGAGCGCAGCCTCGACGTGGTCGATGCCACCTGTCCCTACGTGAAGAAGGTCCACGTGGCCGCCGAGCGCCTGGTACGCGAGGGCTATCGCGTGCTCGTCGTGGGCGAGCCGGGGCATCCTGAGGTGGAGGGCATCCTGGGCCATGCCGGCGATGACGCGCAGGTCGTGAGTTGCGCCGCCGATGCGGACGCGCTGCCGCTCAAGGGCAAGGTAGGCCTGGTTGTGCAGACCACCCAAACCGCGCAGAACCTGGCCGAGGTTGTGGCCTCCATCACCCCGCGCGTGCAGGAGCTGCGCGTGATCAACACCATCTGCGCCGCCACGAGTGAGCGACAGCAGGCAGCAGCCGCACTTGCCAACCGCTGCGACTGCATGGTCGTGGTGGGCGGCAAGAACTCGGGCAACACCCGCCGCCTGGCGCAGATTTGCGCCGACGTCTGCGAGCGCACTCATCATATCGAGGAAGCAAGCGAGCTCGAGGCCGCATGGTTTACCAATACACACCACATCGGCATCACCGCCGGAGCCTCCACCCCGCAAGAACACATCGAGCGCGCCGTCGAGCGCATCAAGGAGCTTTGCCGCTAATCATGGACCAGACCGTACCCGCATACGCCGCCGAGGTGGCCGATTACGGGCGCAGCCGCGACCCCGAGCCGGGTGAGGGCGCGCTCGTTAAGAACGTGCGCCCCGAATCGCCCGCATGGGATGTGGGTATCGAGCCGGGCATGCGAGTGCTCACGGTCAACGGCGAGCGGCTGACCGATATGATTGTGTGGCTCTGGGAGGCAGACGACGACACCGTCGAGCTGGAGGTTTTCGACCCGCGCGACGGCACCGTCACCCCTGTTGAGCTCGATCGCTTTCCCGGCGAGGACTGGGGTCTGGAGTTCGATGGCCCCATCTTCGATGGCATGCGTACCTGCGTAAACGCCTGCGTGTTCTGCTTTATGACGATGCTGCCCAAGGGCGGTCGCTCCACGCTCTACATCCGCGACGACGACTATCGCCTGAGCTTTTTGCAGGGCAACTTTGTCACGTTGACCAACCTCACCGACGAAGATGTTCAAAACGTCATCCAACGCAACATGAGCCCCATGAACGTGTCGGTCCATGCCGTAAGCCCCGATGTCCGCCGCCGCATGATGGGCCGCAACGCCCAGCGCGGCATGGATGTGCTCGAGGCCATCATGGCCGCCGGCATCGAGATTCACGCGCAGATCGTACTGTGCCCCGGCATGAACGACGGCGAGGAGCTGCAAAAGACCCTGCGCTTCTGCGAGGAGCATGAGCAGATCACCAGCCTGGGCATTGTGCCGCTCGGTTTTACCAAGCATCAGAACCGTTTTAGCTGGTCCTACAGCGATAAGCCCGAGCTGGCGCGCGAGACTATCGCCATGATCCGGCCCTTCCAGGACCGTGCCTTCGAGCGCTTTGGCCGCCATACCTTCCAGATGAGCGACGAGTTCTACCTGGATGCCGGCATCGAGCCTCCCGAGGCGGACTTTTACGACGGCTACCCGCAGTACTACGACGGCATCGGCATGATACGCTCCTATCTGGACGAGACCGACAACGTGCTCGCCAACGATGCCGAGCGTCTGCGCCGCGTTCGTGAGGCAATCGCCGCGCGTGGCCAGCGCCTCCTGTGCCTTTCGGGTGCCAGTGCGCGCGATACGGTGGCGCGTTTTGTGGAATCGCCCCAGGGACTCGCCGGCACTGTCACGGCCATCAAAAACCGCTATTTTGGCGGCAACGTGGACGTGACCGGCCTCATCGTCGCCTGCGACATCTTGGAGCAACTGCCGCAGGACCTGTCGGGTGTTATGCTCTTTGTGCCTAAGCTCATGTTCAACGCCGACGGTATGACCCTTGACGAGTATCATCGTGACGAATTACTCGCAAGCCTTACCTGTCGCGGCGCCGAGGTTCATGTGGTATCGACCATGCCGCATGAGCTGCTCGATACCCTGGAGCACATCCTTGGCATAACGCCCGCCAATTCAACTATTCCCGCTGACCCTACCCATTAAAGGAGAGCAGATGAAACCTATCGTCGCCGTCGTCGGACGTCCCAACGTGGGCAAGTCCACGCTCGTTAACCGCCTGGCCCAGACCTCGGACGCCATCGTCCATGAGTCCCGCGGCGTCACTCGCGACCGCTCGTATCACACGGCCGATTGGAACGGCCGCGAGTTCACCATCGTCGACACGGGCGGCATCGAGCCGCTCAAGAGCGATGACGTCTTTGCCACATCCATCCGTGACCAGGCCCTCGCCGCCGCCGAGGAAGCCGCCGTCATCCTGTTTGTGGTCGACGGCCGCACCGGCGTCACTGAGGAGGACGAGTCGGTCGCCCGCATGCTCAAGCGCTGCGACAAGCCGGTCTTTCTACTGGTGAACAAGCTCGACAACCCCGATCGCGAGAACGACAACATCTGGGAGTTCTATTCGCTCGGCATCGGCGAGCCCACGCCGCTCTCGGCCCTGCACGGCCACGGCACGGGCGACCTGCTCGACGACATCGTGGCCCTGTTGCCCGAGGAGGAGGACGAGGTCGCCGACGCGTTCCCCGATGCGCTGAATGTGGCCATCATCGGCCGCCCCAACGCCGGTAAGTCCTCACTGTTCAACCGCATCCTGGGCGCCGACCGCTCCATCGTGTCGAACATCGCCGGCACCACGCGCGACGCCATCGATACCGTCGTCGAGCGCAACGGCAAGCACTACCGCATGGTCGATACCGCGGGCATTCGCAAGAAGAGCACCGTGTATGAGAACATTGAGTACTACTCCATGGTCCGCGGCCTGCGCGCCATCGACCGTGCCGACGTGGCGCTGCTCGTCGTCGACGCCTCCGTGGGCGTCACCGAGCAGGATCAGAAGGTCATGGGCTTGGCCATCGAGCGCGGCTGCGCCATCGTGGTGCTGCTCAACAAGTGGGACCTGCTCGACGACGACCGCAAGCGCGAGGCCTGCATGGAGACCGTCGATCGCCGTCTGGGCGTCATGGCTCCCTGGGCCCAGTACCTGCGCATCTCTGCCCTCACGGGCCGCAGCGTCGAGAAGATCTGGGCGATGGTCGACGCGGCCGAAAAGACGCGCTCGCAAAAGATCACCACCTCGCGCCTCAACACCTTCCTCACCGACCTGCGCGAGTTTGGCCACACCGTGGTGGACGGCAAGCGCCGCCTGCGCATGCACTACGTGACCCAGACGGGCGTCAACCCGCCGACGTTCACGTTCTTCGTCAACCACAGCGACCTGGTCAACGACACCTACCAGCGCTACGTGGAGAACCGTATGCGCTCGACCTTCGATTTTTCCGGCACGCCCATTCGACTCTTCTTTAGGAAGAAGGAGCAAAAGGATGCATAATCCGATTCTGCTGACCGCCATCTGTGCCGTGGTCTCGTTCTTTATCGGAGCGATTCCGTTTGGCCTGATCCTGGGCCGCGTGTTCAACCACACCGACATTCGCAAGGCGGGCTCCGGCAACATCGGCACCACCAACGCCCTGCGCGTAGCCGGCCCCAAGGTGGCCGCGCTCACGCTGCTGCTCGACTGCCTTAAGGGCGCTATCTGCGTCCTTATCGCCCGTCCGCTCATCGCGGGCGTGGGCTATGGCTTCCCTGTGAGCATCATGGCGCCTGGAGCCCCCGGCGACTGGATGCTCGGCGTCATCTGCCTGGCTGCGGTATGGGGCCACATCTTCTCGCCCTACCTCAATTTCCATGGCGGCAAGGGTATCGCCGTGGGCCTGGGCGTCATCCTCGCCTGGTACTGGCCCATCGGACTTTCGCTGTTGGGCATGTTTATCGTGGCCGTCGCCATCACCAAGTTTGTGTCGGTGGGCTCGCTTGCCGCGGCCATCGGTCTTCCCATCGCCGTCTGCGCGGTTTTTCCGTACTGCAGCCTGGGTCTCAAATTTTGCATGGCGCTGATCGGCATCACCGTGGTGTGGGCCCATCGTGCGAACATCAAAAAGCTCATGACGGGCAAGGAGTCCAAGCTCTCGTTTACCAAGCGCGTGACCGTGCCCGACGATAAGTAGGAGAGAGTCATGAATGTTGCGCTGATTGGCTCCGGCTCCTGGGGAACCGCCGTCGCCGGCCTTGCTGCCGCACGAGCCGAGCGCGTGATCATGTGGGCCCATAGCGAGCAGACGGCCGCCGGCATCAATGGCGAGCACCGTAACCCCCGTTATCTGGTGGACTACGAGCTGCCCGGCAACGTCGTCGCCACGACGGACCTGACGCAGGCGCTCGACGGCGCCGAGGCCGTCATCTTTGCCGTGCCCTCCACGCACCTGCGCAGCGTATGCCATCAGGCAGCACCCTTCATCGCCGCCTACACCCCGGTGCTCTGCCTCACCAAGGGCATTGAGCCCGAGTCCGGCCTGCTCATGAGCGAGGTCATCGCCAGCGAGATCGGCAACGAGCGGCGCGTGGCGGCGCTCTCGGGACCCAACCATGCCGAGGAGATCTGCCGCGGCGGACTTTCTGCCGCCGTCATCGCCAGCGAAGACCCGCAGATAGGGGAGACCTTTAAGGACCTGCTTCTATCCACGGCCTTCCGCATCTACCTGTCGCAGGACATGACCGGCGTCGAGGTATGCGGCGCCATGAAAAACGTCATCGCCATCGTGTGCGGCATCTCCGCCGGTACCGGTGCGGGCGACAACACACTCGCCCTTATCATGACGCGCGGCCTGGCCGAGATCAGCCGACTGGTGCATGCCCGCGGCGGGCAGGCCATGACTTGCATGGGCCTTGCCGGCATGGGTGACCTCATTGCCACCTGCACCTCCGAGCATTCGCGCAACCGCACCTTTGGCTACGAATTTGCCCACGGCGTGTCGCTCGACGAGTACCAGACGCGCACACACATGGTGGTCGAAGGCGCCGTCGCGGCCCGCAGCGTCAGCGAGCTTGCCCGTTCACTGGGCGTAGACATTCCGCTCACCTTTGCCGTGGAGCAAACGCTCTACAACGGTGTTACTTTGGATAGGGCGCTCGAAATTCTCACCGACCGCGTCCCATCGCAAGAGTTCTACGGACTCACCGACTAGTGCAGAAAGGCTACTACCATGGGTTCCATTAAAATCGCTCCGTCCATCCTTTCGGCCGATATGGCCAACCTTAAGGGCGACCTCGACAAGATCGCCGGTGCCGACTTTGTGCACTTCGATGTCATGGACGGTCACTTTACCGGCAACCTCACCTTTGGCGTCGATATCCTCAAGGCCGTCAAGCGCTCCACCGACGTGCCGGTCGACGCGCACCTCATGGTGTCGAACCCCGACGAGACCGTCGATTGGTATGCCGACGCCGGTGCCGATATGATCACCGTTCACTACGAGGCCTCCACGCACCTGCACCGCACGCTCACCCATCTGCAGCAGCGCGGCGTCAAGGCCGGTGTGGTGCTCAACCCCGCCACGCCCGTCTGCGTGCTCGAGAGCATCATCGACGTTGTCGACATGGTACTGCTCATGAGCGTGAACCCCGGCTTTGGCGGCCAGAGCTTTATCCCCGGTACCATCGCCAAACTGCACGAGCTCAAGGCCATGTGCGAGCGTCACGGCGTTTCGCCCCTCATCGAGGTCGACGGCGGCATTTCTTCCAAGAACATTGCCGAGGTCGTCAAGGCCGGCGCCAACGTCCTCGTGGCCGGCTCCGCTGTATTTAAGTCCGAAGATCCCGCCGCCGAAGTTGCGCTGCTGCAGAAGCTGGGCAATGAGGCTGCACAGGAGGCATAAATCCTTATGACCGCAGGTCAAAACCGCATACCCGTGAATCTTGACTATGCCGCCTCGACGCCCATGCGCGCCGAGGCGCTCCTTGCGCAGCGCGAATACGACGATAGTGAGCTTGCGGGCGTCAACCCCAACTCGCTGCACTCGCTCGGTCGCAAGGCCGCCGCGCGCCTGGAGGCCGCACGTCGCGAGATCGCCCGCAGCTTTGGCGCACGCGTTCGCCCGTCCGAGATCGTCCTGACCAACGGCGGCACCGAGGCCAACCAGCTGGCGCTCCTCGGTCTTGCCGAGGGCGCTCGTCAGCGCGACCGCAAGCGTAACCGCGTTATCGTATCTGCCATCGAGCACGATTCGATCCTGGACAACCTGCCGCTGCTGCGTGCCGCCGGCTTTACCGTCGACCTGGTGCAGCCCTGCCGCGCGGGCTACATCGAGCCTGACGCGCTGAGTGACTTGCTCGGCGACGACGTGGCGCTCGTGAGCATCATGGTCGCCAACAACGAGACCGGCGTGGTGCAGCCCATCCGCGAGCTTGCCGCCGCCGCGCATACCGTGGGCGCACTGTTCCATACCGATGCCATCCAGGGCTATCTGCATATTCCGCTCGATGTCACCCAGCTGGGCGTCGACGCCATGTCCGTCGCCGCCCACAAGATTGGCGGTCCTGTGGCATCCGGCGCGCTCTACGTTAAGACCCGCACGCCGCTGCGCCCCCGCATCTTTGGCGGCGGACAGGAAGCCGGACGTCGCGCCGGCACGCAGGACCTGCGCACACAGCTCGCCTTTGCCGCTGCCGCTTCCGTGTTGCTGCCGAATGTGGGCCGGGAGCGCGCGACGCTGCAGGCCCTGTCCGATAAGCTCTACGCCACGCTTACGGCCCATCCGCGCATTCACGCCACCATGGGCGACTACACGCAGGCCGACCGTCTGCCTGGCATGGTATCGATCTATATTGACGGCATGGACTCCGAGGAACTCATCATCAAGCTCGACGCCGCCGGCTTTGAGGTTTCGGCCGGCTCTGCCTGCTCGAGTGGCAGCATGGACCCCAGCCACGTTTTGAGTGCGATGGGCATTGGTCGCGAGCAGGCATTGGGTGCACTGCGCATTTCCTTCGATGACCGTGTGAATCCCGGAGATCTGGACGACTTTGCCCAGACGCTGCTCTCGATCGTAGGTGCCGTATGATCGTCTCCGAGCTTGAACGTGCCCTGCTGGCGCGCTACCCCAAGGCGGACGCCGAGGGCTGGGATCATGTTGGGCTATCTGTGGGAGATCCTGCTGCCAAGATCACCGGTGTTGCCTGCGCACTCGACGCGACCGAGGCCAACGTGCACCGCGCTCTCGAGGCCGGCGCTAACGTGCTGCTGACGCATCATCCCATCTATATCAAGGCGCCCGAGGCCTTTTGTCCGGCCGATTCCGCGCGACCCCAGTGCAGCGCTGCGCTGTACGAGGCAGCTCGTTGCGGCGTGAACATCATCTCGCTTCACACCAACCTGGACCGCTCGCACGAGGCACGTGTCTGCCTAAGTAAGTTGTTGGACGCCGCGCCCGCAAGCTCGCTGGAACACGTGGACGACCCCGAGGCCTGCGGCCTGGGAGCCCTTGCGACACTCAGCGACCCCTGCAGCCTGCGCGACCTTGCCGCGCGCGCCGCTACGGCGTTTGGCAGTGACCCCCGCGTGTGGGGCGAGGCCAATCGCCCGTGCCGGACCGTCGCCATTTTGGGCGGCTCCCTAGGCGACTTCGGAGAGCTCGCCATCGCCGCGGGCGCAGACGTTGTCGTGACGGGCGAGACGGGCTACCACGTGGCGCAGGACCTGGCCTTGCGCGGGCTACCGGTAATCTTGCTCGGCCACGACCGCTCCGAGGAGCCGTTCGTTGATATATTGATGAACTCTGCAGTTGACGCCGGGGTCGACCCCCGTCATGCGATTAAAATACTGAACCCTTGCCAATGGTGGACTGTGACAAAAGGAGAGAACTTATGAGCGCCGGCGCTACGCTACTCAAGCTGCAACAGATCGATTTGGAGCTCGCCCGCAACAAGAGCGAACTTGCCAATATGCCGGAGCTCAAGGAGCTCGCTTCCAAGCGCAAGACCTACGTTAAGCTCAAGGCCGAGATGACCAAGCTCTACGCCCAGCGCAAGGACCTGGATATTGAGCTCGACGATCTCAACACCACCGAAATCCAGACCAATAACGCCATCGAGGCCGCCAAGAAGCGCCACGTTGACGGATCTGACTACCGCGAGGTTCAGGACCTTGAGAACGAGCTCGCCACCCTGGCCAAGCGTCTGGACAAGATCGAGCACACCCGCAAGGATGTCCTCATCGCCCACAAGGAAGCGCTCGACCGCGAGGCTCGCGCGCAGGCCATCATCGCCAAGTTCGAGGAGGGCGTGAAGGCCGATACCAAGGCCGCCCGAGCCAAGGCCGCCGACCTCCAGGCCCAGATTGATGCCGCCACCAAGGAGCGCACCGCGCTTGCGGCGGCGCTGCCGACCGACGTGCTCACCGACTACGAGCGCCTGCTCAAGCAGTTCCGCGGCCTGGCCGTCGAGACCATCAAGGGCAACATCCCCACGGTCTGCCACACCGCGCTGCAGGCGTCGTCCATGAGCGACCTGAACCACGACGGCAGCGAGATCACGCATTGCCCGTATTGCCACCGCCTCCTTGTGCTCCCCAGCAAGGAAGCCTAAATGATGACGGCGGCATCCAACAATTCAATGCAACTTGAGGGAAAAACGATCCTGCTGGGCATTACCGGCGGGATCGCCGCCTATAAGTCGTGCAATATCGTGCGCCTGCTGCAAAAGCGCGGCGCGCGCGTCAAGGTCGTTATGAGCGAGCATGCCACGGAGTTCGTGGGGCCGCTCACCTTCCGCGCGCTCACCAATGAGCCGGTCGCGGTTGGGCTATTCGACGACCCGTCTGACCCCATCCACCATATCTCGCTGGCGCAGGAGCCCGATCTGGTGGTCGTGGCGCCCGCGACGGCCAATATCATCGCCAAGATGGCCAACGGCATCGCCGATGACCTTATCTCCACTACGCTGCTTGCCACGCCGCGACCCATCGTGATCGCGCCTGCCATGAACAACGGTATGTGGAAGGCGCCGGCGACGCAGGCCAATATGGCAACGCTGCGTGACCGTGGCGTCCATGTGGTGGGACCCGGCAGCGGCTACCTTGCCTGCGGCGACGTGGACACGGGACGCATGAGCGAGCCCGAGGACATCGTCGAGGCCGTCTGCGAGGTGCTGAACCCCGTCCCGCAAGACCTGGCAGGCAAGCGCATTATGATAACCGCCGGCCCCACGCACGAGCCGATCGACCCCGTGCGCTTTATCGGCAACAGATCGTCGGGCAAGATGGGCATCGCCCTGGCGGGGGAGGCCGCTCGCCGCGGTGCTGCGGTTACGCTTGTGCTGGGACCGACATCGCTCGATGTTCCCCGCGGCGTGGAGTTCGTGCGCGTGCAGACCGCCGCAGAGATGCTGCAGGCGGCGCTGGGCGCCTTCCAGACGACCGATGCGGCCATTTGCGCGGCCGCTGTCGCCGACTACACCCCCGCAGCCCCTGCCGACCATAAGCTCAAAAAGGCCAACGAACGATTGGATCACATTGAACTGGTCGAGACAGTCGATATCTTGGCCGAGCTTTCGCGCCAAAAGGGGGAGCGGTGCGTGATCGGCTTTGCGGCCGAGACCGATAACGTCGTGGAGTACGCTCGGCGAAAGCTCGCCCGCAAGGGTTGCGATGCCATTATCGCCAACGATGTCTCGCGCGCCGATTCGGGCTTTGGAACCGATACCAACAAGGCCTGGATCGTGAGCACAGCGGGTACGCAAGAACTTCCCGTTCTAACAAAACCCCAGCTCGCGGATACAATTTTGGACTTGCTTCAATATTTGTAAAAAAGTTCTTGCACAAGGGCAAAGTTTCGGGTTAATATACTCCCTGTTGCGAGCGAGAGCAGCGCAACAAACAAAAGCTTCGGGACGTGGCGCAGCTTGGTAGCGCACTTGACTGGGGGTCAAGGGGTCGCTGGTTCGAATCCAGTCGTCCCGACCAGAAGTTTGCAGGTCAGGCACCTAGTGCCTGACCTTTTTTGTTTTAAGCAATTGCTTAATTTTCAGTAAGCAACAGGGTGCCAAAAATCTATCTGCGCGATAATCGCCTTTTGCGGTTACTTGCGCGTTTTGCACGCGCTTGAGCCGATTTATTAACGCGATATGAATCTACATACGCGTAGCTGGTATACAGCCGAATACAGGCTGTATTTATCGCGGCGATTTACGTAGATATAGCGACTGTAACGAACAAGCGTGTCGCTGTATTTATTCCAGTAGTTCACTTGATCGGTGGACAAGTGGGCTGTTGCAACGAAACACCAAGCGGGATGGGCTCTATACGAGGATGCCGCAGGAGTAATGGCGGGGGAGTGCGGCAGGCGCTCTGAGAGCCGCTGTGTGACCCCATTTCTCCTCAAACCGATAACCTATGCCACAAACATCAAACCGTTCGAGTAACCGCCAAAAGAAAAGCCCGCACAGGCCGTGCGGGCTTAACAGATGAATCTAGAAGCACCAAGCTGGGCAGACGCGATTCGAGTTCATCGCGACGTAGTTGTACGACGGATCGCCGTTGCTGTTGACATAGAGGAAGAGCGCAGAGGCGCTCGGATTCAAGGAACGCTCCCACCAAGCGACGCCAACACTCAGGCAATCGTTACCCGAATAATTGTTCGTCACCTTACCCTTGAAGGCCTCGTACTGGGTTCCTTCGTTTCCGATCCAAGAATAACCAGACCAGCCGCTATAAGGGGTCTCGATGATTTCGGAATAACTGAGCATGAACAGCTTGTCCGAGGTCGCCGTCACGGCGGCATTCTTGTCGGTTCCATCAACGTTGTTCGTCAGCTTCCTGACCGGCTTCACCTTGGATTGGAAATCGGAGGTCATCAGGTTCCAGATCTCGCCGGAATTCATCTTCGCGCGAGTTCCGACTTCTCCCAGCCACCGGCATTGGTGTTGGTGGCGTTCACGCGAGATTTGATACCCGTCGAGGCGGCGAGGAACGTCAGGCCCGCCTTGCCGCTACCATCGGCCAAGTCATCGTGGTTGATGCCGATAATCATGTACTCGAGCGTCTGACCATCGGTGAGCTTCATCGAGAACTTCGTCCCTGCATTCATCGCGGCCTCCGCCTTGGCGAAGGCGGACGATGCCTCGCCCTTCGCGGCGATGTCCTCGGCCACGGCCTTCTGCTCTTCGAGGGTCCAGTCCTTCGCGTCCTTGGCGATAGCCGCCTGGACGGTCGCGGAATCGGTACCTGCAGACCCTCCGCCGGATGCGCCTCCCTCGACGCCGCCAACCGTCCCATTGTTCACCGTGTTGCCGACCAGGTTGAACTGGTTGCGGATGGCTCCGGCCACGCCGGGTCCCGCGAACACGATCACCAGGCCGATGACCGCGATGATCAGGACGTACTCGATGATTCCTTGGCCTCCGGAGACGGATACCTCTAGGAGATACCCCCCAGAGGTTCTGCGCCGCTGCATGCATATGCGACACTCCCTTCGCTCAGGGTGAATAGAAACGAGCTGAGCGTAGGGTTATCGCGGGAATCTGTCTTTGTCTTGCCGCTGCGGCATCTTGACTATTGCCATGCCTTGGGAAGGATTACGCCGGGGACGTTCTTGTTGGAGTCGCTATGCAGTGTATTCGGGCTGATGTTCCAGTCGGAACAATCCAGATGGAGACTCCGGCACTGCTCGGACATTCCCGTTAAGTCATATACAGCACTGAAATCGCACTTGGCACCGAGACCAGTTACGTCCACATCCGCGTCCGGAACGAATCGAAGCGGCATCCCGTTTCAAAACGTATGCGTTTCACCATGAGAGAGGGATCTGTCATGAGCTGGAAACCGAGAAAATGCGTTATCGCCTTACTGACTTTGGCGACTCTGACGTGTTTCGCCGCCTTAATCGCCGTCAATATCAAACCGCAACACAATGCTTATCCCTCATCTTTGTCCATTAAAATGGGCCAGGATTTCAGCCTCGGTCCATGAAGGAGACTTTCCCATATACATAGATTAAGATAAGACCGTGTATGACGAATATGAACTTGAGCATATTCCGTCCGTATTCATACTGGATGATCAAGGAAACATCATCGGCTTATCCGAAGGAGAGGAAGAACCTCTTGCCTTATTAAAGAAATACGCCGAATACAACGGATATAAAGCGGAAGGAGGCGACATCGAGTAACTATCAAAGGCCAGATTAAGGAGCCAGCCATGAAGAAATGCCTGCCCCCCATCGTCTCAGCAGCTCTTTGCCTCTCCCTTGTCATGACACCATTTGTGCCCGTTGCGGCAGCCTATGCCGACGAGGGATCTCCCGCCGAGAGCAGCGAGATCTACGTCGGAGTCAATTACGACGAAAATTACGATATATCCCTTTTTTGAGCGCGGGCGCTGCGCGGATTCATATTCCAAGGCGTGGTGCGATTCTCACGGATCTGCAAATAACCGCCCCGTCCCTCACAAGGTCAAGCTGAACGCGAAGGAGGAGGCTTGCCTGCGCGATCTCTAGCTTGTTGGCACCGCTGAAGTTATCGCCGGTCTCGTGACAACCGGTCCTGGCGGCGGCTTGTTTGCAACCGCAATGACATCGTACCGACTTTTCACTTGCCTGTTCTAAAAGGCAGTTGCCATGCTGTCGCAAAATCAATCGAGATACTTGGACACAATCGGCTTTACCCTGCTCGCATCACTCTTTGCTAGCGACCTTTTGCTGAAACCGCCCAAGGAACTCGTTTCGCTTGCCATAGACTGCATTTCCGCCCTTTACTTTACGGCAACCCTAATCGTCGGACTAAAGGAGAGGAAAAAAGGCGCAGTCGCCGCATCCGCCGTATGCTTGATCATAACCATTGCCTCATTCTTTATCTGACACATTGGTGATCTAGGGGCGATATCGTAGGAATACGACCGGGAGAGCCGGGACCAGATTGCCCGGGTTGCCCAGTCGGCTCGCGCGACGGCGCGGCGGTTCCACAGAAAGCTCTCCGGACTTCACACTGTTTCTGATCGCATTGTAGACAGCCATCTCGTCTTCGCTGTCGGCGAGCACGCGGTGTGCGTCGTCGTTTTGGATGTCCAGTAAATCTCGAAGGTCCTCCATGCACCAGCGTCCGAGATTTGGCCATGCGCGTTGCGCGAGCTGATAAGTGTCGATTGCGATGTTGTAGTTAAAGTCCAGGCCAAAGCCGTCCCAGGCAGAACGGCTTTGTTTCCTTGATTATCAACTTCATCCGGACACTTCCCGCATTCATCCGTGTGTGTACGGATGAATGCGGGGTTCAATACCCCGGCGGCCTGATCGGCAGACCGCCGGGA
Organism: uncultured Collinsella sp.; assembly: GCA_947507155.1. Taxonomy (GTDB): domain Bacteria; phylum Actinomycetota; class Coriobacteriia; order Coriobacteriales; family Coriobacteriaceae; genus Collinsella. The sequence goes on along the minus strand of CANNOC010000024.1, from coordinate 2,662 downwards.
ACTCTCACTCCTCGATAAAAGCCGGCACTCGGTTAGTCCTGCGCATCTTGAAATCGCCAGTCTCGTGGGAGACGTAGAGAATGCCGTCCATCCCATCTCGCGATGCATATGAAAGGTGAACAGAACCGCAATCCGCTCCATCATTGTCGAGAAGATCGAACGAATTCGGGTCGCTCGTTGCGGCCAAACGACCACTCAGACAAGAGCCATCGTCATTACAGATTTGCCATTCCATGTCTTCGCCTGCAAGAATCGCCATAGACGGCCTGGTCGCGCCATCGTTGACATACATCCCGTCTATGCCAAACCCATTTTCAGCGCCATCGATGAACGACTGCTCGGACCTATACCTCGCAAATGATGCACATAGCACCATTGCAAGACAAAGTACAAAGCCAACAATCGCTATCTTTGCATAGCTCTTGCCTATCATGTCATTCACCTCCCTCGTATGTATCGAGGTATTCCTGCTTGAGCGTCTGCGAGGACGACTTGATCTTTTCCACGAGCGTGCCGGCCTCGATGAAGTAGAACGAGTTGGTGAGGTCTGCCAGGTCGTCGAGTAGATGGCTTGAAATGAGCACGCTGCGTCCCCGCGCCACCTCGCTGCGCATCGCGTCGCAGGAGGTTTTCCGCTTTCCCGGATCGAGGCCGTTCAGCGGTTCATCGAGGATGAGGTACGGGCAATCGGTCGCTATCGCCATGGCAAGCTTTACCTGCTGCTTCATTCCTGTCGAGAGTTTACGGGTCGGCTTGTCGAGATATGGGGAGATTCCGAGGGAGTCGCAGAGCGAGTCGATGTCGGCGGCCGATTTCCACGCCTCCCTAACGAAAGCAAGGTGCTCGATGGCCGATAGCGTGGGATAGAGATCTGCGCTGCCCGAAGAGCTCAGGTAGACGAGTTCTGCAAATTCGGCTGATCGACGTTGGCAGATTCCGTCTGCCGCCAGGCTTCCCGAGCGGATGCGGGTGGGAAATTGGCCCGACAGCGCTTCAAGAAGGGTGGTTTTCCCCGAGCCGTTGGGAGCAACGAGGCCCGCCGCCGTTCCCGGGCTCAGGAAAAGCGACCCGATTGAAAGTATCGTCGTGCTTCCGTATCCCACGCTCGCGTCTAGAAGCTCGAGCCCATGGTGCTTTTTCGCGGGTCCAGGCTGTTTGGGGGAACGTGTCGCAACGGCGCCGACCGTAAAAAAGACCGCGACGTATGCCAGGGCCACGGCAAGCATCGATGCGCTGCCTGAACCGGAGCCAATGAATTCTGTCGGGAAGCATCCTACGTAACCCGTTGCCTCGATAGGCGAGAATACGGGCAGTGGCAGGAGCCCGAGCACGGCATTATGCCCTAGTGCCGAATCGGACAATAACGGGAATGCCGGGGCCGCGACAAGCAGCGCGGAGGTAAGGGGGCCCGCGAGGACGCGCCTCGTTGCGGTCGATAGGACGGCGGAGCAAACGGATATCAAGGTTCCGCCCGCAAGCAGCGCGAGAAGCAGGGCTGTGAAGACGTTTCCCGCGGTCGTGGTGGTAAGCGCGCCGTCATGGAAGAAGGCGATCGGGTACCCAATTTGCCCGAAGCCGTTTAGGACCAAGGCGTAAATGCCCCCGGGTGCGAGGCCGGCGAGGAGCATCGCGGTCCCCGCGACGATTATCGAAAACACGATCTGAATAAGGCGCCGGAATTTGGGCACGGGCGCCTTTGCCGCCAGGGTCCCGGGCCTTGTGGCGCCGAGCACGAGTATCGACGAGAGAAGGAAGGGGATGAAGGGAAGGAAAGACGGCGCCTGGGCAATGGCGTAAGGCAGGAAGGAAAGGAATGGCAGGTCGTTTGCGGAGGCCGGGATATCCGTGATGCCGGAGCTGCTCAGGGCGCGGCAATATGCGAGCGCTGCGTCATTGGTCTCCTGGTCCCCCACGATGGACCCGGATTGGAAGCCCTCGTCCATGAGCGCGTAGTAGCTCTCGGCAGAGTCGAGAAAGGCGGCGTCGGTTTGAGCGGCGAGGGCGGCGTTCGCGTATCTTGCAAGCTCAGCGTCATCTTGCTGCTCTGGCGATAGGTCTGTGCCGCTGGCCTGGGGCGCGCGCGTATTGAATGCGTCGACAAAGCCCTGCATGCCCTGCTTCATAAAGAAGGGCCCGTAGATGGGTGAATTGAACGCAATGGGGACGGAAAAGGCTGCAGCGAGAACGAGCGTACAAATCCATACGGCCTTGTCTCTTAGGATTAGTTTGAGAAGAAGTCGACAGTACATTCAGAAGCACCTACGTTCCTCAAAGAATCGTTAGATTAAAAGTAACAGACCGGATGAAGATACGTGCGACGGGGGCGAGGCGAATGGCTGAGCGGTATCGATATGCGGGTTCAACGGTATTATATTGACCACATAGATTATTAACTTGCTTGACTTGTAAACCTAATCGTCCTGTCATCATATTCAACTTCGAAAAAAGGGGAATGAGGGCATCCCGATGCATCGAGTATTACTGGAACCCTGGCGATACGCTGAATGATTTGTGACGAATAGTCATGTCCATCAAGAAGGCTCGACGCTTCGGGCAGCTCGTCAATCGATATATCAATTCTTGGAGACATGTATTCCTACCATTTTTAAAGAAACAACGGCGGTAATCGCTATCGCGATTGCGCCAATAATACCGAGCGCCA
>CANNOC010000023.1 GCA_947507155.1 uncultured Collinsella sp. | reverse complement strand
CAACTGAACCCAAACGGCAATTATCATCTTTCATCCTCTCTATTCTTCCATTCCTGATTCTATGGGCGGCTTGGTCAGTCCTCCCTGATACAATTCCCGCTCATTGGAGTGGGGGTGTGGTTGATCGATGGGGTAATAAGCTTGAATTGCTGGTTGTTCCGCTGTTTTCTCTGATTGGTTCTATTGCAATTTCTGTGTACCTTATTGTTTCCACGCGGCGAAGAGAGTTCGCGGATTTCTCTGTTCGAATGCGACGGGACTTTGTTGCGTGCTATATTTCTAGTCTTCTTTTATCGACAACCTGCTCAGTGATAATTGCCGTTTGGGTTCAGTTGATTCTTACGCAAAACACTGCGGTTGATGGGGGGCTTGGACTATCGATCCTGTATTCCCTTCCCGGGCTATATGTGATCTTGTGCGCTTTGCCGCCTTTTTATGCGAGCGGCGAGAGCAAAAAGGCAGAGCGCCTGATAACAGTTCTTATTGGCGGCGCGGAGATTGTTCTTTGTGGAATAGTGCTTGAAGGTTCGGCTGCCTCTTATGCGATGATTGGACTGATGATTCTGTTCTGTGCGTTTGAGATTGTGTCACAGGTAAGGGATAGCCGGTCCTTATGAGTTGAATTACGCGCGTGCGGATATAAAGGGTGGCATGTTAAATTTGTTGAAAACTCTGACATGCGCTGCCGACTTCATTAAAATCGATTGCCAATCAAGTCTTCCTATATATGCGAGCCCTGAGAAGCTGCGCTGTGAACCTGAGACCGCTATCGATCGGCCCGGTGCACCGGGCCGCTGTCCTCGAGCCGGCATCAGCTTGCCGGTCTCAAAACGTATGCCGTCCGGTACGACCAACAGCCGAGTCTTGCGCCCAGTTCGAGCAGCGCCAGAGCCCCGTGCCGGAACCCACGCAGCCGATGGCAGGGGAATTCAGCCGCGGCCATCGAGGAGCCGACCCAGGGACGGCGCCCCCAGTCCTCGAAAGATTTCCACCGCCCCCTACAGGCCTGGATTGATTTAACAGTTGATTTAATCCGGCTGAACAAGCCGAGCATGGGCCGGTTGACAAAATGTAAGGTAAAAAAGCAGATACGACCGAACGCCGGTGCGGGGTTCGGGTGATGTGATAGAAAGTAATACACGTATTACATCTAACCGGGAGGTGCATCATGGCAACCGCCACCGCAGCCCTGAGAACCCCCGAGGACCTCGCGAACAGGTACGACCGCCTGGCGAAGTCGACGGGCCGCACGAAAACCTTCTACATGACGGAGGCGCTTGCCGCAGAGATAGGCAGGCTCGAATACGAGTACGGCCTCATGAATTATCCGGGAAGCGTTTGGTTGCGAGGTATGCCAGTGTGAGGGCCTGATTCGTCAGGCCCCGCACAGGGGGACCGCGATGGTGGCCACCGCGCCGCCCGAGGGGCTGTTGGCGAGCGAGACGGAGCCCCCGTGGGCGCTCGCGGCCTCGGAGGCGACGTGGAGGCCGAGCCCGTAGTGGCGGCCTCCGTCACGCGAGGAGCGGGAGGAGTCGTCTGTGAAGAGGCGCTCGCAGCCGCGTTCGAGGGCGGCGGGAGAAAAGCCCGGTCCGTCGTCGGCAACCTCGATGACGAGATGGCCGCCCTCGACGTCGCAGGAGACAGCCACGCGCGAGCGCGCGTGCTCGGCGGCGTTGGCCACGAGGTTCGCGGCGGCTCGCGCCAGGGCGGTTCTGTCGAGCGCGGCCTCGGGCGCGCCCGCGACAGCGGGGCCCGTGGCCGCGTCGAGCGCCACGCCTCGCGCCCGGGCGATCTGGGCGGCCTCGGCGAGAACCTGCTCGCAGAGCTCGGCCGGCCGCATGGGGGCCCTCTCCGCCCCGCCGGACCCGCGTGAGGCCTCGATGAGCAGGTGCACGTAGCCGTCGAGCCTTTCGACACCGCCGGCTATGTCGCGCGCGGCGGCCGCGATTTCGGCGTCTTTCTCGTCTTCCAGCTCCTCCGCCACGAAGTCGGCGTTGGCGCGCAGCACGGTGAGCGGCGTCTTGAGGTCGTGGGCGAGCGACGCCACCTGCTCGCGCTGCCCCCGCTCCGCGGCCCAGCGGGCCTCGAGCGACTCGGCGAGGGAGGCCCGCATGGCGTCCATCGCGGCGAGGACATCGTTCACCTCGCGCACGTTGGTGCTGCCGACCGCGAAGTCGAGATCCCCCGCGCCGACGCGCCCCGCCGCCTCCGCGAGCGGCGCCATCTTGCGCGAGATCACGCGGCTCGCGCGGCGCGCCACGAGCGCGAGCGCGAGCGCGCTGCCCGCAGCGGCGCCGACGAGCATGAGGCTCTGCGGGTCGGGAAGCAGGCCGGCGAGGTCGCGCGAGACCCACTGCGGCAGGTACTCGCTGGCGAGTGCGCAGGCCCCGCCGCCCTTGAGCGGGAACGCGGCGTAGGTGAGGCCCGAGCCCCCGCCCTCAATCTCCACTGTGCCCGGATCCGCGGCGAGTGCCGCACGGGCCATTTCCGTCGCGTCCTCGAGCCGCGTGCCCTCGAGGTCTGTCATCAGCACGTATCCGTCCTCGTTCAGGATGAGGTAGCGGTACGCCGTCGGCACGTCCTGCTGCCCGCAGACGCCGTCGCGTGCCAGGCCCTCCGCGACCTCGCGCACATTGGCCGGCCCCCAGCTTGCCTCGTAGACGAAGCCCGCGTCGATCGCCGCGGAGAGCGCCATGAACGAGGCGAGCCACGCCGTGGCGACCGCCGCGAACGCGTAGGCGAAGTAGCGCGCGATGACGAAGGAGAGCGGCATGCCCCCGCGACCTCGCGCCCCGGTCCTCAGAGCTGCCACTTGTACCCCATCCCCCAGACGGTCGCGATCGGATCGGCGCCGGCCTCGGAGAGTTTCCTCCGGGCGCGGCTGACCTGCATGGATATGGCCGCGTCGTCGGCGTCGCTCTCCCAGCCGAGCACCGCCTCGCGGATCTGCGCGCGGCTCATGACCTGCCCGGGGTGGCGGGCGAGGTACTCGCAGATGGCGTACTCGGTGGGCGTGAGCGGCACGGCCTCGCCGCCCACGGCGAGGTCGCGCGCCCCGAGGTCGATCCGCACCTCCCCGAAGGAGAGGGCGTGCGAGCGCGGCCGGCGCTCACGGCGTAGATGGGCCGCGACCTTGGCGCGCAGCTCCGCGGCCCCGAAGGGCTTGCGGACGTAGTCGTCGGCGCCCAGGCCGTAGCCGGCCACGGCGTCCTCCTCGGCCACGCGCGCGGTCAGGAAGACGATGGGCCCGTCGAAGTCCGGACGTATCTGCCGCACGAGCTCGAAGCCGTCGAGCCCCGGCATCATGACGTCGCAGAGCACGAGGTCGAAGCGCGAGAGGTCCATCCCCGGGACCGCCGTCGGGTCCGCTGTCTTGACGACTTCATGGCCGTCGCGGCCGAGGACGCGCGCGAGCGCGTCGAGGATCGCCCGCTCATCATCCACTGCCAGTATCCTCGCCATATTCGACCTCCTGAAACTCCCGTTGCATTGTACTTGCGCCGCGCTCAGCGGTCTAGAGCCCCGCGCGCAGCCGCGGGCGCGGGCGCCCACATGGTGATCTCAGGGTTGGGCAGCACGCGGTCGGCGATCGAGTGCAGCGCCGACCCCCAGCCGGCGTCGAGCAGGGCATTCCCGCCCAGGACGAGCGCTGCGGAGAGGAGGGCGAGCACGGCGGCGAGCGGCTTCCTACTCATCTGCCCTCCCGTCCTCGAAGCGGCAGAACCAGGCCAGAAGGACGGCGGCGGCTGCCAGGGCGAGCACGAGGCCAGCGAGCGCAGTCATGAGGAGAGGGCCCGCCGCGCGTGCGGCGTCGATGAAGGCCTCCACCCCGAGCGACCCCAGGCGCGCGGGCCAGGCGAGCGGCACCCAGCTCAGGGGCGTCGCCAGGGCACCGGTGAGCTCGCCGGTCATGAGGCCGTGCGCAAGTCCGCCCACCGAGAAGAACGCGAGGAGCACCCCCGCCGCGCCGGCGCCGATGGCGGCGTTGCGGCCGAGGCGCAGGGCCACGCCGAGCCCCAGCGCGTAGAGGGGCAGGCTGCCCAGCACGATGCCCGCCCAGGCGGCCGCAAGCGGAGCGGGCCCGAGCGGCAGGCGCCCGGCGACGGCGAGCGCGGCCCCGAACACGCCGATCGCCACGGCCAGCGCGGCGGCACCGAGCGCCGCAAGGGCGAGCAGCTTCGCCGCGACGGCGCGCCCGCGCGAGGGGACCGCCGTGAGGTTGGCGAGGCGCCCGGCAGCGCGCTCCTCGTCCACGGCGAGCCCGCAGACGATGGCGGACATGAGCGGCATGAGGGCGCCGAGGAACTGGGCGTAGGCGTCCGCGCCCAGCGCCGGGTCCCATCGGGTTATGGAGAAGTACTCGCCGCAGGCAAGACCGGCTGCCAGGCCGCAGACGAGGTGCACCGCCGCGAGCGGGGAGCGCGCCAGGCGCAGGGCCTCGGAGAGCAGGGCCCGCGGGAGAGTCATGCGCGGAGTCGGGTCGGAGAGTCGTGTCACGGCCATCACCTCTCCTCGGAGCGCGCGAACCAGGCCGCGCCCGCCGCCGTGAGCGCGGCGAACGCGAGCGCGCAGACCGCAAGGCCCGCCAGCGTGAGCATGCCGTCCGCCGTGAGCGCCCCACCGAGCGCCATGTCCGCCGCGAGTGGCTCGCCGCTCGGCAGCACGGGGATGAAGCTCGTGGGGATGACCATGCTCGCCGACGGCTGAAAGAGCTGCGGCAGCGGCATCAGCGACCAGGCGAACCCGCCCACGAGCTGCGCGGCGAGCGGGCAGAAGATGCCCGCGAGCATGCCGAGCCGCGCCGTGAGAAAGAGCCCTGCGGGAATCATCCACGCCACGGTCACCGTGTTGACGAGCGCGCAGAGGAGCATCGTGAGCGTGCCCGCGGCCGTGAGGCCCTGCGAGGTGAACGCCGATCCCGCAAGGTAGATGCCGAAGACCACGAGGTTCGAGAGCGTGCAGAGCGCGAGGCACCAGAGCGCCTTGGCCCACCAGGCGCGCCCGAGCGGGAAGCCCAGGCCCAGAAGCCCCCGCATCCGCGTGCGAGCGTCCGCCCGCGCGACGCACGCCACCACGAGCGAGAGGGCCACGGGCAGGAAGAGCGCGTACCAGTAGTTCCACGCGCTGAAGATCTGCACGCCCCGGTAGGGCATCGCGCCGAGCAGCGGCATCGGCAGCGCCATGAGCACGGCCAGGCGAACCGGTGCCGCGTGGCGCGACTTCAGGGCCTCGGCGCGCAGGCCCGCGAGCAGGCCGCCTTTCTCGCCCGTCATGCCGCCACCTCCCCGCGTGCTCGACGCCCCTCCCGGCAGACGCCCATGAAGAGTTCCTCGAGGTCCTGCCCGGGCCGAAGCGCATCCTCGTAGGCGAGGCGCCCCCCGCAGATGATGCCGATGGTGTCCGCCATCTGCTGCACCTCGGGGAGGATGTGGCTCGAGACGATCACCGTCGTGCCCGCCGCCGCGAAGCCGCGGATCTGGTCGCGCAGCTCCTCGATGCCGATGGGGTCGAGGCCGTTGGTGGGCTCGTCGAGCACGAGCAGGCGTGGCCGGGCGATCAGCGCCAGCGCGAGCCCCAGGCGCTGCCGCATGCCCATCGAGAAGCGCCCGGCGCGCTTCTTCCCGGTGTCCGCGAGGTCCACGGCGGCGAGCACCTCATCTACGCGGCTCTCGGGAAGGCCCAGCAGCGTGGTGCGCACGCGCAGGTTCTCGCGCGCGGTGAGGTTGGGGTAGAGCGGCGCCTCCTCGATGAGGCTGCCGATTGCGTAGAGGTCCTCGCGGCGCCAGGCGTGCCCGGCAAAGAGGATCTCCCCGGCCGTCGGCCGCAGCATCCCGCAGATCATCTTGAGCGTTGTCGACTTGCCGGCGCCGTTGGGGCCGAGCAGCCCGTACACCTCGCCCTCGCGGATATGAAGGCTCACGTCGGCCACGGCGTCCTGCGCCTGGTCGCCGCGGCCGAAGCGCTTGGTGAGCCCGCGCGTCTCGAGCATGTAACCCATGGGTTTATCCTTTCTCTTCCGGGCGCGCGGGCCGAGCCACCGTGCCCGCGCGCCTTACCTTTCGGGTTCACCATCCATGATGAAGCGCGTTTCTAACGAAGCCGTAACGGCAGTTGGGCTCTTTTGGCGCCAACCCTTCTCGACCCGTACGCCACTCATGGCATGTTTATCGCGATAACAAGGACGGAGGTGCCCATGGCGCGCACTTAGTGCCTGACTTTTTTGTTTAAAATCAATTACTTAAAGCATCGAAGAATCAACGACTTTCCCCCTTAATTCGTCTGCGCAACAAAAACCTGTACACCAGCCTCCAAAAAAGACATGTTTGGTATGTTTGGTGGCTGATGTACACAAAAGCGATAGAAATCCCGTCCGATACCGTCCTCATGTCTGGACTCTCTATGCTCGCGCTGGATAGACATCGCCAGAACGGGTATAGTATCGAAAGTTTTGTCGTTTACCAGCGGGGGAGTCCTGTGGGCATCAAAAAGAAGATCAAAAAGGAGCTTATCGGCACTTCCGATTACCCGTCGAATAAGATCTTCACGATCTCCAATTTCATTACCTTCACGCGCCTGATCCTCACGCTGGTCTTCCTGTACCTGTTTGTGACGGACAACAACCGTGTCGTCGCCATCGTCATCTATGCCATCGCGGCCTCCACCGACTGGATGGACGGCCAGATTGCCCGCATGACCAAAACGGTTTCGTGGCTCGGCAAGGTTATGGATCCCATCTGCGACCGTGCGCTGCTATTTACCGGCGTACTGGGCCTGGTGGTCCGCGGCGAGCTTCCCATCTGGGTCTGCGTGCTCATCATTGGTCGCGATATCTACCTTGGTATCGGAACGCTCATCGTACGCCACTATCACCGCCGCCCCATCGACGTCGTCTTTCCCGGCAAGATTGCGACGGCGCTGCTCATGACCGGCTTCTCGCTCATGCTGTTGGGCTTTCCCACTGTAGATGGCTGGCATCTGCTGCCCGCTACGTTCACGGCCTTCCCGGGCCTCAACGGCAGCCCGGTACCGCTTGGCATCTTCTTTGTGTACGGCGGCGTCATCTTCTCCATGCTCACCGCTGTCATCTATTCCATTAAGGGTGGAGCGGCCATTAAACAGGCTGTCGCGCATCCCGAGGACGAAGACATCGACTTTCTTAACCCCGAAATCGAAGACTAAGTCGTTGGGGTATGATTACGTACAGTTCATTCTTTGCGGCATGTCCGCGTTAAGTTAGGGGTTGTCATGGACAACATGGTTAACAATATGCCTCAGAACGATAAGGCCTCAGACGCCACCTGCGTTTTCCGCGTTCCTTCGAGTGATGTCACCGTTCCCGACCTCATGGCCAACGTGCACATCACCGCACCCGTCTTATCTATCGTCAAAGGCCCTCAAACCGGTGCAGCCTTTGAGCTCGAGGATAATGTGACCACCATCGGCCGCGATCCCGCCAACGGCATCTTCCTCAACGACATGACCGTGTCGCGTAGCCACGCGCGCATTATTCGCGAGGGTCTGGGTGCCCGCATCGAGGACCTGGGCTCGCTCAACGGTACGTGGGTTGACGGCGCCATCGTCAACGGCGCACCGCTGCACGATGGCTCTTCAGTCCAGATCGGTACGTTTACGCTCATCTATCACGAGAGCACGCCGGAGCGCATCGAAACCGGTGAGTAGGGCATGGCCGAACGCAATTATCTGAGTATCGGCCAGGTCGTCAATTTACTTCGAGGCGCATACCCCGATCTTTCGAACTCAAAAATTAGATTTCTCGAAGATGAGGGGCTCATCACCCCTCATCGCACGCCTAAGGGCTATCGTCAGTACTCCAAGGAGGACGTTGACCGCCTGGAGGTCATTCTGCATCTGCAGAAAACTCGCTACATGCCGCTCAATGTGATCAAGCAGCGCCTGGAAAACGCCACGGACCTGTCTACGCTCGCTTACGAGGTGGGCCTGCTGTCCGACGTTCCGCTCAAGACGGAGCCCAAGGAGACCAAGCAAAAGCTGCATCCTATCGAGACCATCCCCGATATGCTCGGTGTTGAGATCTCGTTTATCCGCTCCCTGGCCGAAAACGACCTCATTCGCATCATCAAGAGTCCGCAGAATCGCGAGCTTGTCGATGGCCGCGATTTCCCGATCATCCGCTATTGCTCCGAGCTTTCGCGCTTCCATATCGAGCCGCGCAACCTGCGCCAGTACGTATCGTCCGCAAACCGCGAGTCCTCGATGTTTGAGCAGGTGCTCGTAAGCATGCTCGGTATGGATACTTCCGACGACGAGCGCGATGCCAAGCTCGAGCGCGCATTTAAGAAACTGCATGACCTCACCGAGGGCGTCCATACCGCTCTGCTCAAGAACCGCGTATTTGAGTCACTCAACGCCGTGGTGGAGGATGCCGATATCGATGCCCTCGACGAGGAGATCGCACGCTCCGAGTCAACCAAGGCCAAAAGCGAAGAGGCAAGCGTTCCCGCGGTTGCCGCGAAGGACGAGTCGCTCGTGCATCCTTCCAAGGTCGTCGTCCCCTCGCATAGCCTGTCTGCTAACGCGGGTAAATAACCGCCGTCCACCCGGCAATCCATGAAAGGTCATGCCATGTACGACTTCGAATCTCACATCGTCGACATCCCCGACTATCCCGAGCCCGGAGTCGTCTTTAAGGACATCACGCCGCTCTTTGGTAATCCCGAGGCGCTAAAGGCCATGGTAGATGCCCTGACCGAGCATTTTGCCGGCATGGGCATCACCAAGGTCGTGGGTCCCGAGGCTCGCGGCTTTATGGTCGGCGTGCCCGTGGCCGTCGCCCTGGGCGCTGGCTTTGTGCCCGCACGCAAACCGGGCAAGCTGCCGCGCAAGACGGTAAGCGAGAGCTACGAGCTCGAATATGGCACCGACTCTATCGAGATCCACGCCGATGCCATTACCTCTAAAGATACCGTGTTGATTCTGGATGACTTGGTCGCGACGGGCGGAACCGTCGAGGCAACAGGTAAACTGGTGCGATATATGGGCGCAAAGCTTGTGGGTTACGGTTGTATCCTCGAGCTTGCGTTTCTCAACCCGCGCAAGAAGCTCACGCCTTCCAACGAGGACGTCGAGCTCTTTAGCCTGGTAACGGTGGACTAGCCGCTACCCTTAGATACCGGAAAGGAAGCTCCATGCGCACAGCAAATACGCACAAAAACATGGCACGCTGCGCTGCTACGGCAACCCTCGCTTGTGTTTTGGGCCTGGGCCTCGCGGCTCCGGCCTATGCCGATACCGCATCCGACCTTGCCGCTGCTCGTACCAAACTCGAGCAGATCGGCACGCAGACCCAGCAAATTCATGAAGAACTCTCCGCACAGACGCAGGAGCTTGATCAGACTGCAGGCGAGATCACGCAAAAGCAGCAAGAGATTGCCGAGGGCCAGGCAAAGCTTTCGAGCTACGTTGCCGGTGAGTACAAGACCGGCGGTCTGAGTCTCCTTCAGGTTCTGACGGGCGTCGACGATCTGGGCGACATGCTCAACCGTCTGTTCTATTACGGCAAGGTTTCCGACAAGCAGGCCCAGACCATTCAGGATGTCAAGGACCTTAAGCAGCAGCTCACCGATAAGCAGGCCGAGCAGGAGAAGAACGTCGCCGCCACGCAAAAGAAAGTCGACGAGCTCAACGCCCAGCAGGCCGAGGCTCAGAGTGTCGTGAACTCCCTGGATTCTCAGTTGCAGGCCGAGCTTGCTGCCGAGGCCGAGGCCAACGCCGCGCTGCAGGCTGGCATCAATGCCAGTACTGCCGAAAAGGCCACGGTGAGCAACGACACCGCCGGTACGACCGAGAACACCAATAATGGTGGCGGCACGACCAACAATGGTGGCGGCAATACGCCTGCGCCTGCGCCCGCTCCTGCCCCCACGCCGCAGCCCGTGACGCCCGCTCCGGCTCCGACGCCTTCCGCACCGAGCCAGTCCGTTGACGGTGGTACCGTTGTTTCGCGCGCCTACAGCAAGCTCGGTTATGCTTATTCTTGGGGCGGCATTGGACCGAACAGCTTTGACTGCTCCGGTTTTGTAAGCTACTGCCTCACCGGCCGTTATTGCCGCCTTGGCACCACGGGCACCTTCATGGGCTGGACCCGCGTGTCCGATCCCCAGCCTGGTGACGTCGTGGTTAACTCTTACCACACCGGCATCTACATTGGTAACGGCCAGATGATCCATGCTTCCGACTACAAGACGGGCGTTATCATCAGCTCCGTTGCCGCTGGCATGAACAACAATTACATTTTCGTTCGCTACTAATTTATTACAACAGCGAACGAACGTGGGCCTCGCGATCTTAAGTCGCGAGGCCCATTCTTTTTGCCCCTACCGTTTGCATTAAGATCAGCACGGCTATCTAGTATTCAAAACTAGATAGCCGTCCAATCGTTCTAAAAGACGGCTATAATTGTTGAGGAACAAGTAGAAAGGACCCTCAATGAGCTGGGCGCTTATCTCCGATTCGAGCTGCAATCTTCGCGATTGGCAGCCAACCGCACCTCATACCACCTTTGCATTTGCACCCCTTAAGATCCGAGTGGGGGAGCGCGAGTTTGTCGATGACCTCACGCTCGACGTTCACGAGCTCAATTGCGCCGTGCAGGCGGAGTCGAGCGCTTCTTCGAGCGCCTGCCCAAGCGTAGGGGAGTGGGCCGAACTCTTTAAGCTTGCCGACAAGACAATCTGCATGCCCATCTCCGAGGGCGTCTCGGGGAGCTACAATGCCGCGGCCACGGCACGCGATATGGTACTTGCCGAAGAGCCAAACCGTCAGATTCATTTAGTTAACTCGCGAGCCGCAGGTGGCAAGATGGATTTGATCTTCCTGCTGTTTGATCGTTATCTTGCAAGCAACCCGGAAGCCTCCTTTGAGGACGCCTGCGCTTACTTCGATAGCCTCGAGCAGAACAGCAAGATTCTCTTTAGCCTGTGTAATTACGAGAACCTTGCGAAGGCCGGACGTATCCCTAAGGCGGCCGGCGTTATTGCTAATAAGCTCAATATCCGCATTTTGGGCACGGCGAGCGAAGCGGGCAAAATTGAACTCGTTGGTCACACCCGCGGCGAAAAGAAGATGCTCACCAAGATTGTCGACACCATGGAGGCCGAAGGCTTTACTGGCGGCGAGGTCGTTATCGACCACGTCGAGAATGAGGTAGGCGCCCAGGCACTTGCCAGCCGAATTGCGGAGCGCTGGCCAGGCTCCAAGACTATCATCATGCCCTGTAACGGGCTAGATTCATACTATGCCGAGATGCACGGCCTCATCATCGGCTACGGCATGGGCGTGGCTTCGGGCCGATAATTTCCAACTAGACAAACGCACGGGCGGGATAAGGGGCCAATGGCTCTTTATCCCGCCCGTCTTATGCCTCGATTAGCTATTAAACCCATTAAACTTAAGGTAGCTCATCAGGTATGCCTTCGAAACGAAGGACGATACCGCACTGCGCACGAGCAGCGACTCGCGCGTGACCTGATGGGCGGTATCGGGCACGGGAGTCTGCTCGACGGAAAACGCCGCACGAATCGATGCCTCAAGTTGATCGACTACATAATCGAAAGCAGTCGGAGCGTCGTAACTCAAGCGCTGAATATTAAAGAGTGCCTGAACCGCAGCGATGGGCAGCACCTGCTTAAAGATACAAATGGCGATGAGACGCGCAATCTGCTCACGGCCATACTGCTTTTTAACCGGAGCAGGAACGAGACCGACCTTCACGTAGTTATTGATCATCGATGGTGTGATAACGGGCTGCTCAACGCAAATCGAAAGCGGCTCCATCCACAGCGCAACATATTCAATAACCTGATCGCGATAGAGCGTTACGTTGGGCAGCTGGTCATAGCGTGGCAGGCTCAAAGCGTTGAGCTTACCCACCATATCGGACTGAATAAATGCATCCGGCAGCACCGTCGGCTGAATATCCTCCGGCTTAATGCTGACCGATGTATCGGACATCGGGATAACATGTTTGACGTGGTTCATAAGGATCCTCCGTTCGTTATCTATATTGTATTCTAGGTTATCTAGTTTTGCATATCACATAGCCGCTAAGTAAAAGTGGTTGGACAGCACATTGATGCACTGCCCAACCACTTTGTTTGAAGATAACAACCTTACATAAGATATATTATCGTACTTATCCGCGTAAGAAAGCGTATGCGCTGGTAGCGGCTATGGCTCCGTCCGAAACAGCTGTCACAACTTGGCGTAAACGCTTGGAACGGATATCGCCAGCAGCAAATAAGCCAGGCGTGCGGGTTGCCATCGATTCGTCGGTCAAAATACCGCCGTCGGGCGCCAGTTCAACCAGATGCTCTACAAGCTCGGTATGGGGCTGTGTGCCAGCAAAGACAAAGATACCAAACGAGCCGGGATCGAAGGACTCGGAATAGGTTTCACCGGTAGCGTTTTCCTTAAACATAATAGTCATGGGCATGGCCTCGCCCGATAGTTCCACGATACTAGTTTGGTACCTAACTGAAATATTATCTTTTGCGAGCACCTTTTGAACCACGCCATCGGGGGCACGGAACTGATCGCGGCGCAAGACGATGGTCACGCTGCTGGCGATTTCTGACAAGAACAGGGCTTCCTCACAGGCAGCATTACCGCCACCGATGACAAAGACCTGTTTACCGCGAAAGAACATGCCATCGCACGTCGCGCAATAAGAAACGCCACGACCGCGATACGTATCCTCGCCAACAAAACCAGCAGATCGCGGCGTGGCACCCATGCAAGCGATAACGCTCGAGGCCAGCGTATCGCCCATATCGTGATGCACCGTAAACAGCGCCGCATCCGCATCGTAATCGATACCCGTAACCATGCTCCATGTAACCTGTGCTCCCAGGCCCTCTGCATGTTGCTGAAACCGCTCGCCGAGTTCGGCGCCACTCAAGAGCGGAATGCCCGGATAGTTCTCGACCTCATTGGTTGTGGCGATCTGTCCTCCCGACATACCTTGCTCAATCACGGTCGTCGTTAGGTTGGCGCGCGCCGCGTAAATGGCTGCAGCATAGCCCGCAGGCCCGCCGCCGATAATCGCAACATCGATCGGCTGATGAGTAGTCATGAAGAGACCTCCTGTCGAAAGATTGGCGTTCTTTGCGCTCATACCCAAATTTATGCGAACGTGACACTCATGCACTACAATGATTCTCTGTGAAACAAAGATGAAGGGGAGATATCGATGGATCAGACGCAGACGAGCGACGACGCTCCCCTGCTCACGCACAGCACTCCCCAATCGGAACAAACCACGCTCTTGGCTCAGCAAAAACCTCTCGTGACTATCGTGCACGCCTCGGTCGGCTCGGGCCACAAGGCCGCCGCAAATGCGATTGCGCAGGCATTCGACATCATCCGCGGCACCAATGGCATCCCAGAGGATGTTGAGATTGAAGTGCTCGATATCCTTGATTTTGGACGCATAAAATTCGACGGCAACAAAACGGCCGCCTCGTTTACCGGCGCTACGCGCCCAATTTATGACTTGACCTGGCGTTATACCCTTACAGGACACCTGCTTTGGGGCGGCGGCACGGCATGGTCACGCATCATGTTTCCCGCATTTAATGAATACATTCGGAATCGCAGGCCCATTGCCGTGGTCGCCACACATATCACGGCAGCCAACGTCGCCGTCGGCGCGCGCGTCATTACGGGCATCGACTATCCCGTCATTTGCGTACCGACCGATTACGAGGTCGAGGGCTGGTGGCCCCATAAGGACACCGACCTATTCTGTGTGGCAAACGAGTTTATGGCCGAAACACTCCGGCCCCGTAAGGTTCCCGAGGCCAAAATCCGCATTACGGGAATCCCCATTCGCGCCGGATTTGATACGGACTACAACCGCGAGGAAGAACTCGAGAAGTTCAATCTCCCCACAGACAAGCTCGTTGTGCTGGTGATGGCCGGCGCCAGTTTGCCTCAACCGTACGTTCGCTTTCGCGCGGAGATGGACCGCACCCTCCCCTTCCTGCGCAGCTTCGAGGACATGCACTTTGTCTTTTTGCCGGGCAAGGATGCCGAATATGCCACCCGTCTCAAAACGCTTTTCGATGCCATGAAACTCGAGAACGTCACGGTTCTTGACTACGTCGATGACATGGCAGCGCTTATGCACGGCTGTGACCTAGCAATTCTCAAATCGGGCGGACTCACTGTTACCGAATGCCTGTGCGCACACCTGCCGATGATTCTGCTGGGCAAGTCATATGGCCAGGAAAAGGCCAACACCACCATGCTCACCGGCATGGGCGCCAGCATGCATGTCACGACCGCACGCGAGCTCATCGTGACACTGCGCCATCTCCACGATCATCCCGAATCGCTCAAGGCACTACTCATTAACGGCGAAGTGCTGCGCCGTCCACGCGCAGCCGAGGATATCGCCATCGCAACCATGGAGCTTGCAGGAAAGCCCCAAAAGCGCAAACGAGCCTTCTGCCGCTTCTACTGGGGCGGAAAACCCGCGCATATCCGCTAGCATTGGACTGTCCGCTTACCTGTGGGAGGCCCCTATATATCATTCCATGCTCAAACATTCTCGCTGCGCTGCGAAACTGCGCGTGGAACGATATATAGGGGCCTCCCACAGGTAAGCTGCGTTTACGTACTAGCAGCTACACCAGATTCCCCTCCACAAGAACCTGCAAAGGCGAAACCGGAAATTATAAATACAGTTAGCCGACGCGACAAAGGGGGCGTCCCTTTATCGCGTCGGCTAACCAGAAAGATTGTTTTATCTCAAGCATGTAGCCCTTTCGCCTGAGCCCCATACATATCGTCCCGCGCGCAGTTTCGCAGCGCAGCGAGAATGTTTGAGCACGGGATGATATGTATGGGGTTCAGGCGAAAACGGGATCCATGCGCCCCTGCGAAGCGAGAATGTTTGAGCATGGAATGATATGTGTGAGAGGCAGGCGGGAGGGATACGAGTGCCCCACGAGAATGTTTGAGCACGGGCTGATATATAGGGCCCTCCCACGGGTGAGCGAACAGAAGCAACTAGGCGACGCCGCTGGAGCCGAAGCCTCCGTTGCCTCTGTCGGTTTTATCTAGTTCGTCTACCTCTACGAGATTGACTGTAGGGACTTCTTGGATGACGAGTTGGGCGATGCGGTCGCCTTTGTTGATCTGGATATTGTTGGTGGGATCTAGGTTGATGAGGATGACCTTAAGCTCGCCTCGATAGTGGGCGTCGATGAGACCAGGTGTGTTGACTATAGACAGGCCCTGCTTAATGGCTAGACCGCTGCGGGGCTGGACAAAGCCGGCGTAGCCATCGGGCAGCGCAATGGCCAAGCCAGTGGAGACCAAACGTCGCTCAAAGGGCTTGAGGGTGCAGTCTTCGTTGGCACGGAGGTCAAGGCCGGCATCTGTGGGATGAGCGTATTTGGGAAGCTCGACCGTGGGATCGAGACGCTTAATGTTAACGGTAATGTTGGACATGAAATCACCTTAGCTTGTCGAGCTCTTGCAAAAACTCGTCGACGTCTTTGAAATCACGATAGACCGAGGCAAAGCGAATGTATGCCACCTTGTCGATCTTGGCCAGGCGCTTGAGCACCATATCGCCCAGTTCGTGGGACGTAACAGCCGTCAGCGTACGCGAACGCAACTCCACCTCGATATCATCGATGATCTCGTTGAGCTTTTTCGTGTCGATATCGCGCTTAATCGTGGCGCGCATCAGGCCGACCAGCAGCTTGTTGCGATCGAACCGCTGCTTTGAACCGTCGGATTTGATGACCTCGATGGGATCTTCGCAGCGCTCGAACGTCGTAAAACGATAATTGCACGAACAGCATTCGCGACGGCGCTTGATAGTGTTGTTCGACTCCTGCATACGGGAATCGACAACGCGGGTATGTGCCTTGCCGCATTTGGGACAGCGCATGGTACCTCCTCTTAAACGATAACAAGGGTACCATGCGGCTGAGCCGAAATCTTACGAACGAGCCGGAACTTTCAGAACTGCACCAGCATCAAGAGAGCCGCGATCGAGGTGATTGACGCTACGAATCATGTCGGAAGTCTCCAGCGTGGAAAGGCCATCGATGGGATGCTCCTGGGCAAGCGACCACAGAGAATCGCCAGACTGCACACGAACCGTTTCGTAGGTGACGTTGGCTACGGAATCGGCATATGCTGCGTGACGAGCAGAAAAGGCTGACGTGGCGAGCACAAAGAACAGGGTGAATGCTACAGCAACAGCAACAATCGTCGAGGCCTTCAGGGCAACAGGAGCCGAAGCAACGGACGCACGCTGGGTGCGAACGGGCTTAGTGGCCACGGCCTGAAAATGAGAGCGTCCGCCCTTCACGACCGTAAAGGCAGGCGTGGCGGGCGCCTCGAGCTTAAGAGCGAGGTTTCCCTGGACCATATCCGCTGCGTTCATTCTGTTCTCCTCTCGTTTGTTTTGACGAGAACTGTTTTATCAAGCCGCGGGGACAAAAAAGTCTAGCGCGGGAACGAGTGTTCGGTTATTATTATCTTCGAACAGTTGTTCCTGTCAAGCAAAAATAGAACATTTGTTTGGTATGGGTAGAGAGGAACCCCTGATGGCTCGCAAAATTACCAAGCGTCAGCAGCAAATTTACGACTTCATCAAGGAATATCAGCAGGAGAAGGGCTATCCGCCCAGTGTGCGCGAGATGGCTTCGGCTGTGGGCCTTTCCTCCCCTAGCACCGTACATGCGCACCTCTCCGCGCTGGAAGCACGCGGCCTGCTCAAGCGTGACGCCACCAAACCTCGCGCTCTCGAGCTCTTTGACGAGGACGGATCTTCCGTCTCCATCTCGAAGTCCGATGAGCCCACGGTGCCCCGCGGCACTGTATCGCTGCCTCTCGTAGGCCGTGTCGCTGCAGGGATTCCCATCCTTGCCGAGCAGAATATCGAGGACACCTTTACCATCCCAACCGAGATCGCAACAGAACAGGGGTCCTTTATCCTCGAGGTCCACGGCAATTCGATGATTAACGTCGGCATCTATAACGGCGACTACATCATCGTTCGCGAGCAGAAGAGCGCCATGAATGGCGAGATTGTCGTGGCCATGATCGATGGCTCCGCAACAGTCAAAACATTCTATAAGGAGCAGGGACGCGTTCGCCTGCAGCCCGAAAACGACACTATGGAGCCTATCTACGCGACAAATCCCACGATTCTAGGCAAGGTCGTCGGTTTGATGCGCCGGTTTTCGTAATGCAAAAACGCATCACGGTCTTTGATACCATTCGCGGGTTTACCATGCTGTCGATGGCGGGATTTCATGCCTGCTACGACCTTGCCTACCTATATGGTTGGGAGATGCCCTGGTTTACCCAGACCATCTTCCAAGACATCTGGCGAGCCAGCATCAGTTGGGTATTTTTGTTTATTGCCGGCTGGATGTGCACCCTCTCGCGCAACAACATCAAGCGTGCCGCCAAATATGCCGTAGCCGCTTTGGTCGTATGGGTCGCAACGACGCTCGTCTCAGTCGATGACTCGGTGAACTTCGGCATCATTTTCTGCATGGCGGCGTGCACCGCCATTGTTGCACTCGCGCGCCCGGTTCTCGATAGAATACCGGCAGTTTGGGGTATAACGATTTGCCTCATACTCTTTGCCTGTACCTGGAGCATTCCTAAAGCGGTCTACCCTATCCCCCATCTAGCTTGGCTGGGGTTCCCAAGTCCAGACTTTGTCTCCGGTGATTACTATCCGCTCATACCCTTCTTATTTATGTACCTCACAGGCTTCTTTGCCGCGCGCACGGCTCAGAAAGCAAACTGCGAGGCACCAGCATGGGCCTATGAAAATCCCATCCCGGCGCTCGCAAGCCTCGGACGCCATGCACTGCCGTTCTACCTGCTTCATCAACCGGTTATCTTGGGTGTACTGGAGCTGATTTATTCCGTTCGGTAACGCTCAAGACGTGGTGCGATACGGTCCGGAAGCTTTGCCACAATACGAACGCCGTCCTCGAGGTATTCCTCGTGCAGAAGGGTTCCCTGTTCGTGCACGAGCGTGATTAACGCGCCCTCTCGATACGGGATATCGGCCGAAAGCAACACGTCCGTGGCGGCCGCTTCACGAGCGATGCGGTCGACTAAGTCATCAAGACCCTCACCCGTCTGAGCCGAGAACAGCACCGCCTCGGGATAGCGCCGGCGAAAGCTCAAGCGATCGACGCTATCGAGCAGATCAATTTTATTGAACACGGTAAGTGTCAGGCGCTCACCGGCACCAATCTCATCAAGGACACGATCAACCGCCTCGAGCTGACGCTCATAATCCTCATCGGAAGCATCTACAACTTTAAGAATCAAATCGGCGCCGAGCACCTCGGAAAGCGTAGATTTAAACGCGTCGACCAGGCCATGTGGCAGCTTTTGAATAAAGCCGACGGTATCGGTGATCGTCATGCCACGACCACCGGGCAAACGGTACGAGCGCGTTGTAGGATCGAGCGTGGCAAACAGCTTATCCTGCGAAAGTACCGTGGATCCCGTCAAACGATTAAGCAGCGTCGACTTGCCGGCATTGGTGTAGCCAGCCAACGCAACGCGAAACGCTGGCGATTCAATACGGCTTTTCGATTGCACATCGCGGCGCTGTTCAACCTGTTTCAGTTCGCGTCGAAGCGCAGCGATCTTATTGCGAATCAGACGACGGTCGACCTCGAGTTGGCTTTCGCCCTGGCCAAAGCGCGAGCCAATACCGCCACGCGTCTGTTCCTTGGCAAGGTGGCTCCACATACCTCGCAAACGAGGCAACAGGTACTGCAACTGTGCCAGCTGCACCTGCAAGCGGCCCTCACGCGTCTGGGCATGCAGACCAAAGATATCCAAAATCAACGCCGTACGGTCAATAATCTTGACCGGTTCGCCCACGGCTTTCTCAAGATAGGACTGCTGTGAAGGAGTCAGGTCGTCGTCGAAGATAACAACATCCGCATCCATGCGATGCACCAAACCGCACAGCTCCTCGACCTTTCCGGAGCCGATAAACGATTTGGGATAGGGCTTGACCAGGCGCTGAGACAAGCGTGCAACGCATTGGGCCCCAGCAGTGTGGGCTAGACGCTCGAGCTCGTCGAGCGAACGGTCGAGCGGCCAGGCGTTATCGTGCCACTCAACACCAACCAAGATGGCGCGCTCGGGTTCAGGCGCCGTGGGGACCAAAGGGAAACGAGCCATTAGGCAGCCTCGATGCGATGGTAAATATCATCAACGACCTCATCGATCGTAAACTCATCCATATCGAACCACACGATGCGATCGTCACGCTTAAACCAGGATAGCTGGCGCTTGGCATAGCGACGTGAGCGCATCTTGATAAGCTCACGGGCCTCATCCATGGTAATAGCGCCACGCAAGGCATCAATAATCTCTTTGTAACCAATTGCCTGCATCGACGTGAGCGCATCGCCCAGGCCCTGGTCCATAAGGCCACGGACCTCATCAACCAGTCCCTGCTCAAACATAAGGTCGACACGTAGGTTAATGCGCTCATACAGCACTTCACGGCTACGCGTCAGACCAAACCACAAGGCATGATAGCGCTCGCGCGGAACACTGAATTTCGACTTCTGCTGGGCATATGACACGCCGTCATCGTGCATCTCGAGCGCACGAATCACACGACGCACGTTATGGGGATGAATCACGGCAGCTGATTCAGGGTCGCGCTCGGCAAGCAGGGCATGCAATGCTTCCTCGCCAATGCGCTCGGCAAGCTCCTGATAGCCCACGCGTCGTTCGTCCTCGAGTTCTCCCGAAGGAAAATCCATTTCATCGAGAGCGGCCTTGAGATACAAGCCCGTACCGCCGCAAAAGACCGGAAGACGCTGCTCGCCAAGCAAACGCTCGACATGTGCTCGGGCGTCCGACTGGTAGAGCGCAGCAGAATACGCGACGCCGGGATCCACGATATCGATAAGGCGCAGAGGTGCCGAGCACTCCTCGGGCATCATTTTGGCCGTACCGATGTCCATGCCGCGATAGATTTGCATCGCGTCGCACGACAACACTTCGGACGATAGACGAGCGGCCAGGCGGTCGGCAACATCGCTTTTTCCGACCGCTGTCGGACCGACAATCGCTACAGCAGAAAGGCTTGCACCAGGAGAAATCATTAGCGAGGCTCGCCCACGACGGAGCCAGACAGATACCACGTCTTGGCGACATCAATATCAACATCGACGATCTTGCCGATAAGCTGATCGATGCTATAGCCAGCAGGAATCGGCGCATGCACCGTCTGGTTCTTAGGGCTCTTGCCCAGAAGGACAGCGTCGTTCTTCTTGCTCGTGCCCTCAATGAGCGCAGGCACCACAGTGTGAAGCTCGCCCTGGTTAAACTCGTGTGCCGTCGTCTCGATAACCTTGACCAGACGGTTAAAGCGCTCAAGGATAACCTCATGCGGGGTGGGATCATAAATCTCGGCGGCCGGGGTACCGGCGCGCTTGGAGTAAATAAACGTGTAGGCTTGGGCATAGCGCACCGTCTCGGCAAGCGAGAGCGTCTGCTCAAAGTCTTCCTCGGTCTCACCAGGGAAGCCCACGATGATGTCGGTCGAAAGCGCAATATCGGGCATACGGTTACGAATACGATCGACCAGGCCCAGATAATCCTCGCGCGTGTACCGACGATTCATCTCTTTAAGGATGCGCGTGGAACCCGACTGAACGGCCAAGTGAAGCTGCGGCATGACGGCAGGCGTCTCGGCCATAGCATCGATGGTCTCGGGCAGCAGATCTTTGGGATGCGAAGAGGTAAAGAAGATACGCTCGACACCCGTATCGCCCACAGCGCGCAGCAGATCGGCAAAACGCGGCTTGCCAAAGAGATCGCGACCGTAGGAGTTAACGTTTTGGCCCAGCAGCGTAATCTCGCGCACGCCCTGACGCACCAGACCTGTCACCTCTTCGACAATCTCCTCGAAGGGACGGCTCTTCTCACGACCACGGACGTACGGCACGATGCAGTACGTGCAGAAGTTGTTGCAGCCCGTCATGATGGGCACCCAAGCGTGATATTGCGTCTCGCGGTGCCACGGCATACTCATGGCGTCGGTATCCTCATGCTCATTCGTACGGATATGGCGCTTACCATCCAAAAACGCCTCGGCGATAAGCTCAGCCACGTGCGCAATAGAATGGGTGCCGAAAATGACGTTGACGCTATCGACGTTGGTGAGCAAGCCCTCACCATCGCGCTGGGCGATGCAGCCGCCCACGGCGACAACACGCTTACCCGAAGGCGAAGGAGGAAGGCTCTTGCAGGAATTGCACTGACCATACAGGCGCGTATCGGCAGCCTCGCGCACACAGCACGTCATGAACACGACAATATCGGCATGCTCGGGATCGAGCGCCATAAGACAGCCATACGAATCGAGCAAGCCACTCACGCGCTCGGAGTCGTGCTGGTTCATCTGGCAGCCGAATGTGCGGATAAAGTAGGTTTTACCGGCAAGAATATCGCGTACGGAACGCTGGTCCATGAGCTTACATCCTAACGATGGTATCGACGGGGCGCATAGGTGCTACAAGCGTGCAGATGGCTCGCTTACGCAACAGGCTTAACGTCATCCATAACGACGTTATCCATAGCAGCCCGATTAATCTGGTGAACGTAGATAGAAAGACGAATTGCCGTGCGCGACTCTCCGTTAATGAGAATGTCGGAAAACACTGGCGCGCAGGAGACATCAAAGCCGGTCGGAATCAGAAAGCCGCGCGCAATGGCAACGGCCTTGATGGCCTGGTTGACGGCACCGGCGCCGACGCACTGAATGTTGACGGGGACGCCATCTTTGACCATGCCGGCAATGGCGCCGGCAACGGACGCGGGCGATGATTTGCTTGATACCTTCAGGCAATCCATGAAGAAACTCCTGCGTTTAAAAGTACGTTTTAACTGCAATAACTGTATCGTACCGAGCGGACTCGGTAAAGATTTTATTCCTCTTTGGCAAGATCGAACGTCACCGTGATGCGATCACGCGAAACGCGAATCTTAGGGTCGCCGCACAGATTGAGGTAATACCGGGCAGCGAGGTCGTTAAAGTCACGCTCGACCGCACGCGAAAACTGCGCCATATCATCCTTGGCGATGCGAAGACCTCGACGGTCCTTGGCAAGATCGACGGGAGCCGGCGCATGCGAGGTGGAATCACGCTCGCGCAGCAGGCGCGCGGTCACGCCGCGAACGGGCTTAATCTGTCCCGACAGAATACGGTGGGCAGTGCGCTCGGACATCTCGAGACCCAGCCCGGAGCAGATCCGGATAAAGTCCTCGGCATCCGAGGCAAGGCCCAAACGATCGATAACCGGAAGCTCGCACTCGTCATCGATAAAGAGCAGGCGCGACGTATCGAGACAACTCGAAGCCTGAGCGTACAGGGTCGCAGCGATCTCGGACGGAGAGCCCAGATACACATCGCAGCAACGCAGCTCCTCAAGGGCAAACTCACAGGCCGCGCGAATGATGTTGTGGGGGCCGCGAGCACATACATAGCGGCCGTCTTCGTCTTTAACCGCCTGAGGCCAGCTCGACTGGTCGGCGCGCTCACCCAAGCGTTCGGTGGCAACGCGCACCTTAAACGAAGAGCCCAAATCGACGCCCGATGTAACAACGCGCGCCTCATCCGTGTTCTGCTTGATAGAGAACAGCGCCATACCACGACCGTGAACACCCCAACGGTCCATTTTCATGCTCTCGAGCTTGGAAGTGACACGAGCATCGAAGATACGCTCCTGCATATCCTGCGGCACACCAGAACCGTTATCCAGGAAGAGGAGGGTGCGAACACCCTCCTCCTTGGTCGTGGCAAGATAGACCTTATCGGCTCCGGCATCGCGAGCATTACGCAGCATCTCGATGACAATGTCCTCTACATGCTGAATGTCATGCTTGGCCTGACGGCGCTCGGCCTCCGAAACGCGGAGGCGAACATACCCCTCGCCAAGGTTTTCCTCGACGCGAAGGTTGCCCTCCCCCGACATCGACGCGATAAATGAGATGAGCTCGTTCGCGTCGTTCATGTTATTTAGCGATATCGACGGCACGGCTCTCGCGAATCACGACAACGCGCACCTGACCGGGATACTCCATCTCTTCCTCGATCTGATGGGCGATATCGTGCGCAAGCACTGTGGACTGGGCATCGGAGATCTTGTCCGGCTGAACCATGACATGGACCTCGCGACCGGCCTGCATAGCATAGGTACGCTCGACGCCTTCGTGAGAGTTGGCAATCTCCTCGAGCTTCTCAAGACGCTTGATGTAGTTCTCGGCCGACTCGCGGCGGGCGCCGGGACGAGAAGCGGAAACGGCATCGGCAGCCTGGACCAGAACGTCGAGCACCGTGTTGGGATCGACGTCGGCATGATGGGCCTCGATCGCGTGGACGATAACGGGCTTCTCGCCATAACGGCGGGCAAGCTCGGCGCCAATGACGGCATGCGGACCCTCAACGTCGTGGTCGATGGCCTTGCCCAGGTCGTGCAGAAGACCGGCACGCTTGGCGGTCACAACGTCCAGACCAAGCTCGGAGGCCATAACGCCGCACAGGTCAGAAACCTCAAGCGAGTGCTGCAGAACGTTCTGGCCAAACGAGGTGCGGTAGCGAAGAGCACCCAGGGTCTTGACGATCTCGGGATGCAGGTCGTGGATACCGGTATCGAAGGCGGCCTGCTCGCCAGCCTCGCGCACACGCTGCTGAACCAGGTCGGCGGCCTTGTGATACATCTCCTCGATGCGTGCGGGGTGAATGCGGCCGTCTGCAATGAGGTTCTCGAGCGCCACGCGGGCAGTCTCACGACGGACTGGATCGAAGCTCGAAAGCACGACGGTCTCGGGGGTGTCGTCAATCACGAGGTTGACGCCGGACACCTGCTCAAAGGTGCGGATGTTGCGACCCTCGCGACCGATGATGCGACCCTTGAGGTCATCGGAGGGAATATGAACGGAAGTAACGGTGACCTCGGCGGTATGGTCGGCGGCGCAACGCTGAATCGCCAGGGAGAGAATCTCCTGGGCGGTCTTGTGGCACTCGGCGCGGACCTGCTGCTCGGACTCACGGATGATGGTGGCCGCCTCGTGGGTAACCTCGCCGCGGACCTTGTCGAGCAACTCCTTGTGAGCATCCTCACGCGTAAGGTCGGCAATACGCTCAAGCTCGGAAGTCTGCTTGGCGCAGAGCTCCTCAAGCTCACGAGAGCGCTTCTCGACCTGGCCGGCCTGGCTAGACAGCTGATGCTCGCGCTTATCGAGCGCATCGTTGCGGCGATCAAGCGATTCCTCACGCTGCATTACGCGATTTTCGAGCGTGCGAATCTCGCTCTTACGCTGCTTGTCCTCGGCCTCGGCGGCCTGCTTGTTCTTGATGATCTCTTCCTTAGCCTCGAGCAGAGCCTCTTTTTTGAGGGTCTCGGCCTGACGCTTTGCATCACCGATCAAGGACTCTGCCTGCGCGTGTGCCGACTGAATCTTTTCGTCGGCCTCGTGAAGACTACCCTGCTTGGCGGTGCGCATGTAGGCAATGGCGGCGATGGCACCCAAAACGAGGCCAACGAGCGCTGCAATGATAGGCATGCTCACTCCTTTTTATGGATTCGTTACACAGCAAAGCGAACCGTCCTTACGAACGGCTCGCGACATTTGAGTAATATGGGCGCAGCTTATGCGGGTCGGATACAGATAAACATATAAACAAACTCATCACAGATGAGCACATATCACAAAGCAAATGACAGTATTTATCCTACGTTGAACCGCAACAACTGTCAAATTAACGCACCCGGCACGGCGCCAATCGAGCGGTGAACGGCAGGGGCGTAACGGGTGAACGTTTACACGGCGCATTCCTCGCTTGAGGCATCGAGGCGCGCCTTAACGGCATCGGCGGCGATGCGATACGAGAAGCCTTTACCCATCAAAAATCTGACGAGCTTTTCGAATGCACGTACTTCGGGAACGCGACGTTTAGCGAGCAAGGCCGAAGCGCGGGCCAAGTCATCATCAACGGCAAAATAAGCCTCGGGATACCCGGGGATATCGTCAAGCACGACATGACGGCGTTTGAGTTCAACCTCGATCTTACGCTGTCCCCAGCCGCGACGCTTACGCTCTTCAATAAAGTACGAACAAAAGCGGTTCTCATCCAAAAAACGATACTCGGTCGCTCGAGCAACGGCAAAATCGATCGCAGGCTGTCGAAAGCCATAGCGCGCCAACTTATCGCGCACCTCGCCCGTGGCATGATCGCGGCGCGAAAGCATCTCGGTCACCATGGTGAGCGCACATTTACGTTCGATAAGCTGCACCGCCTCGCGAAAGTCATCCCAATCACAGGGAAGATCGGGGCGGTTCTTAACGTACAGGCGCGCCACGCGCACGGGAATCCAAATGGAACGTTCAAAACCGCCCTCGAGATCGCAATCGATACGCGCGCAGGGCTTTTTAGACGCATAACCGCTCGAGAACGAGGAGGCCGCCTTCTTATCGGGAAAGACGACCGTGGCCTCGGTCACCGTATACGACATGTCGGCATCCGCTACTCGTCGTCATCGTCGAGCATCGCGGAACCATCGATGGCGTACAGCTCATCAAACTCCTCGGGGGCAGCCTGCTCGGTCAACTCAACCTCGGAGGGGGCATCGTCGTCATACTCAAGACCGCAGGCAAGGCGAACCTTGTGCTCGATCTCGTCGGCGCAATCGGGATGCTCGCGCAGGAACGTCTTGGCGGCCTCGCGACCGTTGCCGAGCTTATCCTCGCCATAGGCAAACCAGGACCCCATCTTTTTACAGATGCCGCACTCGACGGCCATATCCAGAATCGAGCCCTCTTTGGAGATGCCGGTGCCATACATGATGTCAAACTCGGCCGAGCGGAACGGAGCGGCCACCTTGTTCTTAACGACCTTGGCACGAACGCGATTGCCGATAACCTCGTCCTTGAGCTTGATGGTATCGATTTTGCGAATATCGATTCGCACGGAAGAGAAGAACTTGAGCGCGCGGCCGCCCGTGGTGGTCTCGGGGTTGCCGAACATGACGCCGATCTTCTCGCGCAGCTGGTTAATGAAGATGCAGGTCGTGTTGGACTTGGAAAGCGAGCCGGCGAGCTTGCGGAGTGCCTGGCTCATCAAACGAGCCTGCAGACCCACCGTCGTGTCACCGATCTCGCCCTCGATCTCGGCACGCGGAGTCAAGGCGGCAACAGAGTCGACGACGATGGCGTCGATGGCACCGGAGCGCACAAGCATATCGACGATCTCGAGCGCCTGCTCGCCCGTATCGGGCTGGGAAATGAGGACCTCATCGATATCGACACCGATGCGCGCGGCATAGGTGGGATCAAGCGCGTGCTCGGCATCGATAAATGCCACAACGCCGCCCATGGCCTGTGCCTCTGCAAGAATCTCAAGCGAAAGCGTCGTCTTACCGGAGGACTCGGGGCCATAAATCTCGACGATACGGCCGCGCGGAACGCCACCGATACCCAAGGCGGCATCGAGCGCCAGAGAGCCCGTCGGAATAGCCTCGACCTCGAGCTCGGGACCGCCGTCGCCATACCTCATAATAGAGCCCTGGCCGAACTTCTTCTCAATCTCGGCCTTGGTGGTGGCGATCATCTCGTCGCGCTCTTTACCCGTCGTGCGTGCATGAACGGTACGTACGGGACCTGAATTCTTGGCCATGAATAGCCCTCCTCTTAACAACCTGAAACGATAATAAACGAACGGCTGTTCGTGGTCAACCGTTCAGATTCATCATATGCACCCGACCATTCCAAAACCCAGCCAAACGCCAACCAATCACCGACCAAACGCTTGACCACGTCAATCACAAATACGAGTGCGCGAACAAATTTATGCCATGTACCAGCGCAAACGTAATTCCGGTCAAAGGTCCCTATCTCCACAATTAAGGGGCCCTAAGGCCCCTTAAACCACGTCTAATCCATAGAATTGAGCACGCGGACAATACGCTCCAAAGCCTCCGCGACCGCATGGACACGAACGCACGACCGATCGCCCTCATAATGACAGCGCGCAGACTCGACAACCGGCGCTCCCCCATCGGCCGCACGATACGCCCACCCAATATAGAACGTACCGGCGGGGTCTTGCTCAGTGCCGCCACCGGGCCCAGCGTAGCCCGTTGCGCTCACGGCCACATCGCCCTGATAGAGGTCCAGCGAGCCCACGGCCATCTCGCGCGCCGTCTGGTGCGACACGGCGCTAAACCGATCGAGCGTTTCCTGCTCGACGCCGAGCACGCGATGTTTGATCTCATCGCAGTAGGTCACCGCACCGCCACGAAGCACCGCCGAGGCACCCGGGATATCGGCAATCGTCGAGGCGATCATGCCCGCCGTCAGCGACTCCGCCGTCGACACCGTCACACCACGGGCACTCGCGCGCTCGACAATGTCGCGCGCCAGCTCCTCGTTGTTTGCGGCGATCTGCAAATAAGACTCCGTCATACCCACCAGGACCTAGACCGAAAAGACGATCTTGCGACAGTTCCAGAAGTACTGGGCGCCCGAGACAATGGTCAAAATCACGGCGATGACGTACAGGAAGCGCGACACCGAATAGACACCGAGCAGCAGCGACACCGGCCCCAGCTGAAGGCCGGCCATCGCAAAGACGCACAGATAGCCGCAGATGGAGACCATCGTGGTCGCCGTCTTGTACTTGCCGAGCTTATCGGCGGCAACGACTACACCGGCAGCACTCGCGACCATGCGAAGGGCGCTCACCAGCAGCTCACGGAACAGGATGATGAACACGGACCACACGGTCACCGCGCCAAAATCAAGGAACAGCAGCAGGGCCGAAAACACGAGCAGCTTATCGGCGATGGGGTCCAAGAACTTGCCAAAATCAGTGATCTCGTTGCGCGAGCGCGCCAGATAGCCGTCGACCTTATCGGTGCACGACAGGATCACATACAGAATGAAGGCAGCGGCGGCGAGCGGGCCGTCGAAGGTGCTCCAGTCCGTACCGGCAACGCTCGCGTGAGACAGGGCCGAGACGATCATGAACACCGGGATAAAGACGATGCGAACGCACGTCACGATGTTGGCGGGCGTCCAAACACTCGTCAGTTCCTTATTACTCTCGTTTGCCACGACGCTCTCCTACTCCACAACATGACCGATAAGCTCATAGCAGAAGCTATCGGTAAACTCGACAGTCAGAATATCGCCCACGGACGCCTCGCTGGCGTCCAGATGCACCGCGCCATCGGAATCGGGCGCCTGGAACCAGGCGTGACCGATCAGCTCGGCGCCGTCCTCGGTCTCCTCGATGCCATCGACGATCACCTGGGCGCGCTCACCCACATGGGCTGCCGTGGCGGCAAAACCGAGCGACTCGGCCAGATCCATGGCCTCCTGGGCGCGCTCGAGCTTAACCTCCTCATCGACCTGGCCTTCCATCTTGGCGGCCAGGCTGCCCTCCTCACGCGAGTAGGCGAAAACGCTCGTGTAGTCAAAGCCAACGGTGTCCATAAAGTCGATAAGGTCGCGGAACTCTTCGTCGGACTCGGTCGGGAAGCCGACCATGGCCGTGGAGCGAATCACGATGCCGGGGATGCGCTCGCGAAGGTCGCGGAACAGATCCTCGAGCTCCTGGCGCGAACCGGAGCGACGCATGGCCTTGAGGATGCGCGCGTCGCAGTGCTGCACGGGGATATCGATATAGGGAAGCACCTCGGGCGTATCGCGAATCGTCTCGATAAGCTCGTCGGTCATGCCCTCAGGCTGCAGATAGAGCACGCGGACCCAGACGTTGTGCGGGCGCACGGCCTCGGCGACGGCACGCAGCAACTGCGCCAGATTGCGCGGCGAGCCCTCGGCGACGTCCTCGTCGGCAAAGTCGGTGCCCCAAATGCCCGTGTCCTGGCCAATCAGCACGATCTCGCGTACGCCGCCGGCAACCAGGTCGCGCACCTCGGAGATAATGCTCTCGGCACTACGCGAATGATAGCGACCGCGAATGTAGGGGATCATGCAGAAGCTGCAAAAACGATTACAGCCATCGGAAATCTTGACGTAGGCAACGGCGCCCTCGACGGTACGCTTGACCTGCGGGATATAGGCTGCGATCTCGCGCTCCACGCCCAGTACGTCATCGATGACAGAGACGATACCGTCTTCCTCATCGGCCTTCACAAAGGCCGCGACCTCGGGGAGCTCATCGGGCAGGTCATCGCCATAACGAGACGGCACGCAACCGCACATGACGATGGGGCAGGCGCGAACGCCGTCCTGCACCTCGTTAGCGAGCTCGAGCGTGGTCTCGATGCTCTCGGACGTCGCCGAGGCGAGAAACGAGCACGTGTTGACGATAGCGATATCGGCATCCTGCGGATCGAATGCCTCCTCGTAGCCCGCAGCGGTCAGCAGCGAACGCATGCGGTCGGTATCGACCTCGTTCTTGGCGCAGCCAAGCGTGATATAGAGTACAGAACCCAACGGAGTATCCATGTTGGAGAGCGGTCCTTTCGAGTAAATTAGCGATAATTGGTAAACTGCAGCGGCTGGCCGTAGTCCTGGTCGCGCAGGAACTGAATCACCGTCTGAAGAGCATCCTTAGAGGCCGAGGTAACGCGCAGTTTATCGGCCTCGATGATCACCTTGACCTTGAGCTTTTGATCCTTGATGTCCTTATTGATCTTCTTGGCGGTCGCCTGGTCAATGCCCTCGACGATATGGCCAAACACGCGCACGGTACCGCCCGAAGCCGCCTGCGGCGCGTCCCAAGAGACAGCCTTGAGGTCGATGCCGCGCTTGATGAGCTTAGAGCTCAACACGTCAATGATCTGCTTGGAGACAAAATCGGCCGGGGCATTGATCGTAAAGAGCATGTCGCCCTTCGAAAGCTCGATGGTGGCGCCGGAGTCCTTGAGGTCATAGCGCTGAGAGATCTCGCGGGTGGTCTGCTGGAAGGCGTTATCGACCTCCTGCATATTGACCTCGGACACAACGTCGAAGCTGGAATCTTTAGCCATGATTCTTCCTTTCGGTACGGGGAGCCTTAGTAGCTGTCGTACGAATAGTCATCTGAATCGTTTGCAGTCTGGCCGTCGGATGCTGTGTCGGTACCGTCGGTAGACTGAGGGTCGGTGCCGTCGGTAGACTGGGCGTCGGTGCCGTCGGCAGCATCAGTGCCGTCGGTACTCTCGCCATCCTCGGACCCTGTGGTCTCCTTCTTGGGAACGGTAATGGTCACGCGCGCCACGCCCGATGTCTTGGTGTCGTAGCGAACCTTTTCACCGTTCTTGGTAACCGTGACATCGGAGGGCTTGGACGTGGTGATCTCGATCGAGGACTCGGGCGTGTACTCCTGCTCAAAGGGACCGGTTGCCTGGGCGCCAAAGACCGATTTACCGTCGACTTTGACCTCAATCCAGGCGGTCTTGCCCTTGGCAACGGAGACCTTGACCTTGATGACCTCGTCCTCTTTCTTTTTCGCGTTCGCCTTGGCGGCATCGGAATCGGCAGAATCCGTCGCCTCGTCGGTGCCTTCATCTTCGTCAACGGATTCGGTCTTCTTGGAAGACTTCTTGGTCGTCGTCTTGGTGGCCGCGGGCGTCTCGGGCGTCGACTCGGGTGCAGAAGAGCCGCAGCCACGCAGGAGAACCACGATGAGCAAAATCAGCAAAAGCGCCACGGCACCGATTCCGGCGTAGATGATGCGCGGATCGAGTCCATTATTCTGGGGGGCACGTCCACCGCCGCGTCCGCGATTAGAACCACCGCGACCGTTTACCTGCGGCATACGACCGCGACCGCTATCGGGACGACCACGATAGCCGCCTTGGCTCTGCGAGCCGCGCTGGCCCGAACGCGGCGCAAGCTCGCCACGGTTCTGATAGCCACGCTGGCCAGAGCGAGGCGCCGAAGAGCGCTGCCCGTAAGACTGCGATTGCGAACGGAGGCGCGGCGTCACCTGCGTGGTATCGGCGTCGGCATATCCACCATGGGAACGCCCGGCAGAAACTCCGCGATAACCACGACCGGAGTAGCCACCGTCGCCGTAACCGGCGCGGGGATCGCGACTCAACCCGCGAGCGGCGGGAAGCGCACGGTCATCAGGCATGGGCGTACTGCGAAAGCGATCTCGCTGAGAACGAATCTCCTCACTGGACCCCGTCTCAGTAATATAGCCAGCCTGCTGCGGACGCTGACCATAACGCGTCGAGCGACCGCCCTGAACCATCAGAAAGCGTCCGTTATCGACCGACGAACGCGAGTTAACGTAGCCGGCAGCATCCTGAAAACGACCGCCCTGCTGCGAGGTTTCGCGTTCATATGCCATGAGGTCGTCAAAATAAGCGTTGACGACCTCGCGCGGGTTAAGCCCCAAAAAGCGAGCGTAGCTCGAAATCATGCCCTGCGCATAGCCACGCGGGGGCATCGATGCAAAGTTACCGGTCTCGAAAAACTCGATGATCTGCGGCCTGATTTTGATGGTGTTGGCGACCTGCTGGATGGAAAGCCCCATCCGGCGACGCTGCTCGAGCAGCATGTCACCAAAGCGTGCAGCCATCAGAATCCTCCAAACTCACGATCTTCACGTGCCATCTCGGCATCGACAGACTCCAACGCGGCGAGCCCCTCCTCGTCCAGCAGGACCTCGCGCGGCTTGGAACCGTCGGGTGGGCCGACGACACCCTTTTCTTCCAGCATGTCCATAATACGCCCGGCGCGCGCATAGCCAACCTTGAGGCGGCGTTGCAGGCCAGATGTGGAGCCCAGCTGCGATTCCACCACAATATGGGCGGCTTCCCAGATAAGCGGGTCGTCATCTTGCGGCTCGGCAACGCCCGTGCGAACAATGCCGCCACCACCGGCCATGGACATGGAAGCAGGCGCCACGGCAGACAGGATCTCCTCGTGGTAGTCGGGCTCGCTTTGCGACTTAACGAACTCGACGATCTCGTTGATCTCGTCGTCCGAGACAAAACAGCCCTGGATACGGCGGGGCTTGCCCCAGTCGACCTTGGAGAACAGCATGTCGCCCAAACCGGTGAGCTTTTCGGCGCCCATCTGGTCGATAATGACGCGGGAATCGATGCCCGTAGCCACGTTAAAGGCGATACGGTTGGTGATGTTGGCCTTAATGAGGCCCGTCACCACGTTGGAGCTGGGGCGCTGCGTAGCCACGATAAGGTGAATACCGGCGGCACGGCCCAGCTGGGCGATACGGACGATCGAGGCCTCGACATCCTTGCCGGCGACCATCATCAGGTCCGAAAGCTCGTCGATGATGATGACCAGATAGGGCATCTTTTGCGGCGGGTTATCGTAATGCTCAAACTCGCCGGCGGCCTGCTTTTCGTTATACGTCGAGATCTTGCGAACGTTGAGGCGCTCGAAGACTTTCAGGCGACGCTCCATCTCGGAAACGGCCCACTGAAGCGCACTGGCCGCCTGCTTGGGCTCGGTCACCACGGGCACGTAGAGATGCGGCAGGCCGTTATAGCCCGCAAGCTCGACGCGCTTAGGGTCGACCATGATCAGGCGAACGTCCTCGGGAAGGGCGCGCATGAGCAGCGTCGTGATGATGGAGTTGATCATGACCGACTTACCGGAACCGGTGGTACCGGCGATCAGCAGGTGGGGCATCTTGGCGAGGTCGGCGACAACCGGCGTGCCCTCGGCATCGCGACCGATGGCAAGCTCGAGCGGACCGCCCTTCACATAGGGAAGCACGTCGCCCAGATTGACGTTCTGACGCTTGCGATTGGGAATCTCGATACCAACGAGCGAGGTGCCAGGTATCGGCGCGAAGATGCGCACCGACTGGGCGGCAAGCGAAAGCGCAATATCGTCCTCGAGGCTCGAGATCTTGCTCACGCGCTCGCCCTCACCGGGCTGCAGCTTAAAGGTCGTGACCGTGGGGCCGGCAATCCAGCCGACAACGCGGGCGCTACGGCCAAACTCAAGCAAGGTGGACTGCAACGACTCGGCGGTCTGTTCCAGCTCCTTATCAGAAGACGCGGAGGACGCCGACTGAGGGTTGGCGTGCAGGATTTCGAGCGGCGGGAGCTTAAGGCCGTCCTCTTGTTCGCCCTCAGCATCGGCAGCGGTGCCGTCCGCCCCCCCATCGCCGGCCGCAACAGAAGCGGCGGAAGCCGTAGAGGTGGAAGCATCGGCAACCTTGGGATGCTTCAGGAAATCGGGAATCTGCGGAGCTGCCGAAACGGGATTCACGGCAAACGGCGGCTCGGACTCGTCAGCCTTGTCCGGATCGTCTTCCATCGAAAACTGTCCGGTGACCTGTCCTGCCTTGGCACGGCGACGCGGCAGCAAGGTTGTCTTGGCGATCTCGAGCGGAGTCTCGTCGTCCTCGTCATCGCCCTCGGTGAGTTCGATTTCGCTATCGGACCAAGACGGGTCGGGCTCGCTCGTGTTGAGCTTGGGCGCGGCCTTGCCCTTCTTGGCATGGCGACGCGGCAGCAGCGTGGTCTTGGCTCGCTCGGCCTCCACGGCCTCGGAAACGTCGACAAACGGGTCATCGTCCTCGTCGTCATCCAAAACAGGATCAACATTGCTACCCATGACCGTGGTCACGGCGGCGTCAGTTCCCTTCTGGCGCAGAATGCTCAGGTGCGGACGGGCAACGCCGGGAACCGACAGGGCCTCTTCATCGCCCCACGGGCTCGCATTGACATCGGCACGACGGCGCTCGGCAAAATCGGCAGCGCGATCGCGCGCAGAGCGCAAAACGCCGCCCACCGAAAAGCCGATAATGACCAAGCCAACGACGACAAGCCCCAGCAAGACAACCATGGCGATAGGTTTACCAAGGGCGTTTTGCAAGGCACTTGCGATAAAGGCGCCAATGTAGCCGCCCGAGACGGAAAGGTTCTGCGGCGAGAACATGAGGTCGCACGAATCGCTCGTGCCCGGCACCATCAGCGACAGGATAGAGACAATGGCCACAAAGACCACAGCGCCACCCGCGACCGAGCGAATGTTGAGCGGCGAGTCCTCACCCAAAAAGAGCGTGGCGGCAAACAGCAAGATGACGATCGGCAGCACGTAGGCGCCCAGGCCAAAGCCAAGGTGGTAGAAACCGGCAACCGCAGCCGTCACGGGCGCCGTTGCCGGCGAAATCACGGCGATGAAGGACGCAATCGCCAAAACGGCAATGACCACGCCGGCGATATCGCGATTGGCCGAAGGCTCGACCAGGGGCTCGAACTCATCGAACTCGGACTCGTGGCCCTTATTGGCACGCAGATGGGAACCGGCACCCTTAGCAGATGCCGGTTGGCTGTTGGCTTTATTGCCTTTGGCGTTTTGTGCAGATCCGCGCGCCAAACTAAACCTCCATGACGACCGGGATGATCATCGGACGGGTGCGCGTACGGCTCCAGATAAAGTTGGAGAGCGAATCGCGCACGGCTTTGCGAATGGCATCGGAGCCGCTGCTGGTAAAGCTAAACTTGCCCTTCTCGATCGTCTTCATGATGGCTGCGGAGGCATCCTCGGAGAACTGGTCGTCGATGGCAAACGAAACGCCGCGGCCCGAGAACTCAGATCGGAAGAGCGTCGTGTAGGGAAAGAGTGTCCAACGAAGTGTAG
>CANNOC010000022.1 GCA_947507155.1 uncultured Collinsella sp. | reverse complement strand
GGCCCGTGGGTTATACCCTAAGAGCAAACCACCCTTTTTAAGGGTGGTTCTGATTGCGCTTATAGGGCCATCACTCCACTGTCGCTGTGTTTTTGACCCTCGTTTGTTGCATCTTCTGCGAACGGGCTACAATGTCATAGTCTGTGCAGCATGGAGGTGATTATGGTCGAAGCCGGAATCGGCGTTGATATCGTCGAGATTTCCCGAATGAAATCAATCCTTGAGAAGACACCCGCGTTTGCTCGGCGCGTGTTTACCGATGAAGAGCGTTCGTATTGCGATGCCTCGTCTCGTCCTGCCGCGCATTATGCCAGTCGTTTTGCTTCTCGCGAGGCGGTACTTAAGGCGCTTGGTACGGGTTTTAGCCAGGGCGTTGGCCGTAAAGACGTTTCCGTAACGCGCGATAAGCTCGGCAAGCCAAAAGCGCTGCTTTCGGGTCGCGCTCTTGAAATCGCCCAGGAATTGGGCGTTGTCGAGGTTGCTCTTTCTATTACTCTGACGGGTGACTTGGCTGTCGCTAATGCCATTGCGATCACCGAGGATGCTCGACCTAAACCCAAGGAAGAAAAAGTGAGCACGAAGGAGCGCGTTGCTCAGACATTTAAAGAGGCTCGTTCTGTCTTAGACGAGCTCGAACAGCTGCAACAATCTGCTTTGTCGGAACATCTGGATGATGATCCGCAAGATGCGCTAGGAGCATAGATGAAACCGGTTTTGAGTACCGAGGAAGTCGTTCGCCTCGAAGATATTATCGAGCGTGAGGGCACCTCGAAGGCCGAACTCATGGAGTTGGCGGGCGAATTTGCTGCCAACGAGATTTTAAAGCTCAACCCCGATCGCGTTCTTGTATTGGTCGGTTTTGGCAACAATGGCGGAGACGGCTGGGTTGCCGCTGACATTCTGACGCATAAGGGCGTTGATGTAGATATCGTCTCTCCGGTTGAGCCGGATGAGATCCCTGCCGCTCTCGCTCGTCATGTCGCCCGTCGTACTGCTGGTCGCGACGTGCATGTGTGTGTCGGCCCCTCTCGTGATGAGCTGGAGGTGCTGATTGATAAGGCTGATGTTGTAGTCGATGCCATTTTTGGTACCGGTTTTCATGGTGATCTTCGTGCGCCGTTTTCAATCTGGATCCCCACGGTCAATGAAAATGCCGATCGCGTTGTCTCCATCGATGTTCCCTCGGGCCTGAATGCCGAGACGGGTGTGGTGGATGACGACTGCATTCGTGCCGAGCGTACGGTGACGATGATTGCTCCCAAGATCGGCTTATACAGCGCTGACGGTCCCGAATATGCAGGCGATCTGGTCTGCGGCGGTCTGTATGACCGCCTTGATGAGGTTATTGACGATGTCGACCATGCTGCCGAGATCGTGGAACCCGGTGACCTTGTGGACTATTTTGCTCCGCTGCCTACGAATATCGATAAGTACTCGCGCGGCTCGGTGCTCATTGTTGCCGGATCGGCGCAGTATCCTGGTGCGGCCATTATGGCTGCCAAGTCCGCTGCCCGCGCAGGCGCCGGCTATGTGGCAGTCGCGACTCCGGATGCGTGTGCCAACCTTATCCGCATGGCGCTCCCCTCGATTCCGGTCTTTGCTATTCCATCTGATTCCCGCGGTTCTTTTGGTGCCGCTGCGCGCATGACGGTATGTGAGATTGCCAAGAAATATAGCTGCGTGCTGTGTGGTCCCGGCATGACGACATCTGCCGGTGCCATGCAGGTGGTTTCGGGTCTGCTTGAGCTCGACGTACCGCTTATCTTGGATGCCGATGCTCTCAACTGCCTTGCCAAGATTGCAATCGATGGCATCGACAGTAATCCCGAGATGTATCGTCGTGAGCAGCCGCTCGTTATGACGCCGCATTATCGTGAGCTTTCGCGTCTCGTCGCCGGTGATGAGGTCAATGACCTTGGAACCGCGATTGCCGCCGCGCAAAAGGTTGTCTGGGCCGCCGGTTCCGATAACCTCGTTGTTATCGCTAAGGGCCCGACGACGGCCATTTGCGGTGTTGAGCGCGTGCTGCTGCCGCTCTCTGGCCCGGCGTCGTTGGCGACCGCTGGCTCGGGTGACGTCCTTGCGGGTATTCTGGCCGGCACGCTAGCCACCATGCGCGACGAGATGGACCGCTGGGAGCTGCTGTACTCGTATGCCGTCGCGCTTCATAGCTATGCCGGTTTTGCCGCGGCGACGGAGTTTGGCGAGAAGAGCGTTATCGCGACCGATCTTATCGACTTGATCGGTCCCGCCATGGAGTTGGCGGCAAAGGATGCGCTCGATGATCTGGGAATCACGGACGAAGGGTCGGATGACTAATTATGAATAAAGCCGATTTGACGCGTTGGTCCTGGGTCGAGATCGACCGCGGGGCGCTCCGCCGCAACACGAGGGCCTATAAGAATTTGCTGAATCCGCGTCAGCGCCTGTGCTGCGTGGTTAAAGCCGACGCTTATGGTCATGGAGCTGTTGAGTGCGCCAAGATTATGTATTCGGCCGGCGCCGACATGTTTGCCGTGGCGACGGTTAACGAGGGTGTTGAGCTCCGACGGGGCGGGATTACGAAACCCGTCCTTATCCTAAGCGAGCCGCCTATCGAGGCCATTCCGACGTTGCTCGAGTTCGATATCATGCCCTCGGTCTATACGTCCGACTTTGCTCTTGCGTATGGCGAATGTGCCGTCGCGGCGGGCAAGGTGGGCAAGTATCATCTCGCCATCGAGACGGGCATGAACCGCATCGGCGTACATTACACGCAGGTGCTCGACTTTGTCCGCGGTATTGATTTCCATCGCGGTATTCAGTGCGACGGCGTATTTACGCACTTCGCCACGGCCGATGAACCTTCGGGCTGGGACTACAAGCTGCAGTGCCAGCGCTTTACCGAGGCCGTTCAGGCCATTAAGGATGCGGGTTTTGAGTGCGGTATCGTGCATTGCGCCAACACGCCGTCCTCGATGCTCGACCCCTCGATGCATTTTGATATGATTCGCGCCGGCGTTGGCTTGTATGGCATGCAGCCGTGCGAGCTGAGTAGCCATGTGATGCAGCTCGATCCCGTTATGAGCGTTCATGCGCGCGTGACGCGCGTGGCACACCCTGCGATGGGCGAGGGCGTGGGCTACGGTTTTACCTACCGCGTACCGCGTACGCGCGTTCAGATCTGCACGCTGCCGATCGGTTATGCCGACGGCCTATCGCGTACGCTTTCCAATCGTATGGATGTGCTGTATCGCGGCGAGCGCGTGCGTCAGGTTGGCAATATCTGCATGGATCAGTTTATGGTCGCCATTCAGTCCAACCCGGCACACGAGATTCCCGAGGCCGAGTATGGTGACGAGATGATTATTGTCGGCCGCGATGGCGATGCCGAGATCACTATGGACGAGATGGCCCGACTGCGCGGAACGATTAACTACGAGGTCGCCTGCGGCTTTGGCATGCGTCTCGACAAGGTCTACGTGTAGGAGCCGCTATGGGCGTCATGCACATCCCCGGACATAGTCACCAGGCGCCGCGCGAGGTTGCGCTCGAGGAGATTGAGGCTGTTTTAGGCGACTGCCATCTCTGCCAGCTCTATCAGTCGCGCCATAATATCGTGTTTGGCGTGGGAAACCCCCGCGCCCGCGTCATGTTTATCGGTGAGGCGCCGGGTCGCAACGAGGATTTGCAGGGCGAACCCTTTGTGGGGGCGGCGGGCGAGGATCTCAACGGCATCCTTTCGCTGGCGGGGCTCAAACGCGCAGACGTCTACATTGCCAACGTGCTTAAGTGTCGCCCGCCGGGAAACCGCAATCCGCGCCCCGAGGAAGTGCTGGCTTGCTCACCGTTTTTGCGCGAGCAGATTCGAAGCATCTGGCCCGATATCATCGTGACGCTCGGTAACCCCGCAACGCACTTTGTGCTCAAGACCGAGATCGGCATTACCAAGCTGCGCGGCAGGTTCCATCAGATGGGCCACTTTGTGGTGATGCCGACGTTTCATCCTGCGGCGGCGCTGCGCAATCCGGCGTGGCAGGAGTTGCTGGAGGAAGACTTTAAGATGCTGGGCGACTATCTGGAGCGGCACCCCGCGCCAGAGGGTGCCTCGGAATAATAAGGAGCATATATGTCCCTGGAGCGCCTGGGGGTAGGTACCTATAGAACGGCTCGTACTGCCGATACGGAGCATTTTGGCGAGCTGGTCGCACCGTGTCTAGAAGATGGCGATGTGCTGATTTTGACCGGCGGCCTCGGGGTGGGCAAAACCCACTTTACCAAGGGCGTTTCGCGCGCTCTGGGCGATGAGCATATGGTCACGAGCCCTACGTTCGCACTCATGGCCGTTCATGACCAAGGGCGTATTCCGCTGTTCCATTTTGATCTGTACCGCCTGGAGCATGCCTACGAGCTTGAGGATACGGGCATTTTTGACGTGCTGGGCTATGAGGGTGTTTGCCTGCTGGAATGGGGCGAGCAGTTTCAGGATGAACTGACAGATGAGTATCTTTCGGTGACGCTTAAGCGCGATGAGGACGACAGCGACGTGCGAACGATAACGCTCGAGGCACACGGCGAGCGCGCGGATGAGCTTTCCCATTTGATAGATAAGGCTGTACAAGATGAGCTTGCATAACGACAACGCGCTGGTGGTGGCGCTCGACACATCGACCGACATGCTTGCCTGCGCGGTAAGCTGGATTGATGTGCAGACAGGCGAGGAAAAGCTGGTGAGTGGGGACCATCTGTGTCGCCGTCATGCCAACGTTGAGCTCGTGAATACTGTTGATGGCCTACTGAAGCAGACCGGCCTGGATCGCAGCGATGTCGGCTGTTATGTGGTCGGCCGCGGCCCGGGTTCGTTTACGGGCGTGCGTATCGGCATCTCCACCGCAAAGGGTCTGGCACGCGGTGCCAACGTGCCGTTGCTGGGCGTGTCGACACTTGACGCTTGCGCCTGGACAGCATGGAAGGCCGGCGTACGCGGCAAGCTTGGTGTTCTTGCCGATGCCATGCGCGGCGAGGTGTACCCGGCGCTCTATGTGCTGGGGGATGAGGGCCCCGAGCGTCTGTTTGAGCGCGAGCGCGTGGTCAAGGCCGCCGTGGCGCTTGATGAGTGGCGCCAGACCGCGGACTGGGATCAGGTTCAGTTAACTGGTGACGGTCTCGTGCGTTATGGCAAACTGCTGGGCGAGGATGAGACGGCGCGCTGCGTGGAGCGAGACCTGTGGTGGCCCTCGGGCGAGGGCCTGCTGATGGCGCACGCCGCAGGCGATGGCGATCCGGCTCGCGTCTTGCCGATCTATACGCGCCTTTCGGATGCCGAGGAAAACGAGCGCAAGCGTCTGGGCCTTGCCGAGAGCGCGCAGAGTGAGGTGACAGGTGTTGCCGACGAGCTTGCCGGACGTCATCTGCAATTCCGCCCCATGGGCGCGGCGGATGCCGAGGGCGCGAGCGCACTGGAGACCGCCTGCTTTGAAGGCGCCGGACACGAGGCGTGGACGCCGGGCATGTTCCTGTCCGAGCTGGGCGAGGACGTTGCCGCGCCGCGTAGCTGGTGGGTGGCGCACGACGACGGCTGTCTGCTGGGTCTTGCCGGCGGTATGGTCGTCGACGGGGACGTGCAGATTATGGACGTTGCCGTCGATCCGGCGCATCGCCGCGAGGGCATCGCCCGCAAGCTGCTGTCGCACGTGAGCTATGACGCACAGATGCTCGGCTGCACCACGGCTTCGCTTGAGGTTGAGGACGGCAACGAGGCCGCAATTGCACTCTATGCCGCTCTGGGCTTTACCGAGGCGGGTCGTCGCCGTGGCTATTACGGTGCCGGCAAGGATGCCATCGTCATGACGGCGCCGCTGCCCCTGGTGCTTCCTCTCGACAATGCCTCGCCCGAGCCGACGGCTGCCGAACAGCGTGTATGGCCGCTGCCCGCGCCCGAACGCACCGCTGAGGAGCGTGCCGAAATCGAGCGCCGCCGCCTGGTGCTTGCCATCGAGAGCTCCTGCGACGAGACAGCCGTGGCAATTATCGATGCGGATGGCAATATACTGGCCAACCAGGTGTCGACACAGATTGATTTTCATGCTCGCTTTGGCGGCGTGGTGCCCGAGATCGCCTCGCGCAAGCACGTTGAGGTGATTGTGAGTGTCGTAGATGCGGCGCTTGAAGATGCCGCGGCGTCGCTTGGCCTTACGGGCGGAGCCATTGCACCAAGTGAGCTTGCCGCCGTGGGCGTGACGCAAGGTCCGGGCCTGGTGGGTGCCTTGGTGGTGGGTGTCGCCTTTGCCAAGGGCTTTGCGTATGCTGCCGGCAAACCGCTGGTGTGCGTCAATCATCTGGAGGGTCACCTGTTTGCCAACCTGTTGGCGCAGCCCGACCTCAAGCCGCCGTTTATCTTTACGCTCGTCTCGGGCGGGCACACCATGCTCGTGCACGTAAGGGCATGGGGCGACTACGAGGTGCTTGGCGAGACGCTTGACGACGCCGTGGGCGAAGCCTTCGACAAGGTGGCAAAGGCACTGGGCCTTGGCTATCCCGGAGGCCCCATCATCTCCAAGCTTGCCGAGACGGGCAACCCTAAGGCGATTGATTTCCCCCGCGCGCTGAACAGCAGGGGCGACTATCGCTTCTCGCTTTCGGGCCTCAAGACGGCGGTGACGCTCTACATCGAGCAGGAGACCAAGGCCGGGCGCACGATTCACCTGCCCGATCTGGCGGCCTCGTTTGAGGCGGCGGTCTTTGACGTGCAGTACAAGAAGGCCAAAAACGCCCTGCACGCCACCGGGTGCAAGGAGTATTGCATCGGCGGCGGCGTCTCGGCCAACCCGCATCTGCGCGAGATGATGATCAAGAAACTCGGGCGTCAGGGAATCCGCGTAACGGTGCCGCCCTTGTCTGCCTGCACCGATAACGCCGCCATGATCGCGGAGGTCGCTCGCCGTAAATTCGACCGAGGTGAAATCTCGCCGTTCGACGTCGACGCCGATCCAAACATGACGCTGTAGTCGTACGGGTGCGGTCCCCGGCGCTGCCCGGGCGCCAGCGGCCGCATATGAACTTTCCTGCTCTACAGTCCTGCTCACGACGGAGGCCACATTAAGTGGCCTCCTGTTC
Source organism: uncultured Collinsella sp. (assembly GCA_947507155.1). Taxonomy (GTDB): domain Bacteria; phylum Actinomycetota; class Coriobacteriia; order Coriobacteriales; family Coriobacteriaceae; genus Collinsella. The sequence continues at coordinate 28,013 of CANNOC010000022.1, read as the reverse complement.
GTGCGGAACTCGCGATAAAGTTCATATGCGGCCGCTGGCGCCCGGGCAGCGCCGGGGACCTTTCTGTATCGATATAGCTTCTGAGCTGGTTTGGCATCGACAGCGTCCAGCAAGGTCAACAAGCCAGCATCGAATTTCCGGCGTTCTTTAGCTGAAAGAAAAAGTTGGTGTGCGGAGCTATGCTCCGCACATTTGGGATGGGAGCCCCGGCTCCCGCGGCTCTCAGGGGCAATTCTCATGCAAAAACTTTTGTCGGGTAAAGTCCGAGGTCAGTGGCGTTTTATACCGAGAAATTCAAAAAAGTGGAAAATTCATTACATATTTGCGTTGACTTTAGGTAACTAAAGTTTCATACTCCTTTTCAACCACTGGGGGATGTGAACACGCACGGATCGTTCACATCATGATTGAAGAGGATTTCTTAGACATGTTCACGCATCAGCTAAACATTATCAGCGTAGTAATTATCTGATGCGGGTTAGCACATACAGCTAGCCCGTACGATAACGGGCGGCTGATGAAGATGAGGGCCGTCGAGCGCAACCGACGGCCCTCATTTTTTATGTCTGGGAAGTTCTTTTTAGAGGAGGAAATGTAATGAACGGAGTTTTGCTCATGGTTGTGGCTGCGGCGGTGCTCGCCTGCGGCTATCTGGGCTACGGCCGCTGGTTGGCCAACAAGTGGGGCGTTGACAAAGAGGCCCTCACGCCGGCCAAGCGCATGAAGGACGGCAACAGCTTCTCGCCCGTCTCCGCCTTCACCGCGTTCTCGCACCAGTTCAGCTCGATCTGCGGTGCCGGCCCTGTCACGGGTACGATCGTCGCCATGGCCTTTGGCTGGCTGCCCGTCGTGCTCTGGGTCCTCGTCGGCGGCATCTTCTTTGGCGCCGTCCACGACTTTGGTGCCCTGTACGCTTCGATGAAGAACAACGGCAAGTCGCTCGCTCAGCTCATCGAGAAGTACATCGGCAAGACCGGCCGTCGTCTGTTCCTGCTGTTCTGCTGGCTGTTCTGCATCATCGTCATCGCCGCCTTCACCGACATGGTCTGCAAGACGTTCATGTTCACCCCGGCCGTTGACGCTTCTGGTGCTGCTACCGGTGCCGTCGACTTCACCAAGTCCTATGCCGCCGGCTGCGCTGGTACCATTTCCATCCTGTTCACCTTCGTCGCCATCGCCTTTGGTTGGGCCCAGAAGAAGTTCAACCTCACCGGCGCTGCCGAGTTCGTCACCGGCGTGGTCCTTATGGTTCTCATGTTCGCCGTCGGCATGCAGCTCCCGGTCTACCTGGATAAGTTCCAGTGGTTCGCCGTCGTCATGGTCTACCTGGTCTTCGCTGGCGCTATGCCCATCCAGATGCTCAAGACTCCGCGTGACTACCTCACTTCCATCATGATGATCGTCATGATCGTCTGCGCTGTCCTCGGCATCGTCGTCCTGGGCGTCAACGGTCAGGCCACTATCACCGCTCCGGTCTTTACCGGCTTCTCCACTGCCTCCGGCATGATGTTCCCGGTCCTGTTCGTCTCTGTCGCTTGCGGTGCTCTCTCCGGTTTCCACAGCCTCGTTTCTTCTGGTACCTCCTCCAAGCAGGTCGAGAAGGAGCAGGACGCCGTCAAGGTCGGTTACGGCGCCATGATCGTCGAGTCCTTCGTCGGCATCCTTGCCATCATCGTCGCCGGCATCATGTTCTCCGACATGAACACCGCCGGTACCGGCGCCCTTAACGCCGGCGTCGCTTCCACCCCGTTCCAGATCTTCGCCGCTGGCATCTCCCGCGGTATGCAGGCCTTCGGCGTTGACGGCACGCTCGCAACCGTCTTCATGACCATGAACGTTTCCGCTCTGGCCCTGACCTCGCTCGATGCCGTCGCCCGCATCGCTCGCACCTCGTTCTCCGAGTTCTTTGCCCAGACCAACGACGCCCTGGCCATCGAGTCCAAGGCCGGCTACATGAAGGTCCTCGGCAACCCCTGGTTCGCCACGGTCGTTACCCTGCTTCCTGGCCTCGCCCTCGCCTTTGGTGGCTATGCCAACATCTGGCCGCTCTTCGGTGCTTCTAACCAGCTGCTCGGCGGTATGACCATGATCACCCTCGCCGTGTTCTGCAAGTGCACCGGCCGCAAGGGTTGGATGCTCTACGTGCCCGTCGCCTTCCTGCTCTGCTGCACCTTCACTTCGCTGGTCCAGAGCGCCATGGGCTGCATGACCGCCGTCCAGGCCTACGGTTTCTTCGGCACCATCCCGGCTACCGCCACCACGGCTGCCGTTTCCGTCGCCGCTACCAAGGGCCTGCAGCTCGTCTTCGCCGTCCTGCTGATGGTCCTGGGCCTCATCGTTGCCGTCAACTGCCTCAAGGAGTTCTTCGGCAAGGAGGCCGGTTCCATGCCCGACGAGGAGCCCGAGTGGTCCGAGATGGGCAAAGTCGAGTATGGCCGCGCCGCTGCCGCCGAGGTTCCCGCCGACGCCGAGGCTGCCAAGGCGTAATCGACCTGACGAGTTGAACGTCACATCTATACAACTCGATAAGACCGGGTCCGCGGCTGCGCGGGCTCGGTCTTTTTTCATGCAAAAGCGGACGATGCCCGAGTGTTCTCGCAGATGTTTTGCGTGGATAAGGGCGCGCGTTGTACCATATAGACGTATATGTGTACATATGAAAGGGGCCCCGTGGCCAAGACGGTATATTCCGATAACCAAAATAATGTTGATGCCCTGGCTGAGCGTCTGAGCAGCCAGACGTCGCTTTCTGCCGAGCGCGCCAAGCTAGTTGCCTACGACCTGCTCTGCCGCAAGGCACTCAAGATCAAGTCGAGCGCGCTGGCGCAGATTTTCCGCTCCGTCGATAAGGAATGCGACACCAAGGCGATGCGCGACGAACTCATCGCGGCAAAGATCGTTACCAAGATCGAGGGCAGCGGCATTAACGGACGTCCGGCGTTCTATACCATTCATGCCGAGATAAGTGATGCTCAGGAGCAGCTTGCCGAGGCTGTCGAAGAGGCCGTCGAGGACGTTGTCGAGGCGCCCGCTTCGGTGGAAACGGCCCCGCGCGAGCATGTCGATACCGACGAGCTGCTCGATGAGAACGTCGTTCGCGCCTTTACGGCCAAGGCCGGCCGCGGCGGTTTTGGTGGGGGCGGCAAGCGCGATGCTCAGCGCCGTGCCCAGCAGGAGCGCTTCCGTCGTGCCGTGGCTCAAAAGGATGAACTCGATACCGAGACTGTTGTGACCGAGGTTGCCGCTGAGTCGCAGAAGCCCGCGAAGGAGCAAAAGCCCGTGGAGGCCCAAGAGCCCAAGCGTCGTCGCGGTGCTCACTTTAAGGCTGTGCAGCAGGATGTCGCGCATGAGGCTGAAGAGCCTTCCAATGCTGCAGGCGATGTTGAGGAGTCTGCCAAGAGGGCTCCGGGTTCGTGTCGTCCCGGTCGCGGTTTTGCGGGACGCGCGTATCCCGTAAAGCGTCAGGAGAAGGGCGAGCCGGCTTCGACCGCTCAGGCCGATAAGGCCGAACAAACTGAGAAAACCGTTGAGCCGGTGGCTTGCGAGCAGCAACCTTCCGAGTCGCAGTCTGCGACTGACACCGAGGTCAAAGCTCAACAGTCCGCTGATAAGCAGACAGGGGAGAGCGCCTCAAGCAAGCCCCGCCGCCGTCGTCACCGCGGCGGTCGTGGCTCAAATGCCGAGGCCGCGGCCGAGAAGGCAGCGACGCAAAGTAAGGACGCGAAGGCTGAGGCCCTGGTGGAGCAGCCCAAGCGCCAGCCGGCGAAGGGGGACAAGCCCGAGCGCTCGCAAAAGGGTCCGTCCGCGCCAAAGCAAGAGCGCAAAGCTCAGGCGGATTCCAAGCGCAAATCCCAGGCGCAGCCCAAACCGACTGCAAACGATGCGGCCGCCCAGCAGCCTGAGCCGCCCGCTCATGGCGAGGTTTCGGCGTTTGCTCTGGCCCGTGTCCTGGGCAGGCAGCTGCTCAAGGTCGTTCCCACGCCTACGGCGCTCTCCAAGATTAAGGAGCAGCAGACTCAAATCGTTAAGGTCGAGGGCAAGGACGGCAATAAGGCTCCGCAGCGCACTCAGCACAACGAGATGTCCAACCGCAAGATTGCCGAGGAGATTGCGATCATCCAGGCTTGGATAGAGCAGAATCGCGGCGCCGACACGCCGGTCGCTTCGCGTCGCCAGCGCGCCTACCAGATTTTTAACGATGAGAAGGCCTTTGACGGCAAACACGGCGAGCGCCTGATTCGGCGTATGACCGAAAAGGGCATCAGCATGCAGGCAATCAAGGTTGCTCCCAACCGTCCTGTGCACTTTACGGGCTTCTTTACGCTGGGCGCCGACAAGCCGTTCATTATGGTTGAGAACCTGGACACCTATGACGAGATCGTCAAGCTCCTGCGCGGCCGCAAGCACGCCAAGCTTTTTGGCACCAAGGTGGGTGGCGTGATCTTTGGCGGCGGCTGCAAGGCGAGCGTTTCACACGCACTGGATGATTATCTGGCCGAGATCGGCTATCGCTTTAACTATGTCTACTACGTGGGCGACATCGACCGAGAGGGTGCGCGCATTGTCGAGCAGACCCGTAACGCCAATGTGGTTGAGATTCGCCTGCATGCCGGTATGTATCGCGCCATGCTCGCCGAGCACAAGCGTCGCGTGAAGGCCGGCGGCGAGTGCGAGCCCGCGGCTGCCAACCAGGGCGTGCCGCAGAACCTGGCGGCGACGATCAAGGATCTGCCCATGGTCACGCGCGTACAGTTCCGCAACGTGCTGCGTGAGGGCGGGCGCATTCCGCAGGAGATTCTGATGACCGCCGACTATCGGGATGGCGACTCGGGAAGCTTCGACCGCATGCTGAACAACTAGATTCCGCCGGCCCCGGGAGAGCGGGGACACCGGCTTAGGTTTCCTGCTCTACAGTCCTGCTCACGACGGAGGCCACATTAAGTGGCCTCCTGTTCGTGCGGAACTCGCGATAAACCTAAGCCGGTGTCCCCGCTCTCCCGGGGCCTGTGGTTACTTGGTTGTTGCATGCGGCTCGCTTTTCGGAACTAGGCTTATATTTTCTAGATGTAAGGCGCTCTTGGTTGATATGGGACGGAGGGATTCCGCGTCCGCCTTTTCGGCGGCCGCGCCCCGCTGCGTCGCTTCGCTCCTTGCGTGCTGCGCTGGAAAACGCTTTGCGTTTCCTCAGCTCCGCACCCTGGCGGGTTCGAATCCCTCCGCTTGCCCACAAGAAAGCGCCCTGGGCCGTTATGGGCTCAGGGCGCTCAATTTTAATGGCTGGGACGGAGGGATTCGAACCCCCAACAGCCGGCACCAAAAACCGGAGTTCTACCGTTGAACTACGTCCCAATGTGTGGTGTTGCCCAAAAGCAACCCGTTTAGTTTACCTAATCTGCGAGGGCATCGCAAACGCCATCGAGCAGGCGTACGGCGAGTGTCTGCGCATCACTTGCGGTGAAGGTTCCGTTGTAGCGCGTCATGCCCGTGAGCTCAATGCGGATGCGCGCGGGCTTTTGCTGTGCGGCGACATTGGCAGTGCGGATGCACTGCGCCAGGTTGTGACACTCAGCGAGGGCGATCGTGGCGCGCGGCGCAGCATCTGCGGGCAGCTCATCGCTTGCGATCTCGAGCACCAGATCCACGTCGGTCGGAACCTCGGAATCGCAAAGCATCATGCCGCTGCTGTCGGTCGTCGCCGTGGCGATGTTCCACATGCGCGATGCAACGCTGCGTGCGATGGGGTCCTCACCGATGACGGCAATCTGGAAACGCTCGAGCACGTTGGCGGCACGGGCAAAACCGATGCGCGACTCGGCCTCGGTAACCGAGGGCTTAGCCTCCCACACGTGATGCAGGCGGTTGATATAGGCGTAGGTATCCTGGAACGCCATGCCATCGGCAAACAGGCCAACATTTTCCTGGAACTGCTGCAGGGCGGCCTCGGTGTGCGGGCCAAAATAGCCGTCGTCCTCACCGCAGGCAAAGCCCAAAACGTTGAGCGCGCGCTGCAGGGCCTGAACGTCGGCGCCATGGAAATTGGGCATGCGCAGATAGAGCGTGCGGTCGCCCAGCTTATACGAGGCGTCTACCAGGGCGCTCCAACAGGGGATATCGACGGCACAGCCAGCGGCAAGGCCGCTATCGAGCCTAAAGGTGCCAACAGCCTGCTCGGTGGTGGTGCCAAAGCGCTTGTCGGAGACCTCGGCGTCATCGATTGTATAGCCAAGCTGCAGAAGGCGGGACTGGACGTCCTCGACGGCTGCTCCCTGCATGCCCGTTGTAATAGGTTCCATGAACGAACCCCTTTCGGCGTATCATTCGTACTATTTGAGCGCCTGTCGGATAGACGACGCAAAGAGATGCATAAACATGCACTCAACAGTGTAGCAAGTTGTACCCAAATACGCTGCTGACAGGTTTTATAACCCCCGCTAGTTGAGTCGCTCCACAAAGAAATCTGCCATGGAGAGGAACAACTCGCGTGCGTGCTGATCAAGCTCAACGTTCTCGATGGCCGCTTTGGCCTTGGCGGTCAGGTTGAGCGCGTAAGTGTGGGCGTAATCGATGGAGCCGGTCTGCTGGAAGATCTCCACGGCGCGTGCAAGTTGCACGGGGTCCTCGGTGCCCGAGGAAAGGATTGCCTCGACCTCGTCGTGATAACGCTCGTCTGACAGGGCGTGCACGGCGACGAGGGTGCGCTTGCCCTCTGTGATATCGGTGCGGAAGTCCTTGTTGGCGGCCTCTTTGGTGCCGATCAAGTTGAGCAGGTCGTCTTGAATTTGGAAGGCAAGGCCCGTGTGCAGGCCAAAGGCGCGCAGCGCCTCAATCTGCTCCTCGCTGCCGCCGCCGATAATGGCTCCGGCGGCAAGTGGCGTGGCTCCGCTGTAGTACGCGGTCTTGTGCGTCGCCATGTCCAGATAATCGTCGACCGAGATGTCAAAGCGCCCGTCGCGGACCCAACCCAGGTCGAGCGCCTGACCCTCGATGGTTCGGACGATCATCTCGGTGAGCTCGTGGAGCACGCGGAGTTTCACGTCTGCCTCGAGCGTGGGGTCGTCGAGAACCGTCTTGGTGACCATGGTGAGCGCTAGGTCGCCGCAGTTGATGGCAAGCCCCGTGCCCTCGGTAAGGTGCATGCAGGGCTTGCCGCGACGCAGTTGGCCGTTGTCGGCGATGTCGTCATGGATAAGCGCTCCCGATTGAAAGTGCTCGATAGCTGCCGCCGCGCTGCGGGCGCTCTCAAAGCTGCCGCCTACCGCGGTGGCGGCGAGCATGCAGATGAGCGGGCGGTGGCGCTTGCCGGCATTGGCCGTAAATGCCGAGAGCGGGGTATACAGGTAACGCTCGATATCGGCGGAAGTTGCCTGTCCGTCAAAGAACGTGGCCAGATAGTCGTTAATCTGGTCAAAGTGCTGGGCTAAAAAGCTGGTAAACGGACTGGACACGGGTTCTCGCATTCTTTCTTAGGTTGCACCGTTGCATTATGCAGACTACATATTGCCACATTGGGGCGTCGAGCGCGGCGGTTGAAGACGATTGAGTCTTGCGGTCGCAAACGCGGCAAGGGGCTCGGCTAGATAAGCCCAAAGTGTTCGAGCGCGGTGACGACGCCGTCGTGGTCGAAGCTGTCGGTTACGTAGTCGGCCTTTTCCTTGAGGAAGTCCGGCGCGTTGCCCATGGCGATGCCAACATCGACCGCCTCCATGAGGGCGATGTCGTTGCTCGCGTCGCCGATGCCGTATACGGTTCCGTGGTCTGGTCCCAGGGCGTCAAGCACAGCCTTGATTCCGGCCCGTTTGGTGCACTCGCGCGGCGAGATTTCTGTGACCTCGAGCTCGAGCTCGTTGAGGCAGAGCAGAGGTCCAAGCTCTTCATCTTGGGCGATGCGGTTGGCAAGTGGTGTGGACATAAGAATTTTATAGGCGTTGTAGTGCTCAAGTTGCGTGACGGCGTCGCCCACGGTGCGTGCGTATCCGTACGTCTCGGGGGCATCTGCACTCATGCGCACGACGCGATCGATGCCCTCAAAGCGAATGACCTCGCCCGATTGCTCGAGATAGGGGGCGAGGCGCTGTAACATGCCGGGGCTTATGGCAGCGTTTCGCACGACGCGCCCCTCGAGTTCGGTGTAACCGCCCGCGAGGCACACGACGCCTGCCCACGGCAGTTCGAGCAGCTTGGGATGGATGCAGCTGAGGGTGCGCCCCGTACAGATAAAAGCTTTGTTGCCGTTGGCGACAAACGTGCGAATTGCCTGTGCAACCGTCTCGTTGGGATAGGGGGAAAGATCTCGCTCGCCCTCGGGGAGCTCTTGGGCAAGTTTGGGATCTTGCCAGGCGAGCGTACCGTCGATGTCGAAGAAGCAGACATTGCCATACTTTTTGGCGCCATCGCCGGCATGAAAAGGCGAGGCGGCGAATGCAAAACCCGGTTCGAGTCCCATAATCTGATCAAAGTGTTCTTTGACGCGGGGTACCGAGATGCCGATGATTACCTGAGCGGTCTTGCCGGTGACGATGAGGCCTTTGGCACCCGCTGCGACAAAGGTCGCATTGTCCGCGACGATGGAGGGATCCACGACTTCGACGCGCAGACGCGTGGCGCAGTTGGTTGCGCCCGCAATGTTGGAGACGCCGCCCAGAAGCGTCACAACCTGCTCGGCGAGGAGATGATCTTGTGAGGCTTGGTTGCCGGAAGCGCCGGTTTTGGATGAGCGCTTTTCGTCAACGTCGTTTCCCGTCAAGCGTGAGAGCGCCGCGTTGCTGGCGATATGGTCCTCGCGTCCCGGGGTTTTAAGGTCAAAGGTCAGGATAAGACCTCGAAAGCTCAGAAAGAAGATGACGCTAAAGATGAGTCCGATTCCGAGTGCCAAAAGGTAGGAGCCGGCATGCGCCCGCATGAGCGGGATAAAGTTGAAGGCAGCCATTTCCATAAAGCCGCCCGAGAAGATGCCAACGACGCCAAAGAAGTTCATAGCCATGGCGAGGCAGGAAGATAGGGCGGCATAGAGCAAAAAGAGCCCGGGATAGGTGAACATAAAGAGAAACTCGAGCGGCTCGGTGACGCCGCAGACCGCCGAAGCGACGATGGCGGGCAGAAGGATGGCCTTGAGGCCAGCGCGGCGTTCGGGCTTGGCGGTGGTGTAGAACGCAACGGCGATGGCAGGAAGGCCAAAGAGCTTGACCCAGCCGGTGGCGGTGAAACCAGCCCACGGCGCAAGCTCATTGAGGGGGCGCGTGCTATGGGAGAGAATGGGGAGCAAATTGGTCCACGTGGCGTAGATACCGTCGTTAATAACTAAATTGTCGTAGTAGATAGGCATGTAGAGCAGGTGGTGCAGCCCCATGGGCTCGAGTGCTCGCTCCAAAAACGCAAAGATACCCACGCCGAGGGGGCCGACGCCCACAAGTGCGTGGCGCAGCGTTTCGGTCGCTGCGTATACGAAGGGCACGATGGCGGCCGAGATGGCGGCAAGGGCGAACACGGCAAAAAAGCTGATGAGGTAGACCAGCGAGGAACCCGAGAAGGTGCCGAGCCAATCGGGGACCTTGGCATCGTAGAAGCGGTCATGGATGGCGACGACGGTTGCCGATACCGCTAGCGGGCCGATAATGCCGGTGTCGAGCGTCTTGATGCCGTCGATGATGGTAATGCCGCTAGCGGGGGTCAAAGACGACGGGTACTTAAGTCCAAGGTTGTCTCCGCTTAGCTTGATGATCTCGCTCAAAAAGAAGCAATAGGCAAAATAAGCCACGAGCGCCTCGAGGCAACAACGTGCCGGTTGCTTTTGGGCAAGGCCGATGGGCAGCGCTACGGCAAAAAGGAGCGGAAGTCGCTTAAAGACCGTCCACGAGCCGCGCTGAATGATAGTCCAAAAAACGTACCAAGGGGTTCCGTATACGGCGAGGTCGCCGACGATATCCGCAGACGTTGCGAGGGCGGAGACGCCGACCATAAGGCCCGATATGGAAAACAACATGGCGGGCGCGAACATTGCCCCGCCAAAGCGTTGGATTTTTTGTAGCATGTTCTGCCTCCCGAATATCGAGGCGCGTTGCGCGTGGTGAAACGTTTAAACAATGGATTCATTGTAGAGGACCAGACGATTGTCGTACCGGCAGTTTTGAGCGAAACCGGTTTGGGCGGGACAGAAACCGTCAACGGTTAAATCTTGTCGCTTTGCCGATAATCGGTTTAAACAACTTTAAGAAATGCTATCGTGCCTAGCCATACATATTCATTAGAGGTGAAGTCATGCCAAAAGCGATTTACGAAGGAATCTACCGCGAGATCCGTTCGCGCATCATTAATGGGACCTATGCGTTTCAGGAGATGCTGCCAACCGAAGCCGAGCTGACCGCGGAATTTGGCTGCACGCGCAATACCGTCCGCCGCGCTTTGAGCATGCTGGCAGACGAGATGTTTGTGCAGCCCATACACGGCAAGGGCGTGCGCGTTATTTGGCTCAAGGGCGAAACCGACATGCTAGGCGCACTCGAGGAAGTCGAGTCGTTTGGCGAATTTGCAAAGCGCAACAATGTCGTCGCATCGACCGAGGTCAAGTCTTTTGAACATTTGATTTGCACTGAGCAACTCTCTCGTCGCCTGGGCTTTAAGGTGGGCGAGGAGTTGATTCGCGTGGTGCGTGTCCGAAGCCTTAACGGCAATGCACGCCAAGTAGACCATGGTTACTTTTTGGAGTCGATCGCCAAGGGCCTGACGCCCGAGATCGCTGCAAAGTCAATTTACGACTATCTGGAGCATAAACGCGGCGTCAAGGTGATGGCGAGTCGCCGTACAGTGAGCGTCGAGCTTGCCAACGATGAGGACTGCAGCTACTTGGACCTTGGCAAGTACAATTGCGTCGCCGTCATGGAGAGCCAGTCGTACACCTCGGACGGCATCTTGTTCGAGGTAACGCATGCCCGCACGCATCCCGAGATCTTCCACTACCGCGTCAACTCCAAGCGATAGCCGGCTAGCTCGCAGCCTGACGAGACTCATGCCCTCAAAGCGAAAACGCCCGGTCAAACCGACGATGCATCGGCTTGACCGGGCGTTTTCTCTGCATTCGATAACAAATAATTGTTTATACAAAACTTGTCAAGTATCAAGTTGAAATTACCGTTCACCGAAGTTTTTCTACCGCTCTAGTAATACTTGTTCAAACAACTAGCCAAATAGCGTATTGTACAAATCAGCAAAAGGGGCAAAGTCCCCGAGCCAATCTCCGAAGGCGGCGGCAAAGGGTGCCGCCACGGTGTGAAAGGGTGGATTGTAATGAAGAACGAAATGAGCAGAAGGCAGTTCCTGGGCTTTGCTGGTTCCGCGGCTGCGGTTCTTGGTCTGGGTCTCGTGGGCTGCGGTGGCTCCGCCGGCTCCGGCTCCTCTGCTTCTGGTGACGCTGCCGAGGTCTACTTCCTCCAATTTAAGCCCGAGGTCGACAAGGAGTGGAAGGAGATCGCCAAGGCGTACAAGGAGGAGAAGGGCGTCGAGGTCAAGATCGTGACCGCCGCCTCCAACACCTACGAGGAGAAGCTCAAGTCCGAGATGTCCAAGAGCTCCGCTCCGACCCTGTTCCAGGTCAACGGCCCCACCGGTCTTAAGAACTGGAAGGATTACTGCGCTGACCTGTCCGATACCAAGCTCCGCGGTGAGCTCATTGACGACTCCCTGGCTCTGCAGTCCGATGGCAAGGATCTGGGTATCGACTGGGTCCAGGAGAGCTACGGCATCATCTACAACAAGCAGCTGCTCGAGAAGGCTGGCTACAAGGCCGAGGACATCAACTCCTTCGACAAGCTGAAGGCTTGTGCTGACGACATCCAGGCCCGCAAGGACGAGCTTGGCGTTGAGGGTGCCTTCACTTCTGCCGGCATGGATGACTCCTCCAGCTGGCGCTACACCACCCACCTCGCCAACCTCCCGCTCTACTACGAGTTTGAGAAGGAGCACAACCAGGAGGACGACGAGATCAAGGGCGAGTATCTCGACAACTTCAAGCAGATTTTCGACCTGTACATCACCGACTCCACCTGCGATCCTTCGCAGCTTGCCTCCAAGACCGGCGACGACGCCACCAACGAGTTCGCAACCGGCAAGGCCGTCTTCTATCAGAACGGCTCTTGGGCATACGCTGACCTCACCAAGGCCGGTATGACCGACGACCAGCTCGGCATGCTGCCGATCTACATCGGCGTCGACGGCGAGGAGAACCAGGGCCTGTGCTCCGGCGGCGAGAACTACTGGTGCGTGAGCTCCCAGGCTTCCGAGGATGCTCAGAAGGCCACCGAGGACTTCATGTACTGGTGCGTCACCGCTGACACCCCGACCAGCATCATCGCCGACAAGATGGGTCTGACCGCTCCGTTCAAGAGCGCCAAGGAGACCACCAACGTCTTCTCGCAGCAGGCCGTTGCCATGGCCAAGGATGGCAAGAAGACCGTCGCTTGGGACTTCGTCTACATCCCCTCTGAGGAGTGGAAGAAGAACCTCAAGCAGGCTCTGATCGCCTACGCTGCCGACAACAGCAAGTGGGACGGCGTCAAGAACGCCTTCGTCGATGGCTGGAAGACCGAGAAGGCTGCTTCCGAGTAAGCAGTTGCTGCCCAAGCTATCTGATTAGCGACAGGGGGCGGGCAGACGTTGGTTTGCCCGCCCCCTGCATATTGAAAGGACCCTTTTATGGGCAAAGCACTCAAGCGCTGGTGGCCGCTCTTTATGCTGCCCACGTGCCTGGCGTTTATGATCGGGTTCGTGATCCCCTTTATCCAGGGTTTCTATCTCTCGTTCTGCCAGTTTATTACCATCAACAACGCGCACTTTGTCGGTATCGAGAACTACGTTCGCGCATTGTCCGATCCGCAGTTTGCCACGTCGTTCTTCTTTACGGTGGCGTTTGCCTTCCTGTCGACGGTGCTCATCAACGTGATTGCCCTCGCCATCGCGCAGGCGCTCACCCGCAAGGCGCTCAAAGGCACCAACATCTTCCGTACGATCTTCTTTATGCCGAACCTGATCGGCGGCATCGTGCTGGGCTACATTTGGCAGATTCTGATCAACTGCCTGCTCTCCAACGTGGGCGCCCAGCTCATCGCCCTTAACTCTGCTGCTGGCTTCTGGGGCCTTATCATCCTGACCCTGTGGCAGCAGGTCGGCTACATGATGATCATCTACATCGCTGGTCTGCAGTCCATTCCGTCCGACTACATCGAGGCCGCCAAGGTCGACGGTGCCACGGCATGGCAGACGTTTTGGAAGGTTAAGATCCCTAACCTGATGCCGACCATCACCATCTGCCTGTTCCTGTCCATCACCAACGGCTTTAAGCTGTTCGACCAGAACCTCGCCCTTACCGGCGGCGCCCCCGCGCACTCCACCGAGATGCTCGCCCTGAACATCTACAACACGTTCTATTCGCGTGCCGGTATCGCATGGCAGGGTATCGGTCAGGCCAAGGCGGTTATCTTCTGCATCCTGGTCGTGGCCATCTCCATGATTCAGCTTAAGGCCACGAGGTCCAAGGAGGTGCAGCAGTAATGAAACGCGATAAGGTTATCAACCGCGCGCTCTCGATTTTCTTTACGATCCTGTCGCTCGCGTGGATCTACCCCGTGTTTATGATTGCGCTCAATTCCTTTAAAAAGGCAACTGCAATCAGCACCACCACGGCATTCGATCTGCTCACGCCCGAGACGTTCAACGGCCTCGCAAACTACATGCATGCCCTTAACGAGCAGGGCTTTGCCTCGGCATTTATGTACTCGCTCATCATCACGGTCACGTCGGTCGTGCTGATTCTGGTGTGCTGCTCCATGTGTGCTTGGTACGTAGTGCGCGTCAACAGCAAGATCTCGAACTTCTTCTATTACCTGTTCGTCTTTTCTATGGTCGTGCCCTTCCAGATGCTCATGTTCACGCTGTCCAATTTGGCGGACCGCATCGGCTTCAACACGCCGTTCAACATCTGCTTTATCTACCTTGGCTTTGGCGCGGGCCTGGCGGTCTTTATGTTCGCCGGCTTTGTAAAGAACATCCCGCTCGAGATCGAAGAGGCGGCCATGATTGATGGCTGCAACCCGGTCCAGGTGTTCTTTAAGATCGTCCTCCCCATCATGAAGCCCACCTATCTTTCGGTCGGCATTCTCGAGACCATGTGGGTCTGGAACGACTACCTGCTGCCCTACCTTACGCTCGACTCCACCAAGTACAAGACCATTCCTATCTTGATCCAGTACTTCCGCGGCGGCTACGGCCACGTCGAGCTCGGCCCCATGATGGCTTGCATCATGATGGTCGTTGTCCCCATCGTCGTCATGTACATCCTCTGCCAGAAGTACATCATCGACGGCGTGGTGGCAGGTGCCGTCAAGGGCTGATGCCGTAACTGTTTTGCAAGTTTCTGCGGCGCCCTCAACATGGTGCCGCATATCGAAAGGTAAAGACATGGCCGAGATCGTTCTCAAACATGTTCAGAAGGTGTATCCCAACACCGAGTCCAAAAAGAAGAGCTTCTTTGGCAAAAAGAAGAAGACCGAGGAGAAGAAGCACAACCTCAAGGTTACCGAGGATGGCGTGCTCGCTGTTGAGGACTTTAACCTCACCGTTCACGACCAGGAGTTCGTCGTCCTCGTTGGCCCGTCTGGCTGCGGTAAGTCCACGACGATGCGCATGGTTGCTGGCCTGGAGGACATCACCTCGGGTGACGTGTTCATCGACGGCAAGCGCGTCAACGACGTCGCTCCCAAGGACCGCGACATCGCCATGGTGTTCCAGAGCTACGCTCTGTACCCCAACATGACGGTGTACGAGAACATGGCGTTTACGCTTGAGCTCAAGAAGGTCCCCAAGGACGAGATCGACCGCAAGGTTCGCTCCGCTGCCGAGATCTTGGGTATCACCGAGTACCTCGACCGTAAGCCCAAGGCGCTTTCGGGCGGCCAGCGTCAGCGTGTCGCTATCGGCCGCGCCATCGTGCGTGATCCTAAGGTCTTCCTGATGGACGAGCCGCTGTCCAACCTGGACGCCAAGCTGCGTAACCAGATGCGTGCCGAGCTCATCAAGCTGCGCCATGAGATCAAGGGCACGTTCATCTACGTCACCCACGACCAGACCGAGGCCATGACCCTCGGCGATCGCATTGTGGTCATGAAGGACGGCGTCGTCCAGCAGATCGCCACCCCGCAGGAGGTCTTCAACCATCCCGCGAACATCTTCGTTGCCGGCTTTATCGGCGTGCCGCAGATGAACTTCTTCGATGCCCAGCTGGTGCGCTCGGGCAACGGCTTCACCGTCAAGACCGAGGATATGAACGTGGCGCTCGCCCCCGAGACCTGCGCTCAGCTTGCTCTCAACTGGGACGACGGCAACGTGAAGGAGATCACGGCCGGCGTGCGCCCCGAGCAGATTCTGCTTGCCGACAAGGGCGAGGAGGGTGCGCTCCAGGGCACCGTCGAGGTGACCGAGCTCATGGGCTCGACCGAGCATGTCCACGTGACCGCTCCCGACGGCCAGTTTGTCCTGATTATCCCCGTCGTCGACCTCGAGGCCAAGGGTGCGCTCAAGGCGGGCGACACCATCTGGTTCAAGTTCGAGAAGAACGCGACCCATCTCTTCGATAAGGTGTCTGGCAAGAACCTTATCTAGGCCCGGTGTATCCAGGCCCTCCCTTTGGGCGACTGCGGTATTGCCATCCTTTTGCCGTGGTCACATATAAGGCTTCCCTCCCGTCCACTGGGCGAGAGGGAAGCCTTTCTTTATGACGGGGTTGTCTGGTCGGTCGTTTGTCTCGATTTGTAACAAGTAGAGGATCGAATTGGCTTTAGATGTTACAGAACGAGATTGAGTTGAGCCGCCTGTCTTTTCATCTCAATCCGTAACACGAAGGACTGATTTCGGACGTTAGATGTTACAGATTGAGATAAACCCTAGGGAAAGAACCGGTTTGTCTTGATCTGTAGCAGGTAGGACCGTTTTGGCCGAATAGGTGTTACAGATTGAGACGATTTAGTCGAGGCGGCTCACAGGGGCAACGCACGGGCACAAAAAAACGGAGCCGTGTTGCCACGACTCCGTTCCTCAAGAGGATGGTAAGGGGAATGGGTTAGTCCAGGTGCCAAATCTCGTCGTTGTACTGGGAGATCGTACGGTCGGACGAGAAGGCGCCGGCATTGGCGATGTTGATCAGCGCCTTGCGCATCCAGGCATCCTGGTCCTCGTAGTCGGCCAGCACGCGCTCCTTGGTCTGGATGTACTCCTCAATGTCGAGCAGGGCCATAAACCAGTCCTTGCCCTTGATGTCGTCGTGCAGACGCTGCAGGCGCTCCGCGTTGCCGGTCGCCATAAAGGCGGGGTTGGTGATGAAGTCCACCAGCAGTTTGATGCCGGGCTTGCGGTAGAGCGCGCCGGCGTTGTAGGTGCCGTCGGCGTAGAGCTGCTCGACCTGTTTGGACGAGGCGCCAAAGGTATAGATGTTCTCGTCGCCCACGAGCTCAGCAATCTCCACGTTGGCACCGTCGAGCGTGCACAGGGTCAGGGCGCCGTTGAGCATGAACTTCATGTTGGAAGTGCCGCTCGCCTCCTTGGAGGCCAGACTGATCTGCTCGGAGATGTCGGCGGCGGGGATTACGCGCTCGGCGGCGGTGACGTTGTAGTTCTCGATCATGACGACCTGCAGGTAGGGGGCCACGTCGGGGTCGTTGGCTATCCACTGGGACAGCGTCAGGATTAGGTGGATGATGTCCTGAGCGATGGTATAGGCAGGCGCTGCCTTGCCGCCAAAGATGATGGTGACGGGGTGCTTAGGCTTATTGCCGTTTTTGATGTCGAGATACTTCCAGATGATGTAGAGCGCGAGCATCTGCTGGCGCTTGTACTCGTGGATACGCTTGACCTGAACATCGATGATGGCGTTGGAGGGAATGGTCACACCCTGCTCGAGCGCCATGAACTGGCGCATGATGGCCTTGGCCTCGGTCTTGGTAGCGGCCAGGCGATCGAGGACCTTCTTGTCGTCAGCGAACTCGGCGAGCTTGCTCAGATCGCCGGTGCTGCGCCAATCGGTGCCGATCACATCGTCGAGCAGACTGGCGAGCGCGGGGTTGGCGCCATGGATCCAGCGGCGGAAGGTGATGCCGTTGGTCTTGTTGGAGAACTTCTCGGGGTAGATCTCGTAGAACGGATGAAGCTCGGTGTCCTCCAGGATCTTGGTGTGGAGTGCGGCGACGCCGTTGATGGAGAAGCCAAAGTGGATGTCCATGTGGGCCATGTGGACGGTGTCGTACTCGTCGATGATGGCGACACGCGGGTCGTCGTGCTCGGCCTTGGCGACCTCGTCGAGCTTGACGATAATGTCGGCGATGGCAGGGGAGACCTTCTGCAGGCTGGTGAGCGGCCACTTCTCGAGCGCCTCGGCAAGAATCGTGTGGTTAGTGTAGGCGACCATGGAGCGCACGATGGTCACGGCCTCGTCAAACTCGATGTCGTGCTTGGTGGTGAGCAAGCGAATGAGCTCGGGGATGACCATGGTGGGGTGCGTGTCATTGATCTGGACTACGGCGTAGTCGGCCAGGTCGTGCAAGTTGCTGCCGCGCTCGATGGCCTCGTCGATCAGGAGCTGGGCGGCGTTGCTCACCATGAAGTATTCCTGGTAGATGCGAAGCAGGCGGCCCTGCTCGTCGGAATCATCCGGATAGAGGAACAAGGTGAGGTTCTTGGCGATCTCGGTCTTGTCGAAGTCGATGGAGCTGCCGGGGACCAGGCCGTCGTCGACACTTGCCAGGTCGAACAGGCGCAGGCGGTTCTTGGTGGGCTGGCCATAACCGGGCACATCGATGTTGACGAGCTTGGAAGTAACGGCAAAATCACCGAACTCGACGGTGTGGGAGCGGTCGTCGTCGATCAGGATGTCTTGCTCGCCAAGCCACTCGTCGGGGACGGCCTTCTGCTGGTTGTCGACAAAGCGCTGGCGGAACAGGCCGTAATGGTAGTTGAGGCCCACGCCGTCGCCGGTAAGGCCCAGCGTGGCGATGGAATCCAAGAAGCATGCGGCCAGACGGCCCAGGCCGCCGTTGCCGAGCGAAGGCTCGACCTCGAACTCCTCGATCTTGTTGAGGTCGTGGCCGGCGGCGACGAGCTGGTCCTTAACCTCGTCATAGATGCCGAGGTCGATCATATTGTTGATGAGCAGCTTGCCGATCAAAAACTCGGCAGAGATGTAGTAGAGCTTTTTCTTGCCGTTGTTGAGCGGGCAGGCGGCAGAGCGCTCCTGCACGAGCTTGACCAGCAGTTTGTAGATGTGGCGGTCATCGAGCTGCTCGAGCGAAGTTCCGAAGGACTGCTCGGCGAGTTCTGCGAGATTGATACGGGGCATGTTTCCTCCTGTGATGGGTTGATTACATGTCAGAAATACAAAAGAAGCCCGCGCGAGGGATTGGAATGGCCTCGCGCGGGGAAAACGGACGCGTCCGCACGATGGAATGGGGTCGGGTGCGGTGGCTCCTATTGGGGAAGCTCAATTTCGGCTTCCGACGGAATGCGGAAGTAGGTTTCGGTCCAGTCGGTGAGCTTGTGCTCGAGCTCGCGGGTGATGGCGCCATCGAGCATGCGCCAGGTCCAGTTGCCGCCCAGGGTGGCGGGGGTGTTGATACGTGCCTCGTTGCCCAGGTTGAGCAGGTCTTGCATGGTGTAGATACAGGTATCGCTCACGCTGGCGGCGATGGTGCGGTTGAGTGCATCGGCCATGGGCTCGCCTGCCCGCTGGTGGGTGTACAGGGCCGCCTGTTCGCGCTGGCGCGGGGTGGCCGTTCCCTCAAACCAACCGCGCGCCGTCTCGTTGTCGTGTGTGCCCACATAGGCGACGGTGTTGGCAATGTAGTTGTGCGGCAGGTAGTACGAGTTGGTGCCCTCAAAGGCGAACTGCAAGATCTTCATGCCGGGGAAGCCCGAGTTGTCGCGCATGTCGATGACGCCGGGGGTGAGGAAGCCCAGGTCTTCGGCGATGATGGGCAGCGTGCCGAGCTTTTCCTCGAGCGTCTTGAAGAACTTGAGGCCGGGGCCCTGCGTCCACGAACCGTAGGACGAATCGGGTGAGGAGAACGGTACCTCCCAATAGGCCTCGAAGCCGCGGAAGTGATCCAGGCGGATGACATCGTACATGTCGAGGGCGGCGCGGATACGGCCCTCCCACCAGGAGAAACCGTCGGCTTCCATGGCGTCCCAGTCGTAGATGGGATTGCCCCAGTACTGGCCGGTGGCCGAGAACTGGTCGGGCGGCGTGCCAGCGACGCTCACGGGATTACCGGCGGCGTCGATCTTAAAGAGCTCGGGCGTGGCCCACATCTCAACGGAGTCGCGCGAGACATAGATGGGCAGGTCGCCGATGATGAGGATATCGCGCTCGTTGGCATAGGCCTTGAGGCGGCTCCACTGACGATTGAAGAAGTACTGCGTCATCTGGTGGTAGAGCATGCGCGCGGGATGGGCGGCGCAGACCTTGGCAGATGTTTCGCCGCGGGTGCGCAGTTCTGCGGGCCACTCCCAAAAGGCCTTGAGACCGCACTCCTCTTTGACGGTCATGAACTCGCAGTAGGGAATGAGCCAGTCTTCGTTTGCTTGGACAAAGTCGTCGAAGTCGGCTGGCTTGTCGGCGGCAAAGCGCTCGGCGGCGCGGTCGAGAATCTGACGACGGCCACCAAAGATGGCACCATAGTCGACATTGCTGGGGTCGGAGCCCAGGTACACGCCGTCGATATCGCACTGCTCCAGATAGCCGGCCTCGATAAGCTCGGCAAAGTCGATGAAATTGGGGTTGCCCGCACGGGCCGAGAACGACTGATAGGGCGAGTCGCCATAGCTCGTTGTCGTAAGGGGCAGAATCTGCCAATAATGTTGTTTGCACGAGGCGAGGAAATCGACAAAGTCGTAGGCATTCCAGCCAAAGCCGCCGATTCCGTATGGTCCTGGCAGAGATGAGACAGGCATGAGGACACCGCTTGCACGCTCCATGAATGCGCTCACCAACCTTCTTGTTGTGGGGTCAGCCTGCCGATGGAAGAGCAGTCCGCCCCCGGTGTTCTGATTCGATACATCTATTGTAGAACATGTTGTTTAAACATGTACGGGCAAGATAAAAAAGTTGGCCCATTTTCGGTAAATGGTTACGCGCCATGAAAAAAGCCCCGGTCTCACATCGTGAGACCGGGGCAAGAACGCTATGTAGGTTTTATCTACTCGGCGTCGGCGAAGCCGTTGGGGTTATGGCTCTGCCAATTCCAGCTGTCGCGGCACATGTCCGCGATGTCGTACTGGGCCTTCCAGCCCATCATGCGTTCGGCCTTGGAGGCATCGCACCAGTTGGCGGCGATATCGCCGGCACGGCGCTCGCGAATCACGTAGGGCAGCTCCTTGCCGCAGGCCTTGGAGAAGGCGGCGACGACCTCGAGTACCGAGGTGCCGGTGCCGGTGCCCAGGTTAAAGATCTCGACGCCGGTCTTGCCGTTCATCCAGTTGAGGGCGGCAACGTGACCAGATGCCAGGTCGCACACGTGGATGTAGTCGCGCACGCCGGTGCCGTCGGGGGTGGGGTAGTCGTTGCCAAAGACCTGAACGGCCTCGAGCTTACCGACGGCGACCTGGGCGACGTAGGGCACCAGGTTGTTGGGGATGCCCTTGGGGTCCTCGCCGATCAGGCCCGACGGATGGGCACCGATGGGATTGAAGTAACGGAGCAGCACGACGTCCCACTCGGGGTCGGCGGTGTGGACGTCCATAAGGATCTGCTCAATCATCCACTTGGTCCAACCATAGGGGTTGGTCGCGGGCTTCTTGGGGTCCTCTTCGGTGACGGGCGGATTGTCCGGATCGCCGTAGACGGTCGAAGAGCTCGAGAAGATGATGGACTTACAACCGTGGTTGCGCATGACATCGATGAGCACCAGGGTGTTCTCGATATTGTTGTGGTAGTACTCGACGGGCTTGCTCACCGACTCGCCAACGGCCTTAAAGCCGGCGAAGTGGATGACACGGTCGATCTGGTGGGTATCGAAGATCTTGTTCATCGCATCGCGGTCGAGCACGTTGGCCTCGTAGAAGGTGAGGTTCTTGGCGGCCTCGTCGCCCACGATGGTCTTGACGCGGTCGATAGCAACGGCGCTGGAGTTGGAGAGGTCATCGACGACGACAACCTGGTAGCCACCCTCGAGCAGCTGAACGACGGTGTGCGAGCCGATAAAGCCGGCGCCGCCGGTAACGAGGACGCAGGTGTCTTTGGGGTCGAGTGCTTTGGACATGTAGTCTCCTATCGAATCAGGAACACTTCTTGAGGGGAGTATAGCGCAGCTGGGGGCACCCAAAACACGCGGGGCAGGAAAACCAGAGGATTGATGTTAACGTACTCATAGGGTGTTATTTGCATAATCCTTACCTTTGGTGTGGGACGTATTTGCGAGCCGCTGACCATACTTTTCCAGCCGTTCGTGGAAATAGTTGGGACAAGCGCGATGTGCGTTAATATGTTTGAGTTGAGCGACATATAAATAAGCATGTAACGGAGTACATATGTCACCAAACAACGATTCCATCTTTACGCGGGAGCTTTCGCGCCGCACTGCCCTTAAGGTTCTCTTCGGCGCTGCTTCCGCGGCTGTTCTTTTTGGCCTGCCCGCCCGCGCCCATGCGGCTGAGGCCAGCCAAGAAACCACCGACAAACTGAACGCCGCCCAGGCCCAGCTCGACGAGGTCCAGGCTCAGCTCGACAGCATCGCTAATGAGTACGCGTCGCTCGCCAACAAGAATGCCCAGACACTCAGCGATATCGAGGGCGTACAGGGCCAGATTGACGAGACGCAGGCTCAGATCGACACCAAGAAGGCCGAGCTCAAAGAGAAGCGCGGCGACCTTTCCGATCGCGTTGCTGCCAGCTACAAGTCGGGCGGCACCAACATCCTGTCGTTGTTGCTCGCTTCTGGCTCGTTTGAGGAGCTCGTCGCCAACGCGCATTACGTCGAGAAGATCAACAAGAGCGACCGTGACGCCATCGAGGACATTCAGACCATCCAGAAAGAGCTCGATACGCAGAAGTCCGAGCTCGAGTCGCAAAAAGCCGACTTGGAGAAGCTCAAGGACCAGCAGACTGCTCAGATGCAGGACATGCAGGCCAAGCAACAGGAGGTCCAGACGGTTCTGAACGGCCTCTCCGACGATGTTAAGGAGCTCATGGCCCAGCGCGATTCCGAGATTCTTGCTGCCGCTCAGGCCGAGGAGGCTGCCAAGAAGGCTGCCGCTGCCGCGGCTGCCGCAAACAAGAACAATTCCTACTCGGGGGGTTCAAGCTCGGGTGGCGGATCGTATGCGCCCGGAACTCCGCAGCAGAATGCCGGCTCGGGCAAGCAACAGGCCGTCGTCAACGCGTGCTACTCCACGCCTTCGCCTGGCCTGAACTGGTGCGCCGCCTGGGTTACCAACGTGTTCCGCAACGCCGGCGTGGGCTACTTTGGCGGCAACGCGTGCGACATGTTTAACGCCTGGTGCTACAGCTCCGATCGTTCGGCGCTGCAGGTGGGCATGATCGTGGCCGACTCGTCGCACAGTGGCACCGGTACGCCGGGTCTGCTGTACGGACACGTGGGCATCTATGTTGGCGGCGGCATCGTTATGAGTAACGAGGGCGCCATCACGTCTAAGTCGCTTGACTCGTTCATTGGGTTCTACGGCACTGGCTCTGGCGTGCGCTGGGGCTGGCTTGGCGGTATCGCGCTGTCGTAGCTGCAGTTTGAAGTAAGTTGGTCCGGGGCTGCGGGCGAGGCATAAGGTTGCCTGCTCTACAGTCCTGCGCAAGACGAAGGCCACATTAAGTGGCCTTCTTTGCGTGCGGAACTCGCGACCAACCTTATGCCTCGCCCGCAGCCCCGGACCTTCCGGGTTCAAGGCGCGACACACCGGACTGGTTTATCTGAATTAAAGAGAGTGAAGGCCCCTTTCGGGGCCTTCTTTTTATAAAAATTCGCCTACTCGGTGGACTTCGGGTTGTAGGTCTACTCCGAATTGGTCTTTGACGGTTGCTTGGATGTGGCGGATGAGTTTGTCGACGTCGGCAGCGGTGGCGTGATCGGCGTTGACGATGAAGCCGCAGTGCTTCTCGCTCACCTGGGCGCCGCCGATAGCGTGGCCGCGAAGGCCGGCGTCCATGATGAGCTTGCCGGCGAAGTGGCCCTCGGGGCGCTTGAAAGTGGAACCGGCGCTCGGCATGTCGAGCGGCTGCTTGTCCTCGCGGCGTTGGCGGTAGTCGTCCATGTCGGCCTTGATCATCGCGGCGTTGCCCGGGGCGAGGTTAAAGGTGGCAGAGAGCACGATAAAGCCGTCGTCGGCGATGCGGCTCTTGCGATAGCCCAGGTTAAGCTCGTCGACATCGAACTCAATGATATTGCCGCTGCCGCGGGTGCCGTCGTCGAGCGCGCGGGCGGGCTTATAGACGCGCACGGACTCCAAAACATCTGCCATGCAGGCGCCGTAGGCACCGGCGTTCATATAGCAGGCGCCGCCGACCGAGCCGGGGATGCCCGAGAGGGGCTCCATGCCGGTGAGGCAGGCTTCGGCGGCAGCCGCGGCGACATCGGAAAGCAAGGCGCCGGCTGCCGCCGTGACGTGCGTGCCGTCGACGGTGATGTCGGAGAGGCCCTCGCCCAGCGCCACGACGACGCCGCGGATGCCCTTGTCACCGACGAGTAAGTCGGAGCCGTTGCCCACGATGGTGAGTGGCAGATCGCAGCGATAGCAGGTATCGAGCGTGGCGACGAGGCCCTGCTCGGTATCGGGCGTGACAAAGACATCGGCCGGGCCGCCGATCTTAAACGTGGTGTGCTCGCGCATGGGCTCGCTCATGAGCACGTTGTCCTCGCCGGCAACACCGGCGAGCGCGCAGAGCAGGTCCTCGTTAAAAAAGTCGTTCTCGTGCATACGAATATCCGCCTTATGGTGGTCGTTTTCATTAATCGAATGCAATATACCCCACCCGGATGGATTTGGTGCAAAGTAACCTGACCCCAATGCATCACATGGTGCAAAGGGGTCAGGTTACTTTGCGCCAATCGCGGCGATAAAACAGCCGTCTACCGGATTGGTAAAGTGTTTATCATCAAGGTAGAGGGACGGTCGCTATACTTTCAAGAGATTGCGCGAATACTCGGAAGGAGCGAGATGGGCAACAAAGTTACTCTCAAGCAGATTGCCCAGGAGGTGGGGCTTTCCCCTTCGTCGGTCTCGCTTGTCCTTAACAACCGGCCTTGTCGCATCTCGGAAGAAAACCGCAAGCTCATCAAGGAGGTTGCGGCGCGCAACCACTATGTTCCTAACCAGATCGCGCGCAGCCTGGTCATGCGCGAGTCGCGCACACTGGGCCTTATCGTTCCCAATATCGAGAGCCGCTTTTTTGCCTCGCTCGCCGGCAGCCTGGAAAAGCGCTGCCGCGAGGACGGCTACGCGCTCTTTATTACCAGCTCGGGTGGAAGCGCCGAGGACGATCTGGAGCTCCTGCGCCAGCTGGTGACGCGCGGCGTCGATGGTGTGTTCTTGGTCGTGGGCGACGAGTTCTCGGACGACCGCGCTTTGCGCGAAGAAGTCAGCCATCTCCCCATTCCGGCCGTGATGGTCGACCGTGCCATTGAGGGACTCGAGTGCGACAAGGTGATGTTCGACCACGAGATGGGCGGCTATATGGCCACCCGCTATCTAATCGAGCAGGGCCACCGTCGCATTGCCTGCTTGGTTAATGCGCGCCGTTCCAATACGGGTCGTAAACGTCTTGCCGGCTACGAGCGTGCACTGCGCGAGGTTGGCCTGCCTATTGACGCGCGTTTGGAGTTTGAGAGCGAGTACTACATTCCGAGCGCATATGAGGCCTCGGAGGCGGTGCTCGCAACTGACGCCACCGCCGTGTTCGCAAGCTCGGATAACATTGCGCTGGGTCTGCTCAAGCGCCTGCACGAGATGGGGAAGAGCATCCCAGGCGATATCTCGGTCGTAAGCTATGACAACTCGGCGGCCGACGTTCTCTTTGAGCCGGCGCTGACCGCGATTGAGCAGGATCCTGGTGTCCTCGCGGAGCATGCTTTTGGCTGCATGTCCAAGCGTCTTGCCGGTAGGGGCGGTAGACGTGCCGAAGAGGTCGTTCTGGAGCCGGCGCTTATCGTTAAGGACAGCGTGCTCGAGCTTACTAAACACAACTAAACGCATTTATCAATTTACAGAGACTGAATGTGGAGCACCTGTGACAGACAATGCCGCAGGTGAATGTCGCGTTTTGCCAATCGATGGGATCGATAAGGATGCTAAAACGTTTTTTCACCATGATAAAACGTTTTAGCAAATATACTAGTCCCAACGAAAGGTTGCCGTATCGGAGGGTGACCGCACAGCGAAGGGACATAAACAATGGCTAAAACACTGGGGACGCCGTGGCAAAAGCTGGGCCACGAGGTACCGGCTTCCGAGCTCGAGGGCGTCGACCTGTATTGGCGCGCATCGAACTATCTGTCCGTCGGTCAGATCTACCTTCGCTCTAATCCGCTCATGCGCCCCGACTTTGTCGACGAGAAAACCGGTGAGGTGCGCGACTTTGGTCGCCCGGACGTTAAGCACCGCCTGGTCGGTCACTGGGGCACCACGCCCGGCATCAACTTCCTGTTCGGCCACGTCAACCGCCTTATTGCCGACCACAACCAGAACGCCATTTTCTTGATGGGCCCGGGCCACGGTGGCCCCGCCGGCACCGCCCAGTCGCTGCTCGATGGCACCTACCGTGAGATTCGCCCCGACATCACCAATGACGAGGCAGGCCTGCAGAAGTTCTTCCGCCAGTTCTCTTATCCCGGTGGCATCCCGAGCCATTTTGCGCCCGAGACGCCTGGCTCCATCCACGAGGGCGGCGAGCTCGGCTACACGCTCAGCCACGCCTACGGCGCCGTCATGGACAATCCGAGCCTGCTGGCCGTGGCCGTGGTGGGCGACGGCGAGTCCGAGACCGGTCCGCTCGCGACCTCTTGGCAGTCCAACAAGCTCGTGAACCCGGCAACCGACGGTATCGTCCTGCCGATCCTGCACCTCAACGGCTATAAGATCGCCAACCCCACCATTCTTGCCCGCGTGTCCGACGAAGAACTCACCAAGTTCTTTGAGGGCATGGGCTACAAGCCGCACTTCTTTGTCGCCGGTTTTGACGACGAGAGCCATGCAAGCATCCACGAGCGTTTCGCTGCCCTGTTTGAGCAGGTCTTCGATGAGATTTGCGACATCAAGGCCACCGCACAGGCCCAGGCCGCCGCAGGCGAGACCGTGGTCCGCCCGGCTTACCCCATGATTGTGTTCCGTACGCCCAAGGGTTGGACCTGCCCCAAGCAGATCGACGGCAAGAAGACCGAGGACTCCTGGCGCGCGCATCAGGTGCCGCTGGCGAGTGCCAAGGACACCCACGAGCACTTCCGCGTGCTGCGCGAGTGGCTGCGCTCCTACAAGCCCGAGGAGCTCTTTACGCCCGAGGGCCAGGTGCGCCCCGAGGTGACGGCCTTTATGCCGACCGGCGAGCTGCGCATCGGCGCCAATCCCAACGCAAACGGCGGCAAGGTGCGCCGCGAGCTCGAACTGCCCGATATTCACGCCCACGAGATCCCCGTCGCAAGTAAGGGCCACGGCTGGGGCTCCACCGAGGCCGCCCGCGTCTTTGGCGAGTACACTGCCGACGTTCTGGCCAAGAACATGGACGATTTCCGCATCTTCGGTCCCGACGAGACCGCGTCCAACCGCCTACAGGCTGCCTACAAGGTGACCAAGAAGCAGTGGGATGCCGGCTTCTACGAGGACGAGGCCAACGACGAGCTGCTGGCCGGTTCCGGTAAGGTTGTCGAGCAGCTGTCCGAGCACCAGTGCGAGGGTTTCCTCGAGGCCTACGTGCTCACCGGCCGCTCCGGTGTGTGGAGCTCCTATGAGAGCTTTGTCCATGTGGTCGATTCCATGGTCAACCAGCACTGCAAGTGGCTCGAGGCCACTAAGCGCGAGATTCCGTGGCGTGCTCCCATCAGCGGTCTCAACATTTTGCTGTCGAGCCACGTGTGGCGCCAAGACCACAACGGCTTCTCGCACCAGGATCCCGGCTTTATCGACCTGCTGCTCAACAAGGCCAACGACACGCATATCGTGAATGCCTACTATCCGGCCGACGCCAACATGGCGCTTGCTGTGGCCGAGCGCGTCTACCAGTCCACCGACTGCGTTAACGCCATTTTCTGTGGCAAGCAGCCCGCCCCCACCTTCCAGACGGTCGACGAGGCCAAGTCCGAGCTCGCCGAGGGTGTCGCGACTTGGGAGTGGGCATCGACTGCCGACTCGCTCGCCGAGGCCGACGTCGTGGTCGCCACGTGCGGCGACGTGCCGACGCTTGAGGCCCTGGCTGCAACCGATATGCTGCGCAAGCTGGGCATTAAGGCGTGGTTCGTCAACGTTGTCGATCTGCTCAAGATTCAGAACGTCTGCGAGAACGACCAGGCCATCAGCGATGAGCGCTGGGTTGAGCTGTTTGGCTGCGGTGAGAAGCCCGTGCTCTTCGCCTTCCATGCCTATGCCGGCACGATTCGCCGCCTGATTTGGAACCGCCCCGGCCACGACGCCTTCCGCGTCCACGGCTACGAGGAGAAGGGCTCCACGACCACGCCGTTCGACATGCTGCGCCTGAATAACATGGACCGCTGGGTCCTGGCCGCCGACGTGCTGCGCATGGTCGACGCCGATAAGTTTGCCGAGCAGATTGATAAGTGGGAAGCCTTCCGCACCGAGGCCTTTGAGTTCGCGTGCGACGAGGGCTTCGATCACCCAGCCTTTACCGACTGGGTCTGGCCCGACGCCGTAGCCGCAACTACTGCCGACGGCGCGCTCTCCGCAACGCAGCTAACTGCCGGCGACAACGAGTAGGTAGGCATCCGAGATCGGAAGAGCGTCGTGTAGGGAAAGAGTGTCCAACGAAGTGTAGA
>CANNOC010000021.1 GCA_947507155.1 uncultured Collinsella sp. | reverse complement strand
CAATGCGCCTCACGAGTTGATTGCTTCCGTAAAAGACGATCTTTTCCCTAAACCTATAGCATTGCGCTATAGAGATCGCCATGAGTTGGCCGCGCGCCTTGACGATGAGAAATATCGTTGGGTCAAATGCCCACCAAAGGACGATCCAGTTGATTAAAGATCTTGAATCGGCCTTTCCGTTTTATGCGTGGGGACCAAATGAGGACCAAATTCAGTTGAAGAAACGCCTGTTAATTTGTGGTGCAAATAACTGGACTACACTTCTACCTGCGGATCTTGTTATCGAGTGGGAATAGAACAGACGTTCGATAAAATAATATAGTATTAGATAGCGGGCACGGTTTCAATCGAATCCGTGTCCGCTGCTGTATGTGTGTCCTTGCACGCCCAATATGTGCCGTAAAAGCCGTCTTCTTCAACGTCAAAGTGAGCGCGCTTCATTTTTGTCTCTCAAAATCTTATTTTCACGATTTGCATTTTCATCCCTTTGTCACCGACCCTTGCGAGAAACCGGAAAAAGCCGCTGACAGAAGGGTCTCTCAAATCGTTGTAACCCAGCATATAGCCGCGACTTGTGACCTGCAGACGGCTGTCCCACGCGCCGATTTCCTTGGCGGCATCCGAAACCGCAAAATATGCCCCCACATCCTTGATTTTTGCAGTCTTAAGCCATGTTTTTGCGATCATCTTTACCGCCGTCCGATTGGCAGCATCAAAGACCAGCACACTGCCGGGGAAAACGCCCGCCATCCCCCGCACCAGTTCCCGGACCTGCTGGGTCAGAAAGTAATAGAACACCCCGGAGGCAAAGAACACCGCCCCGCCGGAGGCATCGATTTTGCTAAACCATGCGGTGTCTTTCAGGTCGCAGGGGATATTTTGTTCTCGATCCCCGGCGGGCAGTAGCTGCTGCCGCAAGGCAATCACATCCGGGAAGTCCAGATTGTAGATCTTGCATCTACCGTTGTCGCAGGTTCTGCCGGTGTTGTCCAGCCCGCAGCCCAGATTGACCACCGCCGCATTGGGGTGGCCTTTCAGGTAATCCCGCACCTCGAAAGCAAGATCACTCTGCCGTGTGGCCACCTCGAGCGCACCAAAGCGCTGCATCAGGCTGCGGGAGTTTTTCTCTGCCTCTGAAAAGTCGTAGTCGATCTGGTCGAGCAGACGAACCGCTGTTTCATCCCTGTAAAGGTTCGGGTACAGCTCCGTACACAGCTTCCGGGAATACAGCGGGAGGATCAGCGTCTCCTGCACGGTGTTTTTCTCAATTTTACATTTCATAGGTTTCTTCCTCAGTGAATAAAAACTGTCATAATTGCTGCCAGCACAGCCGCTATGACCGTCATGCCTATCGCCATGTGCGGGCATTTTTTCAGCAGCCGTTTTATGTTTGCCCCGCCGCCGCAGCCGTAATCCAGCACCTTGGCGTTTGGCGCAAGTCGTAGAAATCGAAGTCCCCACCGCGCCACAGGGCTGTGGCCCAGATTCATCATGGCAACCATAAGTTTTCAGCCGAGGCCTACGGGCTTGCGGGTGTTTTCAAAGAACGACATCTGGCCCCTCCGATTTCGTGCATTCCGCATAGGTCAACGGGAACGAGGCCTTCAGCACCGCGCTTTTCTGCACCGCCCAGCCGTTTTGACGCAGGAAACGCAGGTATTCCTCGCTTGTCCACCTGCTGTGGAGGGGGAATCCCGCCATACTCATGAAAAAGGCTTTTGCCCTGCCGGAAACCGAGTTCCCCGCGTGGGTGAAAGTTGGCGCGATGAGCACGCCGCCGTCCTTCAGCACCCGCCTGATTTCTTGCAGGGCTTTTTCCGGATGCGGCACTATGTGAAGCGCGTTGGACGCGATCACCACTTCGAAGGACTTCTGTGCATAGGGCAGGCGGAACATATCTTGTACGGAAAAGTGCAGCTTTGCGGATTGATTGTCCCGCTTTGCTTCAAGGAGCATCTGTACAGAAGCGTCTGTAGCCTCGATGTGTGCCGCCGCATTCACGATGCTCTTTGCGATAAGCCCCGTGCCGGTGGCAACCTCCAGCACGGTTTTTGCTTTCACCACCGGCCTGATCAGCTCATACATCTTCTCATACGCCACCCGGTCCTTTCGCATGAAACGGTCGTACCGACCGGCATTCTTGTCCCAGAAGCCCTTGCGTTCGAGCATGGCCATCGCCCCCAAACAGTTAGAGCCTTCTAACTATAACACACGAATCATGAAGTAAGATAAGGCTAACCTTATTTTCTGGGGCTAAGACGCAGCTCTCCGGCTTCCGCTTATAGCGGCGCGAGTCAGATGCTAGGTTGGAGCTGAAGAAGGAGCTTGGCGGACAGGTAGGTCGATACCGGTTCCCGGAACGGTAATCCATCCAATTACACCAGGGCTCTAGTCATTGAGTGGGAGTAAGCCGATGGGACTTTGACTTGCACTTTTGAGTGCCGCACTGTGCCGCTGAGTCTCGTTTTGTACGTGAGTCACGGCAAAGCCGCCAGCGACGGCGGTGGGTAAAAACGATCATCGAGTCTCCGTTCCCGCGTTGGGACGGAGACTTTTTCTTTGTCGTTTCACTCACTTTTACCTGCGATTATTTTCATTTAGGAGCTTGCGTGCTATTCAGGAGTGAAAAGACCCGACAGTGGTCTGATATTGAATGCTCCACGCCCCCCAGCGTAGGGCAAGAGTAGCCTTTACAAACCCTCTCGATATTAAGTTGACAGCTGAATATAGCTGTTTACCTCGGGGTTATAATCGTCTCAACCATATATTTCCTCTAGATAGGTTGCCCATGATGTTCAACACCGCCGAATCGCTTCTTATTGTCGAGGCCGGAAACACCGGCAAGTTCTCCAAGCTTCTCTACAACATGATTGGAAAGAACGATGACACAGAGGCTGGTCCGACCGGCCCCGTCGACGGCAGCGTCGATGCCTCCATCTTCAACGAGGACCAGTTCGCTCAGACCGCCATCTCGTCGAGTCAGAAGGTCGTCTTCATCGGCTGGCCGGAAGGCACCGGAGACTACATCGATGCGATTCGGCTCGACAACCCCGAAGCCATCGACGAGGAAGGCGTCTACATCGGCGTGAGCGGGAACCACGCCTGCATCACGGTGAATACCGAGCCGCCTTCCAAGGAGGACTACTGGAAGTTCCTCGAAAGGGCAAGGGAGCATGGCATGGAGTTCGATGATCTTCTCGCGGCCCTGCGCCCCGGAGAGAAGGCGGCGGAACCCGAAGAAAGCAATGATTCCAATCCCGTGCTTGGTTTTGCCAAAATGGTAGGCAAGACCATCGGGAGGGCTGCCGCCGATGGCGCGAACGGCATCAACCAGGCCGTCGTCCTCCATCAGAAGGCGGGCGAGATCCGCGACCAACGCTACCAGTACGCTGTGAAACGCTTCTATCACGAGAAGCTCAGGAGCTTCGTCGAGGCGTAGGGATGAACGATTTCGACAAGGGGTTCGAGTTCTCCGCGCGCCATGCCGCCGCCGTGCCCGCCGGGATGGATGCTGCGAGCTGGGTGAACAGCGTGGAGGCCGCCATCGAGGAGCTGTACTCCGCGATGAACTCCTACGACCACTACAAAAACAGCAAGGCGGCGCAGGACTCCCTCAAGGGATTCCTGGCGGAGGAATGGGCCTTTGGGACGGCGAACGTCGACGCTGCCGTTAAGAGGGTCGACGCCAAGGGCATCAGGCTCGACTCGCACGACCTCGGGTCTGCGGATGTGGCCTGGGGCGCCGATCAGTACCAGCTCAAGTTCCTGACCGACCCGAAGAACATCGCGCGCAAGCTCGCGACGACGCTTCGCGATTCGTACAACGGCAGGCCGAAAAGATATGCGGATCTCTCTTTTGACGAGTGGGCCGTCGAGAAGGGCTTCGCGGGCAAAACCCCAGACGACTTGCTCTACGGCGACATGGGCGGCCTGATCCCGTCGGACAAGCTTGAAGCAGCCAAGCAGTACACGCTGATACGCATCGAGCGCGCGAAAGGCCGCGGCTTGGACGAAGAGGTGCAGCGCTGGACGAAGGTACGCGACAACCTGACGGACCGAATCGAGACACCTGAGGGCGTCGAGGGCAGGCCCGCCACGAACGAGGAGATGCGCCGAAAGGCGATCGACGTCTCGAACAAGAAGAAGCTCGACCCTGCGGACGACGGCATGACCACGTCCCAACTAATCGCTGCGAGCGACATAGTGAAGCAATCGCTCAAGGCCGGCGGCACAGCCGCCGCCCTGAGCGCCGCTCTGAGCGTTGCCCCCGAGATCTACCGCGCCATCGATTACCTGATCGCGGAAGGAGAAATCGACGACGAGCACTTGAAGTCCATCGGGACGGCGGCATGCGCCGGCGCCACCAACGGGTTCGTGTCCGGATCGGCGACCGCGGCAATCACTGCCGCAGCAGCAAAGGGCGCCTTCGGCGAGACGGTAAAGGCCGCCGCAATGGGATCGAGGGGCGCGAACGTCATCGCATCACTCGTCGTGCTAACCATGGAGGCGTGCCGAAACTCCTATCTCGTGGCGTCGGGGAGGATCGAGCCCGTCGAGATGGCGAGCAACATGGGCCAATCCGTGTTCTCAACCGTCATGATGCTCGGCGGAGCCGCTGTCGCGACCGCCCTGACAGGCGGGGCGACCCTCCCTGTGCTCATTGGATCCTTCGTCGGCGGAGCGGCGGGAAGCATGGCGTTCAAGCCCGTCTCGTCTTGCGTCATGAAGGTGTGCGTCGATTCCGGCGTCACATTCTTTGGCCTCATCGAGCAAGACTACGAGGTTCCCAAGCACCTGCTTTCGATGCTCGGCATCAAAGGGGCGAGCATTAAAACGGCAAGGGTAAAGACAGCCGCCGTTTCGACGGCGCCCCGACTCTCTGCGCCATCCGTGAAAACGGCGTGCCTGCACACCGCAGACGTCGTCTTCTTTGAGCGAGGGCTCGTCGGCGTCAACAAGGTTGCATATTCGTAGGGCGATGCCGGTGCGCATGAAGCGACCTGCGGTTTCGCGAATCAATCGAGCCATTCCTGAACCCGCGAATAAGGGGTTGATTCGCACATCGGACACTTAAGACCTCGCGAACAGAATGCATGCGCTACAATGCAAACCAGTTAGCCTCGGTACGACCGCTGATGCAAGTCGCCGGGGCTCACTTGCCTCAGCAGGCAAGTTGCCCGTACGGAACACGCCGACAATCGGCGGGGGCATGCTGCACCTCGGAATCTCCAGTGCCAGAAACCCACTCGCGTTGCGGGAATCCTTGCATAGCCGGCTTAGATCTGGTATAAGAATTTTGGTGGCTGTTTCAGCTACCTCCAAGTGCCGGGGGCTTATCCCCCGGCTTTTATTCTATCCAGGGGCATATATTGGCGCGAGACCTGAGCATATTCGTCGACGAGAGCGGCGATCGGGGCGGAAAGGCCCGGTACTACCTTTTGACCCTCGTGCTCCACGACCAGTCGGAGGGCATTGCCGACAAGGTCTCTCGATACGAGCAGTCCCTCGCCAGCTCCGACCTCCCGAACATACCGTTCCATTCTGAGCCGCTGCTGAACGGCCACGGGCCGTACGAGGGGATCGACCTGCGGGCGCGCAAGAAGATGCTGTACTCGTTCAACGTTCTGGTTCAGCGCCTTCCCGTCTCCTATAGAACGTTCGTCTACCGCAGAAGCGAGTTCGAGGATCTGGCGAAGCTCACCTCGCGCATGAAGCGCGATATTTCGGGCCTTTTGTTTGATCGCTTAGAATTCTTTCAAAGCTTCGACGAGGTGAAGGTCTATTACGACAACGGCCAGGACATCGTGAAGCAGGCGCTCGACCAGTCGATCGGCTTCGTGCTTTCCAAAGGGGTCGTCGAGCGGCGCAAGACTTCGATGACCGACTACCGTCTCGAGCAAGCAGCGGACTACCTCTGCACCATCGAGCTTGCGGCGGTCAAGTACGCGGCGAAGGAAGACGGCGAGACTTACAACAAGTTCTTCGGCGGCATAGGCACGTTCAAGAAGAACTGGCTCAAGCAAGCGCGCCGCAAGATGATCAAGTAGCGGGATGCTGCCAAGGGGGCTTTCCCGCCCCTGTCCTCTGATCTTCCGAATCACCCTTTTCAAGCCACTCGCTACGAACCCCGGTGGAAACCCGGGATTGATTAAAGAAGCGACCTGCGGTTTCGCGAATCAATTGAGTCATTCCCGAAATCGCGAATCAAGGGCCTGATTCGCCCAAATTGGGCACGAATTGGCCCTTAGGCGGTACGACGAGACACGCATCGACAACACTCGGATTGGATTAGTCACTGAGCGGGAATAGTAATAGAACACTTGTTCTTGTATTTCATACGGTTTCGTACGGTCCGATGGCGACCGATGGGGGCGTTTCGCAACCGCCGCACCTGCAAGCCACATGGTTTCACAATCGGGTAAAAACTCAGAAGGCTCCTCGTGAAAAACGAGGAGCCTTCCTGTTTTCTTCGGCGCGGGCGGATCGGGACCCCCGCCGATCTAGAGGCACTCGGTCAGAATCTGGAACACCTCGCTGCGCTCCAGTTTCTTGGCGCAGCCGCCGGTGAGCACGCATGTGTTCGCAACCTTGTGCAGCGTCTCGTCGGACGCGTCGGAGCCCATCTCGGCGAAGCTCGTGGGAAGCCCCATCTCGCCGATGAACGTCTGCAGGCGGTCGATGCCTTCGAGCGCCACCGTAAGGTCGTCTTTGCCCTTGGCGTCGACGTCCCACACCTCGCTCGCCCAACGGGCGAACTGCGCGGGCGCCTCGGGGGCCAGGTGGCGGTAGAGCGCAGGGTGGATGACCGCGAGGCCCATTCCGTGGTTGGTATGGGTGTACGCGCCGTACTGGTGCTGGATCATGTGCGCCTGGAAGTCCGTTGACTTGCCGATCTTGAGCGCGCCGTTCTCGGCCATGGCGGAGTCGTATACGAGCTCGCTTCGGGCATCGAGGTTCTGGTCGTCGTCCGCGATAATCCGCATGTTGCGGATGACGTTACGCTGGATGGCGAGGTTGATGTCGTCGGTGACGTTGCGCCCGCGCGGGCTTCCGAAATAGCTCTCCATGCAGTGCGAGAGCGTGTCGAACGCGCCGCTCATGAACTGCGCGTGCGGCACGGTGAGCGTGAGCGCCGGGTCGAGCGCCGCCCACATGGGCATCGCCCCCAGATAGGCGCCCTTCACGTGCGTCTCCTCGTTGGTGATGACGGCGCCGTTGTTCTGCTCGGCGCCCGTGCCGGAGAGCGTCCCGATGCAGCCCATGGGGATGAACGAGCTCGGCATCTTGCCGTCGGCGTGCTCGAACGTCTCGATGTCCTCGTCAAGCATCGCCTGCGCGGAGACCACCTTGCAGCAGTCGAAGACCGACCCGCCGCCGACGGCGAGAATGAAGTCGACCTGCTCCTCGCGTGCGAGCGCGGCGCCTTCCTGGCACTTCTCGTAGGTCGGATTGGGCATGATTCCGCCGAAGTCCACCACGCGCTTGCCAGCGCTCGTGAGCTTATCGACCACGTGGCCGTAGACGCCGGTTCGCTTGACCGAACCTCCGCCGTAGGCGAGCATCACTGTCTTGCCCATGGCACCCATCTCGGCGTCGAGTGCCTGGTCCATGACCCCCTCGCCGAAGTAGTTCCTGACCGGGTAGTCGTACGTGAATGAGTTCATGGCAATTCCTCCTAGTAAGTTATCAGTGCGGTCTGACCGCTCGTCTACACGTTGCGCACGAGCTCGGACAGCCATTCGATGGTGGCGGGGTCGTGGTGGTCGAAGAACGCGCTGCGCCCGGTGTCGAGCGCGGTGATGGCGACCATCTCGTCGTCGCCCAGCGCGAAGTCGAAGACGTCGAAGTTCTGCTCCATGCGATCGCGGTGCGTGCTCTTAGGGATGCAGACCACACCGCGCTGCAGCAGCCAGCGCAACACGACCTGGGCGACCGTCTTGCCGTGCGCCTCGCCGATGCGAGCGAGGACCTCGTTGCGGAAGAGGTCGTTTCTGCCCTCCGCAAAGGGCGCCCAGCCCTCCATGGCCACCTCCTTGCCGACCATGTACTCCTGCGCCTCGCACTGCTGGAAGAACACGTTGCACTCGACTTGGTTCACGGCGGGGGAGATGCGGTTGAACGAGATGAGGTTTGCGAGGTGATCGGGGTAGAAGTTGGCTGTGCCTATGGCGCGGATAACGCCCTGCTCGTAGAGCTCCTCCATGGCGCGCCACGCGCCGAAGACGTCGCCGAACGGCTGATGGATGAGGTAGAGGTCGACGTAGTCGAGCCCCAGCCGCTTGAGCGACGCGTCGAAGCCGCACTTGGCCCCCTCGTAGCTCACATCCGACATCCACAGCTTGGTCGTCACGAACACCTCGTCGCGCGGCAGGTCGCTCGCACGAATGGCGGCCCCGACCGCCTCTTCGTTGCCGTAGCTCGCGGCCGTGTCGAGCAGCCGGTAGCCGACCGAGAGCGCGTCCTCCACGGCGCGCTGGCATTCCGCGGCGTCCGGGATCTGGTACACGCCGAAGCCGAGCTGCGGCATCCTGACGCCGTTGTTCAAGGTGATGTAGTCCATGGTGCCTTCCTTCCTCGCAACTTGACGTATCCACCATACGAGGGGCGCCGCGCCGGCGGAAGTTTCCGTTGGTGAGGGTTCTATAACGCTGGGGTGCGCACGGGGCTATAACCCGCGGGTTCTAGCGTCACCTCAAAGAGATCGGCGCCGAGCTCGTCGGCGATGGCCTGAGCTACGACAGCGGTGTGACCCTGTGCCGAGTAGTAGGCCACGAGGACGTTGCCGTCTGCAGCGGGCGCTGCGGCGGGCTCGTCCTCGACAGCCGACTGGTCCTCGGCGGCGGCTTGGTTGGTCCGTTATCGTCTGAGCGCTACTCCTGCGCGTCGAAATCGGGGCGTATGGCCAGGTAGCCCGCGAGTGCTTCCTCAGTGGCGGTGTAGTAGGTCATGGTTCCGTCGAGCTTGGCAATCTCGGCCATCTCGTCTTCGGTGAGGGAGAAGTCGAAGATGTTCGCGTTGTCGGCGATGTGGGCGGGGTTCTTGGAGCCGGGGATGATGGAGGTGCCCATCTGCACGTGCCAGCGCAGGATCACCTGGGCCGGGGTCTTGCCGTACTTCTCGGCGAGAGCGACGAAGACGGGCTCCTCCAGAAGACCTTTGTCGCCGTGGCCGAGCGGGTACCACGCCTCGATCACCGTGCCGTACGGCGCGAGGTAGGCGCGCAGGTCGCGCTGGGCGTGGTAGGGGTGGCACTCAACGGTCACGAGCTGCGGCTTGATGTCGGCGACCTCGATGACCTCAGCGATCTTGTCTTGCGGGAAGTTGGAGAGGCCGAGGGCGCGCACCTTGCCCGCGCGGTAGGCCTCCTCCATCGTGCGCCACACGGCCAGGTAGTCGCCTACCGGCTGGTGCAGGATGAGCATGTCGACGTAGTCGAGCCCCAGGCGCTGGAGCGTGGCGTCCACCGCCGGTATGCCCGCGCCGTAGACGCTCGGCCAGAGCTTGGTGGAGACGAAGATCTTGTCGCGCGCGATGCTGCTCTTGGCGATGGCACGGCCTACGGCGCGCTCGTTCATGTAGGCGTTGGCGGTGTCGATGTGCTCGTAGCCAGCCGCGAGCGCGGCGGTTGCGGCTGCCTCGGCCTCGGCCGGGGTCATGAGGAAGGTGCCCAAACCCTCGATGGGCATCTCTACGTCGTTGTTGAGCTTCAGATACTCCATGGTCTCCTCCTTAATGGTGACTTTTCGAATACAAGGCTACGGCGTTTACTGGCGTGCGAGAAGTTCACGTTGGAATGATGGATATAACCATGGGGTATATACGGCACATAATGCGTGGCAGGAGGATCGATGTACAACCCACAGCTTGACACTTTCATCCGCGTGGCGGAGGCGGGCAGCTTCTCCAAGGCGGCACAAGAGTCCTTCATCACGCCCACGGCCGTCATCAAGCAGATGAACCTGCTGGAGTCGCGGCTAGGCCTTACGCTGTTCCACCGATCGCATCAGGGGCTTTCGCTTACGCGAGCAGGCAGGTCGCTGCTCGCCGACGCCCGCCATATCGTGCAGTACTCTCAAGAATCAATCGCACGCGCCCGCGTCGCCGAGCGTGGAGAGAAGCGCATCATCCGCGTGGGAGTGTCGCTCATGACGCCCAGTACGCCGCTCACGAAGCTGTGGCCGAAGGTGAAGGAACGTTGCCCTGGCATGAGCCTTCAGGTAGTCACGTTTGAAAACACACCCTCGGCGGCGCGCGGTTTGGCGAACCTCGGGCAAGACATGGATATCGTGGCGGGGATTTTCGACGATGCCTTTCTTAAAGAGCGCGGGTGCCTGGGCCTCGAGCTTTCGCGCGAGCCGCTCTGGTGCGCCGTTCCCGTCGACAACGAACTCGCCAAACGCGACATCGTCACATTCGACGACCTCCACAATCACAGTCTTATGCTTATACGCCGGGGCTGGAACGCCGAAATCGACCGCGTGCGCGACGAGATACTCTTGCATCATCCTCAAATCGCGCTCGTAGACTTCCCGCAATATCGGGCGGAGGTGTTCAATCGCGGCGCGAACGAGGACCTCGCGCTTGCGACGCTGCCGTTGTGGGCCAACGTCCACCCCATGCTCAAAACCGTCCCTACCGATTGGGACTGTCTCGTGTCTTACGGGCTGCTTCATTCGTCGCACCCCGCAGACCATGTGCGGGAGTTCCTCGATGCGGTGTCTGCCGTGCTCGAGGCAGAGCATCGATAGGCAATCGCGAACAGATGCGCTTATGCCTATGGGAATAACGGGAATAACAGCCTCCGGAACCTCTAGTTCGGAGGCTTTCTTTTTCGTTCTGCTCGGAAAGAGTCCCTTGCCAAAGCCCCTTGAGCATCGGGCGGCATTATTGAGCGTGGGCGTTATTGTAGGTATCTTTGATCTCTTCCGGCAAATTGTCGGGAATCAGCGCCTTCACTCTATCCTCGTTGCCATCTTGGATCGCCTGCTCGTAGTACCAGCATTTGAACTTCAACATGTCCAGCGCGCGGTTCATCTTCGCAATCTCCGACTCCATGTGGGCCTTTCGCTCCTCGAACATGGCCTTGCGCTTGGGATATGTCGATGGGCCCTCCGCACACCATTCCATGAACAGCCGGATGTCCTTGATCTCCATCCCAGCCTTCTTCAGGCATTCGATGACCCGAAGCGCCTCGAGTTCCGTATCGCCGAATCGGCGAATGCCGGACGTCCGCTCCAGCCCCGGGAACAATCCCTGCTTATCGTAATAACGCAGCGTGGAAACGGGCAGACCGAACATCTCCGCCACCTGTCCGATTGTGTACATGGTCCCTCCGGACAAATCTCGAATTAACTCCTTGACCTAAAGTTAGGTTTAGGTATTACCTTTATTTTCGTCAATATAAATCGGGAGCGCAAGGGATTTTCGCCAAAGGCGCACGCTTGCCGGAACGGTATTCGCCGGCGGCTTGAACGGCGTGGGCGAAATCGGCGGGCATCTCGCTCTTGAGCAGGCGCGACGAATGGGCACAGGAGTCTAGGCGCGGCTTAGCTGGACGGAAGCAGTTTTGCACTCAAAACCATCGACAGGAGGAAATCGATCATGGCAATTAAACAAACGGCAGGCAGAGATGTCCTGGGGGACTTTGCCCCCAAATTTGCACAGCTCAATGACGATGTGCTGTTCGGCGAGGTGTGGAGCCGAGAAGACGGGCTTTCCCTTCGAGATCGCAGCGTGGTGACGGTTGTGGCCCTGATGGCGCAGGGACTGACGGACTCCTCGTTCCAATACCATCTGATGTCCGCAAAGAACAATGGCGTGACCAGGACGGAGATAGCAGAAATCCTTACGCACGCGGCGTTTTACGCAGGCTGGCCCAAGGCATGGGCGGCCTTTCGCATGGCGAAGGAGGTCTGGGCGGACGAAGACGCTGCCGACGCAAAGGCGCAGCACCAAAACGAGATGGCGTTTCCCATCGGTGCCCCCAACGACGCATTTGCGAAGTACTTTATCGGTCAAAGCTACCTCTCACCCCTTTCCACCGAGCAAGTCGGCGTTTACAACGTGACGTTTGAGCCCGGCTGCCGCAACAACTGGCACACCCATCACGCCAAAAGCGGCGGCGGGCAGATCCTCGTCTGCGTGGCTGGCCGAGGGTTTTACCAGGAATGGGGCAAACCGGCACAGGAGCTGTGCCCCGGCGATGTAGTAAATATTCCCGCAGGCGTAAAGCACTGGCACGGTGCGGCGCCCGACAGCTGGTTCTCCCATCTCGCGGTGGAGGTTCCGGGCGAGGAGGCCTCCAACGAGTGGTTGGAGCCCGTGGACGACGAGCAATACCTTAAAGCGACTGACAAGGAGGTTTAGGTATGGAACAGTTGAATCTGACGCAGGAATGGGACAAAGTATTCCCCAAAAGCGACAAGGTTGAGCACAGCAAGGCGACCTTCCATAACTGATACGGCATCACGCTGGTGGCTGACGTCTACGTGCCTAAGAACGCGGAAGGCAAGCTGCCCGCCATCGCCGTCAGCGGCCCTTTTGGCGCGGTGAAGGAGCAGTCCTCCGGTCTGTACGCGCAGAAAATGGCGGAGCTGGGCTTTTTTGCAATTGCCTTTGACCCGTCCTATACCGGCGAGAGCGGCGGCACGCCCCGCTATGTAGCATCGCCGGACATCAACACCGAGGACTTCTGCGCAGCGGTGGATTTCCTCTCTGTGCAGGAAAGTGTCGACCCGGAGCGTATCGGCATCATCGGTATCTGCGGTTGGGGTGGCATGGCGATTAACGCCGCGGCCATCGATACCCGTATCAAGGCCACTGCTGCTATGACCATGTACGACATGACCCGCGTGACCGCAAACGGCTATTTTGACGCCGAGGATTCCGAGCAGGCACGCTTTGATAAGCGGAAAGCGCTGAACGCGCAGCGCATCGAGGACTATAAAAACGGCAATTATGCGCTGGCGGGCGGCGTGGTCGATCCACTACCGGAGGATGCGCCGCAGTTCGTGAGGGACTATTACGCCTACTACAAGACTCCTCGAGGCTACCATCCCCGCAGCCTGAACTCAAACGGTGGCTGGAATGTGACGCCCTCGCTGTCCTTTTTGAATATGCCGATTTTGCAATATAGCAGCGAAATTCGCTCCGCTGTGTTGCTGGTGCATGGCGAGAAGGCGCACCCCCGCTATTTCAGCGAAACCGCGTACGGCAAGCTGACGGGGGACAACAAGGAATTGCTCATTATCCCTGGTGCCAGCCACACCGACCTTTACGATCAGATGGACATCATTCCGTTTGGAAAGCTGAAGGCATTCTTTGAGGAATATCTGAAATAAGGCGCACCTTGATTCAATGCCAAGTCTCCAGCAACGATTCTTCTAAAGAGTGGGAGTAGCTGAAACGAGGCGATTGATTAACTCCATTCGTTTTGGTTACAAGAAAACATGCTGCGCGCCTGTAGCATGAGGGAGAGGGAATCCTATGAATATCGTTGTATTGAGTGGTAGCCCGCGCAAGGGAGCCAATACCGACACCATGGTCGAGGCGTTTGCCGAGACCGCGCGCGAGGGCGGCAATACGGTCGAGGTCGTCCGCGTTGCCGGCAAAAAGATCGCTGGTTGTCTGGGATGCCAGTACTGCTTTACCCATGAGGGCACTTGCGTGCAGAAGGATGACATGGCCGACGTGATCGAGTCGCTGAAAGGCGCCGATATGGTTGTCTTCGCTTCGCCTATTTACTGGTTTGATATCACTGCGCAGGAGAAGGCCGCTATCGACCGCCTGTACGCCTTCGGTGCTACGGGCTTCCCGTTCACCAAGACGGCCCTTTTGCTCGATAGCCACAGCGAGGGCGTCTATGATGCGGCGATCGCTATGTACAAGTCCA
This sequence comes from uncultured Collinsella sp., assembly GCA_947507155.1. Classification (GTDB taxonomy): domain Bacteria; phylum Actinomycetota; class Coriobacteriia; order Coriobacteriales; family Coriobacteriaceae; genus Collinsella. Next base: position 27,277 of record CANNOC010000021.1, on the reverse strand, counting down.
CATGCGCATACTGCAAGTGGGAGGACCTGGGCATTGTCACCATCAGCGGTATGACCGAGCGCGACAGCATGGCATCCTCGCCCAAGTTGGAAGAGGTGCGAGAGCTCGCCCGCAAGCTCGCCTAAGGACAAGAAGAACGCATGGCAATCAGCGTTGGCGGAAGTACTTGCCGTCCTTGCCGGGTGAATCGTTGATTGTCATGCACCGTTGCCCTTGTGGACAATCTCCGCGTGCTAGGAGACTTTCTCGCTCAGGAACTCCCTGAACGCGGGGATGTCAAAGCCAACGAGTCCACGTCCACGTTCCCCGATGACGCCGTCCTCGAGGAGACGGCGTTTATATTGGCTTGCATAGTTGCTGGCAACGCCCATGCGTTTGGCTATCTCCGAGACCCTGCTGGGGCCAGAATCGGGCAGCATCGCGAGCAAAAACTCAATGTCTTTATCGGAAAGCTCCCGATAGGTAGTTTCGAGAATTCGATCGCGCAGCTCCATACGGGCAAGCAGAGAACCCTGCTGGACATCAGGTGCGCTGATTTTGGGCGAGTTCTCCGAAACATCCCATGTGCGATATCCGACGAGCTGCATCATGTAGGGGAATCCGTCGACGGCCTTCACGGCATCCTCGAGCGCTTCTGGCGTGATTGAGCGGCCTCCGGCCTCAACGGTTTTGCGGAATGCGTTTGCAATTTCAACGTCAGTGATTCGTCCCAACTGATGATATTGGGAACGCCTGAGAAACGAGACGGAATCGTTACGCAGCAACGCCGATACTTTGTAGGGCAGTCCTGCCATGAGTAGGGCAACTTTTTTACCTTCGCGTACAAAGTGCTGGTAAACAGAGGCAAATTGAAGCATTTCTTCGAGATCGACGGTGACTTCATCGATGGTGATGAGAAGTCCGATGTCATGTTTTTCGAGTTGCTTAAAGATGCCATTCATGCGCGTGCGCCAGTTGCCCTGAGCCTCTTGAGCATATGTCCAATCGATGCCCACTGGGCCAATTTGAACACCGTTTATGCGCGCGTGAGGCTGTGAGAGGTAGCTATCTGCGGCTTCTTTGGTTCGCTCGATAATATCTTCGAGCATGCCTGGCATGGCGGAGACATTTGCTGCGATCCAGTCGTGTTCAAGCGCCGTTTCTGAAAGGAGCGAGAGAAGCGCCGTCTTGCCCGTTCCCCTTGCGCCAGTAAAAATGGTCGACAGGTTGGGATCTCCCGGGCCGTTGATAAAGCCACGGTTGATGTCACGCAGAATATGCTCGCGACCCGCTAGAAAGGGAGGGACGCTTCCGAACGTCGGGGTAAAGGGGTTCTTGCTGTACTCCATGGTAGCTCCTTTGCATGTTTTGCTAATTTTTGCAAGTTTTGCTAACTTTTGCAAGTTTTGCTAACGACTGGCCAAAGGGCATCGTAGCAGTGACGCTGACATTTTTTTACGCAGAAAAATAAGCAGAAATCAATTTATCTGCGTTAAAAAATAGTTGAGAAGAAAAACGACGAGCCCCGGGCGCAATGCCGTTGCGTTCCGGGCCTCGTCGCTTTGCGAAGTATCTAACGATCTCGTTGCCGTGGTACCTAGTCAAACAAGCTCGGCATGTCGTTTTCTTTCATGAGGGCACCGGCAGAGGGGAGGCTCTGCGCGGTAAACTTCTCGGCCGAGACGCCGGCGCCAAGGATTTCTTCGGTCGTGCCGACGGTGGTGACCGAGCGGCCCTTCTTGGCCGTGAAAGCTTGGACGCCCTGCGTGTTGGTGGTCGTCTTGGTTTTGAGCAGCGACGTGTTGAAGTTCATCAGACGGTAGTCGCTCGAGACCAGCGCGATGTCGCGATCTTCCTTGAGCACCTGGGCATACAGCAGCTTGCTGCCGCCATAGATGGCGTTCTTCAGGCGCTTGCGGTTGGTCTTGGTGACATATCCAGAAAGTGCGACGCGCACCACACGGCCGTTCTCAAAGACGAACAGCACGTCGGCCTTGTAGTCATCGGGGTCGATGACCCAGATGACACTCTCGTCGGGTTCCATCTCAAGATCGGTCGGCAGGTACGAGCCCAGCTGGGCCGACTTGGTGTCCTCAAATGCCGCAACCTTGCACTTGTACACCTGGCTCTTGTTGGTAAAGACCAGCAGCTCGTGGGTGTTGGAGGACGGAAACTCGATAAAGGGTTTGTCGCCGTCCTTGTACTTGAGCGTGGTTGCCTTCTTGAGCACTCGGTCGGTCATCTTTTTGAGGTAGCCATCGCGCGAGAGCATGATGGTGACCGGATACTCCTCGACCTCGGGCTCCAGGCTCACCTCGATGACCTCGTGGGGCTCAATCCTGCCCGTGCGGCGCGGCATCACGTACTTCTTGTTGACCGCGGCCAGCTCGTCGCTGATGACCTTCTTGATGTTGTCTTCGCTCGAGAGAATCTCCTCCAGCTCGGCAATCTCACCCTCGAGCTTGGCGATGTCCTTGGTGCGGTTGAGGATGTACTCCTCGTTGATGTTGCGGAGCTTAAGTTCGGCAACAAACTCGGCCTGGGTCTCATCGATGTCGAAACCCTTCATAAGGTTTGGCACGACCTCGGCCTCGAGCTTGGTGCCGCGGATGATGGCGATGGCCTTGTCGATGTCGAGCAGGATTGCCTCAAGGCCGTGCAGCAGGTGCAGGCGCTCGGACTTTTTGCCCAGGTCAAAGTTAATGCGGCGACGCGTGGACTCAATACGCCACTTGACCCACTCGTGCAGAATCTGGCGCACGCCCATAACGCGGGGATAGCCGTCGACCAGCACGTTAAAGTTGCACGAGAACGAATCCTGCAGCGTGGTCGAGCGATAGAGCTTGGCCATGAGCTTGTCGGGGTCAACACCGCGCTTAAGGTCGATGGCGATGCGCAGACCCGACAGGTCGGTCTCGTCACGGATGTCAGCGATCTCCTTGACCTTGCCCTCTTTGGAAAGCTTGACGATGCGCTCGATGATGACATCGGTCTTGGTGGTGTAGGGGATTTCGTAGACCTCGATGATGCGCTCTTCGGGAATCCAGCGCCAGCGGGAGCGGATTTGGAAGCTGCCAAGGCCGGTCTCGATAATCTTATCCATCTCCTCGCGGCGGTAGATGATCTCGCCGCCGGTAGAGAAGTCGGGCATGGGCATATACTCGAGCAGGTCGCAGTCGGGATCCTGCAGGTAGTGCATGGTGGCGGTGCAGACCTCGTTGAGGTTGAAGCCGCAGATGTCAGACGCCATGGCGACGCCGATGCCCTTGTTGGCCGAGACGAGGATGTTGGGGAACGTGGTGGGCAGCAGGCGCGGCTCCTTCATGGCGCCGTCGTAGCTGTCGACAAAGTCGACCGGGTCCTTGTCAATGTCCTTGAAGATCTCGGCGCTGATGGGGGAGAGCTTGGCCTCGGTGTAACGCGAGGCGGCGTAGCTCAGGTCGCCCGAATAGTATTTGCCAAAGTTGCCCTTCGACTCCACGAAGGGGGCAAGCAGCGCTTCGTTACCCGTCGCCAGGCGCACCATCGTCTCGTAGATCGCGGCGTCGCCGTGCGGGTTGAGCTTCATAGTCTGACCCACGATGTTGGCGCTCTTCTGGCGCTCGCCCTTGAGCAGACCCATTTTGTACATGGTGTAGAGCAGCTTGCGGTGCGAGGGCTTAAAGCCGTCGATCTCGGGGAACGCACGCGAAACGTTGACGCTCATAGCGTAGGGCATGTAGTTGACCTCGAGCGTCTGCGTGATCGGCTGGTCGGTGACCTCGGAGTGCAGGCCGATGACGTTCTCGGCGTTAACCTGCTTTTTCTTTGGCTGGTTCTTCGTCTTCTTCTTTGCCACGATTTCCTCTTGAACTTCTTATGGGCCGTCGTTATCGATTTGCTGCTATTGCAGGTCCAGCTGGTCGAGGTATTCCTTGCCGTGCTCGGAGATATGGCGCTTGCGGCCTGCCTCGTCATTGCCCAACAACAGGTTGAACATGGTCTCCATCTTGGTGACGTCCTCGGGCTCCACCTTGATCAGGCGACGCGTCTCGGGGTTCATGGTGGTGAGCCACATCATGTCCGGATCGTTCTCACCAAGACCCTTGGAGCGGTTGATGGAGCACTTCTGGTCGCCAATCTCTTTGAGGATGCCGTTCTTCTCGAGCTCGGTGTAGGCAAAGTAGGTCTTCTCTTTGCAGTTGATCTCGTAGAGCGGCGACTCGGCGATATACACGTAGCCCTCGTCGATAAGCGTGGGCACCAGACGGTAGAGCATGGTGAGCACGAGCGTGCGGATGTGGTACCCGTCGACGTCGGCGTCCGTACAGATGATGACCTTGTTCCAGTTGAGGTTGTCCAGGTCAAAGGCGCCAAGGTTCTTGATGCGCTTGTCTTTGATCTCCACGCCGCAGCCCAGCACGCGCATGAGGTCCATGATGATGTCGGACTTAAAGATGCGCGGGTAGTCCTCCTTCAGGCAGTTGAGGATCTTGCCGCGGACGGGCATAACACCCTGGAACTCGGCATCGCGCGACGTGCGAATGGCGCCTGCTGCCGAGTCACCCTCTACGATGTAGATCTCGCGGCGGCTCTTGTCCTTGGAGCGGCAATCGATGAACTTTTGCACACGGTTGGCCATGTCGGTCTTCTGCTGCAGGTTGGTCTTGATGCTCTGGCGCGTCTTCTCGGCGTTCTCGCGCGAGCGCTTGTTGATGAGCACCTGCTCCATGATCTTGTTGGCGGCATCTTTGTTCTCGATCAAGTAGGTCGAGAGGCGCTCCTTAAAGAATGCCGTCATGGCCTGCTGGATAAAGCGGTTATTGATGGCCTTCTTGGTCTGGTTTTCGTAGGACGTCTGGGTGGAGAAGCAGTTGGTCACCAGTACCAGGCAGTCCTGGACATCTTGCCACTTAATGCCGCTCTCGTTTTTGTTGTACTTGCCCTGTTGCTTGATGTAGACATCGATGGCGCTGGTCAGAGCACTGCGGGCGGCCTTCTCGGGTGAGCCGCCGTTCTCGAGCCACGATGAGTTGTGGTAGTACTCTTGCATCGTGAAGGTGCGCGAGAAGCACATGCAAGCAGTGATTTTTACGTTGTAATCGGGCAGGTCTTCACGGTCGCGACCACGACGGTCGGCCTCGATAAAGAAAGGTTCGGTGAGGTAGTCGGTACCGACCTTCTCGAGCACATAGTCCTCGATGCCCTTGGGATAGCAGAAGTCCTCTTCGGAGAACTCGCCGTCGTCGCCCTCGATACGCAGACGGAAGGTCACGTTGGCGTTGACCACGGCCTGGCGGCGCATGGTCTCGCGATACCACTCGTGGGGGATGCTGATGGAGGTAAAGACCTCAAGATCGGGGCGCCATTTGATGGTGGTGCCGGTACGGTCCTCGTCGCTGGGCTCAATCTCGAGTGCCTTCTTTTTGGCACCGACGACCTTGCCCTTCTTAAAGTGCAGGGAGTACTTGTTGCCGTCGCGCCAAACCGTGACGTCCATGTACTCGGATGCGTACTGGGTCGCGCACGAGCCCAGGCCGTTGGTACCGAGCGAGAAGTCGTAGTCGCCGCCCTGGTTGTTATTGTATTTGCCACCGGCGTAGAGCTCGCAAAAAACGAGTTCCCAATTAAAGCGCTTCTCGGAGGGGTTCCAGTCGAGCGGGCAGCCGCGGCCGTTGTCCTCTACCTGAATGGAACCATCGCGAAAGGCGGTAAGGGTGATGAGCTTGCCGTAGCCCTGGCGCGCCTCGTCAACGGCGTTGGACAGGATCTCGAAGGCGGCATGCGCGCAACCGTCGAGTCCGTCTGAGCCAAAGATGACGGCGGGACGCAGACGTACGCGTTCCTCGTCCTTGAGCTGGCGGATACTGTCGTTACCATAGTTTGCGGTGTTTTTTGCCATACTCGCTCTCTCGGTGCTCCTTTGCTGCGTTTAAGTCATATAGATAGTCAAGGTAGCATAGCCCAGCCCATAGGCGATTCCAACTAACACGAAATCCATCGAACAACCGTTCGGAGTTCGATGGGGATTCGTTTACTCGGACAAAACCGAGTCGGTTTTGTCCGAGTAAGTTTGAATAGCGAATCGAAGTTGTTGTGTCCGCATGGCGATGACGAACATGATTTTCATAATGACAGATATAGTTGACATCTTCTGATAGATGCAATATATTTCTGTCATGTTGCAACGGATATCTGTCCATTACTACGAAAGGAACTCCATGCCGGGCAAAAAGAACCTACGCATGAAGGCGGCGCGCGCGGCGGTTGGCCTTTCGCAAGCTGACTTGGCCGAGGCCGTGGGCGTTACGCGCCAGACCATCGGTCTGATCGAGGCGGGCGGCTACAACCCCACGCTCAATTTGTGCGTGGCAATCTGTAAGGCGCTGCGCGTTACGTTGAACGACTTGTTTTGGGAAGACGAAACCGACGCCGACCCTAATGCTCTTTAGGAGTTCACTATGAAATATGAAGATCTGAAAATCGTGCAAAAGTGGCGTGAATATGCCGGCCCAAAGGATGAACGCCTGGAGGCTGAGAACGCGAAGATCTACAAGATTGGTTTCGTGCTGCTTTCGTTTGGCATGTTGATGATATTTTTCTACCAGTTTATAGCTCGACAGGTTGCGTGGGTTCACAGCGACGCCAGTGAAATGCCGCAAGGCTTTGCAACGCCGTTCGAGGCAACCATGTATTTGTGGCTCGTTCTCGTGATGTTGATTTGCGCAGGACTGCAAACGCGGAAGGGCTATGTCGATACCAATCGTTTTGGGCAAACCGAGCATCTTCCTGTTGGATATTTCCTGCTTCTCAGCGGTCTTAGCGGCGCCGCGTTCGCGCTTGTTATTGCCGCAATGCGCTGTATCGCTGAGGCGCAGATCGTACCGCTCGAAAGCGTCTTTTGGTTGGCGAACCTGGCCACGGGCGTGTTCTGCGGTGCGACGATTTTCGCGGCCACGTTTGCTGGCCTGTGCGCAACGTTTTTCACGGCGAAAAGACGCCGTGCCAAGCTCGAGGCAGAACTCGACTCCTCTGACGATATCTAATTCGCAACGGGCTGGCTCTGGGTATCCAGAACCAGCCCATTTTGATGTTCGATGAGCGGAGTCGGCGTCTCTCGCAAAAGTAACTAGGAGCTAGCGAGGCTTATCCGAATTGACCTCATTGGCGGTGTCGGCTTCGAGCGCCGTGCGGCGGGCGCTGTAGGCGATAAGGCCGGCGCCTGCCGCGGCGAGTGCTGCAGCGGCTGCCGTAAGGGGAGCGTTGACATCGCCCGTGCCCGCAAGCGCGCCCGCTTTTCCGGAGCGCTTGTTATTGCCGTGGTCCTTGCCACTGCCGGAGCTGCTTCCGCCGGAGCCGCCGCCCTTGTCAGTACCGCCGCCACTCGAGCCACCATCGCCGCCTGCTGTCATCGGGGCGTCGTGAAGTCCTATCGTATCCGCGCTGCCGCATACGCCGACCTGAACTTCCGAGCGCTCGCATGCTGCGTCGGGCACATGAAGTTCGTGCAGCACGGCACCCAGCGCCGAGTTTGCGCCCGGTCGAATTTCCTCGAGCGTTACAGGATCGAGCGCCACCAGATTACGCGCCTTCGCATACAGCGTTACGCGTTTGCCCACTTCGTCGCTCCAACTCTCGGGAATGGCGAAGCTCATGCGGAACTGTGCCGTACAACCCGGTGCCAGCACGGCGTTGCCGTTGTCGGCTACCAGCGGGTGCGTTGCAAAACGTGCGCCCAGCGTCTCGAGCGCGTACTTCACGTGTGCCATGTCGTTGGCCGAAGCGTCCTCGGCAAGCTCTGGATCGTAGATCGAAGCCATGCGTGCGTTCACTCCGAATCCGATGGATGCGCTGGAGAACGGCTGGCTGGAGCCCTCTCGGTACAGATCGATCGTGCCGGCGGTCAGCAAGGTGTTGCCGTCGTTTCGCACCGTGACCATGAAGGATTCGCCTGCTGCTCCGGGCACCACCGCGCCCGAGGTAGCGACCGCGCCCGTCGGAGTGGCACACGCCACTAAGGGCACTTCGATGCCGTGCAGCTCTGCCTCGCTCTTCTCTGCGCTCACAATGTGCGTGGCGAGCGTGGAGAGCATGCCTCCCGACGTCAAAAATGTCGTTATCTGATCGACGGGATGGTCCAGCTCGCACATCACGAACGGCTCCGTGAACAGATCGCCTGCCAAGGTGCTGGCGAAGATGCGGAAGTGCTTGCCCATCACTGCTACCGGGTTGCCTTCTTCGTCGTAGGTTTGTCCCACCTTGCCATCGGTGTTCTCTACATAGAGCACGCACCTGCCGTTGTTGCTTACGCTAAACGATGCCGGGCCACAGCCTGCGGCACCCACGGGCTGCGTTGCAAATGCCGATGCGCCTCGTGCCCAAGTAATATGCTGCAGCTGCTCGTTGACGGTAGCCAAAAAGCCCGTGTGCTGCGGCCACGGCACCGCGTGGGGTACTGTGGCATCTGGCGACATGACGCCCCAACCCGCGATGGACTGGCCGATCACGGCGTACGATGCACAGCCACAACCACCTGCAGTCTCGTATGCAACGGGCACCACCATTTTGCCGTTGGTATTCTCGGGCGCGCCGAGCTCGATGCTCGACGGTGCCTGCGGAAATCGGAGGACCTGACGGAACGTGAGACTGTCGCCCGAAACGTCCGACCACAGGGTAAAGCACTCCAGCGCAACCTCGGCCTCGCTGCCGAGCGCCTTTTCTGCGGTGGTTCCGCGGCGGTGGAGGTAGGCGCCCGACAGGCGCCCGTCGACCAGTGTCTTGCCCACCGTGATGCGTGGACACTGCAGACAATGGTGGCCATCCTCCTGAAGGCGGCCGCGCGAGATGCTGCGCCACGACGTGTGCGACATCACGCGAACTCCGTCGTTGCTTATGCGCAGGCGCACAACGGACAGTATGCCGGCTGTGCTTGCCGTATCGAAAAGGGTGTTGTCGCCGTCGGGGCGCTCGCCCGAGACCAGCAGCACGTAAGCGTCCTGGTTTTCTCTTCCGTCCGTATATTCCACTACGTCGAAGTCGTAATCGAATATGCCGTCGCGCTCCACGTCGCCCTCGCCAAAGCCAAGGGGGAAGTCCACGGGCATGGGGGCAGACCACGTGCCGTTTGCCTTTGTGTGCACCACCAGGCGCGAGCGGCCATTGTCGCCGTAGCGCACCGAGGCGATACGGAACAGGCATTCTACGCCGGCGATCATTGCCAGCTTCATGTGAGCTTCGCTGAGCACGCCAGTAAACAGCACGTTGTCGCTCGAGGGCTTGATGCCGCCACGCTCGTCCTCCGATACACCAGCAGAATTGGCGTTGGGGTCCGCAACGGCGTTCGTCGCCTGCCTGATATAGGTGTACTCGTACATCGGCGCGGCGTTTTCGTCGTTCTCTATCAGTGCATGGACGAAATGCTCGATCTGTCCCGTGTCGTCGCTTTCTGCATCCGCCTCGAGCTCAATGCGCGTGACCGCTTGATCCCAATCGCGCACGACGGGCGCGACGTTTACGACAGCGGCCTTAACCTCGGCGCGTGCGAGCAACTCGGCGTTGGTGACGATGGTGGCCGATGCGATAAATTGCGGCACGCCGCCCACCTCGATGTTGCTGGGCGTGCCGAAGCGGGCATCCAACGTGTAAGGCGTATCTCCACCCAATGCGAGCTCAGAGCGCTGGAGCATATACTGGTTGCCATTGTTCACCGACATATTCCACGAATCGAGGAGTGTGGGCCACGACCCCGACCAGGCCTTGGTGGTCCACTTGAACATCACAAACTGGAGTATCACATCGACATCGACGTCCGCACCTACACGCAGTCGCGGAAGCTGGTGTCCATCTGCCTTCTCGTACCCAATGAACAGCGTGAGGGATGCGGCGCCGCGCACGGCAGACGAGGCGACGCCTGCAACGCCGGCGCCAAAGGTGACGGCAAGCCCGATTTGGATGGTGAATGAGCCCGACGTGTTGGAATAGTCGAGTGAAATGTTTTTAAAAAACGCCGCCCCGCTGCCGTGCGTGTGGGCACCCACGGCGAGCGCCAGCTTCGCCAGCACCCAGGGGTTGACGTTTAGGAAAAACGGCACCGGTCCTAGGGTAAACTGCTCGGTCCAATTGAGGTCGGTTCTTACCTGGAAGAGGGCCTTAATATTGCCGTATGCGGGGTCGTTGTTGTTACCCCAGGTTTTGCCCACCCAATCGTAGGCGAGCGAGCCGTACAGCTGTGTGGCGATATCCATCGTGAACAGCGGCGTGCAATGGTGGCGAAGGAGCTTGGTGTTTCTTGGATCGGTGCCCGAACCGGCACTCATCCTCTTGTACTGATTCCACTTCCCCTCCATCTCGTCGAGGTAGCGGTTTGCCTGCTTGGCGCCCGACTCGCGCGGCGATTTCTTCCAGTATTCCGGATCAGGGTTGCCCGAATCGTTCATATAGCTAGCTGGTTTGTACCCTCCGCCAAACAGCACGTATCCAGCAAACGAGAAATCGAACAGAATGGGAAATGTGGGCATCCAACACGTGAACTTATTGCCGCCGATACCGGGAAACGCCGCGGGGAAATCAAACGGAGTGATCTCTTGGTCCATGGTGGTGGGAATGATGGTGGTCGAGCCCGATTCCGCCTTTGCGGCCGGTGCGGTGACAACGGCCATGGGGGAGGAGAGCGTGTAGGTTTTGCCCTGGTAGTCGAGGACAAAGCGCAGCTTGCATCCTTCTTCCAGAAGGCTCGATGCCACGTCGAGGAACTTGTCTTCGAGCGTGAACGTCGCCAGATTATCCGCGCCCGATGCGCTGGCCTTGACTTGGCCAATCTGCGTGACGGTTTCGGATGAGCTGCCCGCAGCGGGCATCACTTTATTGATATGCAACGTTGCCTGCCCGCCCTGCGGCAGATGGGCCTGCACGGTAAAAGCGTGCGTGTCGGGCTGATCGTTTGCTGCTTCGTCCGCTGGCAATGCCATGAACGTGGCTTCAGCGTACTGGATGTCCCATTCGTCGAATGTGAGCTGGCGGAAGTACGGCTCGCCGTCGGAAAGCGGACGCGTGGGTGCGGTTATGGCGGTGCCGCCCTGGATACGCGCAAGGGGAATCTCGACATCACGGTAGCCCGCCATGCTAATGGAGATGCCGCCGTTAAAGTCGTACGCGTCGAGAAGCGTTGCCTCGTCCACGTAGCCTTCCGAAAGAGGGGCGATCTCAAAGATGGCCGTGCCTTCTTCATCGGTAGTGGCGGTGAGCTGCTTGCCTGCGGCATAGCGCGATGTGAGCGTGACCTGGGCACCCGTGATGGGCGTATTCTTGTTGGCGACGTCGACCACGACCACACCAAACATGGTGCGCGAGAGAACGAGCACCCTGAAAGGGTCTTTTTCGTCGGCATAGGCTTCGGTGGGCGCGAACGGCAATATGAAGGCGTTTGCGCTTCCCGGCACGCGCGGCAACATAATGCTCGCCAGCGAGGACGCTCCGGCAACAAGTAACGAACGGCGATCAAGCATCTTTGGCTCCCATCCCGCAGGTATCGGTGGAAATAATCCAATTTTGCGAGAAGGCATCCTGTCACGGTAGTGCCGTCCGAGGGCCAAAATGTCCAATTTGAGCGAGTGAAGCGCCGGGGCTCCGGGGCGCACGTGCCGCGCTAGGCAGTCTGGCTGCTAACGCAGCATATGCGCGACCAGCTCAGTGCGCGTGCCGATGCCAAGCTTTGCATACACGTTGGACAGTCGATTTTTAACGGTACCTGGCGACACACCCATATGACGAGCGATTTCGGCGTTGGTCCATCCGCGGCAGGCGAGCATGGCCATGGTGAACTCTGTGGTCGTCAGGTCGTCAGGTCGTCAGCCACGTCCTCGCCCGAATCGGGGTTGTGGATGCGCCGCCAGCCGTAGCTGAATCGATACGTAATCTCGATGATGCGTGCGAAATCGTCAGGGTATTGCGATTTTAGGCATGCCTCGATGAGTCCCTGCAAAAGGCCGTGGTGTTCGCCGATGAGCTCGATAAGGCCGTCGGGACGCGCAATGTCCCAAGCGGCTCCGAAGTGTGCCTTTGCGGCGTCGACGTCTTTGAGACTCATACAGGCCATGGAAGCTGACAGGTACAGGAACAGCTCCGAGATGGGATAACTTCCCTGTTTCATGATCAGGGCGTTTTCCGCCATGCCCAGACTGCGGCCATATTCGCCGCGCAGGTACAGGGCATGCGCCATCACGTAGCTGGCGAACAGGCGCAGGCCTTCGGGCAGATGCGCCGCAAGCGGATAAAACTCTTCGGCGGAATACGGGGAAGGCAAGTGCAGCAGGACGCTCGCGGCCGAGGCGAACAGGATATGTGTGGCGTGGACGGCGGGCGACTCCTCGTCAGCCGGCGTATCGAGAATGCCAGCAAGGCACCGGCGGGCGTCGGCGATACGGTTGAGCGACAGGCTGGCGTATCCGCAGATAAAGCATGCGGAATAGCGCAGCGCGGGATCGGTGGCGTCAAGATAGGGGCGCGCCGTCTTGGCAGCGAGGGTGGCCTGTCCGCGAAAGTACAGCGCTTCTGCCGTGGCAATGGTGCGCGAATCGGGGTCGGAAATGCCTGCAACCGCAGCGTCAATCTGCCCCGGCACAAAGGCAGTGCACATCAACGGCATGGGAATGCGCGGGTAGCCATCGCAGTCCATCTTCCATCTCCCATCAGGTGGCAACAATGCAGCAATTGTACTCCTGTTGCTCGGGACCCCTTTCGTTTTACTGTTCGGTTAACACTGCGGATCGTTTTGGAAGGCTTACGAGCATGGTAGTCCCGTTCTCGGAACTTGTTTCGACCTCTACCGTGCCACCGTGAAGCGCTGCAATCTCCCAAACGAGTGCTAGTCCGAGTCCTGCGCCGCCGTATGCCCTGCTGCGGGATTTATCTAGACGAAAGAACGGCTGGAAGATGCTCTCTCGGTACTGTTTGGGTATTCCCGGGCCCTCATCTTTGACTCGCAGGAGCACGTGGCTGTCGCTGTCGCTGATGGAGACATTGACAGTCGAGCCGGAGCGGCTGTAACGGATGGCATTTTCGACCAGGTTAAACACCAGCCGATAGAGGAGCGTGTCGCTCCCGATTACTAAAGCGTCTCCAGCGCAATCGAGGGTTATGTCCTTATCCTCGGCAAGTGGCACAAGGTCGGTGAGGACCTCTTCGGACAAGGGACCAAGTTCGACATCGTCCTCGCAAGGAACGCTGCGGAGCTCACTCATTTCGAGCAATACCTTGGTCATTCGAGACATGCGCTCGGTTTGTTCTTGCAACAGGTCGAGCAGCTCGGCTGTTTCGGGTTGCAAACCGGAGTGCTCGGAGACGAATAGTTCAATCTGTGCTTGCATAAGGGCGAGCGGGGTACGCAGCTCGTGTGCGGCGTTGCCGGTAAACTGACGCTGTGCAGAGAACCCTTCGCCAAGACGAGCGATCATGTCGTTGAAAGAGGCACTGCATCGTTGTAGCTCGGTGGGTACATCTTCATTGAGTCTGATTTCGCTTAGGTTGTCAGGTTGCACACGCTCAACCTGGGCTGCAAAAGCCCGTAGCGGTTTGAGTGCACGGCCGCTCACAAAGTATGCCAGCACGCCGCCAAGGAGTGTGACTCCAGCCGTGATGCACCAGGTTGTCGTACCAAAAGACTCCTGTGCGTCGTTTACGACGATCGTGACCTCGTCATCGGGGGTCGCTTTCGTTGGGTCGAACGCTTGGGGCGAATCTTCGCCGGTTGCGTTAAAGGCCGAGATGTTGCTGCCGATGGCATCCATGTAGCGCATGCCCGTATAGCCGACGAGGCAGTTCGTCAGCACGCATGCCGCACACGTCAGCAGTGCCGTCATAATCGTTATGCGCCATTGCAGCGAAAGCCTTTTCATTCTCCATCCTCCATAACGTAGCCCTCTCCAATCCGATTGCGAATCGGGTCGTATCCCAAAGCGCTGCGTAGCTTTTTGCGGAGTGACGAGATGTGAACGCGGGTTGCGTTGCTAAAGCTGTTCACGGTGCTATCCCAAACGTGCTCGATAAGCTCCTCTTGACTTACCGGACGCCCCTGATTAAGCATCAGGTATTCCAAGATTCCCGTTTCCTTGCGCGTAAGAGATAAAGCCTCGCTGTCCACGGAAGCGATGCGCGCCTTGGTGTCAAAGCGGAGCTTTCCGCAGGTTAATACTATGTCGCTTTGTGCGAAGCGCCTGAGGGTAAGGCTGCGGATCCTTGCCGCAAGCTCGTCCAGATGGAACGGCTTGGTGAGGTAATCGTTGGCGCCGGCATCGAGTCCGGCGACTTTATCGGATACTCCGCCACGTGCGGACAGAATCAGTACCTTAGTCTCGCAGTCAGTTTTCCTAAGTTCCCTGAGTACGGTCATGCCGTCGATACGGGGAAGGTTGAGGTCGAGTACCACGAGGTCGAAGGCCTCAACGTCCAGTAGGTCGAGCGCCTCCTGTCCGTCGTGACAGCAGTCGACGCTGTACGCCAAGTTTCGCAAGCTGCGCGCGATTGCATCGCACAGTGCTTGCTCGTCTTCGACGATCAAAATACGCATAACAGTCTCCTTGCACATTCCAAATCGCGCTTAACACGGATTTTATAGTCGATATGGTCCAATGGTCGCGTAACGAAAGGAGTGGTCGAGTTGTTCAAAGCGGTAAAACCCGTGGTACAGGTCGCTTTGTTGATCGTCGGAATTACCATGGTGTGCTTTGGTGTTATGCGCGGCGAGGCGGATGCCGTGCTGGCCAAGGCGATTAGGCTGTGCTTGGAGTGTATCGGAATTGGATAAAAGAGAAAACACTGCGTCGCATGTTTTGGCCCGATTTCGCGGATTCATTCAGGTGGCGGCAACACTTATTACCAACATTCACCTGCCAAACTTTGCCAAAGGCGGCATCTATCAGGGCGCGGGAAAAACAGTCTGCGTACCTGGACTTAATTGCTATTCGTGCCCCGCGGCATCGGGTGCGTGCCCCATCGGGTCGTTCCAGTCGGTGGTAGGTTCATCCAAGTTCAACTTTTCTTACTATGTTACCGGTACGCTCATTTTGCTCGGCGTGCTGCTGGGTCGCTTTGTATGCGGGTTTTTGTGCCCGTTTGGCTGGCTGCAGGAGCTGCTTCATAAGATTCCCAGCAAAAAGTTCTCCACGAAAAAGCTCAAGCCGCTCACGTACATCAAGTACGTCGTGCTGCTGTTTGCCGTGGTGCTGCTGCCCGTCTTGGTGGTTAACGACGTGGGCATGGGCGACCCGTTCTTTTGTAAGTACATTTGTCCGCAGGGCGTGCTCGAGGGCGCCATTCCTCTGGCCATTGCCAATGCCGGCATTCGATCTGCGTTGGGACAGCTTTTTACTTGGAAACTTGCCGTTCTCATTGCCGTGGTAGTGCTGAGCGTTTTGTTCTACCGCCCCTTCTGCAAATGGATTTGTCCACTCGGCGCATTCTATGCGCTCATGAATAGGGTGTCCTTGTTGGGGATTCAGGTTGACGCGTGCAAATGCGTCTCGTGCGGCAAGTGCTCAAAGGTTTGTCAGATGGACGTTGATGTGGTCCGCGCGCCCAATCATGCCGAATGTATCCGGTGCGGAAAGTGCATCGGGGCCTGTCCCGTCGATGCCATCAGCTATCGCTACGGCCTGGATGTGTCGGCGGAAAAGCTCCCCTTGACCGCCGATAAAAAGTAAACAAGCTTCGACAAAACGGAGGAATGACCATGAAGCTTTCTAAGATTGCGGCCCTGTTTATGGTGCCGGTATTGGCCTTGTGCCTTGTGGCATGTTCGGCGCCCGGTGGCAATGCGAGCGAATCTGCGAGCTCCGATCCTAAAATCGCAGAACTCACTGCGCAGAAGCCGACCAATGCCGACGAGGCCGCCGAGTTGTATGCAAAACTCATGCAGAAGGAGAACGATATCTTTTCGAGTGATAACGCGCTGTGGGAAAAGGTATTCAATGCGGCAAATAAAGACTCGGCAATGATTGAGGATGGCAGCAATTACGGCGATTTCCTGCTCAAGACCATCGATGGTGCCAAGGATGAGTTCACGGCGGATGAGCTTAAGACGCTCAAGGCCGGTGCACAGCAGATCAAGGAGATCGAGGACAAGCTCGAGAGCCTGGAGAAGGAGTTCCCCGGCTGTGGAAGCACGCCGAGTGCAGGCGAGAGCGTCGACGCTTCGACCGCTGGCATGACGGCTGGTGCCAATGCTTCGAGCGAGGCGACGAAGTTCCCCAGCTTTACGGGCAAGGATCTGGATGGCAACGACGTGAACAGCGACGAGCTGTTCTCTAAGAACAAGGTCACCGTCATGAACTTCTGGTTCACTACTTGCAAGCCGTGCGTGGGCGAGCTGGGCGATCTTGAGAAACTGAATCAGGAGCTTGCCAAGAAGGGCGGCCAGGTCGTGGGCGTCAATTCCTTTACGCTCGATGGCAACAAGGGCGAGATTGCAGATGCCAAGGACGTGCTGAGCAAGAAGGGCGTGACGTATAAGAACATCTGGTTCAAGTCGGATAGCGAGGCCGGTAAGTTCACGTCAAATTTGTTCTCGTTCCCGACAACGTATGTCATCGATCAGAATGGCAACATCGTAGGGGAGCCCATCGTGGGAGCCATCAGCTCCGCCGAGCAGCGCGCAGCACTCAACAAGCTTATTGACCAGGCGATTGCGAATAGCGAGCAGTAGGTTCGAATGTGGCAAAGGGACAGTCCCTTTGCCACATTGTCAATGCCATGTGCGGGATGGTGCGCCACGCGACGTGCCGTCCCGTTCGTTTTTGTGCGGTTCCCAACATTCCTCACTGGCACCGGCAAAACAGTTTCCATTGATACGGCTCCTAGAGACCCAGAAGGGCACGCATAACGGCCTTGATGGTGTGCTGACGGTTCCCTGTCTCACGGAAGATGACCAAAGCGTTGGCCTTAAAGCGCTCGTCGGCAATCTCAAGGCCCTCGGTGATGATCTTGCGGTACAGGTCATTCTTGCGACAGTTGACTTTTGCTGCTCCCTATTATTCCTGATAGATTAGACCATGGGAGAAGGAGTCGCAGATGACCATGGTGCAAAACGTTGTAGAGAAGCTCCCTTTTTGGGCGCATCTGTCTTCTGACGAGAGGACGCTCGTTTTGGAGCAAGCCGCCTTGCGCACCTTCGATGCCGGCCAGCTTATCGGAGGCAGCGATAGCTCCTGTACCGGCATGTTCCTTATCGTTCAGGGTGGTGTCCGCGTCAGCCTCCTTTCCGAGGAAGGCAAGGAGGTCACGCTCTTTAGGATTGGGTGCGGCGAGTGCTGCGTTACAACAGCTTCGTGCGTAATTCGGCAAATCTCCTTTGGCACGTTGGTTGCCGCAACAGAGAAATCCGAGCTCCTTATTGTGCCTATCGGTGTTTGCGAGCATCTTGCCAGCAACAATATTTTCGTCAAAGTCTTTATGCTCGAAGTGGAGGCGCGGCGCTACTCTCAGGTGGTTCGTGTGCTCCAACAGATGCTTTTCCGACGTCTCGACCAGCGTGTTGCCGACTATTTGGTTGAGCGATGCCAGGCAACGGGGTCAATGGAGCTCCGGGTCACTCAAGACGAGCTGGCGCGTGACATCAACTCTGCCCGCGAGGCGGTGACGCGCGTGCTGCGTCGTCTTGCCAATGAAGGTCTTGTCGAGGTGAAGCGCGGGCGAATCCTTGTTCTGGATGTCGACGGTTTGACACGCCTGCCGTAGCGATGGCTTTGCCATGGTGCCTATCCGCCCAGTGCCTGGCACTCGCTCTTAAGAAAAAATTGTCCCATACGGTGACTTGGTCACGGAACCGGTCTGCGCCTTCCGGGCACACTGGCATCAAACGATAGGGCAAGCGAGCAAAGGAGCTCATCATGGGATTGTTCAATCTATTTGCTGGGGTGGATATCAACAAAGGTGTTGAAGAGTGCCGTGCGACCGAAGGTGCGGTGTTGATCGATGTGCGTGGCGCCGATGAGTATCGGCAGGGACATATCCCCGGTGCCATCAACATTCCCCTCGATGGCGTCAATCGCGTGCTTGTCAAGTATCCAAAGAAGGATACGCCTCTGTTCGTGCATTGCCTGAGTGGCGCTCGTAGCGGTCGCGCTGCGAGCTTTCTTCAGCGTGCGGGCTACGTCAACGTGAAGAACATCGGCGGAATCAATAGCTACAGCGGAAAGGTGGTGCGTTAACTATGAAGGTGGTTATCGTGGGGGGCGTTGCTGGCGGTGCATCGGCGGCAGCGCGCTTGCGCAGGCTTGACGAGCAGGCGGAGATTGTCGTTTTTGAGCGCACAGGTTATGTCTCCTATGCTAACTGCGGATTGCCATACTTTATTGGCGGCGTGATTGAGGAGGAATCTGCGCTCACGCTGCAATCGCCCGAGGGCTTTTGGAATCGATTCCGCATTACCGTGAAGACGAGCCACGAGGTGATCGCCATTCATCCCGATGTGCATACGGTTGACGTTCGCGACCTGCTCACCGGCGAGGAATTTGTCGAGACATATGACAAGCTGATTCTTTCGCCAGGCGCGCATCCCATTCGCCCCGCTCTTCCGGGAATCGATTTGGATAAGATCTTTAGCCTTCGAACGGTAGAGGACACGCTGCACATTCATGGTTATGTGCAAGAGCATGAGCCGAGGAGCGCCGTGGTGATCGGTGGCGGCTTTATCGGTGTTGAGGCTGCCGAGAACCTGCGTGGCTTGGGTCTCGAGGTGACGCTTTTGCAGCGCCCCGGGCAGTTGATGAACAACCTGGACTACGACATGGCGACGCTGCTTCATGCAGAGGTCCGCGAGCATGGCATTGACCTGCGCCTTCGTGCCGACGTTACGGGCTTTGAGGAGGCCGATGGCCGTGTGGTCACACATGTGGCGGGCGATGATTCCATTATGGCCGATATGGTGCTACTCGCTATCGGCGTTGCGCCCGAGAGCCATTTGGCAAAGAAAGCTGGTATCGAACTGGGCATCAAGGGCTCCATTGTGGTGAACGACCGCATGGAGACGTCTGCTCCTGACGTATATGCCGTGGGTGATGCCGTGCAGGTCAAGCATCAGGTGACGGGCGAGGACGCGGTGATTTCCCTTGCAGGCCCCGCTAATAAGCAGGGACGTATCGTCGCCGACGTGATTTGTGGCTTAGACAGTCGCTATCAGGGCTCGCTGGGTTCTTCGGTAATCAAAGTGTTCGACTTGACAGCTGCGAGCACGGGCCTTTCTGTGAAGGCAGCGCGTGCGGCGGGAATCGATTACGAGAACGTAGTGCTGTCACCTGGATCGCATGCGGGTTATTATCCCGGGGCCACGCCCATGACCATGAAAGTTGTGTTTGAGAGGGAAACCTTGCGTCTGCTGGGCGCGCAGATTGTGGGCATCGATGGCGTGGACAAGCGCATCGATGTGCTGGCGACGGCAATCCAGGCCGGTATTCGGGCCGATAAGCTCAAGGATTTGGATTTGGCTTATGCGCCGACATATTCTTCGGCGAAAGACCCGGTGAACATGGCCGGTTTTTTGATCGAAAACGTGGGCTCGGGCATGCTCAAGCAGTGGCATTGGGAGCAGGAACCGGATCTGCCGCGCGATGGTAGTGTGCAGCTGCTCGATGTCCGTATGGTTGGCGAGTATGACCGCGGACATATCGACGGCTTTGTGAACATTCCCGTCGATGACTTGCGTGCTCGCTTGGGGGAGCTTGACGTGACAAAGCCTGTTTATGTTATTTGCCAAAGTGGTCTTCGCAGCTACATTGGCTGCCGCATCCTCGCTCAGTACGGTTTTGACTGCTATAACTTCTCGGGTGGCTATCGCTTCTTTGCTGCTGTGACTAAAGACCATCGCGGTAGCGATAACGTGATGCCGTGTGGATTGGAAAAGTAAGGCCTTTTGAGCGGCGAGTATGACAATGACAAGATGGGGTAGGAAAAACCGCATCAAATGCGAACTGTGGGGGAGAGCGGGCGAGCGCGCCCACGTGGGAGAGGTTGCCGTCCATGTTGGAGCTCAAAGGTATTTGCAAAAGGTACGTTACGCAGTCGTTTGCGCAGGTGGCGCTCGACAGCGTGAGCCTGTCTTTTCGCGATAACGAGTTCGTGGCCATTCTGGGTCCCTCGGGTTCGGGTAAAACTACGATGCTCAACGTTATCGGTGGGCTCGATCACTTTGATTTTGGTGACCTGCTGATTGACGGCATCTCGACCAAGGACTTCCACGATCGCGATTGGGATGCCTATCGCAACAACCGCATCGGCTTTGTGTTCCAGAGCTATAACCTTATCCCACATCAGACCATTTTGGAAAACGTGGAGTTGGCGCTCACGCTTACGGGCGTGGGACATGCCGAGCGCCGCCAGCGTGCGCGCGAGGCGTTGGAGAAAGTTGGCCTGGGCGAGCATGTTAACAAGCGCCCGAGCCAGCTATCGGGCGGACAGATGCAGCGCGTGGCCATCGCCCGCGCCCTGATCAACGATCCCGAGATCGTGCTGGCAGACGAGCCGACCGGCGCTTTGGATTCAACGACATCCGTACAGGTCATGGATCTACTCAAGGACGTGGCGCGCGACCGCCTGGTCATCATGGTCACGCACAATCCCGAGCTGGCGTACCAATACGCCACGCGCATCGTTAACCTGGCGGACGGCAAGATCACCGACGATTCTGACCCTTTCGATGCCGCTGACGCCACGCGCCGCGAAGCCAAGCCTACGCGCAAAACCTCGATGAGCTTTGTGACGGCGCTGGGGCTTTCTGCCCGAAACCTCATGACCAAGAAGGGCCGCACGGCCATGACTGCCTTTGCGGGCTCGATTGGCATTATCGGTATCGCGGCGATTCTGGCGCTGTCCAATGGCGTAAACGGCTACATCAAAAAGGTCGAGGAGGATACGCTCTCGAGTTACCCGCTTACGATCTCCAAGCAGGACTACGACCTGTCATCCATGATGGGCGGACAGGGGGCTGCGGATGATGAGGCGTCCAACGGCGGGGATTTGTCCGACGGTACTGGTGGCAAAGCTAAGGGAACCGATAAGATCCCCGTGGTTACGGCCGTAAAGGACATGTTTGCAAGCGTTAAGTCCAACGACATGACGAGCTTTAAGGCATGGCTCGATGCCGGTGGCGACGGCATCGATAAAGAAGTCAACGCCATTCAGTACGGCTACGGTGTATCGCCGGTTGTCTATCGTGCCGGCAAGGGCGACGAGGAGCCCGTCCGGCTTGTTCCCAACGCTATGACCGAGGCCATGAGCGGAGGCGCAAGTTCGGCGGCAACGGTGAGCATGGAATCCATGGGAACCTCGGTCTTTAACGAGATGATCGACGACCAGAGTCTGCTCGACAGCCAGTACGATGTCATCGCCGGTCACTGGCCCACGTCCGCCAACGAAGCCGTGATGGTGCTTTCGAGTCGCGGTACGGTGGGCGACTACACGCTCTACAGCATCGGTGCGCTGGATATCAATGAGCTTAACAATCTGGTTAACAGCGCTATGACGGCTGACGGTGGGGTCGAAGCGCCCGAGACCGGTACCGACTTTACCTACGACGATGCGTTGTCCACGACGTTTAAGGTGTTGTCGCCGTCCGATGCCTATCGCAAAAACGAAGATACCGGCATGTGGACAGACATGTCTGGCGACGCCGACTTTATGGCCGCCAAGGTTGCCGACGGTATCGACGTGCACATTGTGGGCGTGGTACGACCCGACGAGACGGCCAATGCGAGCGCGTTGTCTCCGGGCATTGCCTATACGCATGCACTGACTCGCCAGCTTATGGAGCGCGCCGCCGTTTCGCAGATTGTGCAAGAGCAGCTTGCGCATCCCGAGACGGATGTCTTTACGGGCAAGTCTTTCGATGAGCTGCAAGGCGAGGCCAAGCAAGGCGTGGATCTGGGCAGCATGTTCAGTGTGGACGAGGCGGCGCTCAAGAGCGCGTTCTCGTTTGATGCGTCTGCACTCTCGGGTGCGGCCGGCGGTATGGACCTGTCGGGTCTTGACTTGTCCGGGCTGGACATTGACCTTTCGGACGTTGGCAAGGATATCGACTTCAGTGACATCATGGCAAAAGCACCGGCCCCAGATTTCTCGGGCATCTTTGACGGTCTGGAGCTCACACCCGAGCAAATGCAGCAGGTGGGAACGCTTGCCAACCAACTGTTTGAGGGCTTTTTGCGGTCTGATCAGTTTAGGGCGCTGTCACCCGAAGATCTTAAAGACGCGTCAAAGCTCGCTGCCGCATTCTCGACGTATCTTGAGAATGATGCCGCAGCCCAGCAATACCTGGCTCAGCTCAAAGCGCTCGGCGGCGATGCCCTGGCCGAGCGCCTGCAGCAGACGATGACCGACTATGTGCAAAAGCAGCTGGCTCCGTATCTGCAGCAGGCTATGGATCAGGTGATGAAGGCAATCAGCGATCAGATTGCGGCGACGGTGTCAGCTCAGCTCAAGGCGGGCGCGGCAGGGCTCATGGACCAGATGGCGACGCAGATGTCTTCGAGTTTTGCCAACCTGGCGAGCGCCATGCATGTGGATGCGAGTGCCTTTGCTCGTGCCATCCATTTCAACATGGACGCCGAGGACCTGAGTTCGCTCATGATGAGCTATGCCAAGGCATCGAAGCTCACCTACGACAACAATCTGACCACGTTGGGCTATGCGGATGAGGCAGACCCCATCTCGGTCAAGATTTTCCCGCGCGACTTTGAGGCCAAGGAGCGCGTGCTCGATCACATCGACGCGTACAACAAGCAGGTCAAAGCCTCTGGCCACGATGAGCAGGCAATTTCGTACACCGACTACATGGGCATCATCATGGGTTCGGTGACCGACATCGTGAACACCATCAGCTTGGTGCTCATCGCATTCGTGAGCATTAGTCTGGTGGTGAGCTCCATCATGATCGGCATCATCACCTACATCAGCGTGCTGGAGCGCAAGAAGGAGATTGGCATCCTGCGCGCGATCGGCGCGTCGAAGCGCAACGTGGCCAACGTATTCAATGCCGAGACCTTTATCGAAGGCCTCATCGCCGGCGCCTTTGCCATTGTCGTCGTGGTGCTCGTGAGCTTTCCGGTTAATGCCTGGGCGCTTGCTGCCAAACAGGTACCCAATCTGATGAGCCTGCCCGTGCAGGATGCGCTGGTGCTCATCGCGATTTCGGTGTTACTGACGGTCGTTGCCGGCCTGCTGCCCGCCCGCAGCGCGTCCAGGAAGGATCCCGTGGAGGCCTTGCGCTCCGAATAATGTGACAAGGGACGGTCATTTTGTCTCATTGAGACCCTTGCGAAATCGGGGTCTAATACTTTTCCGAGAAGTGAACGAGTGAAAATGGACCCCCGAAGCATCGGCACTTTTGTGATGCAATTTCCCGCGGTTTTGATCGTTGAATCCTGCGGTTTTGGCGTCTAAAAATGTCGATGCTTCGGGGGTCCAAATACAGCCGTTCACTTCTCGGAAAAGTATTAGACCTCGAGATATAGACGATGTTTGCGAGCGGCAATTAGAGCGTAAGCCTTTAGTTCTTCTTTGCAGAGAGCATGAGCCTAATTTCCGGATGGGTGTATTCGTCGAACTCTTCTTTGGGCTCGGTGTCAAAGGCGTAGTACGACCTGATGGATTCGCCCTCCGTCTTGATGCTGATTTCTTCATATAGGGAGCCGGCTAAAAATGCCTGCTTAAATTCATCCGACAGGCTGCATGGCGTGAGGAGGCCCGGTGTGGCAACGGAGATGTCCAACCCGTTGAGCGGGGCACAGAGCGTCGCGATGTCCTGCTCGGCGCGGGCGAGGTTGTCTGCAAGGCTTGCCTCGGGGTCGATCTGACTGGTGTAATCGACGTCCGTGAGCATGCCGTCTGCATCAAAAGAAAGGTAGACATAGGCTGCTTGAGCGCCGAGGTCATTATCGCGCAGATAGCCGATAATGCGGTAGCCGTAGTCGTGATACGACTCGTATGGGTCGTCTGCCGCGACGCGTTCGCACACGGGCTCCAAGGCATCTTGCGCGATGGCGAGCTGCTCGGCGGCTGCAGCCTTTCTTGCCTGAAGCTCGTTATTTCCCTGGATAAACTGCGGGATGTAGACGCCAAGCAGCACAATGACGGGCACCACCGCGAGAGCTATGATTTGCTTCTTGACGCTTGGAATCGTCACGCCGTATGCGTTTGCCATGGCCTCGGCATTGCTCGAGGTTTCGGCTAGCACGTCTGCCGCGGTGGCAACTGCCCCTACGGCGCCGGCAATCTCTGCGGCGCCGCTCAGGTTGCGCGCAACATCGTTATCGCTGTTCTTGAGCAGGCGGCCGGTAGCTTGCGCGGCGAGCACGCTGGCGACCTCCGCGGAGCGGTCTTTGTTGTTCTGGGCTACCGCAAGCCTGCTCTGCAGCTCCTTCCACTGTTTGCCCTGCATTCCAAAGCGCGGCGCAAGAGCGCAATAGCAAAAGATGGCGAGTTCGATTACGGTGAGTGCGATGGCGGTATATATGCCCGCGGGTTGGAATTCCTTTTGGTGGAACGCGATATCGTTGATCATTTGGAGCGGCAACATCAACAGACACGCTACGAACGACATGACGAGTGCGGTCGCTGCTATCTTGGGGTATGTGCAGTACCGCTGGATGCGTTTCTTTTCTCGTTCGGTGAGCTGCTGCATGGGGGCCTCGACTCTCATCGTTTTTGGGCGATGCGCGCACGCTCTTGAGTATAGATGAGTGGAGGGTGTCTGTTGTTCAGACATAGCGGTCAACAGCGTGCTGTTGGCGGTCGTCGTGATCATGAACGTCGTTTTTGGAGCATGGAGCCGCTGTCATGGGGCGAATGACGCGCAAGGGGGCTGTCGCGGGACAGCCTCTCGCTGTTTGTGAGCGCCAGCAAATCGAAGGTGAATGGTTTCCCGAGAAGTGAACGACCTATTCTGGACCTCTGAAGCATTCGCACTTTTGGATGCAAAAACCGCAGGATTTGAGTGATAAAACCGCAGGAATTGGCCTTCCAAAAGTGTCGATGCTTCGGGGGTCCGATTTTACTCGTTCACTTCGCGGAAAAGCATTCACCTTCGTTGCGTGAGGCGACGGATGGAAGGGTGATTATCGTCAAGTAGCTACCTCTGCCTTGTGAATCATCTGAAGCACAAGGCATAATGCATGTGACAAAGGGACGGCCTCCTTGTCGCATTCGTTGATATGAGAGAAGAGTAGATGATTCTATCGCTGGCCCCTATGGAGGGGATTACCGGACATGTGTTCCGCCGCGTGCATGCGGAGTGCTTTGGTGCGCTCGACTGCTACTACACGCCGTTTTTGCCGCCGCCGCGGGTGGGAAACCGCTTTGGCGGCAAGGCGTTTAAGGAGATTGATCCTGCCAATAACCAGGGGCTCAACGTAGTGCCTCAGCTGATGTCTAAGAACGCGGACGAGTTTGTATGGGCGGCACAGGTGCTCGCCGACATGGGCTACCGCGAGGTCAATCTCAACCTTGGCTGCCCCTCGGGTACGGTTGTTGCCAAGGGTAAAGGATCGGGCTTTTTGCGCAATCTCGATGAACTCGAGGTGTTCTTGAGCGATGTGTGCGAGCGGTCACCGTTGCCGGTATCGGTCAAGACCAGGCTGGGGCTTGAGAGCGACGACGAATACGAGCGTGTGCTCGATCTGTATTGCCGCATGCCGTTGGCAGAGCTGATCGTGCACCCGCGCGTGCAAAAGGACCGCTATACGGGATCGCCGCGCAAGGAGTTTTACGGCGAGACGCTGGAACGCGCGCCGTTCCCCGTGGCCTATAACGGCGACATTTTCGATCTTGAGGATATGGACGCGCTAGTGGAGGCCTATCCCGGCACGCGCCATGTAATGCTGGGACGCGGCCTGCTCGCGAACCCCGCGCTTGCTCGCATGGTCAAGGGCGGCCCTGCTGCAACGGTTGCTGAGCTGCAGCGCTTCCACGACACGTTGTTTGCGGCATATGCAGAGGAGATTGGCGGCAACGCGGTCTTTCGTATGAAGGAGTGGTGGTTCTACGCCAAATGCGCCTTCGCCGACCCCGCTACCGTTCACAAGCTCGTACGCAAGACCAAAAAGGTCGACGAATACCGCGCCGCCGTCGAGCGCGTCTTTCGCGAACAGCCACTTGCGCCCATAGCCCGCTTCCACGGCTAGTTAGTCGTTGGGGACGCACTTTAACGACTAGTCATTTAAAAGAACGTCCCGAATGACTATGTTGCAAAATACCGTACGCCAGCATCCAAAGATGTCGAAAAATGTCGATTTTGGATGCTGGCGTACGTCTTTGGGCTCGGTGGATAACTAGGCAATCATTGCATCGATCGTGATGAGCTCCCTGAGTCGCTCTGTGCGTGTCTGCCCATGGCGCTTTGCTTTTGCGTCAAACGCATCAAGAACCGACTCACCCACACGTGCCGATAAAACAATGCTTGGCTCATCAGAGATCGGCGGTCTTCCCAGCTTGATGGTGCGACCCTTCGGCCACTTATCTTTTTCGTATGCCTCCGCGGCTTTCTCCAACTCTCCGGGGGCAAACCCCATCATCTTTTCGAGCTGCTTAGCGTCCATAGCGCCCCCTATCGATTGACATAATGTCGAGCGCTGGTTCTCGGAATCTCTTTTTGTATACAGTTTTGTAGACAAAAATACAAGCAGTTTATCAAGCTAATTAGCGTGTATTGACTAGTTTTTTCGATAGGAAATGAGCATCGATGGCTTCGATATTTCTTCGCTTTCCAGTCTGGAACATGAGCGCTCATTGAACCTGCAGAGGGGGCACTTTAACAAACTATCGAGATTCTGGTCAGGAGCTTTCACCGGTCTTCGGTGGTGAGAACAGCTCAATTCGCGACACAGTGTGTCGCGAATTGGAGTAGTCGCTGAGTGTTCTTTAACAACTAGTCATTCAAGAAAAGAGTGTCTAAGTGCCGGAATTGCCATTTTGAGTCGTCCCTAACGACTATTCTGGAGGGCTGTGTGCAAAAAAGGGCAAATATGAGTACTGTTGCCATTATGGTTGCATTTATTTTGTTCAAAAATGAGGTCCCTGATGAGATTTAATACCATTAGGCGTCTCTTTTATTGAACATATGGGGAGGAATAACGCCGTCTGCGGGCGCTTGGGGCGTTGAATGATCCCTGAAATGATTAAAATCGCTGTTACTAAACAAGTAGCAGTACTCATATTTGCCATTTTTTGAACACGATCCTCTAAGGAGCCCTTTCCAGAGATGTCAGATGGCCTCAAACAGCCATAATCCAAAGGTCGTCTCAAACAACCAGTCATTTAAGAACGTCCCCAATGACTACCC
>CANNOC010000020.1 GCA_947507155.1 uncultured Collinsella sp. | reverse complement strand
GTCCCTTGCGGCGTAGCTTTTATTTAAGCCGTCCAAGTTTTGGGGTGCAGTTCAGAAGTGCGCAGCGGGGGTTTCTTGCATGTCCGAGGACGTTCTGAAAAGAAACACCAGGGCGGGCCCGGACGAGAACAACCGACTACAGGTCGATGTGCGATTCCTTGATCGGGAACGGCTCGGCGAAGTGGCAGGCACAGCAGTGACCCGGTGCAACTTCCTTAAACTCGGGGAGCTTCTCGGAGCAGATACCCTGCGCGATCGGGCAACGCGTGTGGAAACGGCAGCCGGTCGGCGGATCCAGCGGCGACGGCGGATCGCCAGCGAGGATGATGCGCTTGCGGGTCTTCTGGATATCAGGATCGGGAACCGGCACGGCAGACAGCAGCGACTGCGTGTACGGATGGTGAGGCTCGCTATAGAGCGTCTTCCAGTCCGAAACCTCGACCATCTTACCCAGATACATAACGGCAACGCGATCGGAGATGTGCTGTACGACGGACAGGTCGTGTGCGATAAACAGATACGCGGTACCGAACTTGTCCTGCAGTTCCTTGAGCAGGTTCAGAACCTGGGCCTGAATGGACACATCCAGAGCGGATACCGGCTCGTCACAGATAATCAGCTTGGGCTTCAGCGCAAAAGCGCGGGCAATACCGACACGCTGACGCTGGCCGCCCGAGAACTCATGCGGATAGCGGTTGATGTGCTCGGGGTTCAGTCCAACGACGTCGAGAAGCTCACGGACGCGCTCAATGCGCTCCTCCTTGGTACCCACACCATGAATGGTCATGGGCTCGGAGACAATCTCACCGATGGTCATACGAGGGTTGAGCGAAGCATAAGGATCCTGGAAGATAAACTGCATCTCACGACGCATGTCCTTGATCTCATGCTTGCTCATCTCGGCAACATCTTTGCCCTGGAAGAACACCTTGCCGGCGGTCGGCTTGGTCAGACGCATGATAGTGCGGCCCGTGGTGGATTTACCGCAACCAGACTCGCCAACCAGACCAAAGGTCTCGCCAGGATAAATCTCAAAAGAGATGTCGTTTACAGCAGAGACGACGCGCTTGGAAAAACGCTTGGCGAACATGCCGGACTCTGCGGGAAACTCCTTGGAGAGGTGCTCGACCTTCAGCAGTGGAGTGCGCTCGTTATTGTCTGCCATTTACGCCTCGCCTCCCTTCTTGGAATCCTTGCGCGTACGGGACGTCTCAGGAGCGTTCTTGAGGAACTCGGGGTCACCGGAATAGTGGCACGCAGAATAGTGACCGGACTCGGTGACAACGCGCTCAGGGCGCTGCTTGCGGCACTTGTCCGTCGCGTAGGGGCAACGAGGAGAGAAGACGCAGCCCTCAGGCAGGTTCATGAGCGAAGGCGGGTTGCCGTGAATCGGCGTCAGCGGCTTCTTCTCTTCGATTGCCTGCTCCGGGATGGAGCGGATAAGACCCCAGGTGTAGGGGTGGCGGCTCTCGTAGAAGATTTCCTCAGCAGTACCGAACTCAACGGGGCGGCCGGCGTACATAACCATGATCTTATCGGCCATATCGGCGACAACACCCAGGTCATGGGTAATCATGATGATGGCGTTGCCGTTCTTCTCCTGCATCTCCTGCATGAGCTCGATAATCTGAGCCTGGATGGTAACGTCCAGGGCAGTCGTGGGCTCGTCGGCAATCAGAATATCGGGATCGCAGGCAAGGGCCATGGCAATCATGACTCGCTGACGCATACCGCCAGAGAACTGGTGCGGATACTCATTGACGCGCTTCTCGGGCTCGGGGATACCCACGAGGTCCAAAAGCTCGGTGGCACGCTTGAGCGCCTCCTGCTTGGAGTAGCCACGGTGCAGACGAAGACCCTCGCCCACCTGCCTGCCGATCTTATAGACCGGGTTCAAGGAGGTCATAGGATCCTGGAAGATCATCGCGATATCGTTGCCGCGAATGTGCTGCATCTCTTCCTCGGTCATTTCGAGGATGGAGCGGCCGCGATAGCGAACGTCACCGCCCTCGATCTTTCCCGGAGGCATCGAGATGAGGCCCATGATGGTCATGGCGGTCACGGACTTACCGGAGCCGGACTCACCGACGACGCCCAGGGTTTCGCCGCGATCGAGCGTGTAGGAGACACCGTCGACAGCGCGAACAACGCCATCCTCGGTGTGGAAATACATCTTAAGGTCATCGACCTCGAGCAGATGCTGGCCCTCAGGAACCGGCTGGTCCTTCAGGTCCACATAGTTCTTGTTCTTCTTCATCCTTATGCGTCCTTCATCTTGACGTCGAGGGCGTCGCGCAGACCGTCACCCAGCAGGGTGAAGGCGAGCACCGTCGAGAGAATTGCCAGACCGGGCATGATCATCATCCAGGGAGCGGTCAGAAGATACTGCTGACCGTCCTGAATCATGGAGCCCCACGAAGGCGTAGGCGGAATAACGCCCATGCCGAGGAAGGACAGAGCGGACTCGGTCAGAATGGCGCCACCAATGTTCATGGTCGCGTAGACCACGATGGAGGCGACGGAGTTCGGGAAGATGTGACGCACGACGATACGAGCATCAGATGCACCCATCGCGCGCGCTGCATCAACATAGTCGTTTTCCTTGACCGTCAAGATTGCAGAGCGGAAGACGCGCGCAATCGAAGGCCAGCCAAGAATGCCGATGGCGATAAAGACGTTCTGAAGACCACGGCCGATAACGGCGATCATGGCGACAACGAACAGCACGTACGGGAACGCCAGGAAGATGTCCGCACAGCGCATGATGATCGTATCCCAAATGCCGCCGTAGAAACCGGCCAGGGCGCCCATGACCAGGCCGATCAATGTGGAGATGGCGGTGGCCATGATACCGACAGAAAGCGAAACGCGTGCACCGTAGATAACGCGGACGAGAATGTCGCGACCGAGGGCATCGGTGCCAAACGGGTGCTCGGCACACGGAGCCAGTAGCGATGTCTCGGCCATGGTGGTCGA
Organism: uncultured Collinsella sp.; assembly: GCA_947507155.1. GTDB lineage: Bacteria > Actinomycetota > Coriobacteriia > Coriobacteriales > Coriobacteriaceae > Collinsella. Next base: position 39,282 of record CANNOC010000020.1, on the reverse strand, counting down.
ATCGGAAGCCGTCGGCGAACCGAGCCAGGGCTTAGCCCACAGATCTGCGGTCAGGGCAACCACAACGACGATGATGATCCAGCAGACACCGATAACGGCGAGCTTGTTCTTACGAAGACGCTTAAAAGCGTCGCCCCACAGCGTGCGGGACTTGGCGGGAGCAGATGCGACCTTGGTGGCGGTAGCCTGCTCCTGAGACTGAGAATCAGTTTCCTGCATGAGACGTACCTCCCTTAGGCCTTATCCGACGGACCGCCAAGGCGGATGCGCGGGTCGAGGAATGCATAGCTAATGTCGACGAGCAGGTTGATCACCATGACGACGACAACGATGAGCGTAACGCCGCCCATAACGATGGGCCAGTCACGCATGCTAATGGCGCGATAGACCTCATAGCCGATACCGGGCCAGTTGAAGACCGTCTCGGTCAGGATGGCGCCCGAAAGCATGCCGCCAAAGTCGACACCAATATAGGTAACGACGGGGATGAGTGCATTCTTAAGCGCATGCTTGACGATGATCGCACGATTGGAGAGACCCTTGGCCTTTGCCGTACGGATGTAATCCTGGTTCATGACGTCAAGCAGCTGCGAGCGCATAATGCGCGCAGCATAAGCGGTCGAAACCGAAGCCAGCGTAATGGTCGGAAGCACATAGTGCATCCAATCCTGATACTGAGAGCTGGAACCGCCGGCACCCGAGATCGGCATGGAGATTGCACCGCCCGTGGCGTCCTTGAGGATGACGCCAAAGAACAGCTGCAGCAACATACCGAGCCAGAAGGCCGGGACCGCAACGAGGATCGACGTGGTGAGCGTTACCAAAATATCCCAGAAGGAATAACGCTTTACCGCCGAAATGATACCCGCACCGATACCCATAATTGCCTCGAGCACGATGGCGCACGCGGCAAGTTTGACCGTATACGGATACTTCTGGGCAAAGATTTCCGTAACCGGCAGCTTGCGCTGATACGAATTGCCCAGATCGCCATGAAGCAGGCCGTTCATGTAATACAAGTAACGGTCCACGAGCGACGTTTGAACGGGGTCGCCGTTCTCGTCAAGGATCGCGTTGCCGTCATCGTCCGTCTGGACCAGGTGATAGCGAACGCGAAGCTGAAGCTCCACCTCGGGGGACAGAGCCTTGTCTCCACCGATCAGCTTGATCGGATCTCCCGGCACGATATTCTGGAGGGCGAACAGAATCAGCGTAACGCCCAAAAACACCGGGATGAACTGAAGCACACGTTTAACGATGTACTTACCCATACCACTCCCCTATCTAGGGATTAACCTAAATGGGATGCCGATCGCCAGACCGGCATCCCAAAATTACCATCAGCCAGTTTACCCCAGGTTAGGGAGAACTGTATGTTTCCCATGAGGTCTACGTAAATACTTGACCCTCACGGAAGCTGCAAACTCTTAGGCGAGCTCAGCGGTACCCAGATCGGCGTGCTTCTGCGGATCGACATAGAGGTGCTTAATGCGATCGGAGCCGGCGATGGTGTGCGTGTAGAACATAATCGGGATGACCGGGCAGTCGGCAGCGACCATTGCGTCGGCCTCCTGCATCTTAGCGACGCGCTCCTCGTCGTCAACAATAGTACGAGCCTCGTCGACCTTGGCGTCGAACTCGGGGTTGTTGTAACCGGAGCGGTTGTCGCCACCGAGGGAGTCGGAGTGGAACAGCGGATACAGGAAGTTGTCCATGATCGGGTAGTCGGCAATCCAACCCAGACGACCGAACTGATAGTTAAAGTTCTGATACTGCTCGAGCAGGGCAGACCACTCAGGGGTATCGGAGACAGCGGTAACGCCAACCTTGGCGAGGTCACCGATGATGGACTCCATGATCTCCTTGTGACCGCCGTCCTGGTTGTAGGACAGGGTCACGCTAATGCCACGATCCCCGTTAGCGCCAGCGGGAGCAACCTTGTCGAGGTACTCGTTAGCCTTGTCGACATCGTAGGCGCAGAACTCCCATGCGCCCTCCTTGTAGCCATCGATGCCCGGAGGAACAATGCCGTCGGCAGGAGTACGGGTACCCTTGAAGATGGTCTTGCAGATGGCCTCACGGTTGATGGCCAGGGAGATACCCCTGCGCAGGTCGGCGTTGCTGAACGGCTCGGCCGTGGTGTTGCAGGTCAGATAGTACGTGGAAGGCTCGGCGCCGAGCAGCATGCGCTCGCCGTCACCCATGGTGTAGCCGTCCTTGGACACGCCGCGATCCTTCTTGGCGGCATCGATCTGAGCGACGGGAACGTCGCAGACATCGAGGTTACCGGCCTGGAACTCCTTGTAAGCGGTCTCCATGTCCTTGATGACCTGGAAGTGGATGCCATCGATCTTGGCCTTGTCGCCATAGTAATCGTCGAACTTCTTGACGTTGATCTCCTGGCCATCCTCCCACTTGCCGTCCATCATGAACGGGCCGTTACCGACCGGGGCAAGATAGAAGCTCTTGACATCGGACTCGGCGCACTCGGGAACCGGGGCCAGAGCCGGATGAGAGGCGACGAAGGGGAAGTCGGCGTAAGCGGAAGACAGCTTGACGACGAGGGTCTCATCGTCGGGGCACGTAACACCGCTGAGCTCGGTAGCGTTACCGGCAAGCAGGTCGTCATAACCCTCGACCATGGAAAGGTGATAGGAGACCTCGGAAGGGCCATACTCGGTAGCGATGGCCGACTTGGTGTTGACCAGACGCTCCCAACCGAGCTTGAAGGACTTGGAGGTAACGTCGTCACCGTTGTGGAACTTGGCCTTCTTGATCTTGAAGGTAAACTCGGTGGCGTCGTCATTGGACTCAAAGGACTCGCAAGCCAGCGGAACGATCTCGCCCTTCTCGGCGTCGTAAGAGGTCAGAGCGTCAAAGAGCTGGTACTCGACCTGAGTGCCCTGGTCCTCCTGGACGTTGTAGGGGTCGATGCAGACCGGGTTGTTGATGTAGAAGTTCAGCGTCGAACCGGACTCAGAACCGGAAGCGTCGCCACCCTTCTTGCCGCATGCGGCAAGAAAAGCCATGGAGCTCGCAGCAAGGGTACCGCCAACGAAGGCGCGACGACCCATAACGGGCTGGTGGAACATAGAATCAGCCATGCCATCCTCCTTATGAGATAGGACAAAGAAATGTTCAGTCGGACACATGTCGAGACAATCCGATCAGAACCATAAAAACGTCGCCCGTCGCTATGGCTGGTTATGCACAACGGACCAACGTTTCGCAATACAGTAGCGCATTTTATGCACGATTTGGGGCTAATTCCGGTCAACGGTCAAGAATTTCTTTAGTTGGGCGAAGTATGTGGGGATATTTTGACTCTGTTACAAATTTGTAAACAAAAAGGGTCCCGCACTTGCGGAACCCTTTTCAATTATTTTATGCGGCTCGTGCTTAGAAGCCGACGATGCCCTGCGGGAAGAAGAACATGCACAGGACGACGCACACGGCAAAAACGACGGCCATAATTACCGTCAGGCGATCGAGGTTCTGCTCCATGACGCCCGTGGCAGAGCTGGAGTTATACAGCGAGCTAGCGATCATATCCGAAACGCCGGTGCCCTTACCGGAATGCATCAGGACGAGAATCGTCAGCGCCACGGCAGAGACAGCCCAAACGACAAACAGAAAAATCTGGAACGGACCCATAGATAAGCTCCTTAATAGAACAATTCAAACTCCAGTACTGTACCACAATCCCCCGCTCTCCCCTACCTGCCACTCGGGGACGGTGCGGAAACGGCAGAAATACCAAAAAAAGGGGGGTTGCCCGAATATGGGCAACCCCCTGCAAGAAAACGTTATTTGTTTTCTCTTAGGCCTCGGTGGCGAGCACGCGACCCGTCATCTCGGCGGAAGGCTCAATACCAGCCATGGTGAGCATGGTCGGAGCGATATCGGAAAGACGACCGTCCTCGATACCGGTGAGCTGTGCCTTCTCATCAACGATGATGAACGGTACACGGTTGGTGGTGTGAGCCGTAAACGGATGCTTGGAACCGTCAGAAGCAACGTCAAACATGTGATCGGCGTTGCCGTGATCGGCGGTAATCAGCGCAAAGCCGCCCTTGGCGAGAATCGCCGGGACAACCTTGGACAGGGCATCGTCAACAGCCTCGACGGCCTTAACGGCGGCGTCGAAGACACCGGTGTGACCAACCATGTCGCAGTTTGCGAAGTTCACGATGTAGAAATCAGCGCGATCCTCGTTGATGGCAGCGACGAGCTTCTCGGTAACCTCGGGAGCGCTCATCTCAGGCTGCAGATCGTAGGTAGCGACCTTGGGGGAAGCGACGAGCACGCGCTCCTCGCCCTCCTTGGGCTCCTCGATGCCGCCGTTGAGGAAGAACGTCACGTGGGCGTACTTCTCGGTCTCGGCGGTGTGCAGCTGCTTCAGGCCATTGGCGGCGATAACGTCGGCCAGGACGTTCTCGGGGAACGTCTTGGGGAAGGCGACCTCGACATCAAACGTCGGATCGTACTCGGTCATCGTCACAAAGTGCGAAAGCTTGATCTGCTTGCGCTCAAAGCCGTCGAACTCCTTGTCCGTGAACACGCGGGTCATCTGACGGGCGCGGTCGGGACGGAAGTTGAAGAAGATGGCCGCGTCGCCCTCGTGGATGCCCTCGTTGTGGGCAGCGAAGGGCTCGACGAACTCGTCGCCGCGCGGGTCCTTCTCGTAGTAGGCCTTGATGCCGGCAACGGGGTCGACATCGGCATCGGACGCATTGACCATGACGTCGTAGGCACGCTGGATGCGCTCCCAACGGTTGTCGCGGTCCATGGCCCAATAGCGGCCAGAAACGGTGGCGACGCGAGCGTCGCAACCGGTCTCCTCGGAAATCTTAGCCAGGAAGGCGCAGAACTCGCTCATGTAGCCGGCACCGGACTGCGGGTCAACATCGCGGCCATCCATGAAGGCGTGGACGCGAACGGTCTTGACGCCATGCTGGGCAGCCATCTTGACCAGGGCCTCGACGTGGTTCATGTGGGAGTGAACGCCGCCAGGGCTCATAAGGCCCATGAGGTGAAGGGTCTTTCCCTCAGCCTTGACATCGTCCATAGCCTTGACGAAAACCTCGTTCTTGGCGATGGAGCCGTCCTTGATGGCATTGTTGATGCGCGAAAGCTCCTGGAACACGATGCGGCCGGCACCGATGTTGAGGTGGCCTACCTCGGAGTTGCCCATCTGGCCGTCGGGAAGGCCAACGTCCTCGCCCGAAGCACCGAGCGTGGTGTGGGGGTACTTCTCGTACAGGCCATCGAGGAAGGGCGTCTTGGCAGCGGCGACGGCGTTCTCGCCATCGGCCGGAGCAAGGCCGCAGCCGTCCATGATGATCAGGAGTGCAGGAAGATGACGCTGTGCCATATGTCCTACTCGCCTGCCTTGACGACCATAGAGGCGAAGTCGGCAGCCTTGAGCGAAGCGCCGCCCACGAGGGCGCCGTCAACGTCGGGCTTGGCGACGAGCTCGGCAATGTTGCCGGGCTTAGCGGAACCACCGTACAGGACACGGATGCCGTTGGCGAGCTCCTCGCCAAACATCTCCTTGAGGGTCTCACGGATAGCGCCGCAGACCTCCTGAGCGTCCTCGGCGGTAGCGGTCTTGCCGGTGCCGATGGCCCAGATGGGCTCGTAGGCGACGACGACCTGCTTGGGGCAGGTGATCTCAAGACCAGCAAGGCCAGCCTTGACCTGGTTCACGACGTGCTCGACATAGGTGCCGGCCTCGCGGACCTCAAGGGACTCGCCGCAGCAGAAGACGGGAACAAGACCGGCGGCAACGAGGGCCTTGGCCTTCTTGTTCTGGTCCTCGTCGGTCTCGTGGAAGTAGTCGCGACGCTCGGAGTGACCGATGATGCAGTAGGTGCAGCCAGCGGACTTGAGCATGTCGCAAGAGGACTCACCGGTGAAGGCACCCTTGGCCTCCCAGTACACGTTCTGTGCACCGAGGGCGATGGGGGCAGCCTGAATGCGGTCATGGACCGTAGTGATGTCGATGGTCGGAGGGCAGACGAGCACCTCGACGCCAGCCGGAACCTCGGGCAGAGCCTGGGCCAGCTCGTCGGCGAGCTTGGCAGCCTCGGCGACGTCGTTGTTCATCTTCCAGTTACCAGCGATAAGAAGGGTGCGGTTAGGCATCGAGAAGCGCCTCCACTCCGGGCAGGGCCTTACCCTCGACGAGCTCCATGGAAGCGCCACCGCCGGTGGAGATCCAGCTCATCTTGTCGGCCAGGTTGAACTTGTTGACAGCTGCGACAGAGTCGCCACCACCGATGATCGAGGTGCAGTCGGCCTCGGCGACAGCCTCGGCGATAGCCTGGGTGCCATGAGCGAAGTTGTCGAACTCGAAGACGCCCATGGGGCCATTCCAGAACACGGTCTTGGCGCCCTTGACGGCCTCGGCGTAGAGCTCCTCGGTCTTGGGGCCGATGTCCATGCCCTCACGATCGTCGGGGATAGCGTCGGAAGCGACAACCTCGGGGACAGCATCCTCGCCAAAGTGATCGGCAACGCGGTTGTCGATGGGGAGCAGGATCTTGACGCCCTTCTCCTCGGCCTTCTTGAGCATCTCGCCGGCGCGCTCGACCCAGTCCTCTTCCTTGAGGGACTGACCGACGGACAGGCCCTGAGCCAGGAAGAAGGTGTAGGCCATGCCGCCACCGATAATCAGGGTGTCAGCGGAGTCGATGAGGTGATCGAGAACGCCGATCTTGGAGGAAACCTTGGAACCGCCGACGATAGCGACGAAGGGGCGCTCGGGCTCGGCGAAGATGCCGGTCAGCGTGTCGACCTCCTTCTCAAGCAGGAAGCCAGCGACGGCAGGCAGGTAAGCGGCGGGGCCCACGACGGAACCCTGGGCGCGGTGAGCGGTGCCGAAGGCATCGAGAACGAAGACGTCACCATAGGAAGCGAGCTTCTTGGCGATCTCGGGATCGTTCTTCTTCTCACGCTTATCGAAGCGGACGTTCTCGAGAAGGAGAACCTTGCCCGGCTCGACGGCAGCGACAGCCTCGGCAGCCTTCTCGCCGTAAGTGTCGGCGACAAAGGCAACGTCGAGACCAGAGAGCTCGGCGAGCTTCTTGGCGACGGGCTCGAGGGACAGCTCGGGCTGGAAGCCGGTGCCATCGGGACGGCCGAGGTGGCTCATGAGGATGACGCGAGCGTTGTGCTCAACGAGATAGTTGATGGTGGGCAGGGCAGCCTTGATACGGGTGGTGTCGCCAACGACGCCATCCTTGATAGGCACGTTGAAGTCAACGCGGACGAGAACGCGCTTGCCGTCGACATCGATGTCGCGGACGGTCTTCTTGGTAAAGGCCATGTTTGCTTCTACCTTTCGTACGTGTCTGCCTTCCATTACGGCAGACGATTTCTTATAAAAAGGACGCGACCCTAGGGTGTAAGCCCTATAAGGCCGCGCCCTTCTTTAGACGCTCAACGAGCTATTCGCTAAAAGCTAAATTAAGCAACGAACTTCTCGAAGTACTTGATGGTGCGGACCATCTGAGAGGTGTAGGAGTTCTCGTTGTCGTACCAAGAGGTGACCTGAACGAGGGTCTGGCCGTTGCCGAGGTCAGAGCACATGGTCTGAGTGGCGTCGAAGATGGAGCCGTGGGTCTCGCCGACGATGTCGCGGGAGACGATCTGGTCCTCGTTGTAGGCGAAGGTCTCGGGGATGGTCTCGGCGTAGGCCTTCATGGCAGCGTTGACCTCGTCGACGGTGACCTTCTTGTCAACGACGGCGTAGAGGTTGGTCAGCGAGCCGGTCGGCGTCGGGACGCGCTGGGCGGCACCGATGAGCTTGCCGTTGAGCTCGGGGAGAACCAGGCCGATGGCCTTGGCAGCGCCCGTGGTGTTCGGGACGATGTTCTCGGAGCAGGCGCGGGAGCGACGGAAGTTGCCCTTGCGCTGCGGGCCGTCGAGCGGCATCTGGTCGCCGGTGAAGGCGTGGATGGTGGTCATGATGCCGGACACGATGGGAGCGAAGTCGTTCAGACCCTTGGCCATCGGGGCGAGGCAGTTGGTGGTGCAGGAAGCAGCGGAGATGATGTTGTCCTCAGCGGTCAGCGTCTCATGGTTGACGTTGTACACGATGGTGGGCAGATCGCTGCCGGCCGGAGCGGAGATGACGACCTTCTTGGCGCCAGCGTTGATGTGGGCCTGAGCCTTAGCCTTGCTGGTGTAGAAGCCGGTGCACTCGAGAACGACGTCGACGTCGAGGTCGCCCCAAGGCAGGTTGTTGGCGTCGGCCTCCTTGTAGATCTTGATCTCCTTGCCGTCAACGGTGATGGAATCCTCGCCAGCAACGACCTCGTGATCGCGAGCGTAGTTGCCCTGCGTGGAGTCGTACTTCAGCAGGTAAGCGAGCATATCGGGAGAGGTGAGGTCGTTGATAGCGACGATCTCGGAGCCCTCATGACCGAACATCTGACGGAAAGCCAGACGACCGATGCGACCGAAGCCGTTAATAGCAACCTTTACTGCCATTGTGTCTCCTTTCGTAAGGCCCCCGCGAGCTACAGCGCCCGCCGTTGAGGCCCACAAACTAACCACTCGCCTAATATACCTTTTTTTTGACTTGAATTTCACGAGAATGCTCGAAATTGAAAATCAAATTTACGTTAAAACGTTTTAAAGAATAAAATAGCAGCTAAATCCGTATATAAGTCGATACTTCAAACTACTTGTTTGCTTCAATGAGCTTTTCAAGCCTCAAAACGCGATGGTACAGGGCAGACTTCGACAAGGGAGGGTCAGCCATCTCGCCCAGATCGCGCAGCGACAGATCGGGATAGCGCTCGCGCAGGTCGCAAAAGACTGCCAAGGCGTCCGGAAGCGTGTCGCGCAAACCCCGCTGTTCGAGCTCATCGATCAACGCAAGCTGATGCTGGGCGGCACCCGCACTTCTGGTCTGATTGGCCAGTTCGGCATTCACGCGACGGTTTACGTCGTTCTTAACCAATTTGACCGCGCGCGCTTCCTCGATCTCGGCAACGCTGCGTTTGGCGCCAATCAGCTTTAGGAGCTGCTCGATCTCCTCGGCGCTCTTAATGTAGACAGCAAAGGATCCGCGCCGCGCGTTAACGCGCGCATGGACCCCAATCTGCTCCAATAGATCGCAAAGTCCCCGGGCATACTGCTCGCCCTGCACCGCGATCTCCAAATGAAAGTCGCCGCGGGGATCGGCCACGAAACCGCCGGCGATGAGCGCGCCGCGGATGTAGGCAAGCCTGCAGCAGGGACGGGCAACGATGTGCCGGGGAACACCGGCGACGAGCCCTCCCCTGCGGTCGAGAATGCCCAGCAGCACCAGAGCCTTGTCCAGGTCGGGTTGATCGGGCAGGGTAATGAGATAGTTACGGACCTTATGCAAGACCGATTTACGAACGGTGAATTCCGTTTTGAGCTTAAGGATGCGATGCGTCAGCGTGATCATCGTGCGCGCGACGGCACCCGTCTCGGTCGCGACCGTCAAACGATACCGCCCGGAGCCGGCCAGCGAAAGTGTACCGCTCACACGCGTCAGGGCGGCAAGCGTCGACAAATCGCAGTATTCACATTCGGGTTCGCAGCGCGCGAGCTCGTCACGCACCTCGGCGGTAAACGACATGCAGGCCTATGCTTTCGTGTTGGCGCGCGACAGGTCGCGATGGGAAATGCTCACATGATATTGGGCACCTTCTAAATAACGTGCCGTGGCCTCAGCGATGGCAACGCTGCGGTGTTGACCGCCCGTGCAGCCGATGGCAATAGAAAGCTGTGGCTTGCCCTCCGCGATATAGCCGGGCATGACCGTATCGAGCAGCTGCGTCCAGGCCTTCCAGAACTCCTGGGTCTTGGGATGGTCCAGAACAAAGTCGGAGACTTTCTTATCGAGACCGGTCATGGTGCGCATCTCGGGATCGTAGAACGGATTGGGCAGGAAGCGGACGTCGATCATAATGTCCGCCTCGACGGGCATGCCGTGCTTAAAGCCAAACGAGAACACGTGAACGTCCATGAGCTGCTGGTCGGACAGCTCGGAGAACGCCATGCGCAATTTGTTGCGCAGGGCAGAGGTGCGCAGGCGGCTCGTGTCGATGATCATATCGGCTCGATCGCGCACGCCCTGCAGCTGCAGGCGCTCGCGCTGAATCGCATCGGCCGTAGTCTCCCCCGGCTTGGCAATGGGGTGGCGGCGGCGGTTTTCGCTATAACGACGGATCAGCACCTCGTCAGAGGCCTCGAGAAACACGATGTCACAGCTCATCTCGCGCTCCTCGAGTGCGGCAACGGCATCGAGCAGCTCATCGAACAAGCCCTGGCTGCGCAGGTCGCAGGTGACGGCAAGATGCCTGCCCACGCCCGTATTGATGCCGACGAGTTCGGCAAGCTGGGCGATCAGACGCGGAGGCAAGTTGTCGATGCAAAAGTAGCCCATGTCCTCGAACACATGCATGGCCTGCGTTCGGCCCGATCCGGACATTCCGGTGATGATGACGATATCGGGGATGCGCTCCGAGCGCTCCGCCGCATCCATGGCATCTCCCTTTTGCATGTGTGCCTCCTAAAACAAGCGCGGGACCCGGCCAGCGGATCCCGCGCGATCAATTGCCTTTATTGAGTATACCGCCCCAAGCGGATACGAGGCCTGTCTTACGCCTCAAGCGCAGCCTTGAACCAACTTGTAATACTCGTGGGGTGCGTGATGGCGGTGCCGACGACAACGGCCCAGGCGCCCGCATCAATCGCGGCGCGGGCCTCCTCGGGCGTGTGCACGCGGCCCTCGCAGATGATGGGAAGACCGGGGAATTCCTCGGTCGCCTGACGCAGAAGCGGCAGATCGGGGCCATCGGCCATGGTGCAGTCGATAGCGGCAACACCATGAGAAAGCGTGGTGGACACCAGGTCGAAGCCCATGTCGACAGCACGACGAATATCCTCGATGGTGGCGCAGTCGGCCATCAGGAGCACACCCTCCTCGTGCAGCGGACGGAAGGTGTCCTCGACGGTCTTGCCATCAGGACGCGGGCGATCAGTGGCATCAATTGCCACGATGTCGGCACCCGCAGCAACGCAGGCGCGAGCATGACGCAGCGTCGGCGTGATGTAGACGCCCTCGTGTCCATCCTTCCACAAGCCGATGACGGGGACCTCACAGCGGCCCTTAATGGCGGCGATGTCGGCAAGACCCTGGCAGCGAATAGCGGCGGCGCCGCCAAGCTCGCAGGCGCGAGACATTTGAGCCATGGTCTCGGGCGTACGAAGCGGCTCGCCCATATACGCCTGAACGCTCACGACGAGCTTGCCCTTCAGGGATTGAATCAAAGGATCGACGGTCATGTTCGACTCAACCTTTCTAAAAACAGCCTTCTGAGACACCGCACCTTGACGTTCAAACCGTCGCTCACGTACCGAAGTACGCTTCGCTCCTCTTTCACGTCAATCTGCGGCACCTCAGAAGGCGCACTTGGTAGTTATGTTTACTTCAACGATGCAAGAAGGTGTTCGGCGGCACCGATGAGCGGAGCATCGCCCTCCAGAGAACCGATGAGGATCGGCGTGTCCTGAAGCGGATCGAGCGCCTGGCTGGCATAGCCCTCGTGCACCGAATCCTTCCACGTCTGTGAACGCCAATCGGGACCTTGGTGAATCACGCCGCCCGAGAGCACGATGACCTCAGGGTCCAGAATGTTAGCGAGCGAGCCCAAGCTGGCACCCAGCGCAAAGCCAGCGTCATGGATGACCTCGGTCGCCTTTGCGTCGCCCGCACGGCACAGGTCGTTCACGTCGCGACCGACCGAAGGACGGCTGGGGTCGACGCGACCGAAGCGCTCATCGTACATACGACCAATGGAAGTGCCCGAAGCAACCGACTCAAGATGACCAGAACGTCCGCAGGCGCAGGGAATGCCAGCGGCAGCCGAGCACTCGATGTGGCCCATATGACCGGCAGCACCATGGAAGCCCTGCATCACGCGGCCGTTCTCGACATATGCGCCGCCGATGCCCGTACCGATGCCCAGACACAAGACGGAGAACTTGCCCTTGCCGACGCCCCAGTGGGCCTCGCCCAGAGCATGAGCCTGCACGTCGCCCACCACGGCAACGGGAAGACCAAGGTCTTCGCGCAGACGCGGCCCCAACTGAACGCCGGACCAGCCGGGCATGATCTCGTTGGCATACGCGATGGCGCCCGTCTTGGGATCGACGACGCCTGCGGCACCGATACCGACACCGAGGACCTCGACATCGGGATTCGCCTCAAGAGCGGCCTTGATGGACGCCTCGATACGTTGGAAGACGGCCTCGCCGCCCTCCTGGGCCTCGGTAGGAACCTCGGCCTCAAATACGGGATGGGGCGCACTGCCGTCAGCCGGGTACTCCATAATGGCGGTCGCGATCTTAGTTCCGCCGATATCGACAGAGCAGACGTACTTGTTCTCCATGTCGTTCTCCTTCGGAGACAAAACAACTACAGGAAATGCGGTCGGATTTAACCCCGCCGCACGGTAAAGGTTTCCGAGGTGCCCGAGATCGCCGTGAAGCCTCGCGGCCATTGACCTAATGGTCATGGCCACGAGGCTGAACGGCGAGGTCGGGTGCCTGGGGAAGCTTTACAGGAGACCGTTGTCCTGGAGGACCTTGCGAATCGCCTCGACGTTTTCACCGGTCATGGCCTTCACCGGGCGCGGCATGGTCGGGCTGTCGAAGATGCCCATGAGGTTCATAGCGGTCTTGAAGGCGCCGACGCCACCGGCATAGCCCTGGACGCCCGAGGTGACATCCCAGATGTGCGAAATCTCGTTGAGGCGATCCTGCTCGGCCTTGACGGTAGCCCAGTCACCAGCCTGAGCGGCCTTCCACTGACGAACGTAGCCCTCGGGCTCAACGTTGGCGAGACCCGGGACAGAGCCGTCGGCGCCACCGAGATAGGCACCGTCGACGACAACCTCATGGCCGGTAAGGATGCTCATCGGATGGCCGTTCTTCTCGTTCTCCTGAATGAGGTAGCGGAACGAGATGTCATCGCCCGAGGAATCCTTGACGCCAGCCAGGACGCCCTCGGCGCCGAGCTTAGCAAGGAGCTTCCAGGGGAGCTTGGTGTGAACACACACGGGAATGTCATAGGCAAAGATGGGCAGGTCGAGCTCCTCGTGCAGGATGCGGAAGTGCTCCTCGACCTCGGTCATGCCCTGCAGGGCATAGAACGGGCAGGTGGCGACAAGCGCATCGGCACCCAGCTCCTGAGCGACCTTGCCGTGCTCGATCATGCGCTCGGTCTCGGTGTCGATGATGCCGACCAGAACAGGCACGCGGTGGTCGACGATGCGCACGGCCTCGGCGACAATCTGGCGACGGCGCTCGTCGGTGGAGAAGACGACCTCGCCCGAGGATCCCAGGAAGAACAGGCCATCGACGCCGGCATCGATCATGCGGTTGATGCTGCGCTCAAAGGAGGCAACATCGAGCTGGTGGTCTTCGGTATCGGGAACAACGACGGGAGGGATAACGCCGGTGAATTTCTGAGTTGCCACAAGAATCTCCTTAGTTGTCTGGCGAGCGGCCCTATGCCGCCCACTCTTGTTGGCAGTGTCCAGGCCGTCTAGGCCAAAGAACACGGGTAGAACGTTTGGTTAAAGAAGTCGACGACTTCGTTTTCGAACGCATTGATGCGCTCGTGAGCGTATTTGGCATAGATGATATGCCTTCGGTCACACTCAAGACCGTTGAATACGGCAAACTGACCCTTGGGATCGCTCACGGCGTCCATAAGCGATGTGCCCATGAGCACCGATCCGCGCACCCGAGACGACAGCACCTCGAGACCGCCGGGAAGCGGATTGGCAACCGCCGTGCAAGCGAGGCCCCGCTCGTCCAGAGCAGAAACCGCCAGCGCGACACCGCCGCCAAGGCCCTCGCCCCACGCAAAAATGCGATCGGAGTCCACGCCATCAAGATTGCGCGCAACCTTCGCCATCGCGCAACCCCAACGGACGCGCTCGACAAAAGCGGGCGAAGCAATCCCCCGCTGCAGGTCGTCCGTACCAGCAACATCGTCATCCAGCGCGAGGACGGCATACCCCATGGCGGCAAATCTCGTCATGTGATGCCAGCCGCGCACAGGCCGATCGATGTCATGGAACATCAGGCACAGCGGCACGCGCTCAGATACTCGGGCACGACTGACAGGCTCAATCAAACGAGCGTGGACCGCATCGTCACCGAGCTTAAAGGAAACCTCCGAGTAACGGGCGCAGGGGTTAACAAAGTCAATTGCCGTAATGGCCAGGCCTTGAATCTCAAGACTCGAAGCGCATGTCTCTAAATCAGAAACATCTGCTTGGACATCACCGTGCCAGTCCTGATATTCTGTGAGCCTTGACGAAACCGTTCCAGGAATTCCCACGAGCCCGGGGACTATCAGCTCGTCAACATTGCTCTCGCACTTAGACATGAGCCTCCCCTCCCTCACAGAAAAACGGAATGATCATATCGTCAAAATCCTGAATCTCCTCGTGGCCAAAGCCTTCAAAGAACTCATGACGCTTCTCACAGGTCAGGTTGTTGTAGACCGCAAACTGCGTCGCCGGAGGGCAGACGATATCGGCCGTGCCCGTGCCAAACAGCACGGGGCACTTGACCATGGGGGCAAAATTCTTGGAATCGAAGTACGCCAGCTTGGCATAGGCTTCCTCGATACGAGTCGAGTCCTCGTCAAACCAACGCGACCAATAGCGCAGACCCTCGTAGGCAATATCGTCGGCGTCCAGATCCCAAACCAGGCGGAAGTCCGATAAGAAGGGATAGAGGATGGCGGCGCGATTGATAAGCTCGCTGTTAAGCGCGCAGGTTGCAATACCCAAACCGCCGCCCTGCGATGCGCCATTCACATACACGCGGGTAAGATCGATGCCCTCGAGCTCGCGAACGATACGGCACAGAATGCGGATATCCTGGTGTAGGCGGACATAGTAGAGGTTGGCCGGGTCGCCGTCGATACCGGCGACGATATGGCCCGCGACCGTCGTGCCCTCAAATCCACCAATGTCCTCGGAGGGGCCTCCTTGGCCAGGACAATCGAGAGCAATGAGCGCCATGCCCATGCCCGCAAACGACGCCTGCTCAAACCAGCTGCGGCTCGCACCCGGATACCCATGGAACTGAAGTACCAATGGCACAAGCTCGTCCGAGACGGGTTTAAGGTACTTGGCATGCAGGCGTGCACCACACATGCCGGTATACCAGAGGTCGAAAAACCGACAGGTCGCGGAATCCGCAACCGAAGCCGCCTCAATCGCGTAGTCGAGCTCGACGGCGTCGGCCTCGGCCATGCGGTCCTTCCAAAAGAGATCGAAATCCGATGGACGGGGCATAGCGCCTCGATATTCACCAAATTGCTGTTGTAGCTCCTGAGCACTTGGCATGGCTCGTGAACCCAACCTTTCGAAATCGCAACGGAAGTGCGCCCGGCAAGGGAACCGGGCGCACGGGAGGGAAAGCGAGGCTACTCGCCGAGCTTGGGATGCAGCAGCGACGGCGCAGCGCCGAGCAGCATCTTGGTGTAGGGGTCCTGGGGGTGCTGGAAGACCTGCTTGGCCTCGCCCTGCTCGACGATCTTGCCGCCATTCATGACGATAATGTCGTCGGAGATGTAGCGGACCGTCTGGATGTCATGGCTAATGAACACCATGGCCAGGCCGAGCTCCTTCTTAAGATCGGTCAGCAGGTTGAGGATCTGCGCGCGGACCGAAACGTCCAAAGCCGAGGTGGGCTCGTCGGCGATGATGGCGTCAGGGTTCAACGACAGGGCACGGGCAATTGCGACGCGCTGGCGCTGGCCGCCCGAAAGCTGGCCGGGAAGAACCTCGGCGGCAGAACTGGGCAGACCGGTGAGCTCCAAGAGTTCCTTGACGCGCTTCTCCTGCTCGGCCTCGGTGCCCAGGTTGTGGACGCGCATGGGATCGAGCAGCTGCTCGCGAACGACCATGCGGGGGTTGAGTGCCGTCGCGGGGTTCTGGAACACGACCGAGATGACGCGGCCCATGTGACGACGGTCCTCGGCGGTACGCTTGGTGACGTCCTTGCCCTTAAAGTAGACCTTGCCGCTCGTGGGGGCTTGCAGGCCGCACATGACGTTAGCCGTGGTGGACTTTCCGCAACCGGACTCGCCGACGATGCCGATGGTCTGTCCGGGCATGAGCTTAATCGTTACACCCTGGACGGCGTGAACCAGGTTGGGGTGCAGAATCGAGCCGGTACGGGTCCTAAAGGTGACGTGGACGTCATCAAGGAAGATGATCGGCTCGACGCCGTTGACTGCGGTCTCGCTCATCTACATCACCTCCGCGTGAGGGGTCAAACCATTTGCCTTGAGCACCTCGTCGGGGAGCTCGGAATAGAAGTGCTCGGTGCCGGGCACGCGCTTGAAGACCGGACGGGTGTCCAGGCCGATGCGCGGATGGCTCGAGCGGGGCGCGAAGCGGTCGCCCTTGGGGAAATCGCGCGGGCTCGGAACGGCGCCGGGCACCTGGTGCAGGCGGCCCGAACCGCTCTCGATGGACAGGACGGAACCCAGAAGGCCGCGGGTGTACTCGTGAATCGGGTTGGTGAGCAGCTCCTTGGTGGGCGCCTGCTCGATAACCTGACCGGCGTACATAACCGTGATGTTATGGGCGACCTCGGCGACCAGAGCCAGGTCATGCGAAACGAAGATCATGGCAAAGCCGAGCTTGGCCTGAAGATCGTTGAGCAGCTTGATGACCTGCTTCTGGACGGTAACGTCCAGAGCGGTCGTGGGCTCGTCGCAGATGACCAGCTTGGGGTCGCGGGTAAGGGCCATAGCGATCAGAACGCGCTGACGCTGACCACCGGAAAGCTCATGCGGATAGCTCTCGAGCGTACGCTTGGGGTCGAGGCCCACGAGCTCCAGGAGCTCCTCGGCGCTACGGGTGCCGCCACGCTTGGTGAGCTGCTTCATCTGAGCGGAAATGAGCATGGAGGGGTTGAGCGAGGACAGGGCGTCCTGATAGACCATGGCGATATCGGTACCGCGCAGGCCGAACCACTCCTTCTTGCTCATCTTGAGCAGGTCGCGGCCCTCCCAGAGAACCTCGCCGGAAAGATGCTCGTCATCGTCGGTCAGGCCCATGATGGCCAGCGTGGTGATGGACTTACCGCAGCCGGACTCGCCTACCAGGCCCATGGTCTGGCCGGGACGGACGTCAAAGTTAACGTGGTCGACGACGTTGATATCACCGTGGTGCTCAAACTGGATGCAGAAATCGCGGACCGAAAGGATCGGCTCAACGGACTCATCGGGCACATGGCGGTCGTTACGCTTGAGTTCGACATCGCGCAGGGCGCCAAGACGGGCGGACAGGGACTGAGCCTGCTCCTTGTAGGCACGAACGGGGTCGGAGACCAGCAGATCGGCCTCGCGACGCTTGGAGGAATCGGTAGGATCCAGGGCGGCGGAGGGAGCAGCGGCCATGGCGTCGGTAATGCCCTCGGAGAGGATGTTGAGTGCCAGGCAGGTGATCATGATGGCCAGACCCGGGAACAGCGCCTGCCACCAACGGCCAGCGAGCACGCCGCCGCGGGCGTCAGCGAGGATGTTGCCCCAGGTAGCGGTGGGCTCCTGGATACCAGCGCCGATAAAGGTCAGCGAGGCCTCGAAGATGATGGCGTCGGCGACCAGGGTAACGGTGAAGACCATGATCGGGGCGATGCAGTTACGCAGAACATGCTTGATCAAAATCCACGGAGCCTTGGCGCCGGAAACGATGACCGCGCGGACATAGTCCTCGCCGTACTCGGACACGATGTTGGCGCGCACGATACGGGCAATCTGCGGAGTGTACATAAAGCCGATGGCGAAGATGATCGACGGCACGGAGTTGCCCAGGATGGAGACGAAGACGGCAGCAAGGGCGATGCCCGGGATGGACATGATGATGTCCAGGATGCGCATGATCGCCTCGGAAACAGACTTGCGCGAAACCGCCGCGAGGGCGCCCACAACCGAGCCGCAGACCAGAGCCATGGCAGTGGCGCCAAAGCCGATGATCAGCGAGTAACGACCGCCGTAGAGCATGCGCGACAGAATGTCGCGGCCCTTATCGTCGGTACCGAAGATAAATCCGTTGCCGGGAGCCTGGCGAGCAGTGAAAATCTCGACCGGGCTATAGGGGGCAAGAAGAGGCGCCAGAATCGCGGTCAGGGCGACCAGCACCAGCACGACGGCTGCGATCTTAGAAGACAGCGTCATCTTCTTCCAGCCACCGAGCTTGAGCCCCTTAGAGGCAGCTTTCTCGAGCTGCTCGGTTTGCTTCTCTCGAATCTTTACCATAATCTACACCGTCCTGATGCGCGGGTTGATGAGCAGGTAGAGCATGTCAACCACGATGTTGATGATGATGAAGGCAAGAGCAACGACGATGACGACGCCCTGAACCAGGTTCGCCTCGTTGCCCTGAACGCCCTGCAGAATCGCAGTACCCATGCCGGGGAGGTTGAAGATGACCTCGATGACGACAGCACCGCCCATAAGGTAACCGATCTTAAGACCGAGGGTGGTGACCGGGGTGATCAGCGCGTTGCGAAGAACGTTGATGCCGACGACGACCTTCTCGGGAACGCCGGCGCCACGGGCCATACGGACGTAGTCCTTATCGAGCTCCTCGACCATGGCCGTACGCACGATACGAGTCATCTGGCCCGTCAGCGGGAATGCCAGAGCGATAGCGGGCATGATCATACGTCCCAGATAGCCAGCCGGGTTGGTGGTGAAGTGAGGCAGAGCACCGGACGCCGGGAGCACCTTAAGGTAGGAAGAGAACAGCAGGATCAACAGAACGGCAAGCCAGAACGACGGGGTTGCCAAGCCGGCGATGGAGAAGACGCGGATCACTTGGTCCGGCCATTTATCACGATACAGTGCCGCGATGACGCCGAGCAAAAACGAGACGACCGCGCCGATGGCTAGACCGATGAAGGTCAGCTGCATCGTGACGGGCAGGGCCGTGGAGATGCGCTTGGCAACAGAGTTGCGAGCAGCACCATAGGTGCCCATGTCACCATGGATCAGATCGCCCATGTAGCGCACGTAGCGCACGGGCCAGGGATCGTCCAGACCATACTTCTCATGGTACTCGGCAACCGCCTCGGGCGAGGCGCCGTCACCCAACGCCGTATAGGCGGGGTCGGTCTTGGAGAACGACATAAGGAAGAACACCAGGACGGTGACGCCCAATGCCATGATCGGCAGCGCCACGAGACGCCTTCCAATCAAACGTAGCAAGTTGTTCACGTTCTCTCCCCTTTCTTTTGTCGGTAGGACCAACTGGTATATGAGTACGGATACTCATTACAAGACCCGAGCGACATCGTTGCCGCCCGGGTCTTTGTTTCAACTATGAGGATACGGTCCCAACGACCGACATCCTGCATACAGACTCAAGCGAGTCTTACGCCTTGACGGTCGCAACGCCCCTGAAGGACATGCTCGTCGTGCCGATGCCCTTGAAGCCATCGAGGGCCTCGCCGTTGGGCGCAGTGGACGGATCGTCCCAGGAAGCGGAGACGGTCTTGACGTGGACAACGGGGTACAGAACGGCGTTGTCGGCAATGATGTCAAAGCACTCGTTCCACTTCTTCTGCTGCTCGTCGCCCTCGGCGGCAAGAGCCTCGTCCATGAGACTGTGGAGCTTCTGCCACTCAGCGGACTCCTTCCACGGGCAACGGGTCTGCATCCAGACGTTGTCGCCGTACCACCAGTTAAGCAGCAGGTCGGGGTCGGCGCCGAAGCAGGAAGGATCGCCAGGGGCAAGGAGGATATCGTAGGCCTCGCCGCCGTCGATGGCAGCGTAGGTGGCCGGCGAGGTATCGGTCTGGATGGTCACATCGAAGCCGAGAGCGTCGAGGTCGTTCTTGACCTGGGCGGCCATGCCCTTAATCTGCTCGTTGTCGGTGGTGCGCAGGGTGATGGCACCCGGGGTGATGCCAGACTCCTCGATGAGCTTCTTAGCCTTCTTGGCGTCGGTCTTGTACACCGTGGAAGCCTCATGATAGTTGGTGAAGCTCTTGGGCAGGTAGCAGCTGGCAGCGGTGGCAAGGCCGGCGAAGGTGTTGGTGATCATCTTCTCGGTGTCGAGCGCGTACATGACGGCCTGACGGACCTTGACGTTGTTCCAAGGCTCCTTGGCGACGTTGAACATGATGAAGCGGGTGCCGAAACCCTGGACGTTATCGATCTTGCAGCCGGCGCTCTCGAGCTGGTCGACGGCGTCAGCGGTGACGAGCTCCATAACGAGCGTGGAGCCCTCCTGCTGAGCGGTAACGCGAGCGGTGGGGTCGGTCAGGATGCTGTACTGGATTTTCTTATCCTCGGCAGCATACTCACCGTTGTACTCGGGGTTGGGAACCAGGGTGATCTCGGTATCGGAGATAGAGTCGTACATCCAGGGGCCGGAACCGATCGGCTGCTTGGCGCGATCCTCCTCGGACTGGGTAGCCGGGGTAACGCGGATGATGGCCAGACGATCCTTGAGCAGGGAGAAGTTGGGGACCTTGGTCTTGACCGTTACAGTGCTGGCGTCCTTGGCCTCGATGGACTCGAAGGGCTGGAAGAACGGAGCATAGGTAGCGGAAGCAGCGCAAGCGGTGTAGGAAGCGACGACGTCGTCAGCGGTGACCTCGGTGCCATCGGAGAACTTGGCGCCCTTGCGGATGGTGACCTCGAAGGTGGTGTCGTCCACGGACTTGGGATCGTCGGTGGCGAGCTCGTTGAAGGTGCTGTAGTCGTGGTAATCGATGCCGTAAAGACCCTCGACGACGTGCCAGTTAGCGCCCAGGCCCACAGCGGAGCCGGTGCTGGCGGGGTCGAAGCTGGACGGGGCGTAAGCGGAACCAGCGGTGATCACGCCGCCGCCACGGTTGGCGGAATCGGTGGAACCGGAAGCGGAACCTTCGTCGCTAGAGCTGCCACCGCAGCCGGTGAGACCAAGCCCTGCGACAGCAGCGACGCTGCCGGTGAGGCCGAGGAACGAACGCCTGGACATACCCTTGTTGATGATGGCCATGTCTTCTCCTATCAATAGAGAATCTTACCCGGGGGCACCTAGACTTGCCCCCGCGCAACTTGCGGACGATATATACCTTACCTACCGACGAACCCAACTGAGGTGCCGCGCTCGGCGACCGATACATACATACGCTTGAACGGTATTTACTACCGTTCACCGAATTCATTGACAAACGATTCGCCAGACAGTATGTATCGACGAGGTGAGATATCAGTCTTCGTCAACCCGCAGGATAGCAGGGTTATTCACCATGGCTAGTCAAACGTTTTAGCGTTAATAAAACCCGAAATCAGTAGGTAATCGCCGCGAAATAAATGATTGAAAATCGGCAAATCATGTATACCAGTTGTTTAGAAGCGCGTTTAGTTTTCGGAACGGCTGGCCGATGCCTGGGCGCGCTCGGCATTCCATGCGACAAGTGCCTCGTGGACCGCTTTGGCGACATCGGCCGGAACGCCTCGAACTTCCGCAATCTCCTGCTCGCTTGCCGCGCGCAAACGCTTCATCGAACCAAAATGGCGCATAATGGCACGTTTTCTGGTGGGCCCCACGCCCGGAACGTCGTCAAGCACCGAAACCGTCATAGCCTTATCGCGCAACTCGCGGTGGAACGTAATCGCAAATCGGTGGGATTCATCGCGAACCTGCTTGATCAGATAAAGCGAAGCGGAGCCGGTCGGTAGCACGACGGGAGTCTCGTCCCACGGCACGAAAACCTCCTCATCGGCCTTTGCCAAGCCACATACTGGTATATCGAGGCCGAGCGCCTCAAGTTGCTTAATTGCAGCGGTCAATTGCGGCTTGCCGCCATCGACAACGAGCAAATCGGGGCGCGAGCCAAAGCGCTCGTCCGCCATGCGCTCGGGAGCATAGCGACGCCCCAAAACCTCGGACATCGATACGAAGTCGTTCGCCTCGTCCAATTCGGCCTGAATTTTAAAGCGACGATACTGGCCCTTGTCGGCACGGCCGTTGGTAAATACCACCATCGAAGCGACGGTAAAGGTGCCGTGCAACGTCGAGATATCGAAGCACTCGATGCGCAACGGCGGCGCAGGCAGCGCCAGCGCACTTTCGAGCTCCAGGAGCGCCTGATTGGTGCGATCGTCAGCATACCCCGTGCGCATCATGTAGCGCATGAGGGCATGGCGCGCATTTTTGGAAGCCATATCGAGCAGGCGGTGCTTTTCGCCGCGCTGCGGCCTATGGAGATGGCAAGAGCGTTCGCGCTTGGCCGCAAGCCACTCCCCCAATGCTTCGGCATCCTCAAGCTCGACAGAGAGATTGATCTCGGCTGGAATATCAGCCGTCTCGTCGTAATAGCGCTTAAGAAAGCCCGATTGAAGCTCTTCCTCGTCGACATCCAGGCCTTTATCGAGGATAAACTCACAAGTTCGAACCGTTCGGCCCTCGCGAACGACAAAGACACAGGCGGCAGAGATAGTCTCTTCGCGATAGAAGCCGATGACGTCGATATCGACGCTTGATGGAAAAACGACCTGTTGGCGATCGTCCAGGCCCCTAATGACTTCCAGGCGACGCTTGACGCGCGCCGCACGCTCAAAATCGAGTGTCTCGGCTGCCTCCGTCATCTCGGACGTAAGCTCGTCGACGACATCCTTGCGATGGCCCGACAAGAAACGTTCAACACGCTTGACGTTCTTGGCATAGTCGGCAGGGGAAATCGCGCCGACGCATGCGCCCGGCCCGCGCCCGACATGGTAGTCAAAGCAGGGGCGCCCGTTTTGCGCGCAAATCATATTGACGATGTCTTCTTCGCCCTTGTGAGATTCGACGATGCGGCGGCAGCGGCGCCATTCCGCACAGGATGCCGAGCAAATAGGAATAACCTTGCGTAGCGTATCGATGGTCTCACGCGCCGCACGGCTATCGGTATAGGGGCCAAAATAGCGCGTTCCCGGTCGATGACGCTCTCGCGTGTATTTGATAGCAGGAAACAAATCGCTCTTGGTAATGGCGATAAAGGGATAGCTTTTATCGTCTTTGAGATCGACGTTAAAGTACGGATGGTACTGGCCAATCAGATTGCGCTCGAGCACCAATGCCTCGTGCTCGGTCTCTACCACGATATAGTCGAAGCTCGCCACCAGCTGCATCATGAGCGGGATCTTTTGACGCTCGTCCTGCAGCGTCACGTATTGACGCATACGGGCGCGCAGGTTTTTTGCCTTGCCCACATAGATGACATCGCCCTTGGCATCTTTCCAAAGGTAACAGCCGGGTTGCGTGGGAACGCGCGAAACCTGTTCGGCAAGTGTTGGAATGTTGTCGTGACCTGCCACGCGCGCCTACTTGCGACGAAGCAGCGCCGAGACCTCGGGCATCTTAAAGACGAAGGCAAGACCAAAAGTTACAGCGAGCGAGATGACGCCTGCGACACAAACGTAGCCCAGGGTAATGAGGATCGAGCTGCCAAGCGCTCCGACAAAGTGCTCAAGTGCCCACATGACGCCGGCGCCCGCGGCAGCGCCCAAGCCACCGAACAGTAGGCCGAAGAAACCGCCATGCAGGATAGACTTGACCTGAAGGCCATGCAGACGACGGCGCAGCCACCACAGTGAGCATCCGACCAAGACCACGTAGTCAACGACGTACGAAAGCGCAATTGCCGGCATACCGTAGCCCAGCACCACGCCAAACAGCAGCACCGAACCGGCCTGACCGATAGCGGAGTACAGGCAATAGCGGCTATAAGGTTTCATATCGAGCAGGGCCGAAAAGCTCTTCTGCATCAGCACGACCACGCCGTAGAGCGGCAGGGAAAGTGCCAGATAGATAAGGAACTCCGACACCAGCGCCACACCGGATTCATCGAACTTGCCGGCGCAGTAGATCATGTTGAGCGGACGGGCGAAGACGATCAGATACATCGCAAACGGAATCAGGAAGAAGAGCATCTGGGCGACACCGCGCGAAATGCCCGTGCGGACGCTGTCGTAATCCTTCTCCTGTGCATCGTGGGAGAGTTCGGTATAGAGTGCCGTCGAAAGCGAGGCAGCGATCAGCGCATAGGGCAGCGTATACCACAGGCGCGCATATGCGATGACGGAAGGGCCGGTCTCGGGCTGCACCACCAGCGCGGCGGCATTGGTAATGGAGGTCGAGACAAACATGCACACCGTGGCGAGCAGCGTCGGGATACCAAGCGCAATCGTCTGTCGCAGCGCGGGGTCCTTAAAGTCGATATGGATATGAGGATGCACGCCATGCTTGCCAAGCGCGGGAATCTGGCAGGCCATCTGGACAAAGACGCCGAGGGTCGTACCGGCTGCGATCAAGATAATGCCGACCCGCTCGCCAAATTGTGCAGACACGGGAGCAAAGCCCATAAAGCTGGCGATGACGATGACATTGTTGAGAACCGGGGCAAACGTCGACCAGAAGTAGTCGCGGTGTGCGTTGAGAACACCCGAGAACACCGAGCCCAAGCCATAAAACAGAATTTGGATAGCAAAGAAGCGGAACATGAACGCAGCGGTATCCATGCTGTCGCCATTACCCGAAAGGAACGACTGCGTCCAAATAAAGCCGGGAGCAAACACGGTGCCCAGCAGCGAGATGCCGCCCAGCACCAGAAGCAGAATACCGAGCAGATTGCCGACATACTCGTTCGATGCCTCGCGGCCCTGCTCGCGCCTCACGCCCATATACACCGGCAAAAACGCCGTAACGAGCATGCCGCCCATCACGAGCTCGTAGAGCATGTTGGGCAGGTTGTTGGCAACCTGATAGGAGGACGAGAGCAGCGACATGCCGATGGCGGCCGCCATGGCCCACGTGCGGATAAACCCGGTGACGCGCGACACGATGGTCAGCACGGTCATAAGGCCAGCAGAACGACCAACCGTGGAGTAGTCCGACGAACCCATATCGTCTACGTCGTCCTGAGAGTCCTCATAAACCTCATCTTGTGGCGGCAAATCGTCCACGACGGCAAAGGAGCCGGTCATCGCAAAGGGATCGTCAACCAAAACGGCGTCATCAGCAGGTGCGGCGTCATCGCTGTTCGGCATGTTGCTACCGGATACGGCATCATCATCGAATATGGCATGGTCGCCAAACACCGTGTCAACTTCATTGGCGGCGACGGTTCGGGCAGAAAACGACAGAGGGTCCCAGTCGTCATCACCGTCGATGGCCACGCCCTCGACGGGATCGGTCGAACCAAGCGGCGACCATTCGTCATCCGAAAGAAGCGGTTCGCCATCATCATGAGCCGTGGGCTTGGCGGAACGAGCGGCAGGAGCGCTCTGCGGTGTGCTCTTTCCCTGGGCTGCCATCAAAAACACCGCCGTCTCATCGGGACGCGGCGCACGAGGAGCCTCGGAGGCGATCGGCATCACGCTGGCGCTCGATTGAGCGGCGGCCAAAAAGACAGCCGTCTCATCGGGACGAGCCGAAGAAAGAACCGTACGGGGAAGTGCCGTGCCGGCACCGGCGGCACGCAAGTACACGGCCGTCTCGCCCGGGTCAGCGGCAGCGGACCAGGCGTTTCGAATCTCGTTATCGAACGAAGCGGCCTCGGGCGCGGGCGTCTGAGGAGCCGACCCTTTTGCAAAGTGAGCTCCGCGCTTTGATTCTTCCTGCGGCATCGCTCAGTCCTCTCTCGTGATCGGGGCAACCGTCGCCCCGCAAAATGCAACTAAGTCATCGGGAGCAAGCTCAAGCTGATAGCCGCGCTTGCCGCCCGAGATAAAAATGGTATCCCAAAGGATACATGTCTCATCAATCAGAGTCCGGAAGCGTTTTTTCATACCGACCGGACTGCAACCGCCGCGGACATACCCCGTCGCGGCAAGCAAATCTTTGACATGCATCATGGTCAGCGACTTTTCGCCTGCGGCGCGCGCGGCGGCCTTGAGGTCGAGCTCGTCGGCAACGGGAATGCAGCACACGACATGGTCGTTGGACGGCGTCGTGCAGACCAGGGTCTTAAATCCCTGACCGGGCTCCTCGCCAAGCTGCTCGGAAATCGCGACGCCCAGCCCCGACGATTCGTCGCCATCGTCTTCGTACGTATGGAGAACATAGGAGATGCCGGCGCTTTCCAGCTCGCGCATCGCATTGGTTTTTGACGTCTTAACAGCCTTTGCCATGGCACATCCTTTCCCCCGCAGAGCGACGTAAGGATTAAGTATAGGGCCAATTCCGCCGCATATGCCATCTCGACACACAGAAGCGCCACCGAATCAGAAGGAATCGGTGGCGCGTCGGTGCTACAACATCTCTTTACTGTGCGTCGAGCTGCGCCTGACGCTCACGGTCACGCTTGAGCAACGGCGCCAAGAACTTGCCCGTGTAGCTCTGCGAACATGCCGCGACTTGCTCCGGCGTGCCTGAGACCACGACGGTTCCGCCGCCATTGCCGCCCTCGGGGCCCATATCGATCAGGCGGTCGGCAACCTTGATGACATCAAGGTTGTGCTCGATCACCAGAACCGTGTTGCCCGCATCGACCAGGCGTTGCAACACGTCGAGCAGCTGACGAACATCCTCAAAATGGAGGCCGGTTGTGGGCTCGTCCAAAATGTAGAACGTCTTGCCTGTCTGGCGACGATGAAGCTCCTTGGCGAGCTTCACGCGCTGCGCCTCGCCGCCCGAAAGCGTCGTAGCGGGCTGACCCAAGCTCACGTAGCCCAGACCCACGTCATATAGGGTCTGCAGTTTGCGCTTAATCTGCGGGATATTCCCAAAGAAAGCCAGTGCTTCGGTGACACTCATGTCGAGCACATCCGAGATTGTCTTGCCGCGGTAGGTAACCTCGAGCGTCTCGCGGTTATAACGCTTGCCGCCACATACCTCACAGGGGACATAGATATCGGGAAGGAAGTGCATCTCGATCTTAATCTGGCCATCGCCCTTGCACGCCTCGCAGCGACCTCCGCTTACGTTAAAGGAGAAACGTCCCGGCGAGTAGCCGCGCGCCTTCGACTCCGGCGTGCTTGCAAATAGCGCACGCAGATCATCCCAAAGGCCAATATAGGTCGCAGGGTTCGAACGCGGCGTGCGACCGATCGGTGACTGGTCGATATCGATTACCTTATCGATGCACTCAATGCCCTCAATCTTCTTGTACGGCCCCACAGGACGCGTCGAACGATGGATGGCATTCGTAAGCGCGGGCGCAATCGTATCGGTGACCAGGGAGCTCTTGCCCGATCCCGAAACACCGGTAACGACTGTGAGCGTACCGAACTCAATCTTGGCGGTAACGTTTTTGAGGTTATTAGCGCGGGCGCCCGTGATCTTAAGACAGCCGCGGCCGGGGTTGCGGCGTTCATTGGGAACTCGAATCATTCGCTTGCCGGTCAGATAGGCACCCGTCATTGATTCGGGGCACGCCATGATGTCAGCGGGCGTTCCCGCGGCGACCACGTGCCCGCCGTTGACGCCCGCGCCTGGCCCCATATCGATCACATAGTCGGCAGCGCGAATCGTGTCCTCATCGTGTTCAACGACGATAACGGTGTTGCCGATATCGCGCAGGCGCTCGAGTGTCTTAATCAGCCGCTCGTTGTCGCGCTGGTGAAGACCAATCGAAGGCTCGTCCAGAATATAGAGAACGCCCATGAGGCCCGCACCGATCTGCGTAGCCAGGCGAATGCGTTGCGCCTCACCGCCGGAAAGCGTCGCCGAAGCACGATCGAGCGTCAGATAATCAAGGCCGACATCAACCAGAAAACGCAAGCGTTCCAGGATTTCCTTGACGATACGACCGCCGATGAATTGTTGACGCTCGGTGAGCTCAAGGTCCTCAAAAAACTCGAGCGACTCGCGGCACGACAGGCAGCAAACCTCATAAATGGACTTGCCGCCCACGGTGACGGCGAGCATCTCGGGGCGCAGGCGAGCACCATGGCAGCTCGAACACGGCTCCTCGCGAATGTACTTCTCCAGGCGCGCCTTAGTGTTCTCGTTGGTCGTCTCGGTATAGCGCTCGTACAGGATATTGCGCACGCCCGAAAACTTGGTGTCCCACTGGCTGCGACGACCGTCGAGCTTTTGATAGTCCACCGAAATCTTCTTGTCGCCCATGCCATCCAAAAACGCACGACGCACCCGCGGGGGCAGGTCCTCCCATGGCGTATCGGCACTCACCTTAAAGTGTTTGCAGACCGCAGCAAAAATCTGCGGATAATAGTTGGAATTGCCGAACAGGCTTCCAAAGACCCCATCGGCAATCGACTTCGACGGGTCCTCAATCAGCGCCTCGGCATCGACCGTTTTCTTAAAGCCCAGACCATCGCACTCGGGACACGCACCATAGGGCGCGTTGAACGAAAAGTCGCGGGGTTGTAGGTCGTCGATGGAATGCCCGTGCTCCGGGCACGCCAGAGCCAACGAATACTCCAGCAGCTCGCCCTCGGTTCCCTCGGGAGCATCGCGATCGGGCAGCATGTACACGTTCACATTGCCGTGTGCCAAGGCAGTCGCCTGTTCAACCGACTCGGCGATACGGCCCAGAGAGTTTTCCCGAATCACGATGCGGTCGACTACGACCTCGATATCGTGCTTGAACTTTTTGTCCAGATCGATGGGGTCGTCGAGCGAGCGTACTTCGCCGTCGACACGCACGCGGCTAAAGCCCTCAGCCCGAAGATCCTCGAACAATTTTGCGTACTCGCCTTTGCGCCCGCGCACCACCGGTGCCAGCACAAACGCACGACGACCCTCTCCCGCTGCCAGGACCTTATCGGCGACCTGGTCGGTGGTCTGGCGCTCGATAACGCGACCGCACTCGGGACAGTGCGGCGTGCCCACGCGTGCAAAAAGCAAGCGAAGGTAGTCATAAATCTCAGTTACAGTACCCACCGTCGAGCGCGGATTCTTGGACGTCGTCTTCTGATCGATCGAGACGGCCGGCGAAAGGCCGTCGATCGAGTCCAGATCGGGCTTGTCCATCTGGCCTAAAAACTGGCGCGCATAACTCGACAGGCTCTCCACGTAGCGGCGCTGACCCTCGGCATAGATCGTGTCAAACGCCAGCGAGCTCTTGCCCGAGCCCGAAAGACCGGTAATGACCACGAGCTCGTCGCGCGGAATGGAAACATCGACATTGCGCAGGTTGTGTTCGCGCGCACCACGGATAACGATAGAAGAATCAGACATGGAAGCTCCTTGCCTCCTATAACCTCAAATCACACTGTCGATGAGTTTAACGCACTCAACGCGCACAGATGTTCGTAATACAAGATTCGCAGACCTTTTGCTTTGCGTGTCGGGTGCTTTGTTTCTCGAAATGCCGTGGAAAGATTAGAGTAATCTAAAACTGAACTTAATTTGCTGTAACAGAGGAACGTCCATGACCGAAGATATCCCCCTTGAAATCACTTCGAGTGGCATGGCCAATCTGCCCATATTCATCGCCGTCCTTATCGTGGCCGCCGTCGTCGTGCGCGTGTATTTTTCAATCAAACACAACGAAAAACCACCCATTGCCCGCGTCTTTTGGTGCGCGATGCTCCTCATCCCGCTCGGCATGGTAGCTGCATGGATTACGAATCAATTGCTCGTAAATGAGGACTGTTCCCTATGGGTCCTTTCTTATTCGGCGCTCGGTGCTGCCGCCGTCATACTTCTTGTCGAGCCCTTGGTTTCGGGACTTATCGACCAAACCGATCTTGCGACGGGAACGGTTGCCTGTATTTGCCGCGACATCCTTGTCGTCGCCGCTGTTTCAGCGCTCTCGTTCGTTTCACTCGAAATTGCCTGCAACGAAACGTTCTATCGCATTCCCGCCAACTCATTCGGGTTTTCCGTTGGGCTGCTCGCGACGGTTCTGCTCTCCCTTTATTTGCTGGGACAGCGTCATGGAGGAGTCATGGCCCTCGTGCCCGTCGTCTGTTGTACCCTTGGCATTGCCGAGCACTTCGTCATAACGTTTAAAGGCGAGGCCATCCTGCCGAGCGACATTTTGGCATTGGGCACCGCAATGGAAGTAAGTGAGGGATATGAGTTCACCTTCACTGCAGGAATCGTAACCTCACTCGCCCTGCTGGAGATTTCCCTGGGGCTTCTTTCGCTTATCCGACCGCGAAAGCTCCGTACGCCCGCCCATGTCTTCCCCGCAATCGCCGCTAACCTCTGCGCTTTTCTGCTAGTGACCGTTGTGGGGCTCTTGGGCTTTTCCAACATCGACTTGGAGCAGTCGCTGGATTTTGGATTTGACCGTTGGCAGCCCATCACCACGTATGCGTCTCAGGGTTTTATCACTTCGTTCACCGAAATGGTCAACGAGTTGCCCATTGAAAAGCCCGAAGACTATACGCCCGATGAGGCGCAGAGCATCGAGCAGGAGCTCGCCGCCGCCTACGACAGCACGTATGGCTCGAGCGAGCAGCGCGCGGCGGCCGTTGCCCAGTTCAATGAAATCAAGCCGACGATTGTTGCCGTCATGAACGAGAGTTTTAGCGACCTTTCGTGCTTTGAGCAGCTCCAGGCGGCCGGGTACACCGGTCCCGCATTCTACAACTCGCTTCCCGACACACTTGTTCGCGGCACCATGCTCGCTTCGGTCACCGGTGGCGGAACGGCGAACTCCGAATTCGAATTTTTGACCGGAGCGACAACGGCCTTTGTCGGATTAGGCAAAATCCCCTATCAGCTGTATCAGATGAATGGCGTCAACAGCCTGGCAAAGGACCTTAAAGAGCTCGGGTATACCACTACCGCTATGCACCCGCAAAACCCCGTCAACTACCATCGAGATAAAATCTATCAGCAGCTGGGTTTTGGAGACTTTCTATCAATCGGCGATTTCGAAGGTGCGCCCTATTACCATGCCGGCGTATGCGACTACGCCACCTACGACAAGATACTCGACCTGCTCAGAACCGACGAAGCCCCGCAGTTCATCTTTGACGTCACGATGCAAAATCACGGCGGCTACGACTATGGCACCGTTCCCGTCGAAGAGCTGACAAACTATTGGGTCGAGGGAGCCAGCGAGGGCGCCAATAGCGCGCTCAATACCTATCTCACCTGCATCAATGCATCCGACCGGGACCTCGAGTACTTTATCAACGAGCTCCGCAATATCGGCAGACCGGTTGTTCTTGTCTTTTTTGGCGACCATCAGCCAAGCGCCGCAACGACTCTCAACGACGAGCTGTACCCTCAGGAAGATACGGCAAGCCACGCTTTCCGTATCTATCAGTCGACCTATTTCGTCTGGGCTAACTATGAAATCGCCGGCAATACCGAGCTCAACGTCTACGACACCGTCGGGGCAAACGAGATTGCAGCTATTACCCTTAATAAGATCGGCGCCCCGCTCACTGACTATCAAAAGGCCCTGCTTGCAACAAGGTCAGATGTGCCCACCATCAATGTCGCCGGCTATATTGGTGCCGACGGGCTGCGCTACGACTTGGGATCTGAAGACAGCCCATACGCCTCGACGATCGACAAGCTGCAGCGCATGCAATACCTCGAGTTCGCCAGCAAAGTTCAGTAAGCCCGCCCATTCGCTTGGACCCATCGTATTGCAAGCACGCTCGGCCCAAATGCATCGCAAATGACTCCCGCTCGCAAACGAGGGTACAATGACGCTCGTGTCACACCGCGGGGCTCCGGCCCCAACATATACAAAGGAGTCAAACATGGGTTGCGAGCACGCACAAGCAGCCGGCGGACAATCAACGCCGTCGCAATTTGAAGAGAATACGCTGTCGGAGGTCAAGCGCGTTATCGCTGTGCTTTCCGGCAAGGGAGGCGTCGGCAAGTCGTTTGTGACGGGCGCCATCGCAACCGAGCTCGCCCGCCGTGGCAACAAGGTTGGCATTCTCGACGCCGACATCACCGGCCCCTCCATCCCCAAAATGTTCGGCATGAGCGGACGCCATGTCCATGCCCTCGGCAACCTCATGCTGCCCGAGATCTCCGAGCACGGCGTCAAGGTCATGAGCTCCAACCTGCTGCTTCAAAACGAGACCGATCCCGTCCTCTGGCGTGGTCCGGTCATCGCCGGCGCCATCAGGCAATTCTGGAGCGAAACCTCTTGGGGCCCCATCGACTATCTGCTGGTCGATATGCCTCCGGGAACGGGGGATGTCGCACTCACCGTCTTCCAGTCACTGCCCGTCGATGGCATCGTCATCGTCACGAGCCCGCAAGACTTAGTCTCGATGATTGTCGCCAAGGCGGTCAACATGGCCGAGAAGATGAACGTTCCGATTCTGGGCATTGTCGAGAACATGAGCTATATCGAATGCCCCGACTGCGGCAAGAAGATCGAGGTCTTCGGCAAGAGCAATCTTCCCGAGGTCGCCGAGACCTATCATCTCGACATCCTTGGTCAGCTGCCCATCGATCCCGCGCTCGCCGAAGCCTGCGACAAGGGAGAAGTCGAAACCGCGCTGCCCGCCGGCATGCTGCCCCAAGCCGTCTCCGCCGTTGAGGCCATCGCCCCGCACAAGACAGACGAGGCCTAAGTGAACGCAAGCGCCTTCTATGACGTCTTGGTGATCGGCGGCGGGGCCTCGGGCCTCGCCGCCGCCATTACGGCGGCGCGTGTCGACAAAAGCGTCTGCGTCGTCGAGCGCGACGTCGCCTGCGGTCTCAAGCTGCTCGCAACCGGAAACGGCCGCTGCAACCTCTCAAACGAATCCATCGACATTCGGCGATATAACCACCCCGCCTTTGTCGAATCCATCATGGGCCCCCAACCCGAGCAAGATCTCGAGAGTTTTTTCTCCTCGCTGGGCATCATGACGATCCGTGAGGAAGGCCGCCTATACCCGCGCTCCCTTCGCGCCGAGTCGGTTCGCGATGCACTCCTCAATGCATGCGAGCGTTTGGGCATCACCCTACTCTGCGGGACTAACGTCATTGCGGCTCATAAGGCTTCCGAAGGCTGGACGCTTCAGATCGACCGTCCCGCTCATGTACTCAAACCCAAAAAGCACGGCGACCGAAAGACGGAGCTCCGTTCGCTTCGAAAGGCGTTAGCCGATACTCCTCGCACGAGCGATGCCCTGCAGGCAAGGGCCGTGGTTATCGCTACGGGCGGCAACCCCACCGGCATCGCCGAGGTGTTTAGCCTTCCCTTGACGCCCCTGCGCCCCGTCCTGTGCCCCGTATCGGCATCAGTCGTCGGCGACCGGACGGCACTCGGAACTCTGGATGGTCTGCGCGTCCGAGCCCGCTTAACGCTCTCGCGCAGCCACGAAGAGCTCTGGCGAGAAGATGGCGAAGTGCTGTTCCGTGCCTTCGGCATCTCAGGCGTCGCCGCCTTCAATCTCTCTCGCCGTATCAACCAGGGCGACACTGTTCTGATCGACTTCTTTCCAGATTTCTCCAAAGATGAGCTGCTCGATACGCTCGAGCAGCGTGTCAACGTGCTCGGCGATTTTTCGCCCCGAAACTCCCACTGGCTTGACGGCATGCTCGCCCCGCAGCTCTCACACGTCGTCTGTACGGCATTCGAGCGGTGCCATCCCGGCTCGCGCGATGTCATCCACCTGGTCTCAATCCTCAAGCACTTTAAACTGTCCGTCGAAGGGACGGCAGAGGAGCGCTCAGCACAGGTCACGCGTGGCGGCATATCTATCGAGTGCGTCTCGACACCCAATCTTTACGTGAACAGCACCACAGGCGCCCCGCTTTACGTCTGCGGAGAAGCGCTCGACATCGACGCCGATTGCGGAGGCTTTAACCTTGCGTGGGCCTGGATCTCGGGTATTCGCGCTGCAAGCAGCCTGTAGCCGCGCAGTCTATAATCAAAAACGCATTCGGGCCGTCTGGGATACCGGACGGCCTCTTTCTTGCCTCTAAGGAGACCTCGATGATAGAAATCACCCAAGTCAACGCGTCGCTCGATGAAGCCGGCGATAAGAATGCCTGTCTCATTGTTGGCAAGCGAGTCGCCAAGCGCGTCCTACGTTGCAAGGACTCCGAGATCAAGTCCATCGAGCTCCACCGAAAGTCAATCGACGCTCGCAAAAAACGAGACGTCCATTTTATCCTGAGCTTTCGTGTTGAGCTGACTAGTCCCCACCTCGAGCGAGAAGCGGTCGACAGCGTTGCCGAGCGTGACCGCTCGCGTGTACGCGCGATAGAAGACGATGAACCTTCATTCCCCTCCCCCGTCTCCGACGCACCTCAAGAACGCCCTGTCGTTGTCGGTGCCGGCTGCGCCGGCCTTTTCGCTGCGCTTACGCTCGCCGAAGCGGGTCTTAAGCCCTTGCTCATCGAGCGCGGCGACCCGGCATTTCGCCGCTCACATGCGATCGACCTCTTTCTAAAGGAGCGCATCCTCGACCCCGAGAGCAATATCCAGTTTGGTCTGGGCGGCGCGGGGACCTTCTCGGACGGCAAGCTCAATACGGGAACCAAAAATCCCGCCCATCGCCTTATCCTCGAGACCTTCGTCGAAGCGGGCGCTCCCCGTGATATTCTATGGGATGCAAAACCGCATATTGGCTCCGACATCCTCCCCGCCGTCGTTACCAGCATCTCCCAGCGCATTGAACAGCTCGGAGGAACCGTTCGCTATCGAACGAAACTCGTTGACATTCACACTGACACATCTGGCGCCATTGTCGGTATCGACATCCAGTCGTCCCACGACGCGACAAGCGAGTCAATCAACACAAAGCATCTCATCCTTGCTTGCGGTCATTCTGCCCGCGACGTATTCGAGGTTCTCAAAACCCATGATGTCGCCCTCGCTCAAAAGACGTTTGCCATGGGCGTTCGCATCGAACACCCGCAGCGCGATATCGATCGGGCGCAATATGGCCCCGCAGCGGGTCATCCCGCGCTCGGAGCAGCCCCCTATAAGCTCGTTGTCCATCTTCCCAACGGCCGCAGCGTATTCTCATTCTGCATGTGTCCTGGCGGACAGGTTGTCGCAGCCTCTTCAGAGCCCGGCCATTTGTGCGTCAACGGCGCCAGTCTCAACGCCCGCGCCGGCCGCAACGCAAACGCCGCTCTCCTCGTTAACGTCACGCCCGACGATCTCCCCAGCGACGATCCTCTTGCAGGCGTAGAACTCCAGCGCATTTGCGAGCGGTCTGCCTATCGCCTTGGCGGTTCCAACTGGAACGCACCGGCACAGCTCGTCGGCGATTTCCTTGCAGAACGCGCCAGCACGACATGCGGCAAGGTAAAGCCCACCTATCCGCTCGGCGTGACTTGGACAGCAATCGATGAGTCATTGCCGCAACATATCATCGAGTCGCTTCGTCTGGGAATTCCCTTGCTCGGCAAAAAACTGCGTGGCTACGACCATCCCGATGCCGTCCTCACCGGTGTTGAGACACGCTCGAGCTCTCCGGTCACCGTTACTCGAGACCGTCAATGCCACGCTGTATCGACCCCGGGGCTCTACCCTTGCGGCGAGGGGGCCGGATATGCCGGTGGAATCATGAGCGCCGCTACCGATGGCATCCGTTGCGCCAAAGCCATCATTGCTGATCTCTAGTCCACTAAATCGCACTGCCCCCGAACTCCGCGAGGAGCTCGGGGGCAGTGCTTTTATTTCTTAAACCGCGCACCCTGGCGTTTTCTGCCCGAAGCGAACGTAGAGCCTTTGCGGGCCTGCGAGCGCAAGCGCTCAATCGTCTCGTCCTCAGTCGCACCCTCGAGCATCGCCCTAATCTGAACGACTGCATCGCGCAGACGCGCTGCTTCCTCGAAGTCCATGGCAGCAGAAGCATTGCGCATATCTTCCTCCATGGTTTCGACGATCCGCACAAGTTCATCATGTGGAAGTTCCTCGAGCTGCTCAGCTAGTGTCTGCTCGGACGATACCGTCTCCGGCGCAGCACCCTCGCCGTTTTCATCGGGCGTATAGAATGCGCCATGGCCAAGAGAGTCGCCCTTCGAGCGCCCCTTGGAACCCACGGTTTTTTCGGCCTCGGCAATAAAACTTGAGATGTCGTTGATGGCCTTGCGCACTGTCTTGGGCACAATGCCATGCTCTTCGTTATATGCCATCTGAATCTCGCGACGGCGCTGCGTCTCCTCGATGGCCTCTCTCATCGAATCGGTCACAACGTCTGCATACATGATGACTTCGCCATCGGCGTTACGGGCCGCACGACCAATCGTCTGAATCAGCGAACGGCGGTTGCGCAAAAAGCCTTCCTTGTCGGCATCGAGAATCGCCACCAGCGAGACCTCGGGGAGGTCCAGGCCCTCGCGCAGCAGATTGATGCCCACCAGAACATCAATTTTTCCCTCGCGCAGCGTTCGCAGAATTTCGACACGGTCCATCGTCGCCGTATCGGAGTGCATGTAGTTGACCTTAATGCCAGCGTCGAGCAGGTGGTCGGTAAGGTCCTCTGCCATGCGTTTGGTCAGCGTGGTCACCAACACGCGTTCCTTGCGGGCCACACGCTCGCGAATCTCATCCTCGAGATCATCGATCTGGCCGCGAACCGGACGTACGTCAATTTTGGGGTCGAGTAGACCGGTCGGTCGAATGATCTGCTCCACATCGTTTTGACTCACACGCAGCTCATAATCACCTGGCGTTGCCGAAACATAGATGAACTGGGGGATCCTCGCCTCAAACTCATCAAATCGGAGCGGACGGTTATCGAGCGCCGAGGGCAGGCGAAAGCCGTGCTCCACCAAGGTCACCTTACGCGAACGATCGCCCTCATGCATACCGCGAATCTGGGGCACTGTCACATGGCTCTCGTCGATGATGCAGAGCATATCCTTGGGAAAGTAATCAATCAAAGTAAAGGGTGGCTCGCCCGGCTTGCGGCCATCCAGATGGCGCGAGTAGTTCTCGATGCCGTTACAAAAACCCATTGTCTCGAGCATCTCAAGATCATAATCGGTGCGCTGCTGCAGACGCTGCGCCTCGAGCAACTTGTCGGTCGCTTTGAGCTCTGCCACACGCTTCTCGCACTCTTCGCTAATCGATTTAAGGGCTGCCTTAACCTTGGGCTTCTCGGTTACGTAATGCGATGCCGGCCATACGGGAATGGCCTCATACTCACGAAGCATCTCACCGGTGACCTCATCGATTTCGGCGATAAGCTCGACCTCATCGCCAAAGAACTCAAACCGCAACGGATGCTCGGCATAGGGCGGATACACGTCAACGACATCGCCACGCACGCGGAACGTGCCGCGCGCCAGGTCATAATCATTGCGATCGTATTGAATATCGATGAGCGCATGGATAAAGTCATCGCGCTCGAGCGGCACCTTCTTGTCGACGTTTGGAGCCAGACCCGCATAGTCCTCAGGAGAGCCAATGCCATAGATACACGAGACCGATGCGACAACGATCACATCGCGTCGAGAGAGCAGTGACGCGGTCGCCTGATGGCGCAGCATCTCGACCTCTTCGTTAATCGAGGAGTCTTTCTCGATATATGTATCGCTTTGCGGCACATACGCCTCGGGCTGATAGTAGTCGTAATACGAGACGAAGTAGACCACAGCATTATTGGGAAAGAACTCTTTGAGCTCGCTTGCAAGCTGAGCGGCGAGCGTTTTATTCGGAGCCATGACCAGCGTCGGCTTTCCCAGGGCCTCAATAGTCTTTGCCATCGTGAAGGTCTTGCCCGAACCAGTCACGCCCAGCAAAACCTGATAGCGGTCTCCGTCCCTCACGCCCTGCACAAGCGACTCAATGGCCTTGGGCTGGGAACCGGCAGGCTCATAGGGAGAAACGACTTCAAACGGCACCTCAGCGCCCTCAACGCCAAAGCGCTTAAGTTCACCGCCAACGCGTTCTACTTCAAATTCCGCCATGGATACTCCTAACTCATACATCTGCAGTATACGCAGGCGTTGGGCTTAGTCCTATACGAACCGATCGGGATAGAGAGTCTTATAGCGAACCCAGGCATTATTGACGCGAATCAGATACGCCTGCGTTTCGGGAAAGGTAATTGCATTATGAAGCGACGTACTCTGCTGCGCCCATCCGTCGACATTGCCCATACCGGCGTTATAGGCGGCAATGGCACTATCCGTCGAACCGTTGAAATAGGTTAAAAGATACGAAAGGTATGCGCAGCCAAACTCGATATTCGTAGCCGGATCGTTAAGGTTGTCGGCTGAATACTCAGTACCATCGACAAGACCCAAGGCAATCATATCCTGGGCAGTCTCAGGCATCAGCTGCATCAATCCCCGAGCGCCTTGAGTCGACTCAGCCTCGGGATCCCAATTCGATTCAGACTTTATGACAGCACACACCAGATACGGATCAAGATTGTGCGAAATGCTCGATTGCTTTACATACGCCTCGTAGTCAATCGGATACAAAGGCTTAAAGAAGGCGGCAGGGGCATACGAGTAGACGAGCGAAATAAGGCCGAAGACGAACGCAACGGCAAGTGGCGCCACGCGATACCACGTAAAGAAACGTGTCTTAGGCATCGGCCTCCTCCTTATCCGCTACATCCCCGAAGCCATGGCGCACAAGCCACGCGTCCAGTTGTTCAAAGAGCGAATTATCGCCTGCCGCATTATCAATTACCGCCGTAGCGAGATTGCAAAGCGAAGCCTCATCAGGTTGGCATGCAGAGCGAGCATCAAAATCAGAGGACCTCATACCACGATGAATGGCACGCTCGCGACGAACTGCTAAAGGAGCGCTGATAACCAGAATTTCATCAGCCAGGCCAAAAGCATCCTCAAAACTAGTCGGGGCAGAAACCTCGACAACCGCAAAGGGATAACGGGGGGACGAAACCGTGCAGCAAACCGGATCAAGAATCCTCAGCGACAACTGATCAATAAGGACCGGATGGACAATACCGTTGAGCCGAGCGACGGAATCAGGAGAAACAAAAGCTCGAGAGGCTAAAACGCTGCGACGAATGCCGCCCTCCTCGTCAAGAATGTCCCAGCCAAATTCCTCAGCGAGTGCGCCAACGAGATCAGAACCCGGAACATATAACGATTTTGCGAGATCATCTAAATCAATGAGCATGGCGCCGCGAGACTCAAGATAGCGACAGGCGGTCGACTTACCCGAAGCAATATTGCCCAAGACAAAAACGGTAAACATCAAGTCCTCCCTAACGCCAATGGGAGTTATTATCGCGCAAATACAAAAGAAGGACTCAAAATACAGCCAAACAGTAAGACAAGCTAAACGAAGGCGAGTTCTTGTATTACAGCTCTCTATCAAACGCAAAAAAGGGGGAGGCCGCGAGGCCTCCCCCTTCTACATTCCCAATGGCGGCTCGGTGCCGTCCACCGGTCAGCG
>CANNOC010000019.1 GCA_947507155.1 uncultured Collinsella sp. | reverse complement strand
GCAATATTAAAGGAGTGGTGAGCTATAAACGTTCGTTTGGAGATCTGAATGATGTACAGTTAAAAGCAGCACATGCGTGGGGCATTGCACCATTGGCTTCGCGCGAAGAAGCGGAAGAGATGGATGGAAAGTTGGTTCATATTGTCGATAATGACTTTTATGTGGTAGATTCACTCACTCATTCTATTCCTTATTTAGTGCCGCGCGCCAGTGCGTTACTCGATACGATAGGGGCAAATTTCTTGAATCAATTGACCATATGATAAGCAATACGATGGGAATAGCTACAATGGACAGCGGCGCACTGATAAAATTCGCCAAAACGAAGGATGAGACCACGCTGGAGTCGGAAATAATCCGTTGCGTTGTATAGGCTGGATCGATGGTCCGACTCACCAAGTAATCGTCTCTTTCAAAACGCAAGACGGCCTCCCTGAGAAGATCAAAGGAAAGTCTCGTGGTTATGCGAATGGAAAGTGTTCCTGCAAAATAAGTAAAGAGGGTGGAGAAAACTCCTATTGACGCAACCAGGAGCGCGAAGAGTACGGCGTCTCTTTCGCTGCGGTTACCAAGAAGAAAATCTAAGAATTTCCCGTTCACGTATGGCATGGCATAGGAGAGAGCGGTTCCAATCACCGTGATAGCAATGAAGACGAAAGCCCCTTTTGCTCTGATGAACCTCGAGAGAACGCATCGAATCAAGGAAGGCCCCAATCTACCCCGCCACAAAACATCAATCACTGATACCTTACACCTCAACACAACAGGAGCGAAGATTTGCCAATGAGACTGCTTTAGATTGCCTTGGGCCAATACGATCTCAAGCTCTTCCTACAAGAGAGTCGGAATCGGACATCTCCTCCGACGAATCTGGCAATCGGGCGGTTGAAATATCTTTTTCAACCGCCCGATTGCCACAATAGATTGGAGCGTCCGCCCGCAAACGACCTCGTTTTACACCCACCAAATCCTTTGCCTTTTGTCGCCTTTTTGCTGTTCGCAGCCTTAAACAAGAACTATTTCACCGCAACTTATCGAGGGGTTGGCTAGAGAGCACCGAAGAGGATGGCGTAGGTAGTGGATTCGCCGAGCTTGAGCTCGTCGCCGGGATTGAGTTGGGCGGAACGGCCGGGCTCGACCTGAATGCAGACGCGCGTGGCCCCGTTTACCACCACGGTTCCGTTGGTGGACGACAAGTCCTCGACGTGCCAGATATTTTGAGCATCGCACCAGATATGGGCATGGCGGGCCGAGACATCGTCGCCGACGTCGGTAATATCGCCCTCACCAGTGGCCAGCGCGCCAATCTCAACACCCTGCTCACTCGGCTGAATCCAGCGCGGGGCGCTCACGACAAAACTGTTTTGCACGCGCAGCAAGCCCAAGGGGTGCGCCGGGGCGGGTTCGCGTTCGCCCGCAGTCAGCGACATGCCAAGCGAACGCGGCGTGGAGGTGCCTCCGCCACAGGTCGCGTGCGCGTAGTCGATGGCATAGTTCACCGAGGACCGCACATCCGCCGAACAACCGACGGCGACAAACAGCACCAGCACGGCCTCGGCGCGCTCGGCGGGCATGAGTTCCGCCGCCTGGGACAGGCGATCGAGCGCGTTGCGATAGAGATTCGTGTCCTGGTGGCACTCTTCGAGCGCGCGTACCATCGGTTCACCCGCAGGACCGCACACCATATTGATCACAGCCGTGGAGTCCATGGGATTTCGCTGGCGCAGGGCCAGTTGCGACATAATACGCGCAGCCGAGGTACCGTATTCGGCAAAGTAGCGCTGCTGAAGCGTGCCGACCGGCGCGCGAACGATAAAGCGGGAAACCCAAGAGCGATCGGCGGCTCGGCTCTGCGGGCTGCGGCCGTCGGCGAGCGGACGGGACGAAAGCACCAAGCCGCACAGCTCGATATGGCTCAGATGCGCTGCGCGCTTAAAGATGTCAAACATGGCCCCGCATGGGGTGAGCTCAACTTGAGATGCCATGACCTAGGCCTCCTTGGTCGTAGAAATAGAATCGGACGATACTTCGACAGGTCCGCCAAAAGTACGGGCAGCTGCGGCTCCACCGGCAAGCGGAGTCGCCATCTGGGCTTTTGTGCGTCGCGGTGCCGAAACGGGAAGTTCAAAGGCAAAGCCCATCGCAAGCAAAAACCACGTAAGTGTATAGGTTGCAACCAGAGCGGCAACAAGGCCGCCCATCACGGCGCGTTGGGTAAATACGCTACATGCAGCCACAACCAGCACCGGAACCTCGCAGGCAGAAAGCGCAAGCACACCCTGCAGGAACCCCGAGCGCCGATCACGCGCAAGTGCCCCCG
Source organism: uncultured Collinsella sp. (assembly GCA_947507155.1). Taxonomy (GTDB): domain Bacteria; phylum Actinomycetota; class Coriobacteriia; order Coriobacteriales; family Coriobacteriaceae; genus Collinsella. The sequence goes on along the minus strand of CANNOC010000019.1, from coordinate 42,975 downwards.
CGGCAACGCCGGCTATGCCTGGCAGCGCCAACGCCAGTGCGGCAATAATACCCGGTAGCGACCCAGACCACACGAGCGATCCCAAAGTCGCCGTCACGCGAGCGCCCGACGCCAGCAGCGCGGCCGAAACCACGACCACAGCCCAAACCACGCCACAGACGACCGTCGCGCCGACCATCAGCGCGCGACGAACCGCGCGGCCGGACGCATCCATGGGGCACGGCGTGAGCGGCTCGCCGCGGAGCGAACGACCGACATTTTGCGCATAGTGGTCACAAAACGCCGAGAGCGCCGCCTCGACCGCCGCCGGCTCGGGACGATCTTTTTGATGGCTGGACAGACAGGCCATCACCACGTCGAACAGCTGGGCATCGACAAACGCCAGCGCATCGCGTAGCTCTTCGGAATCCGGCTCAAGCCCTAGCTGCTGGGCCTGCTCGGCCGCGGCGAGCGCCACATCGGGCTCACGACGAAGCAGCTGAGTCAAATCGCAACCGGGCGCATGGGCACCAATGGGATAGTCGGGCCGCGTGTCCATCTTGAGACGGTAGGGGCTCGCGATGTCGCGCGTCTTTTTGCGCGAACCCGAGGTGCCCGAAGTGCTCGGCGCGGCTTCGTATGGCGCGACGCCGGCAATGAGCTCGTAAACCGTGCTTGCCGCGGCATAGACGTCAATCGCCGGCGACATACGCAAAGCGCGCAGGTCGGGAATATCGTCGGTGAGCATCTCGGGCGGGGCATAGGCAACCGTCGCGCGACGCAGCGTGGCATAACGCTCCGTAAACGACGCCTTGCCGCCGGTACCGGCCACGGCCGACGCAGGCTCGAGCGCCAGCGACGAGCCAAAGTCGATCAGGCACAGGTCAAAGGTACCCTCGGCAAGCTGCTGATCAAGCGGTAGGCGCGCCGTACGCACCATAATATTAGCGGGCGAGATATCGCGATGGACAAAGCCCTCACCCACCAGGCTCATACGGCAGAGCAGATCGAACAGGTCGCGACCCAGACGCGCCGCCACAAGCGGCGACAGGCGTCCGGCATCGTCCACGGCGAGTCGCGAACGCAAACGGGCAAGCGTCTCGCCCTCGACCCATTCCATGACAATTGCAGGCACACCGTCGACCTCGCCCCAGCCATAGAGGCGGGGAAAGCCCTTAAGGCCCGAAAGGGCGCGATGGCATTCGTATTCCTCGCGAAACGCCGCCTTGAACTTGGCGACCAGCGCCTCGTGAGCGGCATCGTCGTCAAACTCATCGCGCGTCGGCAAGATGAGCTGCTTGAGTGCCACAGCCTCGCCTTGGGCGTTGACGGCACGCGTCACGCGGCCGATACCGCCACGGCGCATGGTGGCATCGTCGGCAAACAGCATCGTAAAACGACGCAGATAGGCAGGCAGTTCGTCCTGACCGAGCGCAATGGCCGGCTCAAACCCGTCGACACGCGCCAGGCGCAGGCCGACCATGGGATCGCGACCGAGCGATTGTGGTGTGGTGGATGCAAGATCGGTCATCATAGGGCAAGCGCCGCCACGTTATTGTTGAAGTTACCGAGCGCGACGTCATCATCGCCGTAATGGCCGACCCATTGACATAGGTTGGTATAACAGCCCCACAGATTGGCATACTGCTGATACCACTTTGACCGGGGCGAGAATGTCTGACGACCGAACTCGGCTCGAATGACAAACATCTCCCCGACCAGGCTGTCGCACGGTCTGGGATCTCCCGTAGAGTTATAGGTCGAGACCACGTCATTGGCACGAGAAACATAGCCGTCGAGCATGTTGTACTTGGTCACAAGCCAACTGTGAATGCTCTCTTCCTCAGCAGCGGAAAGGCCACCGGAGTTTGCATCGTTGTCAGTGTTGCCGCCCGTCGAGCCGCCGTTTCCAGACCCTCCGGTAGAGGAACCCGCCCCAGAGCCGCCACCCGAACTCGATGAATCCGAGCCGGAGCCAGGAGTATCCGAGCTACCGGGCTTTCCGGACTGCTGGGCGTCCTGTTCCTTCTGCTGCTCGACCTTATTCACCGTTGCCGCCACGCTATTGTTGGACAATCGATCGATGATCTTGGTGTTGGTGAGCACGATGGTTTTGCCATTGGCAAGCGTGACTTCGTTGTCCGGGGTCTCGGCGCCGTCCGCATCGTCGGTGCCAAACACAATATGCCCGACCACACTTGCCCAAGCATATCCAGTCGTGGTGCCCAGATTACTTTTGACCTCATGCCCCACGCGCGGTTCGCGTGCGGCATGCGCCTGCATCATGGACGGCACGGTCATGCCATAGGCAGAAACGCCAGCTATGACCAGCACCAGCGAGCACGACAGCAGCGCGTACGCCCGAGGCGCCAGGCCCAGCCGGCGTCGCATGCGCACCGCGGCGCCGTGCTTTGTCTGAGTGCCACCGGGCCGCATGCGTTCTCCTCCAACAAAAACACGCCGCTCAGAAGCGGCGCATTCATTCAAATCCATATTTGAGTGTATCAGCGAACCCAAAAGGTTGCGCAACGAATGGGCAAATTAAGGATGCGAGCGGAAGCATCCATGCGATAAGCGGATACGAAGCATCTTTGTTGCACAACAAAATCACAGTCGCACAGGGAAATTATGGCTACCCCGTGCGTCGCAGGGAAAACATACGGCAGGAGCAGGCTCGCCACCTAAATCGCGCGACGGGCCTCGATGGCGCGGCCAAGCGTAAGCTCGTCGGCATACTCCAAGTCGCCGCCCACGGGAAGGCCGCTTGCCAGACGCGACACCTCGACGCCCAACGGCTTGATGGTACGGGCCAGATAGCTCGCCGTGGTCTCGCCCTCGATGTTGGGGTTGGTGGCGATGATGACCTCATGGATATCCTCGTGGCCCAAGCGTGCCAGCAGCTCGCGAATGTGCAGCTGCTCGGGGCCAATCTTGTCCATGGGGCTGATTACGCCGCCCAATACGTGGTAGAGACCGTGGTAGCTGCCCGTGCGCTCGATTGCCTGGACGTCGCGCGGCTCGCCCACCACGCAAATACGAGTGGTATCGCGCATCGGGTCCTGGCAGATGGAGCACTCGTCGGCCGTGGCGTAGTTAAAGCAACGGCTGCAAAAGTGGACCTCCTGCTTGACCTCCAGGATGGCCTCGGCCAGGCGGCGGGCCTCCTCGGCATCGGCCTCGAGCAGGTAATAGGCGATGCGCTGGGCCGACTTGGGACCAATGCCCGGCAGACGGCCCAGCTCATCGAGCAGTTTTTGCAGACTGTGATTCGCACTCATTTATATGTGTGTCTTAGAACGGCATGCCCGGGATGTTGAGGCCGCCGGTGATGGCGCCCATCTGCTTGTTGGCGAGCTCGTTGACGCCGCGGACGGCCTCGTTGACGGCAGCCATGATCATGTCCTGCAGCATATCGACGTCCTCGGGATCGAGGGCATCGGGATCGATGGTGAGGTTGACGAGCTCCATCTCGCCGTTAACGGTCACCTTGACCATGCCGCCGCCGGCAGAGGCGTCGACGGTCTGGGACTTGAGGTTCTCCTGCGCGGCGGCAAGCTGCTCCTGCATCTTGCGAGCCTGCTTCATCATCTGCTGCATGTTCATACCGGCCATGATGGCTCCTTTACGTGCGGCCGCACGCCGAGCTGCAAGGGCAGCCGGAGCACGGCGGGACTTTCAAACTCGAAAATCGTACCACGGCGCGAGGCCAGCGAACGGGGCGGACACGCTACCTCAGTCGATATACATGTCCTGGAGTGCAAGCCGCACCCAAAAATTATGCAAAGTTGAATAATTCGCATCTGCATAATATTGAAAGCTAAATCTTGTAGAGCCGGAATCCGACATTTCATGTGCACCGCTAAAGACCTGCATGCCGATCCGTTGCTCACGGTGACGCGCATGGCAGCGGGGTATAATTTGATTGCCATAGATAGTAATTTGGAGGTGCCCCATGAATGCCCCCAACGCGCTCCAAAACATCCGCTCAAAACACCCCGTTGCATATGTGGTTCTCTATCTCTTTGTCGGCTGGGCATTGCTGGTTGTCATCACCCATGCCATAGCTTTTGGAGCAGAACTGCTGATAGCCAGCTCGGACCAGCCCGTCGTCAAATGGGAGACGACCGATGAGTGCACCGACGGAACCCGAACCGTCTACTACAACAGCCCGTCCCTCTATCAAGAGTTCAAGGTCAAGATAAAGGACTTCAAGATTGTCGATGCCGAGCTAGGCGTTTATTTGGCAATCGGAGCAACCATTAACGCCGAGCAAGTCGAGTACACGGACAGCCATGCGACGTATCGTATCGACCTCAGCATCCTAGGCCGACCGTCACGCACCTGTCTGCTCAAATGCGACATACGCGGCACCACACTACACATGTCCGAAATACAGATGCGCCCGGACAAGGGGTCCTCTTCTTGAGCAGTATACCCGCCTGCGCAGCTACTCCACCGGCTTGAAGATGGTGGCCTGGCCAAAGACGCTGCGGATGAGGGCCTTGGCCTCGTCCTCGGTCTGCGGGATGCTCGGGGCTGCGCCCTGATGGCCGAAGGGGCTGCCAGCACCGGGATTGGATTCCCAGGGAGCGGCGGGGACGTCGTCGTTTGCAGAGGCTGCGGGTGCCACAGCAGCGGCCTTGGGCGCGGACGCCGCACCCGGCACGTCGAACGGAGGCAGATCGTCCCCGCCGGCATCGGCAGCAAAACCACCGACCATGGCATCGTCGTAGGGCACCTGCTCGGATTCCCATGGCGCAGCCTGCGCAGGCGGCTGAGCCATGGGGGCGGACGCGCGCTCGGGCGCTCGGGGCGCGGGCTCGGTCGGGAGCTTGCCCGTGGCAGGAGCACCGGCAGGGTTGTCGGAGCGCAGCCAAGGGGCCTTGGCCAGGTCGGATGACTTGGGCGCAGGCGCGGCAGCGGACTTGGGCGCGGGGATCGGAGCAGCCGGTTTGGGCGCAGCGGGTTCAGGCGCCGACGGGGTCGGTGCCGCTACCGGCGCCGCTTTTGGCTGCGTCGCGCTGGCGCTCGAGGATGCAGGGGGCACCGAGGACACGGGTTGCGGGTCCGCAGATGCCGCAGCCCGTGCAGATGGAGAATGCTCCTCATGTTGAGGAGCCGGCGTGCCACCCCCATCCAAGACATAGTCGACGGTGCGACGACCGAAAACCGCACTGACTGTCGGCAAAAACACCGCCTGTGTATCAGCACGCCCGAGCATCTTGATAGCAAATGCCGTAGGGAACGAGACCGTGAGCTTAGAACCATCGTCTGCCGTAGCGCGAGCGTTCAACAGGAGAGCCGCATAAGAAGGTTGTTGGGCCTTGACGCGCTCGACGACCTCGGCCCATTTGCGCTGGAGCTCACCGGCGTCCTCGACCGCGGGGGTCTCGGCAGCACCGGCGGCGGCAACCTGGGCGGCGTTGTTGGGCTTGGACACCGGCACGGTCGATGCAGCAGGCTCGGGAGCCGGAGCCGCAACGGGTTGAGGTGCAGGCGTTACAGGTTTGGGCGCGGGAGCCGGAGCCGCAGACTTGGACGCAGACTGGGCAGCCGGAACAGCAGCGCCGCGGTCCCAAGGCATGCCACCCTGATGCGCGGACGTAGCAGCGGGGGCGGCGGTCGCCGTGGGAGCAGCAGCTCGGGCACCCGAAATCAGCGTCGGCTGTTGTGTCGTCGCAGGCGCAGCCGCGACAGCCGCAGGCGCACTCGCTTGAGCAGCAGCCACGCTCGCCGGCACGGCGCCGTTGGCAACCATGGCCTCCAAGCGTGCCAAGCGCTCGGCCAGGGCCTCAATGGTCAGATCGGCCTCGGGACGTGCCAGGCGCGTGCAGGCGATCTCGAGCACCAGGCGCACGTCGCTCGCGCCCCTCATCTCCAGCGCGGCATCGTCAAGCACCGTCAGCACGCGGGCCAGACGGTCGGCCGAATGCTCGCCAAAGGCAGCGGCCTCGGCAGCAAGCGCCTCGGCCTGCTCGACCCCGCCCTCAAACAGCTCGGCACGGGCACCGGCAACGCAAGCCACATACACGTCGCGCACATGCGCCACCAGGTCGCGCGTCAGCTCAAGCAGGTCATTGCCCTCCTCGACCTGTGCACGAATGAGCCCATAGAGCTCAGCAATATCACGCTCGGCGATGGCGCGGGCAAACTCGCCCAGAATCTGGTCCGAAACCTCGCCCAAAAGCGAGCGGGCATCGTCCGCATGCACGGCGCCGTTGCCAAAAACGCTCAGCTGCTCCAGCGTGGAGAGCGCGTCGCGCATGCCGCCCTTGGCATGGCGCGCCACGATGGCGAGCGCCTCGTCGTCGTAATCGAAGCCCTCCTGCTCGCACACGTAAGACAGGCGATGCTCGATATCCTCGTTGCCGATGCGGTGGAAATCGAAGCGCTGGCAGCGCGAGAGGATGGTCTCCAGAATCTTTTGCGGATCGGTGGTGCACAGCACAAAGATCACGTGTGCCGGCGGCTCCTCGAGCGTCTTGAGCAGCGCGTTGAACGCCGCCGTCGTGAGCATGTGAACCTCGTCGATGATATAGATCTTGTACTTGCCGCGCACCGGGGCAAAGTTGACGGAGTTGATGATCTCCTCGCGCACATTGTCCACGCCCGTGCGGCTTGCGGCATCGAGCTCGTAGACATCGGGGTGGTTGCCCTCGGCGATGAGCTCGCACTCCTCACAGGTGCCGTCGGGCATGCAGCCGCTTGCACCCTCGGCGCGCGCCGCCTCGGCGTTGCGACACAGTAGCGCCTTGGCCAGAATGCGCGCCATGGTGGTCTTGCCCGTGCCGCGCGGTCCGCAGAACAGGTACGCGTGGGACAGACGCCCCTCGGTGATGGCGTGCTCGAGCGTCGAGACGATATGCTGCTGGCCCACCACGGAGTCGAAGGTGAGCGGGCGATACTTTCGGTACAACGATTCCATGGGTGCTCCCCCGGGTATACTGAGTCTTGTTGCCGCGACGGCCATGCGGTCGCACGGCATACTTCACTCATAATAACCCGTACGGCGAGCCCGCCGCGATAGGAGTCCAAAGAGCATGGCAGACGCAGAGAGCAACCTCGTTCCCTCCGAAGCAGCCGACCAGGTCGAGGTCGCGCTCGAGACGCAGGCAGCAGCCGACGATGGCATCCTGTACCTCAACGAGTATCAGTACGAAAACGACCTCGTCACCGATTTCGCCCGTCTGGTCGCCTCGCCCAGGCGCCGCGGCTCCCTGTATGTCGCCGCCGCGATTGCCGCGCTCATCGGCATCGGCATGCTGGTGGCCGGCGGCAGCTGGATCAAGTTCGGCGTCGTCCTGATCGTATTCGGCGCCTTTTTGGCCTGGTGGAGCAAAAATCTGCACCATACGCTCGCGCGCGACTTTATCGAAGCCGTCGAGGCAGACGAATCCATGGGCGGCCGCTACCGCCGCGTCGCCGCCAACGAGGACGGCCTGATGGTCTGGGGCAAGAGCGGCAAGTCGCAGTTCTTCCCGTTTGAGAAGCTCGACCACGTACTCGACGGCGAGCGCATCTTTGTGGCCATGTTCGCCGACCAGGGCGTGACGATCCCTAAGGACACCTTTGTGCGTGGTGATGCCGAGCAGTTTGGCTCCTTCCTTAAGGCGCGCATCAACAAAAAGCTGCGCATCGAGACCAAACGCAAGAAGATGAAGGCTGAGAAGGCCGCTGCCGAGGCCAAGCAGGAAAGCGAGCCCAAGAATGCAAAGGCCAAGCAGCGCAAGCAGAAGAAGAACAATAAGAAGCGCTAAGGCCAAGTCAGGCAGGCCACCTCGCCCCGCTACCTTCACCATGCGCGCGAGCGTGCTAAACTAGCAGCATCTATGCCACCGCGAACGGCTTGACCCCGGCCCGCCGCTCGCAAACGAACTTTAAACGCACGAGGGTTGGCCATGCCGCTTTTCTCGCAACATACCGCCCGGTTCTCGCCGGACGTTCCCTTGGAGGGCACTAGCTCTCGCGAGCTACTCAAGCGGTTCCAGCCGCTCGAGACGCTCGCGACCGGCGGTTTTGGCTCCATCGAGATCTGCCGCGACACGCACCTGCGCCGTCGCGTCGCCATTAAGCGCATCCCCCTCACAGGCGGTGCCGGCATGCCCGCCAGCGACATCATGGATGTCCTGCGCGAGGCACACACCGCCGCCATGCTTCAACATCCCAATATCGTGCAGGTTATCGACTTTACGCACGATACCGTCTATGCCTACCTCGTCATGGAATATGTCGACGGCATGTCGCTCGCCGACTTTTTGCATCGCGTGGACGGCCATTCGCTCACCTTTGACGAGGCCGCGGCAATTGCCGACGCGCTGGGCCAGGCGCTCACCTTCGCCCATAGCAACGGCGTGCTCCACCTGGATATTAAGCCCGCCAACGTGCTCATCGACCACTCGGGCAATGTAAAGCTCACCGACTTTGGCATGGCGCGGCTGTCGTCTGCCGGCGGCTTTGGCGGCTCGCGCGGCGGCACCATCGGCTACATGCCGCCCGAGCAGCTCGATATCGAGACTGGCACGGTTGACGAGCGCGCCGATGTCTTTGCCCTCGCCTGTGTGATCTACGAGGGCCTGTGCGGCAGCGCTCCCTTTATGGCCGCCACGCCCGGCGACTCGCTCGGCCGCATCATCGGCGGTGCCACCTACCCCAGCGAGCTCATCCCGCACTTTCCCCCGGGAGCCGAGGCTGCGCTCATGAGCGCCCTCTCCCCCATGCCGCAAGACCGCCCCAACAGCATCGAGGCATTTTGCGACCAGCTGCTCGCCGGCTTGGGCAGCGTGCGCGAGGGCCGTCGCAGCCTGGAGCAGATGGTGGGCGAGCTGTCGGATGACGAGCGCGCGGCAGACGATATCGAATCGTTGCCCTATGAGGACGACACCATCGAGGTCGACCCCGCGCTTGGTTGGGCCGGCACGCGTTGGAGCCACGCACGCGATTACACCATGCGCGCCATCTCGGCGCTAGCGTGTGGTGCCTTTAGCTTTCTGATCATGCAGACGGCTGGCGTCGCGGCGCTTCCCGGACTTATTGCCGCGGCCATCGCGATTGGGGCGGCCGCCGGCCTGGCCCCGCAGATTGGCTCGGCTATCTCGGCCGTGGGCTTTTTGGTACTTATGGCCAACGCCACCATGCAGGCGCAGGGCATCCTGTCGATGCTGCCCGTCGCGGTGCTCTTTGCCGCTGCCATGTCCGGTTGGTGGATCGCCTGGGGCCGCACCGAGGCCGCCGCGAGCGCCGCGCTCACCTGCGCGGTGGCACTTGGCTGTCTAACGGGCGACGTCCTCCTTGCCGCCGGGGTCGCCGCCGGCATCGCGGCCTTTTGGCTCGGCCCGGCAAGCGCCGCGGCCGCCACGGGGATGGGCGCGCTTTTTGGCCGCCTGGCTACGGTTGCGCTTTCCGCCGGAGGCGTGCTGGGGCTCGGCAATGTTGCCACGGCACTGGGAGACATGCTCTTCTGGGCTGCCGTCGTGCTCGTCGCGGCGACAGCTGCACTGACATCTCTGCTGCTCAACGCCCATGCCAAGCGTGCCGAGCAGGGCTCGAACCTGGCTGCAATCGCTGCCATCGCCAGCTGCGGAATAGGCTCCGCGGCGTCGCTCTGTCTTGCACACCATATGGAAATTGCCAGCCTTGCGGCCGCGGTCGTCGTCAAGGCGGCGGTTGCGGGAACCCTATCCTCTATAATCGTTGGGATATGCCTATATTTGCTCGGATACCAAAGAACCTATACGGAGAGTGATCTTTCGTGAACTTCCTGAACATCTTCGAGGACCACGTGGCCGGCATCTTCGGTGCCACCCGTGCCCCGTTCTCCTTTAAGAAGCTTGCCAAGCAGGCCGCTCGCGACATGGAGGATCAGACTCTGGTGATCAACGGCGTCAACACCGCGCCGGCACTCTATACCATCCTGATCGCCGCAGACGACGATCCCATGCTCGCCCCGTTCTACCCCGAGCTTTCGCGCGAAGTCCGCGAGTTTGTGAAGGCACAGGCCGAAAAGCGCCGCTATGTATTTGTCGGCGAACCCCTCGTTCGCTTTATGATCGACCCGCAGCTGCGTGCCGGTAAGTTCTCGGTCTTTGCCGAGAACGTCGACGCCCCCACGCTCGGTCGTCTGTACGAGGAAGAGCGCGCCTACCAGAATGGCCTGGGCCAGAACAACTCGGCCGCAAGCCGCGCCGTCAGCGCTCCCCGCGCCGGCAAGCAGCAATTCGCCGCTCCACAGCAGCAGCACCCCGCCGCCATGCCCCAGCAGCCGTCGCCCCGTGCCGCCGCTCCCGACCCGCTCGCCGTGGCCGATCCCTTTGCGCCCAGCGTCCCCGACCCCGCCGCCGCGCCCATCCCCGTGCCGCAGACCGTCTCTCGTGACGCCCTCGCCGGCATGGGCGGAGCCGCCGCGACCGGCGCCGCCGTTGGCCTTGGCGCCGCGGCCGGTATTGCCTCCAACATGGCGAGCACCCGCGCCCCGCAGCGCCCGCTCGCCCAGCTCGTCGACGTCGTGAGCGGCGAGAGCCACAGCATCACTTCCGCGCAGGTGACCATCGGTCGCGAGCGTTCGGTTTCGGACATCGCCCTGCGCGACCCCAACGTGTCGCGCCGTCACGCCCAGCTCACCTTTACCGGTTCGGACTGGTCGATCGAGGACCTCAATTCCACCAACGGCACGCTCGTCAACAACCGCCGCATCACGCGCTGCCCGCTGCGCAACGGCGACCTGCTGACGTTTGGCCTGAGCACCTTTGAATTTAGGGGATAGTCGCTTATGAACATCGATATCGTCCTTTTTGCAGGCCGCATCGTCCTGGTCGCCCTGCTCTACATCTTCCTGTTCGCCGTCATGAAAACCGGCGTAGGACTCGTACGCGGCCAGCGCCGCGACTCCGCTATCTGGACGATCGATGTGGACAAGGGTCCGCGCGGCATCCGTGGCATCCATGTAGACATGCTCGGCCCCGTCATCGTGGGCCGCTCGCCGTCCTCGGACATCTGCATCAACGAACCGTTTGTCTCGGCCTCGCACGCACGCTTTTCGCTGCAGGGCCCGGCACTCATCATCGAAGACCTCAACTCGCTAAACGGCACGCTCGTTAACGGCCGTCAGCTGGTGGAGCCCGCAACGCTGCGCGAGGGTGATGAGGTCCAGATTGGCGACGTGGTCATGAAGGTGAACCGTCGATGATCGACGAGGAGAACAAGTCCGCAACCATGCCCGAGACGCCGACTGCCCCCGCAGCTGCGCCGGCTCATGCCGCTCCGGCGCGCCCTGCGACCGTGGAGCCCGAGGACACGGTGTTCTCCCTGCCTCTTTCGCATGTAACTCAAGAATATCCGACACTCGTCGATGACGAGGACGCCGACGCCGAGCAGCTCGACGCCCCCATCGGCGCGCACGCTGCCGAGCAGTCGGCGGAACCGGAGGCAACGCCCGCACCGGCTCACTTTGCCGAGCCCGTCGCCGAGGCGATTAACGAGAGCGCTGCCGTGTTTGCAGCCCCCGAGCCTGCCGCGCCGGTATTCCCCGTCGCCCCGGCAAGCGAGGCGGCACCCGCATCCGCAACGCCTGCCGAAGTCGAGCAGCCCGTTGCCGCGCCCGCCGCAGCTCCCGAGCCCTCCGCTCAACCCCAGAGTACGCCCGCGCCGTCGCACTTTGCGACGCCCGAGCCGACGGCTGTCGAGCCGCAGCAGGACGGCGATCCCGCCGACCGCATAACCGAAGATCTCAGCCTTCCGGACGTCTCCGACGCCGAGTCGGGCAACGATGCCGACACCGTCTCCCCCGGCGACACCGCCGAGATCGATGTCGCCGCCGTGGAGGCAAAGCTCAAAGATCCCGGCTCGACCATGAGCTTTGAGCCGCTGACCGACGAGCGCATCGAGACCGACTCGACCTACGACGCCGGCACCACCACACAGCTTATGTGGGGCGCCCGCTCCGACGTCGGATGCGTGCGCCCGCACAACGAGGACTCCTATCTGGTGCAGTCGCCGCTCTTTTGCGTATGCGACGGCATGGGAGGACACGCCGCCGGCGAGGTGGCATCCTCCATCGCCGTCGAGACCATCGCCAAGACGGCGCCGCAGTCCGCCGACGCCGCGCGCCTGGCCGCAGCCGTTGAGGCCGCCAACGCCGCCGTGATCGAGGCCGCCCTCAACGGCCTGGGCAAGCCCGGCATGGGATGCACGGCCACCTGCGCCTACATCGAAAACGACACGCTCGCCATCGCCCACGTGGGCGACTCGCGCGCCTACCTGCTCCACGAGGGTACGCTCATCCGCGTGACCCGCGACCACTCCTACGTGGAGGAGCTCGTGGATGCCGGCGAGATTACGGCCGACGAGGCCCGCGTCCACCCCAACCGCTCGGTCATCACCCGCGCGCTGGGCTCGGACCCCGCCATGTATGCCGACCACTTTACCCTGCATATCGAGGAAGGCGACCGCCTGATTCTGTGCTCCGACGGTCTTTCGAGCATGATTCCCGATAGCGATATCGAGAACATCGCTACGCAGTCCTCGACCGCACAGATCTGTGTCGACAACTTGGTGGACGCGGCGCTCGCCGCCGGCGGCCACGACAATGTGACCGTGGTGGTCGTCGACCTGGTCGACGACGGCGTTATGCGCGAGGCAAAACGCCTCCGACGCCGCAATGTCACCATCGCCACCGTCTTGGCCCTTGTCTTTGTGCTGGTAGCAGGCATCTGGGCATACACGGGCGTCACCGGCTCCTATTACTTGGGAACCTACCACGGCAATGTCGCCGTCTGGCGCGGCCTGCCCGGCAAGACGCTCGGGGTCGAGCTCCACTGGCTCGAGAGCGAAACCAGCATCAAGCTGTCCGACCTGCCCGAAGACACGCAAAACCGCCTGAAAGCAGGCATTCCGCAAACGAGTGTCGACGATGCGCAGGACACCATTTCCAAGTACCGCCATCAGATTGACGAGGAGCAGACCCGTCAGGTGATTGACGCGCAAACGATTCGCAACAACACCGATCAGGAATCCACCTCCGAGTCAGATTCCGAGAAAAACGCCGAACAGTCAGCCGAGGCCGAAGCCTCCGATAAGAATTAGAAAGGGAGTGCCGCTTATGAGTCGCCGCAACACCGAACTGCTCTTGCTCATCGCCTCGGCGTTCCCCGTCATCCTGCTCTATGCGATGTACGTGCTCACCGCGGGTGCCACGATTTCCTTTGAGACGCTCGCCGTGCCGATCGGCCTGTTCGCCGCCTTCGCCGCGGCGCATATCGCCGTGCGCATCCTGGCGCCCGGCGCCGACCCCGCCATCCTGCCCATCGTCTTTGTGCTCTCGGGCATCGGCATCACATTCGTGACGCGCCTGGCCCCCGACCTCGCCATCTCGCAGCTCATCATCTTGTTTGTCTCGGTGGCGCTCATGGTGGGAACGCTCGCGCTGGTCAAGAACCTCGATGTGGTCATGCGCTACAAGTACACCTTTGGCATTATCGGCATCATCCTGCTGATGCTGCCGATCTTTATCGGCACCACGATCTCGGGCTCCAAGCTGTGGATTCGCATCGCGGGCTTCACCATCCAGCCCGGCGAGTTCGCCAAGGTCTTCATCGTCCTGTTCCTGGCAGGCTATCTGGCCGAGAACCGCGAGCTGCTTTCCATCTCCAACCGCAAGATCCTTGGCCTCAAGATTCCGCGCTTCCGCCTGCTGCTGCCGCTGTTTGCCGTGTGGGGCGTGTGCCTGCTCATCGTCGTCTTCGAACGCGACCTGGGCTCGGCCGTCCTGTTCTACACCATCTTTTTGCTGATGCTCTATGTTGCCACGGGACGCTTCTCGTACGTCATCATCGGCCTTGCGCTGCTGGCCGTTGGAGCCGTGGGCGCCTACAAGTTCCTGTCTCACGTGCAGGTGCGCTTTCAGGTCTGGGTCGATCCGTTTAAGGACGCCCAGGGCCAGGGCTACCAGATCGTACAGTCCCTCTTCTCGCTGGCTGACGGCGGCCTGGTTGGCGTCGGCATTGGCAACGGCATGGCAAACAACATCCCCGTCGTCGAGTCCGACTTTATCTTCTCGGCCATCGGCGAGGAAATGGGCCTTTTGGGCGGCGGCGCCGTGCTCATCCTGTTTATGCTTTTTGCCGTGCGTGGCCTCACCACGGCAGCCCGCGCCAAGTCCGACCTTGCCGCCTTTAGCGCGACCGGCCTTACGGCGGCCATCAGCTTCCAGGCATTCTTAATCGTTGGCGGCGTAACCCGCCTGATCCCGCTGACCGGCGTCACCCTGCCCTTTATGAGCCAGGGCGGCTCCTCGCTGCTAGCGAGCTTTATCATCGTCGCGCTGCTGCTGCGCGCCGGCGACGAGGCAACCGGACGCGAAGCCGAGCTCACCGGCACCGGCACCATGGCCGCCATCACCGATGACCAGCTCGCATCCGCCGCTGCCCCGACCGGTACGCGTTTTGTCAGCGCACCCACCTACAGCCACGGCAACCACTCCGTGGGTTCTCGCATGCGCCGTCGCCTGCTCGACACGCCAGAGTCCGGCGTGCTCGGCCGCGTGGCACTTGCCAACCGTCTGACTCGTGCCGTGTTTGCCTTTACGGCGCTGTTCGCCATCCTTATCGGCAACCTCACCTATGTCCAGGTCATCAAGGCGAAGGACTATCAGGACATGCCGACCAACAACCACACCATCGCCCGCTCCAAGTACATCCAGCGTGGCTCCATCATCACGTCCGATGGCGTGACGCTAGCCGAGTCGCTGCAGCAGGAGGACGGCACCTACGCCCGCTCCTACCCCAACGGTAACATGGCCGCGCACGTGGTAGGCTACGTGAGCCAGCAATACGGCACCGCCGGCATCGAGAGCGTCATGAACGATACGCTCACCGGCTCCAAGGATTACTCCAGCTGGAACAACGCCATCGCGTCGCTCGCGGGACAGACCCAGCCGGGCAATACCGCCAAGCTCACCATCGACTCGCGCATCCAGACGGCTGCCGAGCAGGCGCTCAAGGGCTTTAAGGGCGCTGTGGTGGTCATGGATCCGCGCACCGGTGCGGTCCTTGCGTGTGCGAGCTCGCCCACCTACGACAACACCAACATCGATGCGCTGCTCCAGTCGGGCGGCGGCGAGGACGGCTCCATGTACGACCGTGCCATGGACGCGCTGTACACCCCGGGCTCGACCTTTAAGGTCGTCACACTCTCCGCGGCGCTCGAAACCGGCACCGCCAGCCTTACCAGCACGTACCAGGCGCCCGGCTCCATGGACATCGGCAACGCGCCGGTCACCAACTCTGCCAACGAGAGCTACGGCACCATCAGCCTGCAGCAGGCCTTCGCCGTGTCGTCCAACGTCGTCTTTGGCCAGGTGGCAAACGAGGTCGGCGCCAACTCGTTGGTACAGTTTGCCAACGCCTTTGGCTACGGTCAAAAGCTCGGTCAGGATCTGACCACCGCAGCTTCCATCATGGCCGACCCGTCGCTTATGACCGAGTGGGAGACCGCTTGGGCAGGCGCCGGCCAGCCCGTCGGCATGGACCACACGCCTGGCCCGCAGACCACCGTCATGCAGAATTGCGTGATTGCTGCGGCTATCGCCAACAGCGGCGTGGTCATGGACCCGTTCTTTGTGTCACAGATACTCGCCCCGGACGGGACCGTGGTTAAGACCACGCAGTCCCGCTCGCTGGGCCAGGCTGTCAGCTCCACCACGGCCGACCAGGTCAAGCAGGCCATGCTCGCCGTCGTCCAGTCCGGTACCGGCACCGATGCCCAGATTCCGGGCGTCAAGGTTGCCGGCAAGACCGGTTCGGCCGAGACCGGCGGCACCAACGTCAACTCTATGTTTGTTGGCTTTGCACCTTACGATTCACCCACGGTTGCCATCTCGGTGGCCCTGGAGGATTACGACAAACACGACGTCGAGGCGGCCAAGATTGCCGGCATCGTCCTGACCGCGGCGCTCGCCGCACAGGGAGCGTGATGCCCATGATCAAAGCGGATACTTATGGCGCGCCGCGACCGATGAGCTAGCGGCAACGCGCCACACGGCCCCAGCGGCCACACATTTGGTACTACACACATCGTTGAGCGAATAGTTATGTTAGGAGCAGGAATGGAACAGAGGGTCCTCGGGGGAAGATACCTCCTCAAGGATAAGGTGGGAACGGGCGGTATGGCGACCGTCTTCCGTGCACAGGATCAGGTCCTTGACCGCACGGTTGCCGTCAAGATCATGCTGCCGCAGTATGCCGGCGACGCCACCTTCGCCGCCCGCTTTAAGCAGGAGGCCCAGGCAGCTGCCGGCTTGTCCTCCCCCTATATCGTGGGCGTCTACGACTGGGGCAAGGACGGCGACACCTATTACATCGTCATGGAGTACCTGCGCGGTACCGACCTTAAGAGCGGCATCAAGAGCCACGGCGCCCTCGATCCCAAGAAGGTCGCGCAGATCGGCTCGCAGATCAGCTCCGCGCTTTCGGTCGCACACAAGCACGAGATCATCCACCGCGACATTAAGCCGCAAAACATCATGGTGCTGCCCGACGGCAACATCAAGGTAATGGATTTTGGCATCGCACGCGCCAAGAACAGCCACCTCACGCAGGATAACAACGTGCTGGGCACCGCCCACTATGTAAGCCCCGAGCAGACCCGCGGCCAGGACCTCGGCCCCACCTCGGATATCTACTCGCTGGGTGTCGTCATGTACGAGTGCGCCACCGGCCGCGTACCCTTTGACGGCGACGACGCCATCTCGGTCGCGCTCAAGCAGGTCAACGAGCTCCCCATCCCGCCGAGCCAGATCAACTCCGGCGTCGATGCCGACCTGGAGCGCATCATCCTCAAGTGCATGGAGAAGGACCCGGCAAACCGCTTCCAGACGGCCGACGAGCTGCGCCAGGTGCTCAACAGTTACCTGTCCGGCCGTGCCGTCAACGTCTCGGAGCCCACGCGCATCATCGGTGCCGCCGGTGACCTGGGTGCCACCAAGACTCGCGAGCTTTCCGATCAGACGCGCGCCATGGTGCGTCCCGTCTCGGGCGTGAGCGGCCAGAATACCGCCCGTAGCTCGGTTTCGGGCTCCACCGGCTCCTACGAGGTCGAAAAGCCCAAATCCAACAAGAACAAGATCATCGCCGCCGTGGTGGCAGCCGTTGCCGTCATCGGCATCGTGGTGGCCTTTGCCACAGGACTCTTTGGCGGCGAGCAGGTCACCGTGCCCGATGTGCTGGGCAAGGACCAGCAGACTGCCGTCGAGCTGATCAAGGAAGCCGGCCTGGAGGTCGGCACCGTCGACCAGAGCTACAACGACGACGTCGACGAGGGCAAGGTTGCCGAGCAGACCCCCAACGGCAACGCCAAGAAGCCCAAGGGCACGCGCGTGAACCTGGTGGTCTCCAAGGGCCCCAAGCCCTCCGAGAAGGTTGAGGTTCCGCAGCTCGTTGGCCTGACCAAGGACCAGGCCGAGGCAGCGCTGGCAAGCGTTGGCCTTAAGGGCAGCGCTTCCGAGGAAGCCAACGAAGCCGAGGAAGGCCAGGTCTTTGAGCAGGGCACCGATGCCGGCAAAGAAGTCGAGAAGGGCACGACCATCTCGTACAAGGTCTCGAGCGGCCCGGATACCACCTCTGTTCCCGATCTGACTGACATGACCGAGTCCCAGGCGCGCAATGCGCTCGACATGGCCGGCTTTGGCGTTAACGTGAGTTATCAGGAGAACGACTCAGTTACCGAGGGCACGGTGATTAGCTGGAACCCCAGCGGCAAGCAGAAGCCCGGCGCCACGATTACCGTCGTCATTGCCAAGAAGTCCGGCAAGGCGAGCGTTCCGGGCAATCTGTACGGTAAGAGCATCTCTGCCGCCGTCACCGCGCTCAACAATGCCGGCTTCTACAACATCGCGTTCTGCGACCAGAACGGCAACCCCGTGAGCGGCAACGAGAATGCCACCGTTACGGGCGTCTCCCCCACTGGTAAGCAGTCCACCGACAGCACGATTACGCTGACGGTTTCGGTTTCTGGCTCTGGTACTGATTCAGGCGACGATTCCGGTACAAGCAACTAGCCGGCTGCTTATTATCTGCGCAGCGAACGCCGTAAACATATTCGCTCAGAAGCGCCCGCTTGCTCCCCCGGCAAGCGGGCGCTTTATTTATCGACAGACCATGGCCCCTTAGCAACGCAAAGAGGCCCGCAAAAGCGAGCCTCCCAGGTGACAACAGAATATGTAATGCAGTAATTACTGGCCGCAGAACTTCACCATGATCTCGACCATGGACTCTTGCCTATGGACAAAATGTCCATAGGCAAGGAGATGAAAGAGTAAGGACAACGCCCTCTAAAAGAAGGCCGTATATGAAGATTGCATATCCCTTTTGCCTTCATATACTCAAGAAGCACCCCTCGAAGCGCTCCTGAGAGGCCCCCTTGAATGCAACCCAGGGGATCCAGATTCTGGTAGACATCGGCGCAGCAAAATCCTGCCGCGCAGGCACGAACGGACATCTTGACTCCTAACGCAATGCGGGGCGCCCCAAGACACCCCGCCACGACAAAAAACTAGTTCTCGTAGACCAGCGGGTGGCCCCAACTGCCCTCGATCTTGCAGGTCTCCGCCGCAAAACCGGCAGCGAAGTCCAAGCTCTCGCGAATCGCGGCCTCGCCGCACTCGCCGGCCTTCTTCTTGGAAAGATAGGTGACCAAAAACGCCGTCAGCAGTGAATCGCCGGCCGCCATAGCGTCTTTGAGCTCCTCGGGCGCCACGGGCTTGATGCCCTGCTCGTAGAAGTTTTCGCCGTCATAGGCGACGGAGCCCTTGCTCCCGCGCGATGCGCATACGATTTGAGGGCCAAGGGCCTTCACCCACTCGAGCTTCGCCTTGATATCCTCCAGGGAAGCGTCGCCCATGGACATAAAGGCGTACGTCACAAATGGCGCAATCTGCCCGAAGTGCTCGTCGGTGGAGTCATCGGAGAAGTCGAAGCTGATAGGCACGCCGGCAGCCTTGATCTTGGGGAGCTCGCGCTCGGTGAAGCAGTAGTTGCCGCTGTGCACCAAATCGAAGCCGCTGACGTACTCGGCGGCGAAGCGGTCTATCACGTAGCGCATGTCGCCACGTATGCCGCCTTCATTGGAGCCCAGGAAGATACGGTCCCCGGTCTCGTCAACGGTCACGCGAGCGGCGCCGTTGACGCCCAGGACCTGCTGGCAGCGAAGAAGCTCGACGCCCTCGTCCTCGAGCGATGCTATAACGTGCTCGGCCTCCTCATCTGATCCGAAGATTCCCATGTAGGCGCTGCGATCGACGCCGAGCTTCTTGGCGAAGACGGCGAAGTTAACTGCATTGCCGCCGGGATACATGGTCTTGATGTGCTCGTACTTATCGACAACGTTGTCTCCAAAGCCAAGCGCGCTTATAGGATAGGTTGCCATGGTTATCTCCATTCAGGTAAACCGCCGTGGTTACGGCGAGCAGACGGGGCGCGAGGGATTCGCACGTCTCAACGCGCCTCGCGCCCCGTTTTAAAATCGCTAGTACTTCTCGATGCCCATGTAACGACGCACGTCCGGGTGATGGTCGAACACCTTGCCGCGAGCGGAGCGCAGCTCACAGTTCATCGCGTAGAACAGGATTGGATCAAGGAACGCGCGAACGCTCGCCGGTACTTGGTCCATGCCGTACTCCATGGCGTCGAGCACCATAAGAGTGTCGGTATGGGTCTCGAGGAATGCGAGGGCGCGCTCATCCATGGCTCGGCACTCACTAGAAGACATCTGCAGGAAGTAGAAGACTCCGGGCTCGGTCACCTCGAAGGGGCCGTGGAAGTACTCGCCGGAGTGGATATAGGCGCAGCTCTGCCACTGCATCTCCATAAGCGAGCAGATAGCGAAGCCATAGGCCTGGCTAAACACGGGACCGGACCCCAAGATATACAGGAACTTGTGGTCCTGGCACAGGGCGGCAAAACGGTCGCAGAGTTCGGCGTTGACCTTCTCGCGAGCTGCAGGCAGGATCTGGTCCATCTTGGCGATGCCTTCGTACATGTCGGCAAGGTCGGCATAACCTTCCTGCTGATCCAGGAGCTCGGAAGCGAGAGCCAAAGAGATGCCGGCGGGCACCTCCGCCTGCGGAACTCCCTCGCCCCACGGATATACCCAGCACGTCCACTCACCGTTATCGATGCCGGAACCCGCGTTGTCCGTCTGCACGATAACGGTCGCGCCCGCCGCCTTGGCGATCGAGCACGCATCGATTACCTCGGGGGTGTTGCCGGAGTGGCTGCAAGCGATGACAAGGGACTTTTCGCCCAGGCGCTTGGGACGCATGATATCGAACTCGCGGGCGGTATACGCCTCGCTGGCAAACGTAGTCGCCTCGCGCTTGAGCAGCTCGTGGGCGGGCAGCAGGTCGATGAGGGAGCCGCCGCAGGCAACCCAGAAGACGCTATCGAAACCGCCCTTTTCAGCGATTGCGTCGGCGATAAGATCATGTGCGTTCATTGTTATTCTTCCTTTCGATACGGCGGACGAATCCGCCAACGTTTACTGCGAGTCTTCTCGTCAAGCGTGTTGACTTCCCCACGCGAATGGGAGCTACGCGCTAGTCGACAAAATACCTCTCGAAGGCGTCCATGTTGTGCCGGTCCGCTGCTGCGGGATCATCGAAATACCTTCCATCGGTGATCTCCTGGCCAAGATAGCCCTCGAACCCATGCGCGTTGAGGACGCGTACGAAATCGTCCATACTGTGCTTTCCATCGCCCCAAACCAGATGGCCATATGGGTCGCCATCAATGAAGCGCATGTTCCTTATGGCACCATCGCCAAACTCGGCAAACCACTCTTCAAGGCTCTCGCCGGCGACTCCCATAGCGGTAGTGTCCACCATTGGAGTAAGGTGCGGGCTGGCTACTTGGTCAAGCATGCGCCTGGCGTCCGCGAGTGTAACCACCAAGTTGCTCTCTTCCGGCCTCAGGCTCTCCATGCAGAGGGTCACGCCGTGCTCGCCGGCATAGTCCGCAAGAATCGCCAAGTGCTCGGCAGAGCGCTTCCAAGCCTCCTCGCGGTCCTCGTCCCAATCGCCCCAACCGGAGTTGATGGACATATACGGGGCGCCGAGCACCTCGGCGAGCTCGATGCCGTGCTTAAAGTAAGCGAGGCTCCGCTGCGCGTGGAGGGGCTTTCTGGCAGCGTACTGCCACGGATACACCACGTTCTCCGGACACAGGGAGCTCACGGAGAGTCCGCGGGACTCGATCTTGCGGCGAAGCTCGTCGGCCTCGAAATACCCCGTGTGGTCCAGCGTCACGTGCGGCTCGGCCGCCCAAAGCTCGATGGTTTTGAAGCCAAGGCGCTGCCGAGCATCAAGGAAGTAATCGAGCGACCACATGATGTAGTGAATGTTCATGCCGGCGACCTGCTCGCGACGCAGACGGGGTGTGGAAGCGCTTAAATCCATGCTGGGCACCTCCTACATCGGCAGTAGGCCGGAAATCACAGTCGCGACCAATCCGAACAGAACCATGAAGATAAAGAACTTCCAGATGGTCTTCCACCATTGCCCGAAGGAGATCTTCGCCACGGCAAGACCCGCGACGGTCATGCCCGCAACGGGGCTGATGGTGTTGACGGTCTGGTTCGCGAACTGCAGAGCGGTGACGGCAGCCTCGGGATTGAGGCCCATAAGCTCGGTCAGCGGGCCCATGACGGGCATGGTGAGTGCAGCGAGGCCGGAGCTGGAAGGAACCAGCAGCGAAAGCAGGCCGAGGACGATGTACATGAAGGTGGTATAGATGAAGGACGGAGCGCCCGCAAGGAGTCCGACGAGCCAGTTAAGAATAGAGTCGATGATCATTCCGCCCTCTGCGACGACCAGGATGCCGCGGGCGATGCCGATGATGCAGGCTGCGTAGGCGAAGTCGGCGATTCCGCGGACGAACTCCTCCGCAATGGTCTTCTCGTCCAGGCCGCCGAGTATGCCGGCAAGAAGGCCCATGGCCAGGAACACCATGGAGATCTCGTCCATATACCAGCCCTGGGTAACGAGGCCCCACACGATAACGCTCATGCCGACCGCGAAATCAATGAGGACGAGCTTGTGGCGAAGCGTGAACTCCTCTTCGATAGAAGCATCGGTGACAGAGAACTCGATGCGCTTCTGCTTATCGTCCTCATAGGTGATGGAGGACTTGGGATCGAGCTTGACGCGGCGCGCGTAGCGCATGGCCCAGAAAATGCCCGCGGCGGTGAAGATGACCCACAGGATGGCGCGGAGCCAAAGCTGGGGATTTCCCTCGATGCCGATAACGCCCTGGGCGATCAGCACGTTGAAAGGATCAATAGTGGATGCGCAGTAACCAAGGTTGGGGCCGAGGAAGCAGATGATGAACGCGGTCATGGAGTCATACCCGATGCTCAGCATGATGGGGATGAAGATCGCGTAGAACGGCAGCGCCTCCTCGGACATGCCGAACGTGGTGCCGCAGATCGAGAGCAGGATCATGGAGATGGGGATGATCAAGATGTCCTTGTTCTTCAGCTTCTTGATCACGCGGCTCATGCCGGCGTTTAGGGCGTTGGTCTTGGTGACGATGGCGAACGATCCGCCGATCAGCAGGACGAACGCGACGACATCGGCCGCAGCCTGAATGCCCTTGGCGGGAGCCTGCAGGACGGCATCGATGCCCTGTCGCAGATCGACGGTCTCCCCCGTCTCCGAATCGGTGTAGACCTTGTCGACCTCTTGGTACGTTCCGGCTACGGCGACTTCTCGCTCGCCCGCGGCCGTCTGAATGGTCTGGCGGTCGAACTGACCCGATGGGACGATCCATGTGAGCACCGCGAAGAACACGATCAGCATGAACGCGATGGTGTACACATGGGGAAGCTGGAGATGGAATCTGCGCTTGGGCTTCTCCTGTTTGGCATCCGACATTCTTAACCTCCTGCCAGAGCAACGATGCTTGCCAAAAATCCTTCACGTATAGGCAAACATCTTAGGTTGTTCTATGTATAACCTGCATGAAGGCGTCGGTCAAGAAACATATTAGGTTGTTCTATAAGTGGTAACTTTTACGCGCTAAACGGACCTGCCGCGGCAATACGAGAACAGCGCTGTGTGAGACAGAGCCGCTAGATATCGAAGCTGTAGCGCGAACCCACGTAGTACTGTCTGCCATAGCAGAAGCGCTCTCCGTTGGAATCGAGAAAGCCCGCGTTCATGAAGAACAGCGGCTCCCCTACTGGGACCTTGAGCTCGCGGGCGGCATCAATTCCCGCACGGGCGATCTCCAGCCTGCAGGGATCGGACGAGCAGGGATACCTACCCGTACGCTCCCCCACGGCCTCGAATATCGAACAATTGGAGAGACCGATATCTTTGAGAAATTCGAATCCATCGACAGGATAGTAGTTGTTCTCGAACAGGACCGGCACGCCGTCTGCGGTACGCACGCGTGAGACCAAGATGAGGTCAGAGCCTTCATCCAAGCCAAAGAAAGAAGCGAGGTCGCGATCGGCGGCAACGGTCTTGCGGGCAACGACGCGAGCGCCCGCCTTCATGCCGTTTTCAGTGCATGCTTGGGTAAAACTCTGAACATCGTCCTTCTGATGCACCTTGCGAATTATCTTTGTCGCGGTCACAAACGTACCACGCCCCTGCCGCTTGGTGAGATACCCCTCGCCCACAAGCTCCTCTATTGCGCGGCGAACCGTGACCCTTCCCACGCCGTACATCTTAGAAAGCTCAAGTTCCGTTGGAATCTGCGAGTCAACGGGATATGTCCCCTGTTCGATATCGCTCTTAAGCAAATCGAGCACCTGTTGATACAGCGGGGCGGAAGAGCCCCCATCCAGATGCGCATCCACAAAAACTCTCCCTTTAAGGCGTTCGCGATCTCAACGACTCCATTCTACCGCACACGGAAAAATGAGGTTAAACACATAGGGGCCCTGCATGTTTGAGCGGATCGGGAATCTGGTCGCTGATTTCGTCCGCATTTGCTTGCGAAAAACCAAAACGCTCCTCGCGCTTGGCGAACACGGTGAGGCCCGCCGCCTTGCACGCAGCGATCGATGATGCTCGTGTGATGTTGGCTTCCTTCCTTTGCTTGCGAGGCGCGTCACTCGTCCTGCTGAGCCGCGGGCCCATCGTTCGGCGTGGCCTGCCTGCGCGGGGCATGCCGGGAATTGATGTAGTCGTATGCGTAGGCGATCTCCGCGACGGGGACCTCCACGTGGTAATGGGCGGAAATGTCAGAGAAGCTCGTGCGGAATGCCTCGACGAAATCGTTGTGTTCATTGGCGAAGCGCTGCTCGTCTGCGTAGTTCTCGATGGGGCTTCTGGTCACGAGGCGCTCCACGAGACAACACAGGTGCACGTAGAGCCCCATGCTCACACGAGCGCCAATCACGTCTCCGGTGAGCTGCTGGAGCCGCTCTGCGGCACTCTCGATTTCGCCGAAGAGCTTGTTGGGGTTAAGGATTGTGATGGACTCGACCACGTTCCTGAGGGTCATGTTCTTGACGAGATTCTGGTGGAACGTGCGCAAGCTGTCAGCGTCGAGCAAGCGTGCGAAGGCGCGGTCTATCTGGGCCGTTCCTTCGCCGGCGATGAGTTCCTCGAGCGAAATGAACGGGACTCCATCGGCGTGCGGATTGTCCGTGCCGATGACCGAGCGCACGTTGTACTGGGAGAAGGCGGCATCCTCAGATCCGTTATTGGCGAGCTGCCGCCAGTCAACGGCGACAAGCCGCGCGGGGGACTCGCCAGGCAGGCTCTGCGCCACGAGATCGCGGATCCGCGCAGCTGCGTCAAGTCCGCCTTCGGAGCAGAAGACAATCGCGTCCGGTCGGGCGTTGCGCGCCACGATGTGATAATTACAGGTGCAAGCTGCCGCAGCATCGTCGAGAACCTCTCGCACGGAGCGACCCGCGATAAGTCCGGCGCCAACCTCCACCGCAAGGCCGGTAGAGGCGTTGTTGATGATGCCGAGCGTCATGCCGGAGGTGGATTCCATACTCTTATAAATATCCTGGAGCGATCCCATGTCCACGAGGATGACGACCTCGTCTGCGTAGGAGAAGCGGTCGATGATTTGCTGAAGAGGAACAGCGACGTCCGTAACCTTCTGGTCGTAGGGCATGTCGATGGCCTCGAAGACCCTCGTGTCAAGAATCCGATTGGCGGCGTCGGCGATGCTCGTGGCGGTCGAGTAGCCATGACTGAGGACGATACCGACGCTCCGACGACGCTTAGACGGGTCGAGTGCGAGTGCCGCATGCGCAAGGACGAGCAGACACGTGAGATCGTCGAGTGCGATGCCGAGCGTGGCCTTGAGTTCATCAGCGATGCAGGCGCAGACAGTAACGGCAAAGCGGTTGCGCTGGGCCACGACGCCGCGCATGCCGGAAAGCTCGCTTGCATGGGAGCTCTTCCAACGCGAGAGGCTTGCGGGCGGCCACAGCTGGAGGCAGATGCCCTGGGCGATTAGATGCGAGCTCTTTCGGGACAAATCGATCGAGTAGAGTTCGTTCACGGAAGTGACGACGCTGTCGG
Source organism: uncultured Collinsella sp. (assembly GCA_947507155.1). GTDB lineage: Bacteria > Actinomycetota > Coriobacteriia > Coriobacteriales > Coriobacteriaceae > Collinsella. The sequence continues at coordinate 17,459 of CANNOC010000019.1, read as the reverse complement.
CGATCTGCTCGTATGCGTCGGACTTCGAGCGGCCCGGGTTTTGCCCGAACGCCAGGTAGTCCTCGAGGTCGCGGGCTCGCTCCACCAGCTGAGCGCTGCACGCGCCCCCATCAAGCGTGCCTTCGCGACAGCTCTCGTATGGCTCCAGCATGGCGTCGAGTACATGCCGTGCGCGGTCGTCCGCCTGGCTTTGGATGCTCCGGGTGGTGTCGATGAGCTGCATGTCGTTCTCGCTGCGCTCGAGTGCGGAGCCGGCAAGGATTGCGGAGGGAAGCTGGTAGGTGCGAATCTCCAGGCTGTCACCCTTCGTGTCTAGATAGGCCTCGGCGCAACAGTTGGTGATGCAGTCGCGCAGGCCGCGTACGTTCTCCTCGAAGTTGGTGCCGGCGAGGGCTCGGAAGGCTCCGCGACTTATGAGGATGTCGCGTCCTATGCGTCGGCCCTCCTCCTTGAGGAAGTGGAGAGTCAGTTCCTCACGCTCCTCCTGGGTGCGCTCGCGCAGAGACGGCACCTGGGCGGACATGGGGATGCGACGCGTGAGGCTGCGGCACTCGGTACTGTCTGCCTCGTTTGAGGTGGCAAAGATAAGGCGCACAGCAGGGGCTGGCACAATGGCGCCCGCCTGTGCGGAGGCCCACTCCAAGAGCGCGTCCTGGGCAGCGGGTGAGAGGGCGTCGACGTCCTTGAGATAAACGATGCCGCCGCTCGCCCGATCTGCAGGCCCGCCATCTGCGCACAGGTCGTGAGTGAGCGCGCGGGCATCGTCTGCGTAATGCGAGCAGTCGATGCTCACAAGCTTGGCTTCCTGCTGCAGGACGCCGACGTTCTTGCCGTATTCGAGGGCAAGTTCGGCGAGTAGACCCTTGCCGGTTCCCGAGGCGCCACAGAGCAGGATGGGCAGGCCAGCTGGCGGGTACTTGAGCGCGGCGCAGAGCTGGCTGATGCAGGGCGCAAGGCTCAGCTCGTGACCGATTGCGCGGTCGAAGTCGAGTCGCTCGCCGTTTCCGAGCGTGGCGAAGAGCTGCTCGACCGAAGGGTAGTTGCTACGCTCAATGCGAGACTGGAAGAAGCGTTCGAGGGAGCGGCGGTGGAAGTAGCACACCGGTCGTGCCCCTGCTTTCACCACGAGGCCAGCGCGCACGAGCTCGTTGAGATACTGACTTGCCAGGCTGCGCGAGATGGCGAGCGAGTCGGTTATAGATGCCGTGGTGAAGTGGTCGAGACGGTTCTGGATGCGCCCGCCCCGCGTGCTGCCAAGCTCGCGCGTGATGCGATCGAGGTAGGCAAGCAGGTCTTTCTGTGTCTCGGGGATGTTCATGCGGCTGGTCCTCCTTTCGTCCCACACCTTACGGGCGGGGTGGTGCTCGGGACGGGTTGGCGCCCGCGTTTTGTCACGGGCACGTGAACTTCGGCACTCCATGATACATCTGTAGTGACATATGGCAACTTCTCGACACCTGCGCTCGACACAGCGAGCGGCAACAGCGCTGTCCGCCGAGCGCCTCACGGGCGTATCCCAACCGTAGGAGTGCGCTTTGCCACCTTTGACTGCCTCCCTGTCGGCAAGCGGCTCGCCGTTCGCTCCGTCTCTGACCACATCGCTCGAATCGGCTCTGCCGCCGGCGCTGTGGTGGCCGTCGTGCCCGCAAAGGTCATCAAGCAGGCCGACGAGGTCACCGCGGGCAAGGTCTACCTCGTCGACGCACTCAGGAATCTGTAGGCGAGGCCCCTAAGGCCGCCTCGCTGTCGGCAGCCCGGGGCCATGTGCCATCAGGGCACAGGACGAGTCCGGTCGCCGGAATGCGGCCGGACCCGTTGTTCGCGTGTTTTGCTGGGGGAGTCGCTGTGGCAACGAGGTTCACTGGCTTACTTTTCCTGTTCGCGCAGCCCCTTCGCCAAGGCTATGTTGGACAGTTTGAGTTCGCCATTCGTTACCGTAACAGCAAGCGAGTGGCCGAACTTCTCGCAGACGCGTGTCGTGAGTGCGGTACCGTCGAGGTAGAGGACAAGGATGTTGTCGTCAACGATGAGCTGCAGGTGGTAAGAACGCCCGGACTCGAGCCAGACTGGCCTCCAAAGCCCCTTATCCATTACGCGGAACCACTTGTAACAGGGGCTCTTGTCGAACGAGAGCCGATTCGCGTCGAGGTCGAAGCGGTATTCGTACGACTCGTCGGTCTCGAGATTCTTGTAGGCTCGAATTGAGAAGTCGCAAGCGTCCCTGAACGTCACGTCTGCCTCGAAGCAGAAGATCTCGCCTGCGTTTTCGGTGATTACGCACTCCGTTCGTTCGTGGTCTCCGCGAAGCTCGATATCCGGGACGGCATCAGGGCACTCGAACGCATCCTTTATGCTTTGGGGAGGGCGAACGCCGAGGGTGCCATTGGGGCGCTGGTACACCTCATGGGGCATAAACGAGCCACCCCAAAGCCAGTTGGCCCGGTCATCGTCGTTCTCGCGCGTGGGGACCCAGCCGGACAGAATCCTGCGCGATCCGTCGAAGGCGGTCCGTCCGGCGTAATACGCCCTCCCGTCGAAGGCGTCATCTCTCGGCTTCTCCCACGGACCGTAGAGATCGCGGCTCATGCGGTAGACGATCTTGTTCTCGTCGCTGTACTCAGAGTAGACCAGGTACCACCAATCGCCAATTTTAAAAATGTCTGGCATTTCGAACATGGTGTAGAGGCCGGGGGCCCAGAAGTCGCCCTTGAACTGCCAGTGCTCGAGGTCCTTCGACGTAAAGTGAACGAGCCTGCCAGTTTGGAGGGTTTTGGAGGGGTCGTCTCCCTTACGCGTGCCCAGTACGAGGAGGTATTCCTTCCGGTCGTCATCCCATATTACGAAAGGGTCGCGCCAGTTGCGCCCATCGTATCCTGGCTGAGGCGTGAGCTCTACTGCAACGCCCGTCTTTTTCCACGTCGCATAATCATCCGAGCAGGCCTTCGCCTGCATGAGCACCTGGGACGTTTTGCCTTCTCGCAGGTAGTTGCGGTTGAACCCGGTATAGAAAGCGCGTACCTCCCCTTTTGCCTCGTAAACGGTTCCGGCGTAGATGAACTGGTCTTGGTCGTCTTCTCCGCCGTGGGGGATCGCCGTTCCGTGTTCCTGGTACGTCACGAAGTCCTGGGTGGTCGCGAGCGACCACCCAAAGGGCTGTCCTTCGGCAAGCGGAGCGGGGTCGCGCGTGTCACGCTGGTGGTATAGATAGAACGTGCCGTCCTTGCCGAAGGGCATGACGTCTCCCACCCACACGTCCTTCGGTTGGTAGAACAGGTGCTGGTTATTGGTCGGGACTTTGCGCATGTCTCGTCCTCCTTACTGTCGCGTCTTTCCTATTCGTCTTCTTCGTCAACGTCCGGAGTAAGATCTCCGAGGTAGACGAGCTGCTCTTTGGCTTGGGTGACGACATGCCTCACCACATCGGGAGTAAGCTGTCCGGCGTGGAGCGAGAGCTCGAGGGCCACGGGAAGGTTTACGCCGGTCACTATGAACGCGCCTCGCGGAGCCGAGCAGGCTACGAGCTGGTTTACGCTGCCCTGAAGGATGTCGGTGAGAACGAGGGTCTCGTCATCTTCGGCGATGCCCTCGAATGCGCTGGCGAGCTTCTCCTCGAGCGGGGTTTCGTCTGTAAACGCGCAGACAACCCTGATGTCGTGCCCCGGTCCTATGATGGCCTTGAGCGTGTCTCCGAGTCCGGCTGCCAGGCCGTAGTGCGATGCAATGATGATGTGCCTCATAATGCGTCCTTTGTGGGTTGGTCTAGCCCTAGGCTAGGCAGCAAGAATGCCGAAAGCCGCGCACACCCACGAGATGATGAGGATGCCGAGGACAATCTTGTTGATGCTGACCTTGCGCTTGACGAGGGCGTAGACGATGGCTGTGGCTATTACGGGCAGCATGCCGACCATGATTTGGTCGAGGATGCCCGTCTGGACGTCGAGCGTGACGTCACCCATGGTGAACGTGAGACCACACGAGACCTTGATGACGGTGGGGATGAGCGCACCGACGACCATCATGCCAAGTGCCGACGTCGACTCGGTGAAAACGGACATCTTCTCGGCAAGGGTCGTGAAGAGCTTGTCGCCGAACTTATAGCCTATGCGCCAGTCAAAGAGCTTCCATACGAAGATGGCGATGGCGACGGCGAGCCAGAGAAGCACGCCGACGGGGTTTCCCGCCTGTCCCATGTAGGCGGCGATGGAGCCGAAGATGGTGGGAATGAGGATGGCGAAGATCGTATCGCCGACTCCTGAGAGGGAGCCCATGAGGCCAATCTTAAGGTCTTGGACCGCGTCGATGGCGTCATTGTGCCCCTTGTCCTCCAAGGCTAGGCCGGCGCCGAGGAGCAGGCCGCTTACCTGGGGAGTCGCATTGTAATAGCGATAGGTGCTCAGAAGTGACCTGCGGTAGCCCTCCTCGTCTCCTGCATAGATCTTGCGCAGGGCGGGTTCGGTTGCGAACATGACCGCCGGGGCACACTGGGACTCATAGTTATAGATAGACGCGCCGAGCATCCAGCGGCGGCCGCAACGGTCGAGATCGGAAACGGTGAGGACTGGCTGGTACGTTCCGTCTGCCAGGCGGGTTGGCGCTTCGTTTGCCTTGGTGGCGTTAACTTCGTTACTCATCTTCCAGACCTCCAGCGTCGAGGGCGTTTACGGACGGATTGCTGTGCGACTTGTAGTACTCGATGGCCGCGGCGGCACCGAGCAGGGCAATGGGGAGAATGCTTATCTGCAGGTAGGCGGCCAGAACGAAGCCAACGATGGCGTAGGCGATGAATTTCTTCATTGGCATGAAGGACAGAAGCATCGCAAGGCCGACGACGGGGAGGATACCGGCGGCGATGGAGAGGCCGGTCGTGAACCAGGAGGGCATGACGGAGAGGAAAGCGTTGACGGCATCGGCGCCAAAGAGCAGTACGGCAAACGTGGGGATGGCCGCCGTAAGGCCATAGAAGACCGGACCGAGGAAAAGTACGCTCTTCATCTGCGAGTACTTGCCCTCTTCGGCAAAGCGCTGCGAGGTACGCCCGAGGAAGCCGTTTGCCGTCTTGGCGATGACGTCGAGCTGAAGGCCGAGCATGCCGACTGCGATTCCGGCGGCAACGCCGACGCTCGCCTCCTGACCCGAGGTGATGGCAACGACGGCGCCAATGATGGCGGCAGTGGGATAGTCGGGGACGGAGGCTCCTCCCATGGCCGCCACGCCCAGGCTCATGAGTTGGACGATGGCGCCGACGGCGAGGCCGGTTACGGGGTCGCCGAGCGCAAGTCCGACGAACCATGCTGGCGTGACGGACATGTTCGTGAGAATTTGTCCCGCGTTCTTCTCGGCTCCGTAGATGAAGGCGATGAGTGTAACGACGGCTATCTGGATGATGGATGGTGTCATAAGTTCACTCCCTTGCTAAAGCGTGATGATGCTGGAGAGCTCTACGGGCTTGTCGGCCGGCACATAGCGAACGGTGATGTCGCAGCCGGTGCCAGCAATCGCTCGATATGCGGGCAGCTCGTCTTTGGTGACGTAGGCGCGACTGCTCACCTGGACGGCGTCTGACCCCTCTTCGGGAAAGACTGTGCCTCCGACCACGAGTGTGGGAACAACCTGGCCCGTCTGTATGACGTCGAGGATGGTCTGGGGGTCTCGCGCCACGATGAAGACCGTGTGGTCGTCGTACTTGCCCGCCCGATAGTTCGTGAGAGCCGTCTCCTTGTTGATAATGGAGAGGGCGACTCCCGAGGGCTTTGCCATCCGCATGGCGGCCTTCTTGGTCGGGTCGTTGGCGACGATGTCATCGATGACCATGAGACGCTGCGGACGGAACTCGGGTACCCACTGGGTTGCCACTATGCCGTGTAGCAGGCGGTTGTCGATGCGTGCTGCGATGATGCTCATGTGATGTTGGCTTCCTTCCTTTGCTTGCGTGACGCGTTTCGGCATGGCCTGTGCCGAAGCGCGTCATTCGTCCTGCCGGGCCGCGGACCCGTCGTTCAGCGTGGCCTGCCTGCGCGGGGCATGCCGGGAATTGATGTAGTCGTATGCGTAGGCGATCTCCGCGACGGGGACCTCCACGTGGTAATGGGCGGAAATGTCAGAGAAGCTCGTGCGGAATGCGATCGAGGTAGGCTCTGTGTCTCGGGGATGTTCATGCGGCTGGTCCTCCTTTCGCCACACACCTTACGGGCGGGGTGGTGCGCGGAACGGGTTGGCGCCAGTGTTTCGTCACGGGCGCGTGCGCTTCGGCACTCCATGCTACATCTGAGTGGCATATGGCGACTTCTCGACACTCGCGCTCGACACAGCGAGCGGAAATGGCGCTGCCTGCCGAGCGCCTCGCGGGCGCATCCCGACCGCAGAAGTGAGCGCGAAGGCTCGTCGAAGTGCTGGGTGGGGGACCGGCGGTCTGGATACGCGGTTTCGTTCGGCGAAGGCGGCGAGGCGAATGGCATGGCGAACGTACGGGTTTGACGTGAACGGGTTGCCCGTGGCGGCGTGGTATCGGGAGGAGACGGTCGAGCAGGTGCTCGCGCCGCTGCTCGCCCGTCTCGCGCGCTCGCATCAGGAGAAGGGGTCGCAGGCCCATCTCGGCAACCCGGCGCGCATACGCTATTGCGACCGGGACGGCCACGTGTCGCGAACGGATATCGTCCGCCAGGTGGACGTCGCGCCGCGAAATGCAGACTCGCCTCAATCGTCGGTAAGGGGTGCCGCGGGCGATACGATGGAATCCACGGACCGCACCGCGCCGCCGAGATTGCGACGCGAACGCAGGCGATGCGCCCGAAAAACTCCTCCGCGCATGTAGGGCGAAACGCCAGATTGGAGCTCCATGAACGATTTCTCCTTCTACTCCCCCACCCGCTTTGTCTTTGGGCGAAAAGCGACCGACAAGGTTGGGGGACTCTGTCCGCCTCCGGCTACCGCTGAGCGCTCATTGTCTACGGCAGGGGTTCCGCAGTTCGCTGCGGAACGCTCGTCCGCGTGAGGGCATCGCTCGATGCCGCGGGCGTGGAGCACATCGGGCTTGGAGGGGTGCGTCCAAACCCCGAAATAGGCTTGGCACGAGAAGGCGTCGAGCTCGCACGGGCAAACGACGCCGACATCATCCTGCCCGTGGGCGGCGGCTCCGTCATGGACTGCGCGAAGGCCATCGCACTGGGGCGGTATACGACGGCGACGTATGGGACTTCTTCCGCAAGCGCGCCGTTCCCGCCGACCGCATCGACGTCGCCTGCGTGGTGACCATCCCCGCATCCGGTTCCGAGGCCTCTAACTCCTGCGTTATCAGCAACGACGAGGAGCACCTCAAATGCAGCATTAACACGGACCTCAACCGCCCGGCCATCGCCTTCCTCGACCCGGAGCTGACCTTCAGCCTGCCCGCCTGCCAGACCGCCGCGGGAGTGACCGACATGATCGCCCATATCATGGAGCGACTCTTCTCCGGCGAGCCCGCCGTGGGCGTAACCGACAACATCGCCTGCGGGCTAGTGTGCGCCGCGAGGGAGGCGGCGCCCAAGGTGATGGAGAACCCCGATGACTACGACGCCCGCGCCGAGATCATGTGGGTGGGTACGCTCGCCCATAACGCCCTGCGCGACGGCGATTGGACCTGCCGCGGCCTTGAGCACGAGCTATCCGCACTGGACACCAAGATCACGCACGGCGCCGGCCTCGCCGTCATCTTCCCCGCCTGGATGCGCTACGTATGGCGAGAGCACCCTGAGCGCTTCCTGGAGTTCAGCGCCCAGGCCCTTGGCATCGAACCCATCGATTCGGACGCGGACGAGCTCGATGTGGAGGTAACCCCCGAGCAGGCAATCGAGTACGCGGTCGAAGCGACCATCGACGAGCTGCAGGATTTCTTCGTCTCGCTGGGAATGCCGCGCGCGCTATCGGAGTTCGGAGTCACCGAGGACGATATCGAAAAGATGATTCCGGGCCTCAAGATCAACCGCGGAGAGCTCTTCGGCAGCTTCAGGAAGCTCACGCTGGACAACGCGAGAAAGATTTACCGCAGCGCACTCTAGGAAACAGATGCCAGTCCCCCACGGGCGAGCAGCACGGTGGCCCCCGCAAACCAGAAACGGCGCCGCTCCCGCGACGCCGTCATATTCCCTGGTGCCCCCGGGCGGATTCGAAAACTCCCCCGCGGGGAAATTGGTGGCGCGGGTGTCGACGGCCCGCATCCGCCGGCGGCCCCCGCAAACCAGAAACGGCGCCGCTCCCGCGACGCCGTCATATTCCCTGGTGCCCCCGGGCGGATTCGAACCGTCGACACCCGCTTTAGGAGAGCGGTGCTCTATCCCCTGAGCTACGGAGGCATGTTGTACTAGTGTAGCAGATTTACTGCATCGCCATACGTCGCATGACTAGACTTCGAAGTTGCGGTGGAATAGTTCCTGTCTGAAGCATCTAAAGCCGTATTTAGAAACTATTTCACCGCAACTTATGAGGAGCTAGTTGCCTTTGTGGAAGAGGCCTTTGATGACGGAGGGGATGCTCTTGGCGCCCTTGGCCGTCACATCGATAAAGTCGGGCGAACGCACGAGCTTATCCTCATCGACGTACTTACGGACCGCACGAAGCGTCTCTTTGTCGTCGCGCGTGGAAAACGTAAAGTGACCGTTGTCCTTGGTGAAGATGGCAAAACGCGTAATCTTCTTGGTGCCGCGCATAACCTCGGCGGCAATATAGTCGACCTCGTCCCACGGGATTTGAATATAATCCTCGGGATTGCGCTCGTTATAGTACTCGAACGCCTTATTGCCCACCATCACGTTACCGTGGCTGGTAAGCCCCATCAGGCAGGTTGCCGGCGTTGCCAGATCGACCGTGCTGTTCTGAGATTGCGCCATACGCGCCTCGCCCTCCAATTAAAACAATCGGACCGCATCCAGTGTACCCACCGGGTGCGGTCCGTTTCAATGGCTCAAAAGCCCTTACCTAGCAACTCTCGGTCTTAAGCCGAAGCGTGCTTACATGAAGCCGCAGAAGCGACCGATGATGCCGACGGCGAAGAGAGCCAGGATGATGACGATCGGGCTAACCTTCTTCTTGAGGAGCTTGCAGACCAGCAGGGTCAGGCACACGGCGGCAAGGCCGGGGATGAGCTGATCGAGGTTACCCTGGAGCGTGGTGACCTTCATCTGATCAAGGGCGGTAGCACCGACGGAGTTGTACATCGTCAGCGCTTCCTTGATACCCTCGGAACCGGAAGGCAGGCTAGCCCAGTCGATAAAGGCGCCAGCAGACTGCTTGACCGTGGAGACGATCGGGGTGAAGGAAATGGACACCCAGCGCTCGACCAGGGCGCCGATGATGAACATACCCAGGATGGAAGCGCCCTCGGTGACCTTGCCCATCAGACCGCCGGAGAGGTCCTTGGCGATAGAGGAGCCGACCTTGTAGCCAAACTCCTGCGTGTACCACAGGAAAGCGTAACGGATGATGTTCCACGCGAAGAAGAACAGCAACGGACCGACGATGCTGCCGGACATGGCCAGGGAAGCGCCCAGAGCGCCCAGAATCGGGCGAAGGGTGAACCAGAAGACGGGGTCACCGACGCCGGCGAGCGGGCCCATCATACCGACCTTGACGCCCTGGATGGCGACGTCATCGATCGGAGCACCGTTGGCGCGCTCCTCCTCGAGGGCGAGGGTAACGCCAATGACGGGGGCGGAAACATAGGGGTGGGTGTTATAGAACTCCAGGTGGCGCTTAAGCGCGGCAATCTGGTCATCCTTGCTGGTGTAGAGCTTCTTGATCGCAGGGATCATTGCGAAGCACCAGCCGCCGTTCTGCATACGCTCGTAGTTCCACGAGCCCTGAAGGAACTGATGACGGAAGCAAACCTTCTTACGGTCAGCCTTGGTGAGCTGAATCTTGTTCTCTGCCATATGTATCACTCCCCTCCTACTCGTAATCGTTCAGAATGTCGCCGAGCGGGTCGCCGGAGCCACCGCCCGTGCCGCCACCCTGCTTGGCCAGATCCTTAAGGCCAAGGTAGATGAGGGCAAGGGAGATGCCGATGAGGCCAAGGGCGATCAGCGTGAGCTGAGGGATGGCAGCAAGGACAAAGCCGAGGATGAAGAACGGCCAGGTCTCCTTGGTGGCCATCATGTTGATGACCATGGCGTAACCGACGGAAGCGACCATGCCGCCGCCGACGGCCATGCCGCCGGACAGCCAGTCGGGCATAGCGTTAAGCGCGTTGGTAACAGCCTCGGCCGGGATAACGCACAGAAGTACTGCCGGGATGGCGATACGAAGGCCCTGCATGAGGATGGCAGCGTACTGCCAGCGCTCGATGCCGGAGAAGTCGCCCTTCTCGGCGCAACCGTCCATGGCGTGAGCGATAGCGGTAGCAATGGTGCGGCAGATCATGGTCAGGAACAGACCAGCGACCGACAGCGGGACGGCGACGGCGATGGCCGCGGTAACGGCCTTGGCCGAATCAGTGGCGCCGCCGTTGAGGGCGAGCACCATGATGATCGAAGAAGCGACCGAGGCCAGAGCGGCGTCAGGCGCGACGGCGGCGCCGACGTTAGCCCAGCCAAGGGCCATCATCTGGAGCGAACCGCCCAGGAGGATGCCCTCCTGAAGGTGACCGGTTACGAGACCGATAAGCGTGCATGCCACGAGCGGCTGATGGAACTGGAACTCATCCAGAATGCCTTCCATACCGGCAAGCAACGCGACAATCGCAACAAGCAGAATAGTGATTGCAGACATGTATCGGACCCTCCTTTACTATGCTTGAGCGGCCAGTTCGGCCTTAGCTTTCTTCAACATGGCGTCGAGATCCTCGGAGGCATCCGAAGGAACCTTGCGGACCTCGAACTTGACGCCCTTGGCCTTGAGGGCCTCGAGGGTCTTAACGTCGTCATCGCCCATAGCGACGGCGTTGGTGACGACGACCTTGCCCTTGGAGTGAGCCATGGAACCGATGTTGACTTCCTTGATGTCGACGCCGGCCTCGATGGCCTTGAGCAGATCCTGCGGGTTCTCGAAGAGCAGCATGGCCTTGGTGTCACCAAAACGCGTGTCCTTGACGACCTCGGCCATCTTCTTGATAGGCACGACGTTGGCATGGACTCCCGGAGGGGCAGCCTGCTCGATCATGGTCTTGCGGAGCTCGTCGTGAGCAACGCCGTCGGAAACCACGATGATGCGGTTGGGGTTAATCTGCTTGGTCCACGTGGTGGCCACCTGACCATGCAGCAGACGGGTGTCGATACGGACGTGGGCGATCTTGATGTGCCCATCGCCGATGACCGTTCCCGGAGGGATGGCGCCTGCAGGAGCAGCGGCGGCCGTAGCCGGCTTCTTCTCCTCGGGCTCCAGAGACTCGGGCTTGACGCGCACGCCAGCCTTAGCCTCAGTCACGAGATGTTTTGCGATCGCATGTGCAGTGTTCTTTGCATCAAAGCGCTGCGAATATGCCTCGATGAGCATAGGCAGGTTGACACCGGTGACGATAGCCCAGGAATCATGGCCCTCGATGAGCCCGCTAATCTGGTTGAACGGCGTGCCGCCCCACAGATCAACGAGGAAGAGCACCTGCTCCTGGTCCTCGAAGGAAGCGATTGCTTCCTCGACCTTAGCACGGAAGTCGTCGGGGCCCATGCTCGGCTCGAGCGAGACCACGGCCACAGACGGCTGATCGCCAAAGACCATCGAGCCCGTCTGCTTGATTCCAGCTGCCAAGTCCCCGTGGCTAGCAAGAACAATACTTACCATCACATAACCTCCTTTTTGTCTACGTAATTCCTACACGACATGAAAGGAGTATACCTGTTTGGTTTGTGGAATTATAGCTAAATTCGTAAAAGGTTGCATTATTTGTTTAAACGTCTAAGTTTGTTACAAGTTGATTACGTTACTGCTTTTTGACTCATTACCCGCCAAGGCGTCGCTCATCAAGCCACGCATTTTACAGATACAAGCAGACTGTTCATTAATATCGATTTTAGGCAAGCGCGAATGCGCTTGTACTGCCGCTACATTGTTCAAACAGGTATGACTTGACTATTTGCGCGACTTATGATCTACGAAACCACTCAAAAAAGTTGCGGTGGAATAGTTCTTGTTTAAGAGCCAGAAGGCTGGATTTAGGAACTATTTCACCGCAACTTATAGGGGATCCTAGACGATGTGGAGGGGGTTGGCGGCATCGACGGCGTCGAGGACGTCGGAAGGGCCGTCGGGGGCAGTGTCTGCCGGTTCCTCGTCGGGGGTCTCGATCTGCTTGATCATGACCTCCTGGCCCTGCAGCAGGTATGTTTCGCCGCTACCGCAATGGGGGCAGGTCTTGCCGTGCTCGACCGTCGCGTAGTCGCGACCGCATGCCGCGCAATGCGTCACGGCCTCGACGGGCTCCACAATAAGCTCCGCGCCCTGCGTGATGGGCTTTTTATCTGCCGCCCAGCGCCAAGCGTCGAGCAGCAAGTCGGGAACGACGCCCGAGACCTCGCCCAGCAGCAGCGTGACGCTCGAAACGCGACGCACGCCATTGGCGCGCGCCACGTTCTCGACATCGCGAATGATGTGGTAAACGATTCCGAGCTCGTGCACTTTTAATTCCTTCCGCCGTTCCCGTTATGGCTACTTACTTGCGACCAAATTTGATCTTGATGGCGCGCTTGAGCGCGTACTTGCCGAGGCTTGGGAGCTTTTGCTCGTATTTGACCATCGTGGAGCACTCGGGGCGGTCGCGATCCAGATGGATGGCGTCAAACGCGCACTTGGTGGTGCACAGGCCGCAGCCAATGCACTTGTTGGGGTCGACGATCGAGGCGCCGCAGCCCAGGCAGCGGGCGGTCTCGGCGCGCACCTGCTCCTCGGTAAAGGTCTCAACATACTCGCTAAACGGCGCAGCCTTCTCGCGTTCGCGGTCCACATGCGCAACCTCGCGGCTCGCGTTGTCGTAGCTCTCGAGCACAACGTCGTTGCGGTCGAGCGCGGTGTAGCGGCGCTGGTTGCGGCCGATGGTGAGCGTGGAGCCCGGCTGCACAAAGCGATGGATGGACACGGCGGCCTCGTGACCGGCGGCGATGGCATCGATGGCAAAGCTCGGACCGGTATAGACATCGCCGCCCACAAAGATGTCGGGCTCGGCGGTCTGGTAGGTCTGGGGATCGGCAAGAGCACCCTGGCCGCGGCCAAGCTCCACCTTGGAGCCAGCCAGCAGATCGCCCCACACGATGGACTGGCCAATCGACATGACGACACGGTCGGCATCGACGCGGCGCAGGTCGTTCTCGTCGTACTCGGGCGCAAACCGGCCCTCGTCGTCAAAAACACGCGTGCAGCGCTTGAAGGTGATACCGCACACACGGCCGGACTCGTCCAGGTGAACCTCCTTGGGACCCCAGCCGCAGCTGATGTGAGCGCCGTCCTCAACGGCCTCGCGACGCTCCTCCTCGCTGGCGGGCATCTGGGCCTCGCTCTCCAGGCAGAACATCTCGACGTGCTCGGAACCCAGACGGCAGGCGTTGCGCGCGACATCGATAGCCACGTTGCCGCCGCCCACCACGATGGTGCGGCCGGGCAGCGCGTCGATCTTGCCGCTGTTAACCTCGCGAAGGAAGTCGACGGCCACGGTCACATCCTCGGCATCCTCGCCCGGAATACCGGCGAGGCGGCCGCCCTGGCAGCCGATGGCAACATAAAAGGCCTTAAAACCCTGCTCGCGCAGCTCGTCGAGCGTCACATCGCGACCGACCTCCACGCCATAGCGGAACTCGGCGCCCATCAGGCGAATGATCTCGACCTCGGCCTCGATAACGTCCTTCTCCAGCTTAAAGCTGGGAATACCGTAGGTGAGCATACCGCCCGGACGCTCGTTCTTCTCGAATACGACGGGCTTGTAGCCCTTCTCGGCCAGGTAGAAAGCGCAGGACAGACCGGCCGGGCCGGCGCCGATAATGGCGACCTTCTGATCGAAGCCGCCGGCACGCGTCGGGGTCACCACAGGTGGGACATAGCGGGTCGCGGCGTCCAGATCGCGCTGGGCGATGAACTTCTTGACCTCGTCGATAGCCACGGCGGCGTCCACACGGCCGCGGGTGCAGGCATCCTCGCAGCGGCGATTGCACACACGGCCACAGATAGCGGGCAGCGGGTTCTCGCGCTTGATGAGTGCTAGGGCCTCGTCATAGCGACCCTGAGCCGCGAGCTTCAAATAGCCCTGAACGGCGACATGCGCGGGGCAGGCCGTCTTGCAGGGAGCGGTACCGGACTCGTGCGTCTCGATACGGTTATCGTTGCGGTAGTTGGGCGACCACTTGGTGTGGTCCCATTTGGTGGCATCGGGCAGCTCCTGGCGCGGATACTCGGGCACCTGTCCGCCGGCCTTTTTGCTGCAGAGCTTCTGGCCCAGCTTGGCGGCACCGGCCGGGCACACCTCAACGCAGCGACCGCAGGCAACGCACTTGTCCTTCTCGACCTTGGCGACATAGGCCGAGCGCGACAAGTTGGGCGTGTTGAACAGCTGCGAGGTGCGCAGGGCGTAGCACACGTTGACGTTGCAGTTGCAGATGGCGAAGATCTTGTTCTCGCCGTCGATGTTGGTGATCTGGTGCACAAAGCCGTTGTCCTCGGCCTGGCGCAGGATGTCGTAGACCTCGTCGCGGGTCACGTAATGGCCACGATCGGTCTCGACCACGTAGTCGGCCATATCGCCCACGGCGATGCACCAATCGGCCGGGTCGTCGGCGCAGCCCTCACCCATCACGCGACGGCTCGCGCGGCAACTGCAGGTGCTGGCGGCATACTTGCCCTCGTATTTGTCGAGCCAGTGCTCGATATGCTCAATAGGCACCGAGGTGCTCGCGGCGTCAATGGCCTTCTCGACCGGAATGACGTGCATGCCGATACCGGCGCCTCCGGGCGGCACCATCGGCGTGGCCTTGGACAGCGGTCCCTTGGACGCCTGCTCAAAGAACTTGGCGTAGACCGGATGCTCCTCGAGCTGGCCCACGCGCATGTTGAGGAACTCGGCGGAACCCGGCACCAGCATGGGCAGGACCCACTGCTTGGCGCGCTCGGGATTTTCCCAGTTGTACTCGAGCAGACCCGTGTAGCTCATGTCGTCGAGCATCTTCTCGATATCGGCCTCGGGCATGCCGGTGAGCTTGACCATCTCGGGCAGCGTATAGGGACGGCGCATCTTCATCTTGCAGAGCACTTCGGCCTGCTCGTCGGTTGCGGCCTCGGCAAACGACCAGTACTCGTAGCCCAGCAGCTCGTCGCGGTGCAACAGACGGTTGGTGCAGTGCTCGCACAGTTTGACGATGGCCTCACGCGGATGCTCCGGCAGCGGCGGCACGAACTCCGAGCCGATGTCGGGCTCGGTGTAGCTAATTCCCGGTCCGTTGAGAATCATGGTTGTCCCTTCTCTTGCCACAGTCCGGCGAGACCGCGGCACCCCTCTTTTTTGCAGGCCGGGCATGCCCCCATGCCGTTCACCCGCCATTGTTGACATTGTGTCAAAAATAGTATTGACGAACCGTCAACAATATTCAAGACTGTTAGGCGAACGGTCAGGCAAAAGAGGATGAAAGGCGGCAAAACATGGGCAACAACGCAGCAGATACCTCTGTGGTCGATGCCGCCCCCGTATCCGATAGCGCGGCAAAGCGCTTGACGGGCGACGAACGCCGTCGCGAGATCCTCGCCGCCGTGCGCACCGTAAGCTCCGAGCTGGGCGTGTCCCACCTATCGGTATCGGCCGTAACCAAGCGAGCCGGCTGCACGCGCTCGCTGTTCTACCACTACTTCGCCGACATGGACGCCGCCGTCACCGCCGTCATGGACGAGGCAATCGACGGTTTTATCTCCGAGCTCGAGCAGTGGAATGCCAACCGCACCGTCGGCGATATCGAGGGCGCACTCGACACCGTCGCCCCGCTCTTTAAGCGCCTGGTCGCCAGCGGCCACGAGCTGCCGAGTACGCTCACCTCCAGCAGCGGCGCGCTCTACGGCGGCTTTCTGCACAACGTGGTCCAACGCGTGGCGCAGTATATCTGCGACACCACCGTGGTGGATTTTGTCGCCCATCATGAGCTACGCATCGACCATGTCTACGAGACGTTCTACACCCTCATCATGGGTCTTTTGATGTATATCCGCACGCACCCCGATGTGCCCGACGAGACGGTCAAGGAAATCATCGCCTCGACGCTCCACATCGAGGGCTACACCGCCAAGTATCCGGAGCGCAAGCCCCAGAACTGACGACATTTGGCCAAACTGCCCGCGATCAGAAGAGGGGCCGCGGGCGTGTGAAAGGAGAGCAGCATGCTGTTCGATGTTTGGGGTAGCGATACCCTTATCCACTGGGCCGGCTGGGCCATGGTCTTTATTGGCCTGATCGTGCTCAACGAGGTCGGCCGCCGCACCAAGCTGGGCGCAGCAATCATCTTTGGCGTGGCTCCGCTGGCCATGACCATTTACTGCGTCGCCATCGCCATCGGCGTCTCACAGGGCGCCGAGTGGGCGCTCACCAACCCCACCCATGTGTACCAGAACAGCTGGTTCCACTACGCCAAGGTGTACGCGGCGCTGGCCGGTTGCTGGGGCTTCATTGCCATTAAGTACCAGTGGGGCAAGATCGGCAAGGCGCATTGGTTCCGCGCGTGGCCGTTTGTGATCGTCGCCATCAACATCATGATCGCCGTCGTGTCCGACTTCGAGAGCGCCTATCACTTCTTTGTCCTGGGCCAGTCCACCTGGGTCACCTCCGAGGGTGCCACGCAGCTTGCCGGCTGGAACAACGTGTTCAACGGCATCGCCGGTCTCATCAACATCTTCTGCATGACCGGTTGGTGGAGCGTCTACGCCTCCGAGGATCAGACCGACATGTTGTGGCCCGACATGACTTGGGTCTACATCATCGCCTACGATATCTGGAACTTCTGCTACACCTACAACTGCCTGCCCACCCACTCCTGGTTCTGCGGCTTTGCGCTGCTGCTGGCGCCCACCGTCGCCGCCTTTATCTGGAACAAGGGCGGCTGGATTCAGAACCGCGCCTTTACGCTTGCTATTTGGTGCATGTTTGCCCAGGTATTCCCGTACTTCCAGGAGGAGTCCATCTTTGTGACCCACTCCACGCTCGACCCCGGCGCCGCCACCGCGGTCTCGGTCGCCGCGCTGGTCGCCAACGTCGCCGCGATCATCTACATCGCCTACCGTGCCAAGAAGCTCGGCCGCAATCCCTACAAGCAGGATGTCTTTGAGGGCACCAGCGATTGGGAGAAGGCCACCGCTCGCCGCGCCAAGGTTGATTACGCGCACGCCGAGTAACGCGCTGGTCGCTGTTGGCACTTGGACATAGGCCCGCCCGCCAGGCTTTTCAATCCAATGTCTCGCAGAGCCCCCGGAAAGCGTTTCGTGAACTGCACCCCAAAACTTGGACGGCTTAAATAAAAGCTACGCCGCAAGGGACT